>JAVKDO010000079.1:0-28242 GCA_040222235.1 Cyclobacteriaceae bacterium
GCGGTTAGAAGTCATTCCCGAAGGGAATTTATGATCCAACCTTGTGCTTCCTGCAACAGAGACTCCCTTCGGGGAGTGACTTCAGGTGCTTATCAGGTGATCAGCACGAAATTTAGGACATTTATTAAATGCCTACTTCAATGAAATAGAGTAGTCTGTCTGCCTGCCGTATACCACATTGTACTCGGAGAATAATTTTGCTTTAGAACTATGGATTGGTTGTTTGTTCAAACTGTCGCGATTAACTCACTGGTTTTTGCTCTAGTAGGCACAATTATACTACGTATACGGCATAGGGCTTTGCAGAAAAAGGCGGATACCAATGATCCTTTTCCCATGACGAAGAATTTCTTGTTATTGTTGATTGGAGTATTCCTTGTCCTGAACCTGATAGGTTATCTCATTGCCGGAAAGCCATGGTAAAATAGATGAACATGCCACCTGATATTCTGCTTAATTACATTTTCGGCATCATTCACTTTATCGCCTTTTTTTGGTTGATTGTCGTTCTCAGAAATGACAAATTTTCAGAAGGAGAAAAGTTCAGTAGATCAATTATACCGGGCTGTTTAATGATCCTAACTTTTGTAGGGATTGTCAAGTCATGGCAATTGATTGACCTGTTTTGAGATTTGAACAAGTATTAACCTATCTCCCCAGCAAGCACCAAACCGTATTGAGCATCAGCTTGCTATCCTCTGGACTGAAAGTAGCGAGAATGCTAGCGCTTTTATTCCAGACTCGAGCGGAGGACAGTTCTTTGGTCTTGAGCAATGTGAGTAGCTGATTGGATTTATCATTGGTGCCAAGGGTAAGCAAACCACGACCCTCGCAATTGGCTTCACCTGTGTTTTTCATGTCCATTTTGGTGCCATCTCGGAAGGTCAGGTTCACCACACTTCCGGTGATCATGCAGTCTTCATCACCTTGGGTGGCCATCAGCATTGTGACGTATTTTCCATCCTTCTGAGCGTAAAAGGAAACACTCCCTCCGTTGCGTCCGGAAATCTTGAGTGGCTTTTGAGCCGCAGACTTAGTACCATCGACCTGAGTGAGGTCATTGCAATCGTAGCTGGCAGGAGCCTCCGCTTGATTAGCGAATCTCCAGGTATTGTCTCTCATTAGGAGTACGGCACGACCGTCTTCTGTGGTGGCTCTCATTTGAGCAAACATAGGTAGAGACACGATGATCGAAAGGGAGAGTAGAAGTAGTGATTTCATGATCCAATAGGTTTAATTGAACAACGTCAGCTATTCAATATAATTCTATTTCCCATCAATATGGCCACTAGTATATCAAATTTCGTATATATTTGATATACTAATAGTATATACTCATATGAAAAGTATCGCTCTGAAACTCGATGATAAAGTGTTCTGTGACACAGAAGATATACTAACAAAGCTAAATAAGCCTCGCAACCGATACATCAATGAGGCAGTGGACTACTACAATCAAGTGCATAGGAGAGATTTACTTGCCGAAAAGCTTCGATCTGAATCAGCAAAAGTATCGCAAGAGTCAATGTCGGTACTCAAGGAATTTGAAGAAATTGACTTTGATGGTGGAGCAATATGAAATCTGGATTGCTGATCTGAATCCGCAGATAGGAACTGAGACTGGTAAAACGCGTCCGGTAATGATCGCCCAAACGGATCTACTTAATGTTATTCCGCATCCATCAACATTAATCTGTCCATTGACTACCAAGATCAGAAGTGACGTAGAAATTTTGCGAGTCCACTGTAGTAAAGGACAGGCAAACCTTGATCAAGCCAGTGACATTATGATCGACCAGTTAAGGGCGATTGATAATACAAGATTGATACGCAAACTTGGAAGCTTACCCAAGGAAACTGTAACACATGTCGAATCGAGTATTCGTATTTTGTTTGATTTAGATTAGCCTAAAAACTTCATCTCTATACGGCCACTTCAATTCGTCAAAAACTCAACAGCATCCTCGATAACCCTATCCACTCCATTGATGCGTTCTTCATCTGTCATGATACTGACGATATCCGGAGGAACACCATTCTCAAAGTTGTTGCCTTGAGGGTCGATCGTCCGTGTGATAGAAAAGCGATACGTCCAGCCATTGGGGAGCTGGCCTCCATTTGGTAGGCCCAAACCACCACCGGTGGTGTCACCAATTACCGTCATATTAGGCATGGATCGAGCACCTAGGGTGAATATCGAGGAAGCACTGTAGCTCTGTCGATCAGTCAAGACCACAATAGGGCGTTCGTAAAAAGGAAGTTCCGGCTCAGTAAACACATCTGCCGCAGTTGTAAACTCCTCGTGTCCAGGACCGCTCTTGATCTGAGAAGTATAGAGAAATACGGGCTCCTGCTGAAAACTATTGAGAAGGCGATAGATATTGTTGACAGAGCCTCCGCCATTCTCTCTCAAGTCGATGATCAGCCCCTTTGTATTGCGGTAGCGGCTGAGTACAAAGGCCATGTCAAAATTGGAAATGGGAGATTGGAAGCTGCTATAGCGGATGTAACCCACCTCACCATCAGCCAGAAAGTCGTGACTAAAGGGACCAGTAATCAGATAGTCATCACCTATGTAATTTTCTTTGATGATCCGCCATTCAAAGTTGTCCGCTCCGAGAAAGTCAATGTCAAACCGTGAAATGTTGAACGGTGATATGAGGTTGACATGCCCGTCTCGCAACGAATTGAGCATCTCAGCAAGCCTGTCAAAGAGCTCTATATCAGACATGCTGTTGTTGACGCGTGGACGATTGACGCGATAGTACTCCTCCCAGTCGATACCCTTAAGTTCGAAGAACGAATAGCGTTCATTAGCCGCTTCCCACAGGTGTTCAAAATTAGAAACAGGATTATCTGCTTTCTCTTCCTCGAAGAGCGCATCCTCACATCCTATGAGTAAGATGAGTAGCAGTAGCCAACTAGTACCTTTCATCCTTGTTGATTTTGTTGAGTCTGATCATAAAATTGACACCATACGCATGCTGCGCAATATTGAGCCTGAAAGTGTCGCTCGTCTGCATGGCTTGCCAGCGATAGTGGAATCGAAGCGCATTGCCATTATGCAGATAGTAGGTGAAGGCAGTCTCCGAAGAGAGCAAGTACCCTCCTAGCTCAAAGCTGTAGGTATCCAACGAATTGATGTCAGGATTGATCACGTCTGTGAGGTAGGCATACTCTGGCCGACTGGAAATGGTCAGAGCAGGGAAATTGACACGCATTGAAAGTGCATATTTTCTTGGCCTGGCTTTAATGTTGACAAAGCCAAGCTTCTTATTCCATTCTGCTTTACGCTCGAAGGGGAAAAACAGCCCAACTGACGGACCTACGGATATCAAATTATCCAGTCCAAAGCCAGCATTAGACAGCCTTTGATTTGTCCGAAACTGGAAAAAACTCTGCACATTGTAGCCTACCCCGATCTTAAACTTACTGTCTCTTGTGGCCTTCAGTTTCCACATATCTCCAAAAGCGAATTCCACGCTTACTCCAGACCAGACTAAGGTCTCGATATCACCATTGTCATCGAGGAAGCTATAGCCTGTGGTGTTGTAGAAATAACCAAGCTTAAGGCTGTCTTCGGAGTGTATGGAAGTAGCCAGTGCTGCCCTTGGACCTTGATAAAAACGAGGAGAAGTACCCGTATCCCTCAGTTTGATTTTGCTGAGCTGCATACCTATGATGAAATAGGTAGGCCGAGCTTTTCTCAGGGCCTTTCGCCTGGATTTGACATCTTCCTTTTCCTGCGCCAGGGCTGTGGAGCCCATCATCAGGATTAGTATAGCCACTATTAGTTTATGCATATTGGGTGTTTGATAATCTCTTCCACTTAACGTCCCTAAAGACAAATACCAGTGGCAAGGTTACGCTACAACGGCTATTTTTACCAAACCTTAACGCTTGAGATGTGAATTTAGTGGGACGAAATGTAGAATTGAGGGCATTAGTGCTAGCAGACGCTGAGGCACTAACCCACCATGCTGACAATCCGAAAGTGTTCGCCAACCTTCGGGATTTCTTTCCTCATCCCTACCTACCGGAAAACGCAATCGAGTTTATCGATTTCATTGCCACGGAAGATCCGCAGATGACTTTTGGTATAGCATTGGACGGAGCGGCTATTGGTACCGTTGGTTTGGTGCCAGGTCAGGATGTCTACCAACATACTATCGAAATGGGTTACTGGCTAGGGGAGGAGCACTGGGGAAAGGGGTACATAACAGAGGCAATCGGGTTGATGACAAGCTATGCTTTTGACACGCTCAACAAACGAAAGATATTTTGCTGTGTCTATGCCGAGAACACAGGCTCGATTCGGGCGCTTGAAAAGAACGGTTTTGAAGTTGAGGCTATGCTAAGAGATCAGGTCTTTAAACTGGGTCGCTTCCAAGACGAGCAGCGTATGGCAAAACTCAACCCTGACTTTGTGCTACCTACCGGAATATAGCCATTGTCTGCTCTATCAGGAATCACTTTTCTTTAAGTCCAGCGAGCCAAATTTGAGCTTGCTAAAATCAATATTTCGAGGCACCTTTGTACAAGGTTGTATAAGCTTGAGTATGAGTAAATATCTAAAGATTGGTGAAGCTGCTGAAAAACTGAATATCAACCCTCAAACACTCCGAAGGTGGGATAAGTCAGGAAAATTTGAGAGCACAAGGCATAAGCTAAATAATTATAGGGTTTACGAGGAAGATAGAGTTCTTATCTTGGCTGCCGAGCTGCAAATGGATATCGAATATGGCAATTGCACCAAGACAAAACACAATCTAGCTCTTGTAAGCCCCTACTTCAATACATCTTTAGGTAGGCTATTCAAAGCGGATTCAATAGAGTTACTCAAGTCGATTGAGTCTGAATCTGTGGACTTAGTTTTCGCTGACCCTCCTTATAATATAAAAAAGGCAGAATGGGATTCTTTTTCTTCTCAACGAGAATATGTTGACTGGAGTATGAGATGGATAACAGAAGCTCAGCGCATATTAAAAAATACAGGCTCACTCTATATATGTGGATTTTCAGAAATTCTGGCAGACATTAAGTGGTGTTCAGCTCCGTTATTTAAGGGTTGTAAATGGTTGATCTGGTACTATCGTAACAAAGCTAACTTGGGTAAGGACTGGGGTAGATCTCATGAGAGTATCTTGCACTTTCGCAAATCAAAAGAGTTTAAATTCAATATTGACAAGGTTCGGATTCCTTACAATGAGCATACTCTTAAATATCCGACGAGACCCCAAGCTGACTCTTCTCAATACAGCAAAGGCAATGGTAAAAAATACACTTGGAACCCACACCCTATGGGGGCCAAACCTAAAGACGTACTTGAAATTCCTACTATTTCAAATGGCGCTTGGGAGAGATACCCACATGAAACGCAAAAACCGATTGAACTTCTGCGCAAAGTGATATTATCTTCATCAGATGAAGGTGAGACTGTCGTTGATCCATTTGGAGGTTCTGGGACTACCTACGCTGTGGCTGAAGCATATGGTCGTAAATGGATCGGTGTAGAGAAAGAAGAGAAATACTGCCAAATAATAGCTGAACGCTTATCCGATACGACCCATTTAGAAAGAATTGCTGCCGCTACCGATTCTACGGAATCGCAAAAACGAAGAACTAAGCTAAGAGGATAAGAGCTCTTTAAAATCGTTCAGCAATAAAGAAGAAAAACGCTTCATGTATTTGTTGTAAGGTTCTTTTAAGGCGTTTGCTGGAGGGTCTAGGTAATATATGCCTTCCAATTCTGTAAGAAAACTTGAATAAACCATAAATAGACCAGATACAAGAGTATAGCTTATATTATCACTCTCCTTTCGTTGGACATCATTCAGAAATATTCCGATGACCTTTTGACTGTGACCAACAAATCTTTCTAGTAGCATTTTGTCAATAAAGATTTTTCCCATCCTGTCTTTGGAGGTTGTCTTAATTGACACTACAATCTCATTTGGATCAAGACTACTACCTGATGACTTCACCACAGTATAGGGAGAGAGTATCAAATCGTTTTCACATTTGTAGACTTTAGTTCCTTCATCTGTTTGATATGGTATTTGAAGTACAGTCTTCTTATTCGAGATTCCCGCCAAATCAAAAACGCATTTTAGTAGTTCTTCGAATCGATTTCCTACATGTTTCCTTGCGCTATTACTATTGACGAGCAAATCCAGACCGGCTCCTATGGATTGCTGTATGGTATATAGTGTATTGTTTACTGTGTTATGTTCTTCTTCTGAAAACACGGGCGGGCTGCTTGATCTTAATTTGACGCTGACAACTTCTTTAAATGCCTTGAATGATCTATCAAAGTCATCTGGATTCTGGATGAATAGGTTTTTATTGATAGGTCTCACAAACTTCGTAGTACCAGCCTGCTGGCTCAGAAAAATTGTATAGTTCCCCTTATCCTTCGAACTTGAAATTACTTCAGGCAGATAATTGAGAATTCTCTTAGTTAAATCAACAAATTCAGTCAACTCTGATTTCTTGCTTTGAAGCTCTTTATCTAAAGACATAATATTGTGATTAGTAACATGGCTAAAGCTACATGTTTTACTTAAGAACAAGTTCCAATAAATACT
Source organism: Cyclobacteriaceae bacterium (assembly GCA_040222235.1). GTDB lineage: Bacteria > Bacteroidota > Bacteroidia > Cytophagales > Cyclobacteriaceae > UBA6059. Next base: position 6,588 of record JAVKDO010000079.1, read on the forward strand.
GCTTGGGTAGATTCATCACCCAACACAGCCCCATGAAAGCCACTATCCAAGGCACAGTTTTATGATAGTAAGCTCGATTTTCTGGTAGGCCCAGACTGGAGAACAGGGCTATAAAAAGTGGTGTAGAAAAAGGGGCCAAAATCCTGAAGTCGAATGGGTCGAAGGGCTGGATCTTGCGTAGGATGACAATGCCGATGAGATAGGTGGCACTACAAGCCAAAAGAATGGTCGATGACCTGGATAATAATGTAGGTCGGTTAATCAGTTTTCTCCATTTGACTAACCAAAATATCAATCCGACTTGGATGACGAAAAGGCCTGTGAAAAGTAGGTCAAGATTGCCTTTGAAGAAGTAGTTCCGAGCGAGCATGAGTTCGTTGAAGAGTCCTCGGATTAAAAGCCATATAAAGTACCCAATACGCTCAGCATCGGGCTGTACACGATCCATTCCTGCGTAGTATCCAGAAAGTAGATAATTGCGGTAGAAATAGGCCAAAACAAACACACTTGCTATCGTCAATGCCATGAAATAGTGCGTGCTCTTTTTATATTCTTTCCGGTAGGCGAAGTAGACCATCATGCCTGCACTAAAGAAGAAAAATATCAGGCCAGCATATCTCAAAAGGAACAGGCTGATCAATCCTAGGGTCAGTTTCAACCACAAAGTCTTGTCCAATGCGTCAGACAATGACTTTATAGTAATCCAACAGAGTAGGAGTTCGGCGAATAGAAATGGTGCCTCTGACCAAGAGTAACTAAATACTTCCATGCGGCCGTAGGAAAAAAAGTAGAGAGCCGGTAGCCATGCATATGAACCAAACATGCGCTGGAGCAAAAGAAATATTAAGCCTAGAGATAAAAAGTTGATAAGCTTGGAAGAACCCAGCGCGTCCAGATCCAATACATACATAGGCAGGCTTATCAATGCTGGATATCCGATGGGCCAAATAATAAGATCTTTTTCAGGAGTAGCATCATCAAAGGGATAAACCATGTAGGCAACCACAAACCCTTTGCCTTCCACTACATTGTCTGCCGCCCGCATATAGTATTCACTGTCTGGAGTGGTGTAGTTGGTGGCTTCCACATTGACCCGCAGGACGATGGTGCCCACTATGAGCGCGTAGATTGCCCAGAGCCATAGCGTACTATTTTGATACCAAGGTAGCTGCATATCAGTCACCACTTACAGCTACCCCTACCATCGAATCAGCAGTACCATAGTAGAGAAACCACTTCGATTGATAATAGACCAAGCCTTCGATAAATGTGGTGCCGGCTTTGTACTGCCCGGTGACCTCATGCGGGAGGTCTGGACATATAAAGGGTTTATCTTGTCGGGAGATGAACTTGCTAGGATCCGTAGCATCAAATAAAGCCTGACCCCCGCAGTAGGTGCCTTTGGCAATGTCAGTGGCGGCTAAGTCGCCTTCATCATTCTTGCCATTATAGAAGAGAAGTATCCCTTCATCGGTATAGAGTGCGGGTGGACCAGGCTCAGTCAGGAAGCTGTCAAAGTACCCTGGACGAGTATCCATCGCATGTGCTAATTCTTCCTGCAGATCGACCAGCGGATTCCAGTTGATCAAATCTTCTGACCAGGCCACATTGACGAAGAGCTCTCCCCAGTACATCCAGTATTTGCCATTGATTTTTTTGGCGACCATTTCATTTTTTCCTGTTCGCTCTACGACGATTGAGCCTGACTTGGACCAGTCGTTGACAAACTTACCGTCATTGGCTACCGCAAATGCAGGGCCGTGCTTCGTCCATGATCTCAAGTCCGGACTACTGGCGATGGATAGTCGAGCCACGTCTCTATTCCAGCTGGTATAGGCCATGATATAGCTGCCATCTTCTGTTGCTACGATCCTTGGATCTTCACATCCACCAGGAAAGTCGTATTGTAGCATACTACTAGAGTCGGGGTAAAGCACCGGTGCGGGGTACTTGGTGAAGTTCATGCCATCCAAACTCCAGGCTAGACCTATACGGGAGGTACGACCTCCCAGTATGGCAGCAGGATTATCCTCCGCCCTGAAGAGCATGAATACCGTGTCATCCTTTACAATAGCTGCAGGATTGAAAACATCGGCCTTTTGCCAATAGCTGATGCTGTCAGTGAGCGGATCGATGAAGCTGTAGCTAGAGTCTGCCACCATGATTGGATTTTGCACGGGCTTCTCAAAGCCTATCAACCAGGGCTCTTTTTCTGTTTCAGGCTGTTGACAACTGATCGAAATCACTAGTAAAAGGAGAGGTAAATATTTCATAATTTGGTGGGCAATAAGCTTTAAATTGCTGTAATTCAATGTGTTGAAAATATATTCGTTAGAGCGTACAGCGAAAAGCAGTCGAGCCATGTCTTAGTACTGTAGACAATCATGTGATCGCATCAAACTGTCAGCATTAATCAAGTCCGGAGCTCATAAGTTGGCAAGATCACTCTTCTAAAAATAAGCAAACATGAATGTAAGAATAAATAACCTCTTGAGCATAGTTCTGATTTTGGCGATAGCCATGGTTGGATGCGATAGGATAGAGGATGACGCATTTCCGATAGGCGATGCGCTCTTCACTCCCGAAACGGACAGCCGGACGATTACGCCAGGATCTTCGGTCATTATCGATTTGGCCACCGCCATTCAGGCCAATCAGCAAGTTTCATTTAGAACAGGTGAAGCCCCTTCACGAGGTAGGGTGAGCTTCCATCGCGATGGATTGATGGAGTATGAGCCCGACGATACATTTAGCTCAGGTCAAGATGATTTTACGGTAGAGATGCTTAATGCCGATAGCGTAGTGCTTGATGCAGAGGAGTTTACTATCGAAATGGTGGGTGAAACTGCTGACTTGCCTTGTTTCAATGGTGCACTAGGAGATTATGCCTGGACCGCCAAGGGTCAGAGCGTCATCGTCCTGCCGTTGGAGAATGATGGGTTTTGCGAATCAGAAATCGAGTCATTTTCTTTTAGAACAGATCAGCCGGAGCATGGAGAAGTCAATTTGATCTCTCCTTTAGAAGTGGAGTATGTGCCGGAAGCGGACTTTCTAGGATTGGATTACTTCTTCTACACACTGACTTTGGTCGATAAGTCTGGCGAGGAGTTTATCAGCACTGCCAAGGTAGAAATTGAAGTAAGCGACGAGCTCCCTCTATTTGAGAATTGTCTTGAGGAGTTATTAAGTGCTACAGGTGAGATCTATTTTGACCCTACTAACGAAGAGGATCACTTACTGCTGGAGCTAAATATTGAAGACTGTCTGGGAGCCAATATCGATGTGCTCATCGACTATGTGCTGAATGGTGAGGCTGAGGTTGATGGTGACCTCCTTTTGTACTACCCTGATTTTGGTAAAGATTCCGTAGATGTCATAGGGTTGAAGCTGGTATTTGATCAGGATACACTGACCATAGACCTACCGGTAATCATCGGTGAAGAGCCCTTTAACTGTGAAGAGGCGGCCTTCCCAAACCCGCATTTGGTCATTGAAGATGAGCCGCTGGCTGAAGTGTACTCGATCAAATATTTCAGCGATGAGTCGTTGTGCTTATTCCTACCATGGTCACTAGAAATAGTTGAAGCCCAACAGGGCACAGCTGAGCAGGCCGATGACGGACTTAGTATCAACTGGTATCCCGGTGATGAGCCGCTGGATAGCCTAGTATTGATTCATTACAACATCGTCTTTGAGGATGGTAGTTTCTTGGAGCGCTGTATTACGATTTATCGCCAAGATTTTTTGAGACACCTCGAATGCTTCGAAGTGAGTTTCCCTAGTCAGCACATGGTGATAGAGGCGCTTGATCTTGAGTATGAGTTTGAGCTCTACATCCCTGAGGCAGGGTGTGAGCTATCGCAATGGGATATCGTTATTCTCGAGACCATACACGGTACCGTAGATGTGTCCGTCGATGAAAACGTGTTGCGATTCTTTCCTGATGAAGGGCCGAATCTAGATGGCTACTATGGCGTGATCTATGAGGTGGTTTTAGCTAGCGGCCAAAGCATAGTTCGCGACATTATCATAGAGGTCGACGATAGCTTCCATTTCGAATGCATCGAGCAGTTTATCCACCCGGAGACAGTGTATATCGAGGTGGAGGATCTTGCCGAGGGCGAGTTTGTCATCTTCGAGTTGAGTGAGGATTGTGCTTTGTCCATTGATTCTCTGGAAGTCATCGAGTCAGAACTCGGAGCTACCAACTTCGATGGCAACAAAGTACTGTTCACCCCCAATGATCAGTTCGTCGATCATGCTCAGGTTATACTATTAGTTGTTCTTCCGGAGACAGGTGAGGTCTACGAAAAACTGATTGAAATTATATTGGAAGACGACCCGTTTGGTCACTGTGGTGAGGAAGCATTTCCAGATCAAAATATCAAGCTAGATACCATGGGTCTTGAGAGCTATATACTACCACTGTACTTCTTGCCACCCGATTGTGCGCCGCACGAGTGGTCACTTGAGCTCGCTCAGACCACCAATGGTGAAGTAGATATAGCTGCCAATGGTGAAGACCTAGTCTGGTACCCCAATTATGATGAATTTGATGGATTTGCCAGTATCGTCTATGTAGTCAATCTGGTTGATGGCATACAGATCGAGCGACAGATCGAACTGGAGTTTGCCGAGGAGTGGGACTGCTTCGAAGAGGCCTTCCCCAATCAGGAAATCTACCTTGGCACTCCTAGCAACATTCAATTTGAGATTCAAGTCGCCTTCCCAACACCACTGTGCCTATTCCCTGCTTGGGAGGTGGATATCACCGATGTATCCTTCGGTACTGCGGAGTTTAATAGTGAGACAGCCTCTATCATCTATACACTAGATACTACTCAGACCGAGTCGGTGGTTATCATTGTTTACAACATTGTCTTTGACAATGGCGACTTTGAGCCGAGGGAGCTGGCGCTAAGCTTCGATGAGATCATTATTAGCAACTGTGCGGAGGCATTTGAAGATGAGTACTTCTACGTCCCTCTTCCAGAAGACAGTATTGATATTGCCCTGCCGGCGATTAGAGAGCCGCTCATTATAGATCCGGCGCTCAATGACCAATATTGTACGGATAATTACGAAATTCATATTCTAGAACAACCTGATCTGGGTGAGGCAGAGGTGATCGAAGAGGGTAAATTGATACGGTATCAGGTGTTCGAGGAGTTTTCCGGTAGGAGAGAAACGACAATAAAATATGAGATATGTGATAGTGGGAAGTGTGACGAAAACCTCATCAATATCACCGTCGAACAATAGTCAGTATAAGTATATCTAATAGTTGAGATAAGCCGGGGCAGTAGTCCCGGCTTTACCTATGATGACAGAGCTAGCTGTACTCATCGAAAAATGCCTGAAGCGGCGCAGGAAGTATCAGGAGGAACTGTACCACCGATTTAGTGGTATGGTGATGGGCATATGTATGCGATATGCCCAAGATCGCTCTCAAGCTGAGGATATCTTTCAGGAGGCTTTCATCAAAGTCTATGAGAGACTGGCAGAGCTCAAGCAGCCTGAGGCACTACCCGGATGGATCAGAAAATTGACCGTGCATACTGCGCTTAACTATATAAGACCAAGACTAAATAGTACTGAGCTGATAGAGGATCATGTGGATGCTGACGATCAGGAATATCACCGAATGATAGATAGTCTGAGCAATGATCAACTTGTTGAGATGATCAATGAACTGCCCGATGGCTACCGATTTGTGTTCAACATGAGCGTGATCGATGGCTACAACCATCGAGAGATCGCTGAGCAGCTCGATATCGGCGAGAGTACCAGCAGATCACAGCTTACCGCTGCGAAAAAACTGTTGAGAGAGAGACTTAAAAAACTAGGAATAAACCGCTATGAATCAGTCAACTAACTCACTAGAAGATAAGCTGAAGGCGCGTCTTCATGAGTATGAGGCGCCACCACCACCAGGTGCAGGAGGTGCCATACTCGATCAGGTCAATGGAGGATATGGCGGCTCACCATGGGGCATTACTTTGGCGCTGCTGTTGGGTATACTCTTGATTGGAGGAGGCTTCTATATGACCAGTACAGAGACCGATGATGTACTCGCTACCGCAAATAATGCAGAAGCACGGCAGTCTGCGGTGAATCAAGCCAGCATAGCACAGGCGAGCCTGGCACTGACCACCGAAGATGAAACATCAGCCAGAGTATCCACTAAAAGCGATAGTAAAACTAGAGCTGATCAAACAGAGGAAGATATCGAGCAAAATACGCTCACTTCTCAGAAGACGATTGTAAATACGGTCGAAGCTCCTGTAACTAATGAAGCGCAGCTTCCTAGTGCTGTTGCTTCAGACGTTTCTGATGAAGAGGCTCTGAACAGAGAAGTATCGGCCATAGCTGATGAGGATAGGACGTTAACCGAGACCCTAGTGGGTCTTGTGTCAAACAATGAGCAAGTTGAAGGACTTTTGGAGTTTGATCTATTGCATAGCAAAGAGTTTGATTTTTCAAGCTTGCGGTCAACAAGTGATGAGCTGACCATCATCTCGTATGAACCGCGTTTGGTTGTGCAACCCGCTCGGCAAAAGCGTTATCAATTGTATGGGGACATGGGAGTCTTTTTTCTGTACAACCATCTGCAGCCAAATAAAAATGATGGATTGATCATGGAGAACTTTGAGACCAGCGGAAGCTTCTCATTAGATCGCCTGAGCTATTATGCAGAGTTTGGTTTGAAGCGAGAGATCTCAAAGAAGGCAACACTGCGTGCCGCTGCTGCCACAAATATTTTTTCTCAGAAATACAGCTTTGATATCCGTGATGAGACATCTACTTCGGTAGTGACTAGTGACTCTGATGACAACTTATTAACGCCTGTATTTGACAGACAGACAGTACAGATGGATCATTTTCTAATCAGCGTTGGAGCACGAGTATCTGCTGACTTGAAAGTTTTCAATAATGATCTCAACCGCTTGATGGCGGGATTGGGCTATCATCGAATTCTAAATCCTGAGCATACTTTCGAGTACAAGGGAGAGACACAAAGGATTGAATATCCACATCAACTGACTGCCAGCTTTGGCTTTAGAAAAGTGGTGTGGCAGTCTGATCGAGGGGAGCTTTCTCTGCTGCCAGTCTTGCGCTATGGACTAATCCACAGAGCCAGTGAGAGCAGCGCACTGACCATCAAACCATTTAGTGTTGGTCTTACCATTGGGTATGGGCTTAAATGAGCTAACTAAAAAAGTGTCGTCTTTGCGAGGAGGTAGGACGAAGCAATCTTAAGATCGTCAAGTTGGTAGTATGAAGGTTTCTTCGCGCCACTTACAAATACCTCCCATTCTGCTCAGTAAGGAAGCCAAGGTTTTAAACCTTGGCTTCCTTAGTTGCGATTGAAGGTCCCAGACATCCGATATTTTGGAAACATCGGATGTCTTAACATTCCCTTAACGGCATTTGGCAATCAGGCCATGATGATAAATTCTCTTACCCGAAAGCAACTCTATTGATCATTTTTGCATCTAACTTCAAATCCACAACGGAAAAAATCCTCTCACTAATATTAACTCAAGAAGACGAACTCAAATGAATAAGCTACTCACCCTACTCCTGCTAACCATCCTTTCCACATCCATAGGTCTGAAGGCTAGTGATAAGGTAACCGATGAAATCATCCAGACGATGCTAGACGTCAAACTGATGGAAGACATGCTCAGTAAAGAGCAAGCCAATATTGACAATGGTGTGATGGTAGTCGACTCGGAGGTAGTTGATTTGGATTTATCAGTCCAGAAGTTCGACAAGCCTTTAAAAGTGATCGATGGCCCACATGAAGCTTCAGGTCAATCTTACTTGATGATTTCGTCACTTGATATCAAAAAAAATGGTAAAGCTGTGCTTAAAGGGACTTATGACGGAAGTAATCTCAAGTTTAAATGCAAGCAAACTGAGGAAGGATGGATGTTTACCCATCTCTCAATCAAAGGCAATGGACGAAGTGTATTTGAGGTAGAGTTTTAAGGACTCATTGAGAAGATGGTATGCCTGGTGATAGGGCTTTTCTCTTCTACCGTCACTGCGCGGCAGACAGGACGAAAGTAAGCCTAAGGTCTTAGGGAGATTCCGTTAAGTGGTTTGCATTGTCAGTTTTATCACTCGTCTAATTGTTATCACAAAGCCTTCAAATCCAAGGCATAGTGATAGCTAATTAAAGAACGTGTCTGCTCATTTTCGATCCACCCTCTTTCCTGATGGCTGATATCGACTATTTCATAGGGCTTGGTGTCCTTGAATTTTAACTTCACCATGTCAAGTACATTCAATTCATGCTCTGAAAAGAGGGCTTTATTGAAACCTCGATCATCTCTACCCACTAAATATTGCTTTTGTCTTCCACCATCTAATTCTTCATATTCCAGATCTATGACATCTGATTCGGCTAGGGATTCAAAAAAGGATTCATATCGGTTTGGTACCGGACCGTAAGGAATAGCCTTGTATAGTGCCCCACTCATAGATTGCCCTGTTTGTCTAAACATCGAAAAGTCGGCATAGAATAATAACTTGTTCATTTTGGTCTTGTAACAAGGAACCTCCTGAGCAAAAAACACGATCATTTCAGTGAACTTGGCATAATCTGGACTTTTGAATCCGGTGTACTCATCGGCCTCTTTTGTCCCCATCAAATAGTTCTCAAAGTCAATAGTGAAATGATTTTGTCCATTAATAAGCCGCTGTACTTTTTTCACCAAATCAGCTTTGGCCTTTTCGGAGGTGGTTTCCCAATCCTGCACAAGATCATAAAACTTACGAGGGTCTTGGGCTATTTTCAATAGCTTGCCATTAGCTAAACTGGGTATATCCCCCTTTTCATACTGACCGTAAGTATTAGGTCCAAACCCCAATATCTCTCCCATTCTTGATGCCGAAAGCTCGTATGTCGCTTTAATCGATTTGACCTCTTCAGGTAGGGGAATATGGTGTCTTGCTCTGAACTGATTATACACCATTTGCATGTTCAATTCATCCAGCTGAGTCGTAGTAAACTGCTCGCCGGAATCTTTGCATAAATAGAACTGATAAGGAATCTGGAACTGTTCTTTACGAAATGGCACGGTTCTCCAATCGTAGCTAAGTGTCATCTCCTTTCCTGTAATTGGGCTGTTCATGTTCTTAACTTTTTAATGGGTAAGACATAGGGTGCTCCGCGATGTGAAATGAAATACAAATCGTCTTTGCACTCGCGACACCTAATGTAATCTTGATGTAGACCTCTTCTTCTTTTAACAGTTTTCCGAAGACCCACATTTCCTTACCGCCATGCCAGTCCTCTGACAATGGGCCTTCAATGTAGTCGTCAACACTCAAATCATCTATCACCTGTTCTCTAGTGACAGGTCTTATGTCCAGGGCTGTTAATGTATTGAAATTCTTACCCCGGTCATCCAAGAAAAGGACTCTCCAAATCTTTTTCTTATCCTTGAAGCTCTTGAGGAAAGCTTCTACTTCATTCTTTTGATTAATGGATTGCAAAGATATATATTTTGATATTAATCACTATATAGATGTTTTGATAAGTTTATACCTCATATAAATCACTATAAAGTGAAATACCACATTAATTTTTTTGTTATTGAGAACCCAATCTACATGGCTGTAAGACAGCCTGTTTAAAGTGTCCAGCACGGACATCATCGAGGCGAATGCTAGGATGGCGCAAGGAATGCCAGAGTAGTATCTGTCAATCTGAGAGCACTGGTTTAAAGTTAATTCTGACCGGCGTAATCAAGTGCAGGTGCCCTGTCTCCTATCATTGGCTCGTAGATAAAATCATCACCTCTACGTTCCTTCAATTCCACTTTGGCCCTATCTACTATTGATGGGTCTTTGAATACATCTATGACCGTCATCGCCATTGTCTTGGCAGATACCATCATCCCTTTCACGCCCACGCTAGTTCCACCTGCGGCTACTGCCTGCCAGCTGTGACCAGGTGTTCCCGGAGGCCAAGTTGCAGCAGACATACTCACTAAAGGTGTTATCCAGCTCACATCACCTGCATCCGTACTGTAGTTTCCTGCTATTTCAGTTACCACAAATGGCTGAACTTCAGCTGCCATCTCAGGCTTGAGGCCGTTAGCAGTGTAGGTGGTCATAATTTCTTCCGCAAATTTTCTCTCATCCGGAGTATAATTAACCCCGCCAACCATTTTGAGATTGTCGTGCATTACTTGCGACAAAACACGATTGGGTAGTATGTTAAATGAACCACCAGTCATCTCATAGGACATGGTTGTTTCTGTGCCGCTAGCCGCTCCTTCTGCGGCTTTGATCGTCCGATCCAATATATTCTTTACCACACGCATATCTGGGTGTCTGATAAAGTAGTAGACTTCTGCAAAAGCTGGTACCACGTTAGGAGCTTCCCCTCCCTTGGTAATTACATAATGAATTCGGCTTTCTGAGGGCACGTGCTCTCGCATCAAATTGGTCATATAATTCATCGACTCAACGCCATCTAATGCACTTCGACCCTTTTCTGGAGCTCCTGCCGCATGCGTAGAAATCCCATGGAACCTGAACTTAACAGAGGCAATGGCCAGATTGGTAGCTACGCGAACAGAATTGTCATTACCGGCGTGCCAGTACATCGAAATGTCTACATCATCGAAAAAGCCTTCGCGAGCCATGTAGACTTTACCCGAGCCGCCTTCTTCCGCAGGTGTCCCATACACTCTTACGGTTCCTTGAGTCCCTGTACTTTTTAGCCAGTTTTTGACTTCCACCGCTGCAGCAACTGCTCCCGTCCCAAAAAGATGATGACCACAAGCATGCCCAGCGGTCACACCATCTTCTCGCTCTTTTCTAAAAGGAACTGCTTCCTGAGAAACACCTGGAAGTGCGTCGTACTCCGCCAAAATGGCTACCAACGGTTGGCCGCTACCATAAGAAGCAATAAATGAGGTAGGCATTCCAGCGACACCTACTTCCATATTAAACTCTTCCGCTTCGAGCATACTTTGAAGCCTTACCGAACTTTTCTCTTCCTGGTATCCAATTTCTGCGTAGTTCCATATCTCCATCGCGCAAGCTGCGTAGGTGGCAGTCTTTTCATCCAAAGTGGTAATGATGGCTTTCTTTTCTTTGGATAGTTTCTGAGCAATAACGCTCGTGAGCGCGAGTAGCACAAGAAGAAGGGAAGTTGATATTTGTTTCATGGAGTCAAGGGTATTTTAACTCAAATTATGAAATTCCGTCACGCGTACCACATTGGATTATTTGAACGGCATTGACTTTAATCCTTGATGATGATTTTATCGATTTGATTGACAAACTCATAAAGTCATGAGGTTCAAGGTAATGTTGTTACGGGTCGTACCTTTCGTTCGGATGCTCGATAGAAAAACCCGGACTAAAAAAAAACGATCCAACCAAGGATATTCTAAGGGCCTCTTTCCGATGGGTTTGATCTAAATATGGCCAGTTAAGTTAAAAAATGCGTATTCGAGCAGTGTCGACTAGCGATAATTGGACGCACAATGAAAGCAATTTTTGGAAATTAATGTGCTGGATATAATGCTTATGCTCTACTCAACTATCTATCGACAAGAGCCTTTTTTATGTTAGTCTAGGCGGTTAAATTGAGGCTGACTTTACGCTAAGGATGCTTACAACTACCAGTGTCATATTACTCTTCGGGATCGCACAATGTGTGCTTATGATCGCTTTGATTTTGACTACACGAAAGTGGACACCATCAAACGCATTGCTGGTCGCTATACTATCTGTATTGAGCTTCTCTGTACTTCCGACCTTGTTTGGTCATCTCGGACTCGTGGTAGTATTTGATGGACTCTTGTTTGTACCTTTGCATCTACAGGCCTTCATTTTTCCATTACTCTACCTGTATTCAAAGTCCCTTTTTTCTCCTGACTTCCGTCTTAACAAGCGGACGTCACTGCACTTAGTGCTTCCATTGGGCTTTTGGTTGTACTTCTGTTTTGTATGGATAAATACACTCGGAGTACCGGTAGCCTATAAGAGAGAATTGGCCCTGGGACTCTATTATTTTTGGGTGTCTCCTCTTCAGGATGTGATGGTGATGCTTATGGCACTTGGTTATTCATGGGCGGCATTCATGACCCTTCGCAAGGCAGAAGAACAAAAGGTTTCTAAACAGAAGTCGAGATATACGACCTGGTTTCGTTGGCTGCTCATCCTACTTCTATTGGGTGCCGCGATGGATCTGTTCTCTGTGAGTTTGGGTCAGATTTACGGCTACTGGAGAGGTAGTCCGCTGGACGAATGGCTGGGATATCCTGTTTCACTACTCGTCAAGGACTACTATGCCCTAGTCGTCTATATTTTGTCTGTTGTCGGCTATACTAGCTATTCCACCCTCCAGATTGGCCAAACAGTTCACCAGTCCCGTGCAACGAGCGATGATCTGTCCAGAATCACCGCGCTGATGGAGGTGGATAGGATATATCTGGATCCGGCCCTCACCTTGGGTCAACTGGCAAAGGCGCTAGGGACAACCTCCGGTAAACTGTCCGCCACACTCAACCACGGACTAGGGATGTCCTTCAATGATCTAGTCAATCAATATAGGGTCGAAGAAGTGAAGACTAAGTTGGCAAGCGATCAGATTGATCACTACACTTTGGTGGGCCTGGCGTTTGACTCTGGTTTTAGTTCTAAGACCACCTTTTATCGGGCCTTCCAGAAGTTTACCGGACACACACCGAAGGCCTACCTTGAGCAGGTCACCTACCGGCAATAAGTACCATAATATTTTTTGAAACAAAATTGGACAAGGGAGTTTCCAAACACACTGCAAGTTTGGGATATGAAAAATTTGTTTACACTGCTATTTGTCCTTTTGATAGTGCAGCCTGGGCTGGCACAAAACTTAAATGAACCGGTAACTATTCCTGATTTCTATCTGGAAAAGGCTATCCGTGATTATTATGACAGGCCCACGGGTGACTTCTACATTAGTGATTTTGAAGAAATGACTAGGTTGGTTGCTATCGGACGTGGCATCACTAATCTGGAAGGACTGCAATACGCCACCAACCTCGAAACGCTCTATATCGACAATAATGAAATCAGCAATGTGAGACAGCTTTCAAGCTTGGGCAAGCTACAGACGCTTAGCCTCAATGGTAATAGTATTGCCGACCTGACTCCAGTAGCTGGACTTACAGAATTGAAACAATTATCATGTGATAGGAACGAGATATCGGACATCTCCATGCTCTCGGGATTGTTCAACCTCAAGGGCATTACATTTAACGACAATGACATTGATGACATAAGTGCCGTGGCTAATTGGACTAAACTCACCCACTTCAATATGGCCATGAATAGTCTTGTTGATCTTACACCTCTACGCGAGTTGACAGATTTATTTGGTATCTGGATTCCGGACAATCAGGTCAGGGATGTAAGTCCTTTGTCTGGTTTGATCAACCTTAACATTCTTATTTTGGCAGACAATCCAGTCGAGTCTGTTGCACCTTTGGTTAATCTCAGAAGGGTAGTTCAACTCAGCCTATCAGCAAATGAGGTAGAGGACTTTCAGCCACTATCTGTATTGGACAGTGTCGGTGTACTTACCTTGAGCGATAATGATATCTCCGATCTATCATTTTTGAGTTCAATGAAGAGTGTAGAGTGGCTCGATCTAAGAAGTAATCAGTTGGAAGACATTGGACCAATAGCGGCTCTTCCCAGATTGAAGAAGCTCTTCCTTTCCGAAAACCAGATCGAAGAGATCACTCCTCTTGCTGATCTGCAGCATCTAAGATGGCTGACCATCGAGCGGAATCAAGTAACTGATCTTTCGCCTCTTGAAGTGCTACAGAGCTTGACCGATCTAATGATTTATGATAATCCTTTAGACCAGAAAAGTGCGGTCAATACTAAAACTATTGGTGCTCTGGAGCTTCGTAAAGTGAATGTTGAAAACGAAGCAATCGTCATTAACTCCATTTATCAGATGGAGCCTAGTCGCGTGTTAAAATAGCCAGAGTTATTTTGAGTAGAACCCACTGGGATTATGCAACTCTATTTAACTCTGAAAAAACCTTACCTATCCGCCCAGTTCTCTCCGAGAAGAACGGTCTTGATATCTCCCTCGGCTTTGAAAGTAGCAGCAAGCAAATAAGGAGCAAAGACAGCCATGCCCAATATAGATGCAATGACGCCTAGGACGATTCCGATAAGTGAAAACCTCTGCCTCCAAGCAATCCAGATTCCTGATAGGGCGAGATAGAGGGAAAAGTCAAGGTTGAACTGGCCCGACCAGGTCATGCTCAGCATATCATTGATAAAAATTGGGAATAAGGTAAAGCCATAGTCGGCGATCACAATACCCGAATAGGTCGCGATAATGATGAAAAATACGGCGAGGAGAATTCTGAAGATGAGCATGAGACTGTATGTTTTCCGCAAAAGTGATAACAATCCCGCAGTTATTTTAGACGTTAGCGTACAGGCTGCTTGCTAAACTCTCCAGCCATGGTCTGCAGATCCTTGAGATATTTCTCCAGCCACTCGTAGGTTAGTGTATCTTCGGTGATTTGCAAGTAAAAGTTCTCGAGGCTGAGTCGGAGGATCATCAAGGCGAGGTTAGAGTTGTCTTGCAGGTTGAGTGCCTCTGCCCAGATGCCAAGTACTGCACCGCCCACCTCTGCACTGGTTTTTTGGAAGCAGGCTTCAAACTCAGGATTGCTGCGGTGTACACGAAGCTGCCGGTTGAAGAGCAGGTCTTGCTTATGCTCGACCAGCACATGGAGGAGTTCGGGCACCACATTTTTGCATTGACTTTCTTTCTCGACGATGATATCAGAGCGCTGTAGGTGATGCCTCAATAGGTGGGCCGTAAATACCTCCAGATCTGCAAAATGATGATAGAAGGAGGATTTGCTTTTACCCACTATTCTAGAGATTACCTCAACCTTAAGACCATCTGGGCCATGTTTGGAGAAGAGCTCATAGCCAGCATTGATCCATGGTTGTTTGATATCGCTCATAGCGGAAAGTTGGATTGTTTTCTGCCAACATGCAATACCTGTAACTCTCCTCTTCTTAAGAGGGATTAAGCGTCGGGTAGTTGAGCAGTTTCTTCCGGCAACAGCTTGGCCGTCACATAAAAGGTACCAAAAGGAATGATCGACCCAAGTAAGGCGAGGGCCATTTTCCGTTTTTGCCAGACATAGTTGACTTTGAGTTGAAAGACAGCAATCACATAGAGTATGAACAATACACCATGAGCCATGCCAATGACTTTATTGGGTTCAGGCATGTCCCATAAGTACTTCAAGGGCATGGTCACAAAGAGAATGAGCAGGAAGGACACTCCCTCGGTGAAGGCGATAACTCGGAACCGGCCGATTTGTGATTTGAGTAGTTCGATCATTGTTACTGAGACTAATTCGGTTTTGATACTGCAAAAGTAATCTCCGGTGAGCCAAATCGGGTTAACGTCCCCCTGCTAATTGGAGCTTATAAATATTCAATAAGGAGGAGTCAATATTGGTGAAGTGCGCCTTCGACCTTTGGTAGCGGCTGTTTATTTACTAGATTCACTGGAGTGAGTCGCTACCGCGAAATATCGGCCTATTGCTTCCTGTTGGTTTTTGGCATCTTCATAGGCCATCAGCTGGTGCCGCATCATCACCATGCGCCTAAGGATGATCATTCACATCCACAAGATCAAGTTGTGGAGCATTCTCACAATCATGAGCATAATGCTAGCCATCACCATCACCACGATGACACGGAATCAGCCAATGAAGAGACCGATCTAGGCGGCTTACTGCACAACCATAGCCATTTAGCAGAGACCATTGATTTTGTGTTGGTGACTTCCGTGCAAAAGCATGGACCTCAGTTGAAATTAGTGGCTGATGGTTATCTCAATCAATCAATCCTCTCTCCAGAGGTATTTAGACTTTTCCAGGTGGAGGGATTATCGGATTACCCACCACCTACGACCATCCAGCAGATCATATTAGCAAACGCTCACAGGAGAGGTCCGCCCTATTTGGTCTAATCAACTACCAACAGACTCACAACTATGTGTGAAGCTGCGATGTTGGTCACCATTTCATTTATCAATTATAACCCTTACGATCATGTTTAGAATCGTCATTTGTGCGCTATGCACATCTGTATTCTCTTTTGCCGGATTCGCGCAATCTACTAGGCTTGAGCAGGTGCTGGATCAAGTAGAGCAGAACAACCCCGAACTACAGGCCTATTTGTCCTATGCTGACAGTCGCAGGAGCCAACTCAAGGCGACTAATGGACTGCCAGGGCTAGAGCTATTGGGCTACTATATGCCTTTTGGGGAGCATACGACCAGCGACTACTATGAATTTGAGGTTGCCCAATCCTTCGACTTTCCATCCGTCTATTCTGCCAGAAAGGAGCTCATAGGATTGCAGCAGGATCAGTTGGGTATCGAATATGAGCAGAAGCGCCAAGCCATTTTGCTACCAGCAAAAAAGCTTTGCCTGGAACTGATCTACATGAATAAAAGAAATGAAGTGGTAGAGCAAAGGGTGAGCCAAGCGAGGCAGGTGATGGAGCAGACGCAGGAGCTATTTGATAGGGAGGAAGTGGGGATACTGGAGCTGAACAAGGCTAAAGTAGCATGGATGCAGATCAGATACTCGCTTGATCAGGTGAATGCGGAGAGGGCGCAGGTCATTACGCGACTAGAAAAGCTGAACGGAGGCCAATCCATTGTTCTAGAAGATACAGATTACGTCATCGAACTTGGCCTTGCATCATTGGATTCACTTTGGCAGCAGCGAATGGCGCTAGACCCCTCATTGAGGGTACTCACACAAAAGGAAAATATCGCTAGTCAGCAGTACATGCTTGCCAAGAGAAGTAACCTGCCAAGTATTACAGCGGGCTACAACTACCAGGGTTTTATGGGCGAAAACTATGCGGGATTTATGGCTGGCTTGTCCATTCCACTCTGGAAGGGAGGCGCCCGAGCCAACTCTGCAAAGGCATTGAGTCAATATCAACAGACATATACGAGTGTGGAGGTAATAGCCGCTCGCTCTGTCCTGTCGGAGCAATACCAGCGATATGAGCTTTTATTATCTGGCCTTGAAGAGTATCGTAGTACGCTCGCTGAGCTGGGTAATGACCGCTTCCTTAAGGAGGCATACGAGCTAGGTCAACTTTCATTTATCAACTACTACGATGAGTCGCAATTCTACTGGGAGGCGCAGGACGATATGTTGCTGATGGAAAAGGAACTTCATCAGCTAAAGTCAGAACTAACTAAACATCAATTGTAAAACGAAAACTCTATTATCATGAAAATATCAAACATCATACTGGCGATAGGTCTACTCTTTTTCGCGGCATGTGGCGGCAAGGCCACTGAGGAGCACGGTCATGAACATGGTCCGGATGCCGATCATTCGCATGACGCTGATGGTCATTCGCATGAGGCAGGTGACAATACAGAGCAAGAGGAATTCACCATGTCTGCCGATTCTACAAAAGCGCGCTCTACCGTAGTTCACTAGCGAAGTGAAAACCTCCAGATGGACTCAAAACACTAAACCCATGAAGTATTTCTACTTACTATTTGCAATCACCCTAATAGGCTGTCAACCGCCTATGGAGGAAGACCATGCTCATGATGCCGATGGTAACCATATAGAAGAATTCTCTGGGGTGCGCGGTATGAGCGAGACCATTTGGACAGATAAAACTGAACTTTTTGTTGAGTTTCCGGCTTTTGTGGTGGGGCAGACGAGTCGATTTGCAGCACATTTTACGATGCTTGATGGCCACAAGCCGGTTACTGAAGGGACAGTGACAGTCAGTTTGGTCAAGGAGTCCAAGGGCATCCGACATAAAGTAGAGGCACCCAATTCTCCTGGTATCTTCACACCCGCACTTCAGCCTAAGGAGGCTGGTAACTATCAGTTGATTTTTGACTTGGAGACGCCAAGCTATAGCGACAGAATAGTGATCAATGATGTGACTGTTTATGGAAGCCTGGCCGAAGCGGCGAGTAATTCTACTCAGGAAGAAGCTGATGCAATCAGTTTTCTCAAGGAGCAGGCATGGAAGATTGCGTTCCAAACCAAGCCAGTAATGGAAGGAGAGGTCTATGATGTCATCCACACTTCAGGGATCTGGGAGGAGGCACCCAATACCTACAAGTCGCTGGTGGCAACCACATCGGGGATAGCAGTCTATACCAACCTAAACCTCACAGAAGGAGCGGAAGTGAAGAAGGGACAATTGCTTGCGACGATCAGCAGCGAAGGGTTAACAGCCAACAACCTTGCAACAGAAGTAGCCAACGCGAAAAGTATTTTTGAGCAGGTCAAATCCGAGTATGATCGCAAGCTTCAACTGTATGAATCCAGGATTGTCTCTAAAGCAGACTTTGAGGCGGTAGAGGGGCGCTACAAAATAGCCAAGTCCAACTTTGAAGCCCTCAACAGAGGTTTCTCACAAAATGGGAAGCAGGTCTTCTCACCCTACGATGGATTTGTCAAATCCTTCCAAACCTCTAATGGCAGCTATGTGAAAGAAGGCACTTCCCTGGTCACTGTGGGCACGCACAAGTCCAAATTATTGATTGTGCAGGTCAGCCCTTCTTACAATCATCGACTCGAATCCATTCAGAACATTTGGTACCAGTCCGGCATAGATAGTTGGTCGGATATGATCTCCTCTGGTAGCAGCATATTGTCGATAGGCAAAGAAGTCGAAGATGATCATCCCATGTTGCCCATCTATGTGCAGGTTAATGAAGAGGTCGAGCAACCTGATGGTGGCTATGCCGAAGTGCAAGTCGGCGTAGGAGGAGCTAGAAAGGGGTTGGTAGTGCCTGTCGATGCACTTTTGGAGGATTATGGCACCTACTCCGTCATTGTCCAGCTGGAAGGAGAAAGCTTCGAGCGACGTGAGGTAGCATTGGGTAGGCGCAATGGCCAATGGATAGAAATACTGGACGGCCTGACCGCAAATGAGTGGGTCGTCACAGAAGGTGCTTTTCAGGTCAAAATGACATCTATGTCAGGTCAAACCCCGAGTCATGGTCATGCGCACTAGTTATAGTAAATCTCGCACAATCGTAATGGGGAGTGAATCTGCTTTGTCAAGTTTGAATTTCACTCAAAAACTCTGTCAGATTGAGCCTGTCGAAACCTCCACTCAACCTATTCTGCGACAAGACTTTTTTATCAGGTTGGCTAGCCCCATCGAATGTGACAAGTTTAAACCATTCAGATTGTGCTAACTAGGATCCTCGAAATATCCCTTCAGAATCGCTTAGCTGTATTGATCAGCGCGGCGTTGTTGAGTCTGGCAGGCATCTACCTTGCCCGCACGATGAACGTAGATGTCTTCCCTGATCTGACTGCACCTACGGTTACCTTGTTGACAGAGGCTCACGGGCTGGAGGCGCAGGAGGTTGAGCGTTTGGTCACCTACCAGCTGGAGACCGCCCTCAATGGCTCGCCCAACGTTCGTCGCATACGATCTTCATCGGCACCCGGTATATCTATTGTCTGGGTGGAATTCGATTGGGGTACCGACATCTACCGTGCACGTCAGGTTGTCAGTGAGCGTATCCCTACGGTGACAGAAGTATTGCCCTCTGGCGTGGGCACTCCCACTATGGCACCCATCTCATCGATCATGGGCGAGATCATGCTTTTAGGTGTGACTTCCGATAGGTTATCACCAATGGAGCTGCGAACGCTCGCGGACTGGACGATACGACCCAGGCTCAAATCCATCGCAGGGATTGCCAATGTGGTGGTCATAGGAGGGGACTTCAAGCAGTATCAGGTGCTCGCTGATCCGGGTAAACTCAAGCATCATGGCATTACACTGGCCGAACTCGTCGAAAAGGTAGAAGCGGCTAACGCTAATGCGACCGGCGGCTTTGTCAATCAATACGGCAATCAGTACCTGATCAAAGGAAGTGGTCGGGCAAGCACCATAGCAGACCTGGAGCAGGCCCTGGTCAAGTCAGTCAACGGCCAGGCTGTGAAAATCAGCGATGTAGCGGAGGTAAAAATCGGTGGTTCGGACAAGATTGGAGACGCATCGCTCAATGCTTCGCCAGCCATTATTCTGACCATCGCCAAACAGCCTGAGGTCAACACGTTGGAGTTGACGGAGCGACTTGATGCGGCCATTGCCGATCTTCAAACCACCCTACCGGAAACGGTCAAAATCGAAAGCCAAATTTTCCGACAGTCGGATTTTATCGAAGCTTCTATTTCTAACCTAAATCAGACCTTAATCGAAGGCGCACTTTTCGTATCGATTGTGCTCTTTATCTTCCTCATGAACTGGAGAACGACCGTGATTTCGTTGGTCGCCATACCTATTTCGTTATTGGTTTCCATCATAGTGCTCAACCTACTCGGCTACACCATCAACACTATGAGTCTCGGAGGCATGGCGATTGCCATCGGTGCACTTGTCGATGATGCGATCATCGACGTGGAGAACGTATTCAAGCGACTCAGGGAGAATTATAAAAAATCGGTGGATCAAAAGCAGCCCGTTATTAAAGTGGTGAAAGATGCTTCGATAGAGATAAGAAGCTCGATCATTATTGCAACGCTAATCATCATAGTGGCCTTTGTACCGCTTTTCTTTTTGGGTGGCATGGAGGGTAGGCTACTTCAGCCACTAGGTATTGCTTTCATCACTTCTGTACTTACTTCGTTGGCGGTGGCCGTCACGGTCACACCTGTGCTTTGCTCTTATTTACTCATGAGTGAGCGAGCCTTAGGCCGACAGGCGGAGGGCACCAGGGTCGAGCGCTGGCTACAGAAGTACTATGGTGCTCTACTCACTCGTGCGTTGAAGATTCCAAGAGTCGTGATTGCTGCCACGGCTATTGGGTTCGGTTTTAGTCTCGTACTGCTCACACAGTTGGGTAGGAGCTTCTTACCAGAATTTAATGAGGGCTCTCTAGTAATCAGCGTGGTTGGGCCGCCAAGTATGTCATTGGAGGAGAGCAACAAAACTGGGTTGCTGGTAGAGCAGCAATTGCTGGAACTACCGGAGATATCGGTCGTCACTCGACGTACGGGTAGAGCCGAGCTCGACGAACATGCTCAGGGAGTGAATGCTGCTGAGGTCGATGCGCCGTTTGTGCTGGATGGAAAGAGTAAAGAAGTCTTTTTTCAACAAGTAAGAGATAAGCTGAGCATGGTTCCTGGCGCGAATATCACCCTGGGTCAGCCTATAGCACACCGTATAGATCACATGCTGTCTGGTACCCGCGCCAATATTGCTATCAAGATATTTGGGCCTGATCTTCAGCGTTTATTTGAGTTAGGCAAGAACATCGAACGGACTATCCAGCCTATCGCTGGACTTGCAGATGTGGCGGTAGATCAGCAGATCGAGGTACCGCAAATAAGGATCAAACCGCGAATCCAGATGCTCTCAGCCTACGGGATGACTGTCCATGATCTAATGGAGCAGGTGGATGTTGCGATAGCGGGAGAGGAGATCGGCGAGATCTATGAGGGGCAGCAGTATTTTGATCTGGTTGTGCGCTACCGCAAAGAGGAACGAACGAGTATAGAGCGTCTACCGAGTATGCTGATCAGTCTGCCTGATCATCGATACACCACCTTGGATCAGGTGGCCACTG
>JAVKDO010000080.1:0-11614 GCA_040222235.1 Cyclobacteriaceae bacterium
CACACGAACCTAGCTATACTCAGTGAACTGAATGGTAAAGGCTCGGAGTGGACCAAACGATTCACGCCAAAAGAGTTAGTCAGGCTATTGCCAATAGAAGTTCCCGAAGAAAAGGATGTTGCTAGAATGCATGAATTTGAACTTAAGCGAGCCATGCTGGAGTATGGCTATCAAAATGTAAGGGGAGGGTTGTTTAAACTTATCCATCATGAGTCACATCGTCGAATGGTGTATCAAGCCTTTGGCATTAACACTGATAAGAAAGCATGAGGATACCTATGAACATATCGATGAAACCATTAAACGAACAATCACATTAAAATAACTTGTAATCATGACTATACAATATGCTTCCGATTTGCACCTTGAGTTCAGAGACAATGAGCTTTTCATTATAGCCAATCCAATAGTGCCCAAAGCCGATATACTAATTCTCGCTGGTGATATTACCTTTCTAGATGATAGATGGTTGAAGAAAGAGTTCTTTCTCAAACTATCCAAAGACTTTGAGAGGGTATACATGGTACCGGGTAACCATGAGTTTTACCATGCTTCCTATCCTATAAGGAAGGTTGTGCCTTCATTTGAATATGAAGTGGTTCCTAATATTCGATACCTCAATAATCGGGTAGTCTATCTTGGTGATGTCAGACTGGTATTCACGACCCTTTGGACTAGGATATTCAGATCAGAATATATTCAAAAAAGGATATCCGACTTTCATGGCTGTATTTTTGATGAACGCGACTGGATTAGGTATAAAGCAATTCATCACAATCAATGTCATAAAGCGAGCCGTTCCTTCTTGAATGAAGTGCTGTGGAAGCCTCATGCAGGTCCGACAGTAGTGGTTAGTCACTACGTACCTTTTGAAGCATCGTATTGCGATTATGATTTTGAATCCGAACTTCAGGAATTCTTCCATGTTGATTTGTCAGATGCGCTGAAAAACTGGCATGTCGATCATTGGATTTACGGGCATAATCATCACAATCAAAAGTCATTTCAAATCGGAAAGACTAGGTTTCATACTAACCAATTGGGCTATGTGGAGCAGCGTGAGTTGATAGACTCTTTTAGCGTAGCAGAGACCATTGAGATTTAAAACTCAGATACCATGATCCGGTGGTAATTTATTCATAATGCCACTGGATCTGGTTTCGAATGATCTTAAGTTATGAAGAGTATATGCCACATATCGAAGGAGTAGGCGGATAGACAATCTGAAGGTTAGGATAGTGTTGTTCAACTCAATTCAGGCCTAGTCACATCGCCGCATGGTGTATAGAGGGTTTGTATTCACAATAGTGGGAACTCTTGATGAAAATAAAGAACAATACAATCAATTCAACCAAAGATCAATTACACTAAAACAACCTGTACTTATGACGATACAATATGCCTCCGATCTGCACCTTGAGTTCAAAGACAATGAACTCTTCATTGAGGCCAACCCAATAATACCCAAAGCCGATATACTCATACTCGCTGGTGATATTACCTTTTTACATGACTGGTGGTTAACGAAAGACTTCTTTTTCAAACTATCTGAAGACTTTGAGAAGGTATGCATATTACCTGGTAACCATGAATTTTATTGTGCTTCTTTTCCAGTTGGTAAAACAGTACCAACATTTTCATATGAAGTGGATAAAAGCATACACTATCTGAATAATCAGGTTGTTCTAATTGATAATGTGAGAGTTATTTTTACATCGCTTTGGACGCGTATATTAAATTCAGAATTTATCGGAAAAAGAATATCAGACTTTCACAATTGCATTTTTGACGAAGAGGATTGGGTGCGTTATGAGCCTAAACATCATAATTACTGTCATAAACAGAGCGTTTCTTTCTAGAATGAAGTGCTGCGGAAGCCTCATGAAGGCCCGACAGTTGTCGTAAGCCACTTTGTACCATTCAACTACACCTACTGCGATTATGAATTTGAATCGAAACTTCATGAGTTCTTTCGTGTGGATTTGTCCGGCGCACTAGAAAACTGGCATGTTGACCACTGGATATACGGTCACAACCATCACAATAAGAAGTCCTTCAGGATTGGTAAGACTTGGTTTCATACTAATCAACTGGGATATGTGGCGAGGCATGAGTTGACGGATAGTTTTAGAACTACTGCTACGCTCGAGTTTTGAAGTTGTGGTTCGATTACTACGACAAGTTGTGGTTTGTGGTCGGTCGCCTAGACAGGTGCCTTTGAAGTTTAGACATCAATTCAGGAGTTTGGCCTAGTGTACTTTTCATTTTATTTACTAGATTCTAGTAACTCAAGCAAGGTTCATATTTGACAAACCATTCGAAAACTAGATGGATATTATTACACATTATTACCTCAATCCGCAAGACCTAATTGTACCGACTGTGTTGTTTATCGTTTCCTGCGCATTGGTGTACGATCGTTTCTTCAGAAAATCAATTTATTCGGCGACAATTTCGCTTGGAATGAACATCTCTGTTGAAGAGTGTTATTCCGATTTATTTACCGCGCGTAGAGCTTACCTGCTAATAAAGAATAATTTTAGTTTTGGTATTCAAGTGTTCGGGATAAGACTCTATAATGAGGTAAATAATGAGGTCATGAACCACATACCTCAGCCAAGAATTCTCCACAAAGCTATTTTGAGAAGCTCAAAGGGCCTGCGATTACACCCTTTAGAATTTGAAGCGCGGTTGTATTACTTGAAAGTGAAATCAAAAGATACTGCCTTGCCTACAGAAGTTCGTCAGGCATGTAGAGAATTGATTACTTACTATCTAAACCTCAAGCCAATTATTGTTTCTGATTATAACACAAGCGTGTCACACAATACGCCAAGTATAGAAGCTCTTGCTCATTACAGCCTATTGGAATCAAACCTATTATCTTCAAAAGATTCTGACATACCCAATCTTGGAGGAGAGAAGAAATCAATGTCTAAGCATTACCAAATAGTGAAAGAGCTTAATGAGGCTTTAGGCAAGTATAATCGACAACTAATAGAATTTTCAGAAACCTCACTTGGAAAGAGGTGCATAAGTGTTGATGAAAACGGTGCTATTTATGTCGATATCACTGTTCAAAAGTATCGAAGCGTTGGGTTGCATAACAAGAAATACTTTGCCTATCTCATTCTAACGATTCTAAAACATGAAGGGATATTGAATAAAGAGTCTGGATATTTTACCATTGACATAGCGCGAGCAGCTTATGATATATTCGATTTAGAATGGAAGAAGCGAAAACCAAATGAATTCTATAATGCTATAGTCAATATCGATAAACCTAACGACATAGTGATTCCCATTCTTAAAGCACTTAAAAACTATTAAATCCAGAGTAAGATGAATAGGAACTTAAAAATTTAGTTAGAAAGTAGCTAGAATTCACCTTTCTATCCATTGCCGAGGTACAATTAGCGGCCATAATTACCATTAAAAACTAATGCGCACTTATGAAGGCTATTAATGATGATTTCAATTTCCGCTCGCTGCGCCAGACTTTAGAGATACTGGACTGCAGCAAATTTTGGCTTTACAAGCTTCTTTCTAAGGGCATTATCAAAGCCTATTATCTTGATAAAGATGATAAGGGAAAACCTACAGGTAAACCCTACTTCAATTTAAGTGAAATCAAAGAGAATTTTTGTGATCAAGAGAAGGATAACAAGGGATGAAAATGAATCTCTATTCAAATCCCATTTTGATATACAATCGAATTGTTATTTCTAAAGTGATTGACAGGGCTGAGGTGACCCCTGTAGCAATAAGGTTATTATTGGAGGCTGTTTCATCTCAGCATCAAAGGAGAGAAGTTGAGTCTCAACTATAGAAATAGATATTACTTCAAAATGCGATGGGTATGCTTAACTAAAGGCTGAGCAATGGAATAGAATAGTTTAAAGTAAACATTACCAAATCGGAATTAGCGATTGACTAGAAAGAGAATTAACGCAATTACCCAATCGCTGAATTATATAATCACCTAAACAGAACTGCGGAGCAGAAGTAGGACGACACTGCAGTAGCCAGAAGTGTTAAGTGAGGCGTGAAATAAAAATTACCCGCCTCCTAAACATCTGGTTTTGCTCACTTAAAGTTCGCAAAAGAAAAATGGCAC
Source organism: Cyclobacteriaceae bacterium (assembly GCA_040222235.1). Lineage (GTDB taxonomy): Bacteria > Bacteroidota > Bacteroidia > Cytophagales > Cyclobacteriaceae > UBA6059. The sequence continues at coordinate 4,118 of JAVKDO010000080.1, forward strand.
GACCAAAATCTAAAGCCAAAAAGCACAAGCCAATTACGGTACACTGTACATCAGCAGAGTACGTAATTATCAAGTCCAAATCTGCTCAGTGTAGAATTAGCATGAGCCAATTTCTACTCGACTTGGCTCTGGACAGAAAGGTCACGAACAAGCTTAATGATGAACAGTCCAGAGCGCTTTATCAGTTGGCAGGAATGGCTAACAACCTTAACCAGGTTGCCAAACATCTGAATCAAAATAAACCGTTTACGCAGGCTTGTTATGACAGTGTTCAATCAATAAGGATAATGTTAAACGAACTCACCAAACATTAGAATAGATATGATAGGTAAATTCATGAATGGAACGAATTTCAGAGGGTGTTTTGAGTACTGCCTGAACGAGAAAAAGAAGCCCGAAATATTAAAGATGAATGGAGCTTACGGGCTCACGCCGGATGAACTGGATAAACAGTTCAGAGCAATTTCTAACCTAAGACCAAACGTCAGAAAAAAGGTGTGGCACATGACAATTTCGTTTGCTCATTCAGATAAAGTGACGACAAATTTGATTGACAAAGTGTGTCAGGAGTATTTACATAAAATGGGATTAACAGAACATCAATATGTTATTGTGAAGCACAATGATACCAAACATGAACACTTGCATATCGTGGCGAATAGAATAGGTGTAGATGGACAGCCACTCAAGGATTGGAATACGGCAAGAAAGACAAAGGGAATCATGGAAGAACTTGAAAAAAAATTCGAATTGACCGTGGCAAAGGATCAGCTTAATATAAGGAAAAAGGAAATTGAAATGACGATTTTAAAAGGTATCCAGGATAAACAAAGCATTGACAGTATCATGCGAAGGGTAGAAGCCCTTGGGTACAAAGTGATTTATAACAAATCTTCACAAGGTAATGTGAGGGGAGTGAGTTTTGTGCATAAGAAGAAAGGAATCAATTTCAAGCTGAGTGATATTAGCAGGAAACTCACCTATGCGAGGCTACTCCATATTACGCGCGGCTTTGATGATAATGGAGATATAATCGACAGTCGAGACAATGATCTAAAAAAATGAAACAGGACAATATTGAAATTCTCTTAAATCAACTCCTTGAGCGAGTTGATCAGCACAGTGACTCGTTGGAAAAGATCTCGGAGAAAATAGATTCAGTCAGTGCATTGGATATTTACAATGACCTTCGAATTCTGAAGGAAAACAATAAGACCAAGCTTGATCAGACCTTGACAAGAATGGGCATTCTAAATGGTAATTTCAAAACGATTTCAACTCTATTGAATCGGGTAAGAGTCGAGCTTAAGGAGAAATCCAACGTAGGTTTTTTCGAAACCCTTACCCAGAACCCGCAGGTGTTTTTCTTCAATTTGGCATTGACCTTTACCGTCATCTTGATGGGGATCCAACTATTCGAACAAATGAACCATATCGATGATATGAAGGACTCCTACTACAAATATGAAATGACCAAATACTATGACAATACCCTAGAAGAAATTGAGGAGGCTTATGAAAAAGACAGAGAGCGTTTTCAATCAGGGGTTGACTCGCTGAAATCGAGGAGAAACTCGAAATAATATTTTCAACAATAACCAAACTATATAAGTATGTCAGAAAACAAAGTATGTCTACCGGATGAACTCATGGTAGCCACGATGACCAAGGTTATCGACCTGAGTTTACCCAATTACTCAGGAGAGAAAAAGAAAATTTTCATCTCGACCAAGGAAGCAATGGAAATGATGAATGTGAAGTCTACTCAGACCATGCAAGACTATCGCAACAATGGTGTATTCGATTATTACCAACTCTCCTCGAAAAACATCATTTACAAGCGCGCCGATATTGAGGCCTACATCGAAACCAAAAAGCAAAAACGATTCCTATGAACAACGAAGAAATAGTAATCGCCGGATTTAATCATGGCTATTTACTAGCCACCCAAGCACCTAAGATTTTGAAAGAGTATGTCGCCATCGGTAATTCACTTTCACCATACGCTAGAGGCTATGCTAAAGGAGTTATGCATGCTGTAGAAGAGGTGAAGGCCAAGAAAAAGGGAGCTGTCGAAAAGAATACTGGTAAAAGGAAAAGAGGTAATGATATGGGGATGTAGTCATATTTATGAATTCTTGAGTGCTAACAGGTTAAGGGCCTGTCCTAAATTTTGAATTTGAACGGCCACTATTATAAGCTAGGATTAATGCCTCGAGTAAAATCAAATCCTCCATTTATTCTTCAGTTAGAGAACGGAAAAATCAACGTGAGGGTAGTCTATTGAGAGAAAACAATCCATATGTCCTACTGTAAATTGAAGGCAACCTATTAATTATGTTACTTATCGATTAATTCAATCCGAATAGAACAAAGTATGTCGTATTTTAGGCTAACTATTCTTGGTTGGTAATCTCTTCTCTGGCTCACTACTGAGTTGAGGTTTCTAATAGGAATAGCTCTAAAACATTGATCAGATATATGAGCAAGCCGGATATTGATTTTGAGAAGGAGCTGTGGGATGCGGCGAATGAGCTAAGAGGAGCCGTCTCGGAAAACAACTATAAAAATTACATTCTGCCATTGGTATTTCTGAAGCACCTAAGCGAACGCTATGAAATGGTGCAAGAGGAACTAGAATCTTTAGTGCATGATCCCAAGTCGGAATATTACACCACGGATTCTGACGAGATCAACTATGTGATGGAAGACCAGGATGAGTATCGCTCACGCAATACCTTCAAAATCCCCAAGACGGCATCCTGGCAATACCTGAAAGACAATGCTGAGCAGGACGACATCAAAGTCATTGTGGATGATGCTTTTGTTGTGATACAAGAACTGCTGACTGCTTACAATCCACAGTTAGTCAATCTACTACCGAGAATCTTCGTACGAAGTGAGCTATCGCCCAAACAAACAGGTGGGATCATCAACTTACTATCTCATCCCAAGTTCTCCGAAAAGGAAAATCCTGAGAGCGATATCCTTGGTCGCATCTATGAATACTACATCGGGCGCTTCGCCATGGCGGAAGGCTCAGGTGCTGGACAGTTTTTTACCCCGGGAAGTATCGTGCGTCTGCTGGTAGAAATTCTAGAGCCTTACAAAGGACGCATCTTTGATCCGGCTTGTGGGAGCGGAGGCATGTTTGTCCAAAGCCTCAAGTTTGTAAAAGAGCATGGAGGACACAAAAGCGATATCTCCATCTACGGCCAGGAGATGACTGCTCAGACACTCAGACTGTGCCTGATGAATCTGATGCTTCGCGAACTGTCTTTTGACATCAAGCTGGGCAACTCCCTGCTGGATGATAAGTTCCCTACACTTAATGCGGACTTCATCATAGCCAATCCACCTTTCAATGTGAGCAACTGGCATCCTGAAGACCTACCAGATGGAGATCCAAGACTCTTTGGCCCAAAAGAGGAATATACCACAGATGGTAGTGCCAACTACATGTGGATGCAAACCTTCTGGCACCACCTGAGTGACACGGGCACTGCTGGTATCGTCATGGCGAATGGCGCCATGACTTCCAATACCAAAGGTGAGAAAAACGTCCGCCAACACATGGTGGACAACAGCATGGTAGATGCCATTGTTCGTTTACCAGATAAGCTCTTTCTCACTACCGGAATACCTGCCTGCTTGTTTGTCCTCAGCAAAAATCGTGACGGCAGGGACGGCATCCACCGCGAGCGCACCAATGAGATCCTCTTTATAGATGCCTCCAAGATGGGCACCATGGCCAGCCGTAAACTCCGTGTCTTCTCCGACGATGACATTACCAAAATAGGAGAGACCTACCACGCCTGGCGCACGATCTTTTCCCCTTCAGAAGTAGACGAAACGAAAAACCATTCGGGAATCAGCTCTCCTCCTTTGAAGGAGGAGTACCCGAAGGGGGAGGTGGTTGATTTACCCTCAGGAGGAGACTCAATAAACAACCTCCCTTACCTAAAAACCTTTCGCAAAGAACCAAGAAACAACGCAACACCAGCAGAAGCTACCATGTGGACGATGCTAAGTGGTAAGAAACTGGATGGCAGAAAGTTTAGAAGACAACACAGTGTGGCCAATTACATTCTTGATTTTTACTGTCCTTCAGAAAAACTTGCAATAGAGTTAGACGGTGAAGGCCACAACGATGTGATACAAGCCGATTTTGATTACGAACGCGATTTATTCTTAAACTACTGCGGCATCAAAGTGCTGAGGTTTGAAAACAAGGAAGTGTTTGACAATCCTGAGAGTTTATTGGAAAGTGTCAAGAAGGAGTTTGGGTGGTATCAAAACCACCCCGTCCTGCGGACACCCCTCCTTAAAAAGGAGGGGAACAGAGAGTACCAAGACACCCCCGGCTTCTGCCACTCCGCCACCCTTGCCGAAGTACAAAAGCAAGACTACAAACTCACGCCGGGCATCTATGTAGGCTCAGAAGCCGAAGTAGATGATGGTATTCCTTTCGAAGACAAAATGGAAGGACTCAAAGCCATGCTCATAGAGCAGTTTGAGAAGAGTAATGAACTGCAGGAGCGGATTAAGATTAACCTTGAAAGGATATAATCAAAACCCAATGTCTAGAGAAAGCCAACATATAGAGTGGAAAGAATCATGGAGAGACGAATATCTGAAATGGATATGCGCCTTTGCAAATACAGAGGGTGGTGGCGAGCTCCATATCGGTATCAATGATCGTGGTGATGTAGTAGGAATTAACAACGCTAAGAAGTTATTGGAAGACTTACCCAATAAGGTGAGGGACCTCTTAGGCCTAGTGCCATCAATTGAGCTTGAAGTGAAATCCAACTTGGAATATCTGGTTATTTCGATAGAGCATTATCCTTTCCCTGTCAGTTTCAGGGGTAATTACTATTTACGATCGGGCTCAACTTTGCAGGAGTTGAAAGGCGCTGCACTAGATGCATTCATTCTTGCCAAGCAAGGGAAAAAATGGGATGGAATACCTATCCCTGGTTTGAGCGTTTCGGATCTGTCTGAAAATACTTTAGAGCGATTTAAGGTACTGGCATCTAAAAATGAGCGAGTAGATGGTGAGGTGCTAGAAGATACCTACGATGCTATTTTGGACAATCTTTTACTACGGGAAGGAGTTTATCTGAAAAGAGCCGGTATCCTACTTTTTCATCCTAATCCCGAAAAATATGTGACTGGGTGCTCTGTGAAGATTGGCTTCTTTAAGGATGATGATGACTTATTGTTTCAGGATGAAGTCAATGGCAATCTGCTGCACCAAGCAGAAGAGGTCTTGAGTGTTTTAAGGAAAAAATATTTTAGAGCAGGTATAGCATATGACCAAGATGGCTCACGACTCGAAGCATTTGAGTGGCCGGAGGGTGCAGTGCGTGAAGCCGTTTTTAATGCTATTGCGCATAAAGATTATGAGAAAAGTAACCCTACCCAAATCAGTATTTACGAAGATAAAATCATCTTTTGGAATGAAGGTCAACTGCCGGATGGGCTGAGTTTTGAAGACTTGAAGTCAAAACATCCTTCCAAACCACAAAACCCTGACATAGCACGTACGATGTATCGGGTCGGATTCATTGAAGCCTGGGGACGTGGTACTATCAAAATGATAAACGCCTGTCGCAGTGCTGGGCTACCAGAACCTATTATCGAGAGAAGGCACAATGGTATGTATGTCGAGTTTAGAAGATACACCTTGCAGGCCTTGACCAAAAGAGGGGTTAAAAAGGAACTCATTGAGATTATATTGTATGTACAGCAGCACGTAAGTATTGATAACAAAAAGGTTCAGGAGATTTGTGGAGTGAGTAAACCCACAGCTACCCGATACTTAACCGAGCTTGATGGAGAGTATCTCGAAAAGCAGGGTATCACCGGAGCAGGAATTTCTTATTTACTAAAATAATGGGCTCACAATGGGCTCACAAGAAACATGGTGTCAACAACAAAAGAGCTAAAAATGAACGCAATGAGGCTTTTCAATTAAAAAATTTAAACTCAAATGGGCTCACAATGGGCTCATGTGCTAAAAAGATACGACAAGATTAAAAGCAAAATAGTAAGGCTAATGAGCATACAACAGCATCAAGATATTCATATACCAATCATCTCTGCGCCGGGAGATACCATTATGGAAACCATGGAAATAAAGGGAATCTCAGTAGAGGAACTAGCTAAAGGATTGCAACTGGATGGTATTGAAATTCGTGCGCTCCTCCATGGTGAGATCGCCATTGATATGGATTTGGCGTACCGATTAGCCGAACAGTTACAAATCCCGGCTTCTTTCTGGATCAACAGGGAAAAGGACTATCAAAAGGAAAGAAAGCAAACAACCACTGCCTAATGCCCCAAAACTGGAAAACATATAAGCTCGGAGAGGTTGCTAAAATAATAGATGGTGCACATCAAAATACAAACTGCTAATACTGGAGAGTAGTAAAATTATTTTATAATAACTTGGATAAGTTAATTGACATATTGACAAAAAAAGAGGCGAAAGTAATAGCTGGCACCTTCACTTTCTGCATGTTACTCTGGTCAATAATAGAGCCTTCCACGGAAGCTTATTTTACTTGTGCTGCATTTTCAATAGCTTTTGTAATATCACTAGTAGTACGTAGAACAAACAATAATGATCTCTACTATGAAAGTTCAAAGTCAAACTTAGAAGAGATAGAAAAACACCGTTGTGATTTAAAACCATATACTGCTCTTGAACAATTAGAATCATTTATTTCCAAGTTTGATGATCAACACCTTAGTGATTCAAACAAACAGAGAATATTATCCAGATTCCACTATTTGAAAGGTCAGTGTATTTTGGAAACATCAAAAAATAAAAGTGATGGATTCGAGCAGCTCATCAAAGCGTACAAATTGGATCACGGTTCAATGGAAATTAAGGAAAGAGCCGTTACATCTCTATATCATTTGAATGAAATCTCAGAAGCACAATCACTCAGCGAAAGACTACTCGAGGAAGACCCATATAACGCTAGGGCATGGGTCGTACAGGTATTGACAAAGCTTAATAACTCCATAGATTCGGGTCCTCCAAATGTTTTAAAAAAGACAGATTTCAAGTTTATTCTCAGTTCTTTTTTAATCAACCAGAAGAACTTTTCAGAAGTAAAAAAACTTGTCCAAACGGATTTAAATGATGATTTTAATAAAATTGATCTTGATCATCTGAATTTTCGCTACTATCTGCAACTTGCTTTATTTTGCTATAACGATTTCTTTGGTCGTTCTACGTTATTCGTTGATCTTGAAAAAAATTTAGATTTCTTCGAAAACTCAGAGATCACTGAGATAAACCAACTACTGGATATATCGGTACAAAATGTGCCAGTGGTATCGGTTGAACTTGTGCCAGTTGTATCGGCCTAAAATGTGCCACTAATTTGAGGTGATTTCTATTCGGAAACCTTTGTGTGAAAAAACACACAGAGATGGCCAATAAACGGATAGAAATGATTGTATTGAAACGAATTATCCAGT
>JAVKDO010000081.1:0-4007 GCA_040222235.1 Cyclobacteriaceae bacterium
ATTATCTCCTCAAGCCCATCAACAAAGATGATCTTGCAGCCAGTATAGCCAAGTACAATTCACTCAAAAGCCAGTTTAGCGCTCAGCAGTTGGACATGTCTACATTGCTCGACCAAATCCAGCGCGAAGACAAGCAGTACAAGCCCCGCTTCCTTGTCAGGCAGGGGGAGAAGTTGATCTCAGTAGAGACGGGCCAGATTGCTTACTTCTACACGCGCAATGGTGTGGTGCATCTGGTCACCAAAGAGGGACGCAACTATTTGATGGATCAAACCTTAGAGGAGATAGGTGCTCAGCTAGACCCTACGGTATTTCATCGGGTCAACCGTCAGTATGTCGTGCAGTTCTCGTCGATCGTCAGCACAGAGCGTTATTTCAAAAGCAAGCTCATTGTGGATGTGAATCCTCCAGCCGACGAGCCCATTATCATTAGTGCGGAGAAAGCGGCAGAGTTTAAGAAGTGGTTGGGGATGTAGTGTTTTCAACGCATCTATTGCGACGGGTTTAAACCCGTCGCAATAGATGGATCACTCATACACCAAACTCACATATGCTACCCAATGCCTATTAGTGGTCAATGCAGAAGTAGTCATCCCTATATCATCGATCTTCACATGCTCATGATCGATGCTGGTCTGGTATCCCAAGAAGGTGCCTTTCAGCGGGGCTCTGTTTTCGAGCATATTCAGCTTATTAGCGAAGGAGAGGCCAAAAGGGACGGAGTAGCGACCACACCACACCCATTTGTACTCTTTGTAGTCTTCTTGCTGTACCGTGTATTCAGTGAACAGCCTAATCTTGTCACTGGTAAGCTCATTGGTCAAGGCTTTGTCAATGATCTCTAAATCCATCTGCTTAGCCTGCTCTGTGCCCGCTGAGTCTGTTCCAAAAGGAGCCATGGTATCGGGATTGCTCCACTCTTGGTCGCCGTAGTGTACTGCATCATTGGAGATGACAATGGCCACATCTTTTCCATACTCCCAGTTTTTTGCTTTCAGGATCTCATGAACAGCCTTTGCCAGGTTGGCACTAATAGAATCAATGCCATCATAGCTGATGTAGGGTACGAGTATGGGCACGATTTCAGCAGCACTATTCTTTTTATGAAGCCATGGGATAATGGCTTCAAGCGAATGCTCTATCACCTGCATACTGTCATGGACGATGTAGTTGTCCTCGGGTAGCCTGCTCATGATCTGCTCATTGAGTGACGATACTTTGATGCCGCCGTAGGGAGACTCCCATTGGTCGAAGGTGCCGAAGATGATCTTGTCTTGCAGATCATAATTGCGTGCACGATGGGCCACTCCGATGAGAATTATATTGGGAGCATTGATTCCGCGAAGGGATTTGTGGTACAGCTCACCAGCGAAGCTGTAGTTGTCATGCGGGCTGATGGCAGCCTTCCATTGTAGATCGTTTGATACATCCTCTATGCCCAGCCTGGCGTAAATAGAGTCCATCTGATAGTCATGCTTGGCATAGCTTCTGGCCTTTCTGGTTTTCATCGCTTCCTTGATGGGAGTGGTTTCAGCTTGCTGCTTACAGCCATTGAGTAGCAGTACAACAGCTAAAAAGGGGAGAAGTATCCTCATGATCATTCTAGTAAATGAGTTTCAAAAATAAGCATCAGTGGCTGGTTTGCTGAGATAATACATTAGTGGTAACCACAGGCCACAAATCCGCCAATAGCTCATACCATTAACCCTGATCTATGCTCTTCACCATGACAATTAGAAAAAATTCAAGTATTTGGGTGATACTTACGTAAGAAAAAGGACATACCCATAAAGAAGCATGTCATGAATATGTTGATGCAATTAAAGAAACGCACCCGAGAAGCGCAGATCACAGGATGGTACGAGGAGGTGTTCCCGGCGGCTTGCGCCTACATCAGAAAGAGAGGAGGTCAGCTTGAGGATGCCAAAGAGCTTTTTCAGGAGGCCGTTGTGCTCTATTACGAAAAGCACACACGGTCTGGTTTCCTACCGGAAAAAGCGGAAGCAGCCTACCTGATCGGTATCGTGAAGAAACTATGGCTGAAGAATTCTGCCTCAACTGAAGAAGCAGTGAGTATCGAGCATATAGAAATCATAGATGATGACAGACCGAATCTACAGCATACAGAAAGGTTACTTCAGTTTCTGGAGAAGGCTGGGCGGAAGTGTATGGACATCCTCCAGTCGTTCTATTACGAACAGTTGAGCATGCGAGAATTGTCCGTGCGATATGGTTACGGTAGTGAACGATCTGCGACAGTACAGAAATACAAATGCCTGGAAAAGGTACGTGATGAGGTCAAACAAAGATCATTGAGCTATGAGGACTTCCTTGATTGAAACAAAGCGAATAGACGACTGGCTTCTTGGTCAGGATGATCCCCAAGAGCATCTGCTAATGGAAGTAAAGCTTGAGATATCTGATGCGCTGAAAGAGAAAGTTGAATGGCAGAAAGAAGTCCATGGCCTTATCCGAAGCTATGGCCGAAAGCAGCTCAAGGCAGAGATAAAGTCGATAGAGCATAGACTGTTTAGCTCCCAACAGCACAGATCATTTCAAGATCGTGTTCGAGCCATTTTCAAACTATAATCTTATGAACATACAATCCCAACTGATCCCCATGGTCATCGATCAGACTAGCAGGAGCGAGCGGTCGTACGACATTTTCAGTCTGTTGCTGAAGGAGCGAATCATCTTTCTCGGTTCTGCCATAGATGACCAGGTAGCCAATCTTATTGTGGCTCAACTGCTTTACCTCAACAGCCTTGATGCTAAACTGCAGATCGATATGTACATACAGTCTCCAGGCGGAGCGGTCTATGCTGGCATGGCCATCTATGACGCCATGCAGATGATCTCTGCACCTGTGTCTACCGTTGCTGTCGGGTTTTGTGGTAGCATGGGAACTGCGCTACTCTCGTCCGGTGAAAAGGGCAAACGGTATGCACTACCCCAAGCGACGATTCACCAACATCCAGCAGGAGGAAGCTCCAAAGGCTATACGGAAGATGTACAAATCGCAACGCGCGAGCAGGAAAGGTTGCATACCCAGCTTTTTCACATCATGGGCAAGAATACGGGCAAGGACTGGAAAGAAGTGGATGAGTTCTTCAGGAGAGATCGCTTCCTCAACGCACTGGAGGCCAAGGAGTACGGCATTGTCGATGAGGTATTGGGCGATACTTCTCATCTCATCAAAATGAATCGTCCAGAGCCCCAGGTGAGCTTTTATTGATAAGCTGAGTCCCATAATTTTGGTTCCCTTGGATCGCCAATGACGCGCTAACACTTTCCCTTACATGCCGTGGTGGGTGTTTCATCCATGACTAAATGAATGGTGCGATTGCAATATGGCAGCAACGCTTTCGTCTGATGATTATGACATTTGATCTGACCCAACTAGCTCTTATGGTACTAGCACTAGCGATATGGATGGCAGGCTACTTCCATACCGGTAAGTATGTAAGGCCTAAATGGAAGATCCCTGGTAAACTGGCGTTCTACCTGCTCGTCTCAGCGTCATTGATTTACTTTTTCAATTACTATGCGCTGATCTTCATACTGGGTCACCCTTTACTCGGTCTTGTTTTTCATATCAAAGTTTGCAATAAACATGACATCAACTGGACGAATTGTGCACCCAAGGAGAAGTACCTTGAACTTCAGGAGAAGTGGGCAAGAGGGGAATTTGATTGACAATTGTTTTACCTTCATTGTGTCATATTTTTTAACCTCTAACCGCGATGACCTACGATTCCTTACTGCATGAGATTTGGAGTGAGTCCTGTACTTCACTGAAAAGAACATACTACACATGTGATAATACTGCCGCTCTCTCTATAGAAGCTCAGGTGGTGGTAGACAATAATGAGAACATCGAAGCAGACTGTATTATCTTACCCGATCTCTGTGCTCACCTGATTGTTCACCAACTGGTAGCTAAGGAAAAACTACCCAGGTTCTCCCTAGTAGGGCCAAGGTCAAAGTCCATCCGCATAAATCATCAT
>JAVKDO010000082.1:0-61472 GCA_040222235.1 Cyclobacteriaceae bacterium
TCTAAAATATCTGGTCAGTTCCGTTCATTCAGAGGTGCTCAGAACTTCGTTATCCTACGTTCTGTAATAGATACGCTCATAAAACAATCTCAACAAATACTACCTAACCTTCAAGCTATTGCTACCTCCTGAGTAGTTACCAAAAATTTAGTGCGGATTCGTTTTATTGATCAAAGTCAATATCCTAATTTCTGGGAGCAGTATATTCAACTGGAGGAAGCAGATATTGCTACAGACACCTGGGTCACGCTGACTTTCGATTTCACTGAGGCACTTGCTGCGGCTGGAGCTGGAGATCCGCCATACTCGGCGGATGGAGTGATGATAGAGTTTGGAGAGGTCAACCACATCGCCGGAGGTACCATCTATGTCAAGGACTTCAAGTTTATACAGCCATAACATGATGGGTTCAGTTTCAATATAATTTTCCTGAGATTACTTCTTCATACTCAGGAATTGGAATGGGTGGCACGCTCATGGGGTGCGCCTTCATTCCAATCCTTTGATCCATTGCTGCATGAAATATACCTTGATTCTGTATATGCTCACTCTAGGCTTAGCCATTCAGGCACAATCAAGTGCTCACTTTGGTGCGCCAAAGTTTGCACCGGAGGATGGTCAAGCACTCCTGATTGTGGGTCAGGACCTAGGTGCTGTGGGTGGCTTGGCTACTCATGATGATGGTTATATAGATCATGTGGATCACATACCAGCTGGCGTTACGACCTATACTAGTCTTAACACGCTCGCCGGTTTGAGAACATTGGCCAACTGGGGTTCTGGGGACGTCAATGCCCAGGCCTATCTGGAAGATGCGTCTTTTGATAATTCTTGCATGGCTATCGGTCTATACCTCGTCAATCAACTTGACAACATCATAGCTGGGAATTTTGATGGCCGAATCGATATACTGGGCAATTGGATCAAAGATTCCGGTAGGCCAGTTTTCCTTCGTATTGGATATGAATTTGACGGATCATGGAATGACTACAACGCGGCAAAGTACAAGGAGGCATGGATATATATTGTCAATCGATTTGATGACTTAGAAGTTCGCAATGTTGCCTACGTTTGGCAGTCTGCTGGTATCAACACGCCAAACATCGAGCGCTGGTATCCTGGAGACGAATATATTAACTGGATGGCTTACTCTCATTTTGATGGTCCAAATCCCGGGCAGAGTATCCGCACATTCGCGGTAGAACGCAGCAAGCCAATAATGATTGCTGAGGCAACCCCCAGGGGCCGTGATCTAAAAACAGGTGACGGTAGATCGCATTGGAATGATTGGTTCGATCCGATGTTTCAATCTGTATATGATGAAAATAGCATCAAGGCACTGGCCTATATCAACGTAAACTGGGATGCTCAGCCTCAGTGGAATGGTCAGGGCTGGGGGGATTCGAGGGTACAGGTTAACGAAACTGTTCTTTTCAACTGGTCTGAGGAAGTCTCGGAAGACAAGTGGATTGTGGCATCCGACACACTATTTCAGTCAATGCAGCTTCAGCTCTGGCAAGACTCCATCATGATGGATGAAGAGGTGGTGGTCAGCGCTCCCAGGTTTCAAAAGCAGAAAGAACTGACCGTATTTGCCGATAGGAATGGCCTGATCCAAATCAGGTCTGCCTCAGGTAAGATCACCGCCGTAGCGGTATACGATTTGTCAGGTACACAGTTGTACGAATCATACGACCAAACCACACATCACAGCATTTCACTCAATCATGCCAAAGGCATGGTGATCGTACGGACTGCTATGGATCAGGTCACTTTTCAAGACAAAATCATAGTACGTTAACGTACGATAAATTAACAGGAGCTATGCACTTTACAGATGCCTTAAATAAGATTGACCTATTCAAGATCGGGAGCCTGGTTGTTTTGTTAACAATTGCATCGTTACAGATTTCCTATTCACAATCACGGATACTCACTGGATCCGTATCAGATGCAGCGTCATCCGAGTGGATCCCAGGTGCAACTGTGATCATCAAGGGCACCAATACTGGTACAATCACTGACATCAATGGATTTTATCAGCTAGAGGTGAGTGCCAAGGATACATTGTCTATTTCATTTGTGGGCTATGCCACCAAAGAGCTATTAATCGGCAATCAGTCTTCCATAGATGTCCAATTGGAAGTCGATGTACAGGCACTCGAAGAAATAATTGTGACCGGGTATGGACAAACTCAAAATAGGGTGACCGTTTCCACTTCAATACAGTCTATCTCACCTAAGGTAATCGAGGACAGGCCGATCACGCGACTTGAGCAGGCGCTACAGGGAGCTTCTCCTGCCGTGGTGGTAATGAAGGAGTCCGGTTCACCGGGTGCTCCCCTGACCATACGTATGAGAGGCATCAGCACAGCTGGGGATTCGGATCCTTTGATTTTGCTCAACGGTGTGCAGATTCCAGATATGAGCTTCATTAACCCCAATGATATCCAAAACATATCGGTCCTGAAAGATGCATCAGCAAGTAGCATATATGGTGCCCGAGGGGGAAACGGAGTTATTCTGCTTCAGACCAAGGGAGGGGATAATGATCAACAGCCAAGGGTGAGTTTGTCTACATACTATGGAGTACAGAGCCTGTCCAGTGAAGGGAATTACCTCAATGGTCAGGAGTACGCTACCTATTATAACAACTCAGTCAACTACCTTATCAGGCAAGGTTTGCCAATCCCTGGAAGGGGAAAATTTACAGATGAAGAGATTGCCATTTTACCAGAAACCACCTGGGTTAGAGAAATAACCAGTGAACGACCCATAAGTGATGTCCAGCTGGGTGTGACAGGTGGATCTGATGATGTTAACTATTATGTGGGTACGGGATGGTTTAACCAAGGTGGCATTATCGGTAATACAGATTTTGATCGCAAGAGTATTACCCTCGGTCTGGAAACCCAGATACGTGATAATCTGGAACTGAATGTATTTAGTACTTATTCTACCAACACAAGAACATTTATTCCAGAGAATAGTGAAAACTCAAGACTACTGTCTTCAGTCGCCTCCCTGCCGTCGATCTATCCCGTCTATGACGAAAATGGCAACCCCTTCAACAATGGCCGACAAGGCTCAGGGCTTAACTACAGAGGGGTACCCCTCAATGCTATTGCCGAATTCGGCAATCCAATTTTGGGATTGACGCATAGCATCAATGAATCTCAACAAGACGTACTCTATGCAAACGCGATACTGAGTTGGGAAATTGCCGATGGCTTAAAGGTCAATACCTCTGGTGGGTACATGACACGTGAAAACTTCACGAGGTTGTTTGGTGAGAGGTTTGATTACCCTGATCAGGACTATCTCAACGAGATCAACACCTACACGGAAACTAACTTTGATGAACTATTCTTTCAAGGTGAAGCCTTCCTCAGTTATGATGCCAAGCTGGGCTCGGCACATAGCCTCAGCGCCATAGCTGGTGTAAGTGCATTGAATCAGGAGTTCTCTTTTAATGGAATAGGCGCTACGGATTTCTTCCCAAACGAGTTTGATGAGGTCAATTTCTCGAACGTGAAGGATTTTGCAAGTGTCACCAGCTTTATCCCAAATGCCGGGAGGTCTACGGTGCAGTCTGCCTACTTAAGAACGGTTTACAATTATCAAGAGAAGTATTTGCTTACGGGTACAGTGAGGTCGGACGCTTCTTCCCGCTTTGGCCCCAACAACAATCGTGGCTACTTTCCATCCTTTTCGGCTGGATGGGTAGTGTCTAATGAGCCTTTCATGGCTGGTAACGAAGTATTTAGCCTGATAAAGCTACGGGCGAGCTGGGGGGTCAACGGGATAGACAATATACCCAACTACGATCATATACCACGGTTCAACAGATCCTTGAATGGCCTGAGTTTTATACAGGCTGACCCCAATATAAAATGGGAGCAAGTATCACAATCAAACATAGGACTAGACATAGACCTGTTGGATAATAGGGTGGGTGTTACACTGGACTATTATGTCAAGAATACCAGCGATATGTTAATCAATTTACCCAGTCCGGAGATTCTCGGTGAAGGCGATCCTATCAGAAATACTGCCTCAGTCAGCAATAGCGGGTTTGAAGTACTGGCTACCTACCGCGACAAAATTGGTAGCGAGTTCTCTTTGGATGTTAACTTCAATATTGGTTTTAACAAAAATGAAGTAACAGACCTGGGTAGCGGTCAAGCGATTGATGGTGCCAGCACCCGTGTCTTTAAGGATGCTCCTGCACTTACCAGAACGGATGAAGGGCATCCCATTGCGAGCTTTTTCGGGTTGCAGTTTACCGGACTGGACAAGTCAGGAAACCCAATCTACCGTGATATAAACGAAGATGGTGCCATCACAGATGCTGACAGGACATTTATCGGTAACCCTTTTCCCGAGTTCAACTACGGTATTAATCTGTCGATGAAGTACAAAGGGTTTGACTTTACGGCCTTTGCTTCAGGTACTGAGGGAAATGATGTTGTAAACGCTTCCATGGGGTATGGATTCCAATATTCTAACCGAACGGATCGTGTACTTGAAGCATGGTCTATAGAAAACCCTAACTCCTCCGTTATGCGACCGTCGGCACTGGAAGTGGTCAATCATGAATTTTCAGACTATTACATCGAAGATGGTAGCTATCTCAGGTTGAGAAACATCACGATAGGCTATACCCTACCAAAGTCATTCTTAAAGTCAATTAAGCTGAATTCTATGCGGGTGTACATCAGTGGCAACAACCTACTTACGTTCACCAACTACTCCGGCTATGATCCCGAGATTGGAGTGAATAATTCACCCTTGGATGTCGGTGTAGATCGTGGATTTTATCCTATTGCAAAGTCTGTGATGGGTGGATTACAACTTGTCTTTTAATTACCGTATGAGATGAAAAGAATACTAGTAACAATTACTCTTTTGTTAGTACTGATAGTCTTAGACTCTTGTGAGGAATTCTTAGATCAGCAGCCCGTCACTGAGCCTTTGCCATCGGTAGTTTTTTCAGATGCTGGCACTATCCAACTTTTAATGGAAGGTGCTTATCAACCGCTACGCTGGGAGTTCAATCCGGCGTTTGGAGATAGTTACAGCATGAACTACATCTTTACTGATGTAAGATCTGATGACGTAATTGTAGAAAACCATTTCTTTCAACCGCATAGCCATGGTTTCGAGACGTTTGTTGATCTCACTTCTGAGAATGTGAATATTCAAGGCATCTGGGCTAAATACTTTGCGGGTGTCAACCGTGTGAATATTATTATTCAAGGACTCAACGAGGTGGATGAAGATGTATTGGGGGCCGAACTTGCGCTTGACTTCCTTGGTGAGGCGCAGTTCTTGCGCGCCTACTACTACTTCGAACTGGTGAGGAATTTTGGAGCTGTTCCTTTAGCTACCGCAGAGCAGCCATTTGATCCAGCCTCTCCTGAGTCAATCAAAAGGAGGCCGATTGAGGATATCTTTCAACAGATCAAACTTGACCTGATCTCGGCATCCGCCAATTTGCCCGTAACTCAGGTAGAGCCCTACCGGGCGACCACTGGCGCAGCACTAGCACTTCTGGCCAAGGCATATCTCTATCAAGAAAAATGGCAAAATGCCGCCGATGCGGCTCAGGCAGTAATTGATCTTAATAGATACGAACTAGAAGAGGATTATGCATCAAATTTCAGTATTGAAAATGAATTTGGCATAGAGTCAATTTGGGAGATCAATTATACCGGTGATCCGGCAGCCGGACAATGGGGGCCCAATTCTCAGAGTAGTCTTACGGCCCAGTTCTTTTCTCCAAGCTTTGACGGCACCAATGTATTTGGGTGGTCTTACCACCTCACCACTCCTGAACTATTGGCAGCATTCCAAAATGAAGGAGATCAGGTTCGCAGAGTAGCCACTATTATGCAGGAAGGGGATGTTTTTGAATCCCAATCGTTAGCGGATGCGGGCTTCAACCCTGTACCTAATGGCTTTTTGGCCAGTTGGGCCAACAGTCCAGAGTCTGGAGGCCAGCGATATGGTGATGACTTTGCTTATTCCAGAAAATACTTTCTGACGCCCGAGGAGATCGATGCGTATGCAGCCGGAGGCCTCCAACTCTCCCCGCTCAATCATAAGGTGCTGAGATATGCTGAGGTGCTGCTGATTTTGGCCGAGGCGGTCGCTATGGGAGCAAGTGGAAACGGGCAGGAGGCTTTTGATCAGGTAAGGGCCAGAGTGGGTCTTGCTCCAAAACCACTATCCCTTGACGCCATCAAGTTGGAAAGACGGTTAGAGTTAGCCACAGAGTGGAACCGCTTTCACGACCTGGTAAGGTGGGGAGATGCTACCATAGAGTTGGAAGGCTTCATGCCCGGAAGAGATGAACTACTGCCCATACCACTCAAAGAGATCATCGTGGCAGGTATGGATGCATCTGGAGCTAACGTCCTCTCACAAAACCCTGGATACAACTAAGAATAGCCATAAATCACTTATGCTAATATCGAATCATGAACCTGAATTATAAATCACACTATTCGTTCTCCCTAATCTGGATCGCGCTGTTCGCTATATTCAATATCGGCTGTACAGGCAATGCCACCACCACGGAGGCTTCATTCGTTGGTGGATCCCTGGAAGGTAAAAAAGCCAAGTTTGAACCAAAAGACGGTCAGGTACTCCTCTTTGTAGGTCAGGAATTGGAAGCAATTGGTGGAGTGCCAGGCTTTCAAGACGGCTATCTGGATCATTTCAAAAAGCCAGCCGGGTGGACAGCCTATACCTCCTTCAACGGTGGCCTTCAGGGTATATGGAAGACAGACACGTGGGGTGATGGCTACAGCAATATGTCTCTCCAGGAGCAGCATTTTAATGATATGGCTCTGGCGATAGGGATTGACTTTGTCAATCAAGAAGAGAATCTTGCCAACGGATCATTGGATTCTACGGTAGTAGCTTTAGGCAACTTCATCAAAGGACTGGGAGAGCGTCCCGTTTTTCTGCGGTTAGGATACGAATTTGACGGCCATACCTGGAACCACTATGATAGGGTCAACTATATTAAGGCATTTAGACGAGTCAAAGACAAATTTGACAGCCTCCAGGTAACAAATACAGCCTTTGTATGGCAATCCACAGGTTGGGCATCCAATCTTGACATGCTGGAGCAGTGGTACCCAGGTGATGAGTACGTTGACTGGTGTGGTTTTTCGTTTTTCTCTCGTTGGGATGAGCAAAGCATGATCGAATTCGCGCGAACCAAGGGAAAACCTGTCTTTATAGCAGAAGCAACCCCCAACATTTCAGACTTTACTACAAAGTTTGATGGCGACACAAAAGAAACCATTCTTTCCAATCCTGAGCAGGCAAAAGAAGCCTGGGACAAATGGTTCGTTCCATTCTTCAAAACAGTTGACGAAAACCCCGACGTAGTTAAAGCAATTAGCTACATCAATTGTCATTGGAAGAACAACGAAATGTGGAAAACCAATACGACATTCAGAGACATTGATGCCAGGCTTCAAACCAGCGAAACTATAGCTGAGCAATGGAACAACACGATCAACCAACCCAAGTACGTTCATTCGCACGACAGGCTATATCAGGAGCTTTGGGATAACGGCGATATCCATTAATCCGCAATGGAGAGTCGAGAAGTAGACCATGCTCTCAGTGCAAACAAAGGCTATTCCGTTAAACTTGCATTCATTGTATCTCTTGGGGGCTTTTTATTCGGTTTTGATGCATCGGTAATCTCGGGAGTAATTGGTTTTATTACACCCCAGTTTCAATTGGATGTCATCCAACAGGGCTGGGTCGTAAGTTCCCCGTCTTTTGCTGCCATGTTTGCTATGTTGGTAGCCGGTACTTTGAGCGATAGAGTAGGGCGCAGGGATATACTGATTGTCTCAGCTCTTCTTTATATAATTTCCGCAGTATTATCAGCCATAGCCTCCAGCTATGAGATGCTCGTGGCGGCAAGAATGCTGGGAGGGGTAGCTTTTGGTGCTGCTCTAGTCTTGGCACCCTTATACATTGGTGAGACTACACCAGCTGAGTTGAGAGGAAGAATGGTGTCCATCCAGCAACTAAATATTGTTTTGGGCTTTTCGGTTTCCTATTTTTCAAACTATCTGCTTTTGGATGCATATCAAGCCGGAGGCTCCCTGACTGACGAAACGGTATGGCGATGGATGCTGGGTGTAGAAGCCCTGCCAGCGCTACTTTATCTAATATTCTTGTTTTTCATACCCAGAAGCCCCAGATGGCTGCTTTACCATGGCAAGGTCGAGCAAGCAACCAAAACTCTGAGAAAGCTCTTTCAGCCGCACCGAGCTGAGGAGGAAAAAGAGGCTATTGAACTACAGATTAAATCCGAGTCCCAGAAAGCTAAGGTTGGACTTGGTTTTCTGTTCAAGCAGGAAGCACGGCTCATTCTGATTGTCGGACTGGTTCTTGCCATAACCCAGCAAATCACCGGAGTGAACGCCATTTTTTTCTATGCTACGACTATTTTCGAACAGTCTGGAGTGGGCACCAATGCTGCGTTTTCCCAAGCCATCTACATTGGTCTGATTAACGTATTTTTCACGGTTCTTGCCATGCTATTTATTGATCGGCTTGGCCGAAAACCGTTGCTGCTCATTGGCCTTTTAGGTATTGCCCTCAGCATGGGATTGACCAGTTATGGATTCTACAAAGCAACCTATGCTATTACCAGTGAGACGCTCGCGCTCTTCGACGAAAATCCTAAAATAAGGAACAGATTAGTCGCCATAGAGCATGTGCAATTTGAAAATGATGTTTCATTTTTTAAGAATGAGATAAGGATCATCATCGGAAATCAACTATATAGCCAATACGAGGGTGAGATTTTGTTCGCGAGTATGGAGATGAATTCATATATCGTCCTCTTTGGAATTCTTGGATTCGTGGCTTCTTTTGCCTTTTCGCTAGGGCCTGTGATGTGGGTATTGTTTTCTGAAATTTTCCCTGCAAAGATTCGGGGTGCAGCGATAGCCTTCTTTGGATTTATTAATTCACTTACCAGTACGCTGGTGCAACTCCTATTTCCATGGGAACTTGCCAATTGGGGTAATACCACATCCTATTTGATATTTTCAGGTTTTGCTATCCTTGGGTTTTTGTTGCTAGCAAAATGGCTCCCTGAAACTAAAGGGAGGTCATTAGAACAATTGGAAAAAGATCTCATCCGCTTATGAAGGTTCAAAATCCTATCCTCAAAGGCTTCAATCCTGATCCCTCGATCATTCGGGTGGGTAGTGACTATTATATCGCCACCTCTACCTTTGAGTGGTTTCCTGGCGTGCAGATACATCATTCAAGAGATCTTGCCAACTGGACGTTGGTAAAGCGGCCTCTAGAGCGGAAATCACAACTGGACTTACTAGGCGTGCCGGACAGTTGTGGTGTATGGGCGCCATGCCTGTCCTACGCCGATGGTATTTTTTATCTGGTTTACAGCAACGTCAAATCATTTGACGGTCCATGGAAGGATACGCCGAACTATCTGATTATCGCTAAGGACATACTAGGCGATTGGAGTGAGCCAATATTTCTCGACTCCAGAGGATTTGATGCATCACTGTTCCATGATGAGGATGGAAGAAAGTGGTATGTCACTTTAGTGGTAGACCATAGGCAACAAAGACTGTTCGGTGGCATTGAGATTCAGGAAATTGATCCTATGTCAATGTCCTTGAAGGGCCCGAGTTATAAGATTTTCGAGGGAACATCCCTAGGATGTACTGAAGGCCCACACCTTTATAAGAAAGATGGTTATTATTATTTGATCACTGCCGAAGGAGGCACGGAATACCATCATGCCATGACTATCGCACGGTCAAGAGATATTACAGGACCTTACGAAGTACATCCACAAAATCCTCTTATAACCTGCAAAGACAACCCTGAACACCCACTGCAAAAAAGTGGGCATGGCGATTTCGTACAAGCAGCTAATGGAGACTGGTACATTGTATTTCTGATAAGCAGGCCTATATCAGAGCGTGGTAGGTGTATCTTGGGTAGAGAGACTGCCATTGAAAAGGTGTTTTGGCCAAAGGTGACTGGCCTCAGCTTGAAACAGGCAGTAGGCTTCCGCGACGAATATTAGAGATGGCAGGTACAAGCAATAAGCAAGCTGAAATATCGTATTTTGACGATTTTGAGGGTGCTTACTTTGACATCCATTTTCAAAGTCTGCGTGTACCCATGGATGACTGGGCGAGTCTCGATGAGCGACCGGGATATCTCAGACTAAAGGGAAGAGAGTCTTTAAGTTCTTTTCATTTTCAGAGTATGGTAGCGCGAAGGATTCAGCATTTCAACGTTGAGGTTTTTACCAAAATTGATTTTCAGCCTACCACTTTCCAACAAATGGCGGGCCTGGTCTTTTACTACAATACCAGTCATTTTCACTATCTACACATTACCCTCAGTCAGGAGGGTAGGCGGATACTGTACATTATCACCTGTGACAAGTTCAGGTTTACAGAGCATACGGAGCACTTAATCGAGCTTCCTGATACCGGAGAAGTATTTCTGAAGGGGCATTTTCATAAGGCCTCACTACAATTCCTTTATGGTCTGAAGCCCGACGCTTGGACGAAAGTAGGTAACGAGTTGGATGGAAGTATCCTCTCCGATGATTACGTGCAAGATCATGATGGAATGTATCGCCCGGCATTCACGGGAAGCTTCGCTGGATTATGCTGCCAGGATCTATCCGGGCATAATCATCCTGCCTATTTTGATTGGTTTAGTTACTATGCTATTGATGAATAAGGCGTTACTCAATACAAATAGAGTACGCACTTACTGCTCTATCCTATATTCAGACCGCTAATACTCAAGATACAACACCTAAAACCCATCGACTAACAACCAACTACCACGTTCACTCAATATGCACCACACTGCCCACAGTATCCTCGTAGAAATGGTGCATCCTATACATTTCTTCAGCACCCATTTTCTGACCCGCTTGTGCTACAAAATACATCACTAGAGCGACGATAGCACATACCGGAATTACCCATAGGATGGGGGCACCCATGCCCAACATCCATTGTGATGAGCCAGCCATGAGCGCAAATAAGGCCAAAATACCCAGGGCTATATAGCCAAAGAAGAAAATAGCCCAAACAGTCGGATTAGGTCCATACAAGCCCCTAATCACAGTCCCTTCCTTGGTTTCCTCGAAGGATAGACTCAACTGCGGTGACCAGAAATGCCTGTCAATCGTAGGTATGGCAAGTGTAATGTGACCTTCTACATATGTCGTGCTGAAACGTGCCAATCCCTTATCGATTTTCTCCAGCATACGTTTTTGTAACTGTGTTGATGACTCTTTGGTCAGTTGCTTGAATCTGGGGCGTATGCGGAAGCTGCTCATGGTTAGCTAAGATGCTATCCCTCATTTGGAAATAAACTGATAATGATCAGTTCTGCCGAGAAAAACCATAGTTTTAGTAGATTCATAATCAAACCAAGACAACCATGAAACGACCAATTGTAGTGCTACTCTTTATCACCTGCTATTTTGCCATCCAGGCTCAAACGAATGAGCTATGGCTATCGCCGAAAGTGAAAAACTACCTCCCGCACATGACCGTACCGGAGGTGGAGGATCTCCTGACCCGTACCGACATGGTGATTATTCCGGTAGGGGCGATCGAGCAGCATGGATATCACCTACCACTGGGGACAGATTTTTTGAATGGGGTCGAGCGTTGCAAGCTACTGGCGCAGGAGCGTGATGTTTTGGTCGCCCCTATATTGATGGCAGGCCAGAGCCCCTATCATATGGGATTTGCGGGTACGATCACACTATCCGCAGAGACCATCATGAAAGTGCACCTGGAGGCTGTAGAGAGCCTGATCAAGCATGGGTTTAAGCGATTTATGATCCTCAATTCTCATGGCGGAAATCGCGCTATTTCCACGCTTTTGGCTGATCAGATCAATCAAACTACCGAGGGAATTGCGGTAGATATGGGAGTTGCTATTCGGCCTTTTAGTGAGCCCATCGATGTAGAACTAACCAAGGTGTTTGATCGCCATGGGGGAGTCTGGGAGACTTCTAATTCTCAGTACCTGATCCCGAGTCTGGTGCAGATGGACAAGGCGGTTACTGCTGAGCTAACTCTACCGGAACATTTGACCAATATGCTGCCAGAAGTGATTGATGGTGATCCTACAGCTTTGCTTGTGTTCTTATCAGAAGGACTCAAAGCGGAGGAGACCGGCAAGGGTACCTCATCCAAGGAAATGTCTAGCACTGGAGTTTGGGGTGTTCGAGATCTGAAAGAGGCCTCTGAGCGGCTCGGTCAACTACAGGCTGATAATTTCGTCCAAGCTGGTGTTCAATTCATTGATAAATGGAACGAGTTGCGACCATTTGGCACTGATAAATAGCTTTTGTAGAGCCACCTTTGTCCATTGACCGCATTGACATTTTTTATATCTTCCGACCGGAATAATTTTAATAAGCATGGCCTACCGTATATCCAAAATAACTTCACGACTTGTCAGCCTCTATGATGCCAAAGGCAAGGAAAATGTACTAACTCCTCCTGAGTACAAGCCTGCTTTACAGCGCCCGATGGAGGGATTGATCCTTCTTACTATTCTAGCCGCTATTCCTAGCGGAATTATTCTTGGCTGGATGTGGACATTATGGTGTCTGTTAGCAGCTGTGGTCTTATTCGGGATCAATGATTTCTTTATCCAGGATGATCATACTATCATAAGGATTTATGGACCACTGGGCAGGTTAAGGTATGTTTTTGAGAATGTCTTTAGAGACAAATACTTGCAATACTTCAACGAAACCAATACGGATGGTAGGCCTATACCGAAGATTGTGCGAGACTACATCTATCAGAAGGCAAAGGGCATCAAGGCATTGACCAGCTTTGGTACGGAACTGGATATCTATGATGAGGAAAATACTGCCTATAGTCGCATCCTTCACACCAATTTTAGTTCACACAGCGAGACCACTTCTTACGGGTTCGAAGTTGGAGCACACCGCAAAAATGTTAAACCCTTTCTGGTCAAGAATAGTATTAACATCTCAGCCATGAGCTATGGTGCACTGAACTACAAAGCGGCTGAGAGCTTAAGCTTAGGCGCAAAGGGTGTGGCCTACGTCAACACAGGGGAGGGAGGCTGTGGCCCACATGCCATCGCTGGTAACGATACCGTCCTGCAGCTTGGTACAGGTAAGTTTGGTGCGGGTAAAGATGTAGTGTTGCCTAGTGGCAAGCACTCAAGAGCCCTTGATGAAGATCTTCTGAAGGAAACGATCAAGGATCATCCTAATATCGGAATGGTGCAGCTTAAGATATCCCAAGGTGCCAAGCCGGGCATTGGTGGTCACCTGCCTGGACCCAAAGTGACACCAGAGATAGCAGCGGTTCGGAAGGTTGAGGCGTGGAAGACACTGGTGAGTCCACCGCAACATGTCGAGCTAATGGCTTCTACCTCCAAGGAAGGAGTACAGAAGCTGATGGACTTCACGAAACATATTCGAGCATTGACGGGGCTTCCAGTAGGGATCAAGATGTGTGTGGGTAAGTTATCGGAGATTGATTTGCTCGTGGCGGCCATGAAGACAACAGGAGAGGGGCCTGATGTGATTCAGATCGATGGAGCTGATGGAGGCACAGGTGCCGGACCCAATATGTTTGTTAACTATGTTGGCTATGGTGGTGCGGTGGAGACATTGGCCTATTTGCATCGAAGATTAGTGAAGGCGGGCATTCGTGATCATGTACATATCAGTGCATCGGGAAGAATACTCACACCTGCCCACGCCGCTTATGCGTTTGCCTATGGTGCAGATACGATCGAGACCGCCAGAGCTGCCATGCTCGCGATTGGTTGTATACAAGCGTTGAAGTGCCATACTAACCATTGTCCAACCGGAATCACGACCAACAACAAATGGCGCATGCATGGACTGAACATCCCTGAGAAGTCCACCCGCATCCACAAATACCTTACTGGCTTTCATCACGACATGCTGGAGCTAACGCAAATCCTAGGACATAATGATCCGCGAGACATCAAGCCAGAAGATCTGCGGGTCATGACTAATAAGAAGTTCTTTGCTAGCCACTTTGAGGAGGATCCATTTGGCATGATGATGCCAGGACCCAATTCGGATCATTGGAAGGGTTGAAGCAGCCTCTACCAAAAAAGAAAACCTAGCACGTGGCTGGTAAATTGGAGTTTGATAATGCAGGATATATGATCGTTACATGGGAAAATTCATGTGTTTTCAAATATGGGTTAATTCAAAAGGGTTAGTGATCGTCTTTTTGCCAAATTTATCAAGCAGGGCAATGAGATCATTTTCTCGGATTCCTTGATCAGCCACCTTCTGTTTTACCTTATTTCGTGAAAGTGAAGGTATCCTTGCCGAAAAGAAGGGCCAAAGCTCGTCGCTCTTGTAAACCTTATTTACATCTGGAAAATTAGTAAGAGGTTTAATGCCAGTGGACTCTTTAAAGTCGTCAGAATAGCGAAATAGCCAAGTGTCTTTTTCAAACTTGAGAAAGCCAATTATGAGATCACCTAGCGTAAGCCTAAACTCAGCCGCCTTACTAGATTCAACTTTCAAATCACGATTCCCGGAAGGGTTAAGATACCTTCTCAGCCTTTTAATGGCGTTCATTGCATTACCTCCTTTAACAATTGAAAACGCAAATTAATGCATTCTGTTATGAATGACTTCCTAGGCTCACTTAGCATTTCTCCAAACTCTCCATGGATGAGTTCGATGATCTTAATCCTGTTCGCCTCAGTAACTAATTCATTTACGATTGATTTTGTTCCATTAAACTTATTGGAATATAGTAAACGGATAATATCCTGGTGATTAGCATCTTCATTTTTCTCCACCCCTGTCTTGGGTTTACTTTTGCTAACATAATTCTTGAGCATTGTGATCCGACTATTTGGGTCGGTCTTGTATTTGGAAAAATGTCTTTCTGATCGATTCCAAAACAATGCACGGGCGGTATCATATATTGGTGAAAACCTTGGTTGATGACTATCTCTTAGATGCTTTAATATACCCCAATTATAAAAATGACGATCATTATTGCCCACTATAGCATCGAAGACGAGCATTCTTGAGAAATCTAGAAAAATATCATCTGCTTGATGTGG
Organism: Cyclobacteriaceae bacterium; assembly: GCA_040222235.1. Taxonomy (GTDB): domain Bacteria; phylum Bacteroidota; class Bacteroidia; order Cytophagales; family Cyclobacteriaceae; genus UBA6059. The sequence goes on from JAVKDO010000082.1 coordinate 15,175, forward strand.
AAACAAGGCTTTCAATGACTCAAAGGTGAAAGTAAGAGTAAAAAAATGTCTTGCCATTTGTCGTTCCTCAACTTCTTCGACAAAGACCCGATCACCCAAATATCCAGAGTATATATCCGCTCCGTGGACTAACATCTGATCCCGGTCATGTCTGAACAACTTGCTCATAAAGCGTAATTGGCCATTAACAAACATAAGCTGAGATTCAGCCATGACCAATCCGATGACTTGCCCAATCCTGTTAAGCAAGTGCTCAGTAATAGATTCGTAGGGGTACCACTTATGACCTGTCTTGGTAATATATATAGGCCATCTTTTAGGTTTATTTGCTCTTATTAGACCTTCTTCATATTCGTAAACTCGGAGTAACTCTTTGGGCGCATCACCGCCCACCGAAGTGCCTTTAATAATCCTGTAATGTTTCTTGGATAACGAAGGGATAAGGCCAACAAGCTTTGAAGAATCACCAGACCTGCGCTCCAAGGGTTCCCTGCGAAGCTTTTGATTGGAAAGTATCACCTCACTCCCCCTTCCACTATCTTAATCTCCTCCTCCGTCAACCCATAGAGCTCATAGACAAGTTGGTCAATTTGTTTTTCTAAAGGGGACGTGTCCGTAGGGTCAGAGTTCTTTTTACCCTCCAAGATGTTGTTGCTCAGAGCAATCAATCTTTGGTTGGATAGTACACTATCATTTAGTGGTATGGACATGATATAAGGGGATTGCATAGCGAACGCGTCTCCTCGCAGCTTTGAGGTAACATTGCTCAAATAGAACCAGACGAGCTTTGAATTGAGCCAACCCAAAAGCCTTTCATCAACTCCGGTAATCATGAAGATCTTATTGTTTGCGAAGAACTGTTCAGAATCTAAGGTAAAGCTTGAGAATGTAGCGATCTCCTGATATAGTATCTTCTCCTTCTCAAACTCCTCAAAATAGTCTACTGCATCTTGAATCTCATACCATTTGTATGTTCCTGGTTTACGCCCTTCCCAGACTCCTTGATGACTCTTTGGTTTAGGTTCTAATCGCGCTTTATATTTTTTTAAGTGTTTAAGAATGGCAGGATACTTCTCTATAGATATTCCCCTCCGTGTAAAGATCAGATACTTATCACTCTTTGGCTGCTGATAGCGCTTGATGTCTCTACCGGCCAGGAAGGGTTTGATCACTTCAGTACTTGCAGGGTCAGCGGCTATCAATTCTTGTCTTTTGGCATTGTCGATTACGAATGCTTCATTGAGTCCGGTTAGAACTCCACGAAATATCTTTCCATCAACGAATTCTCCCAAAGGTTGACCCTTAGATTTAAGCTTAGCCAATAGCTTTTGCACTTTGCTATCGGTAAGTGTCCAGCCGTGCTCAGCTAACTCCTCCGTGAGTACCTCTAGACTATTGGTCTGGATATGCTCGTCCATGGTTTTATCAAAATCGAGAGAGGTGAAGTTGACGGCTCTAAATTCTGCAGTAGGAGTCGACTTGCTCAACTCCATAATAAGCGGGTAGGTGGTTGCTTCTTCAAATACCGGAAGATCCCCAAAATCCAGTAATTCATGGATTTCATAAGACTTCACAAATGAACGGAGCTTCTTACCATAGCCTGCTCTCATCCATTTGTTAGGAACGATAAAGGTGAATACGCCTTTGTCTCGTAGTAGCTTCATGCCCAACTCCACAAAATAGACATACATGTCAGCAGTGCCAGTGAAAATGCTATACTGTTCAGACAGGTAGGGTTTAATCTCGACAAGCTCCTCTTGTCTGATATAAGGAGGGTTGCCAATGACAATGTCAAACCCAGTGAAGTTGCCTTCATCATCGAGCACTTCTGGAAATTGAAATCTCCACTCGAAAGCATTTTCATATAGCTTGTTGCTTTCTATCTCGTCTCTGTTGTCTATCAACTTGAGTAGTTTCTCTTCTGCTTTCTTTACCTTATTTCTCAATTCAACAGGGATTTTTTCACCCCATTGTTTCTTTGTATTGAGATCGGTGAGTTGCTGGTCAAGCTGACCTCTAGCCTTCTTAAGTTCTTTTTTTAGTGGGGTATCAATCTTGCTCTTAAAATCTGCTGTGATGGATTTGATTAATCGCTCAAATTCTCTTTTATCATCTTTCGCAGTGGCGTTCTTATAGCTATGTACAGCAGTCTTATAGGTGCCTATATTCCATTTACTACCTCTTAGGGCCTGCTTGATATCTGAGTCCAATCCAAATCGGCTGATGAGTGAGTTACCCGTTTTGATATTGATATCGATATTGGGGAGCGTCTCCAGCTCTGTCGCATTTTTGTAATAGGCGTTCTTAAGGAGTTCGATCCAGAGCCTAAGTCGGCAGATTTTGACAGAGTTGGCGTTGATATCTATGCCGAAGAGACAGTTCTCAATGATAGTCTGCTTTTCATGAAAGAGTGTTTCTTGTACGCGTTGTTTTTCCTTATTGCCTACGACATAGTCGAATAGTTCGCCTTCAGCTTCTACGATCAGTTCATCATTTTCGATAGAGATGTCATAATCACGGAGCGTTTTACCATTTCGATCTAAGAGGATCTTGAGTTCAGATTTTATGGTAATGATCTCATTGAGCGCTGAGACCAGGAAGTGACCTGAGCCCACAGCAGGATCACATATCTTCAGGCTGTTGATGATCTCATTAGCACCTTGCTTGTCATCCCTGTCAATCCGGTCGTGGAGCTGATCAAAACTATCGAGCGACCAGCCTTTGACTTCATTAAACTTCTGCACCACTGCGCGACGTATCGTCTCGCGGCACATGTACATGGTGATAAAGCCTGGCGTATAGAAGGAGCCGTCCTTGTATCCATTGATCTTCTCAAAGATCAATCCGAGCACAGATGCATTGATTAATGTCTTATTCTCTTCTTGAATATCCTCTTGCCCTTCACTGCTAAAGTCGTAGGCCTCTAGAAATTCGAAGAGATAGGTGAGAGTGTCTTTTTGGCCGGTGAGCCGTTTGCCCTTTTCACTTTTGAGGACTGACTGAGGGTAGATATCGAGCATTAGGTCATTGTTGAGCTGCGTGATTTCTAGTAGCTCTTCCAGACCTGTAGGCTCGAAGAGGGAGCTATTCAGATAAGGTACACGAGCATACTTTTCTCTATAGCGATCATTGCGCTCTTCGAACTTCTTGGCCAGCACACCAAAGAAAAGGCTGGCCAACGCATCATAGTTAGGTACTGTAGTGATGTCTAGAAAACGATAATGCTTATCCTTCTTGTGGTATGCCACCAATTGGGACTCCAATAGTTTTAGAAAGAGTATCCGGTTGATCCAAGTGATACAGAGCTCCAATCCAACATTATACAACTGATCTGTGTTGGTCTTTCCAAATTGAGAAGGCTTGTCGAGCATCCTGATCCGATCTCGCTCGTCCATGATCATCATAGCATTTTCGAGAAGCGACCCGTCATTTCTTTTCCCCTTCTCTTTACGTCGGATGACCTTCTTACTCTTGTCCTTGACCTCTTCGAGCCCTATGATATGTAGCAGCTCATGGTAAAACTGCTTGTTGAGACTATTGCTATCATTCGCAAAAGGTAGCTTGAGTAAGTGCACCGGCGAGAGTAGCTTATAGAGAGAGATAAGGTTCCGACTATCGGCTGTATTGTCCAGCTCTTTCTCATACTCACGAAGGTCAAACCACGTGTAGGATAGTTGATCCTTCACCTCATCAATAATGGGTGTAGCAATGTCTTTGTAAAATAGATCTGTGCTGGAGCTGTCTTTCTGACCGGCCACCCACTCGCGATAGGCCTTCTCCAGTTTTTTGTTACTGTAAAAGTGACGGTAAAACTCCGAGGCATCAAAGATGAACCACTCATAGACGTTCGTAACGATTAAGTGGCGGATATCTTTATTACCTTCTTGTATTCGTTCCCTCAGATAGTAAAGCAACAACTCTTGCAGTGCTTTGGCATTGAGCTGCTTTCGTGAGATCATCTCAGATTTGTTGCTCGGCTTCTTTACTTCTAATAGTACTGCTGCGCTACTTTTTGGGCTGTTGTCCTGATGAATGACCAGGTCTGTTTTTCCTTTGGTGTTAATCCGATGCTGATCCTTGTACCACGTTTCATTAAGAAAAGTAATCATGTCATTCTTGACATGTTCTTCACTCTCAGATTCATCTAGTTCGTGGAGTAGTTTGTGCAGCTGATCGCGAAAAACCTCTATAGAAGTCTTTAGGACTTTTTGCCTTCGATACGCCTTATTGAGAGATTTGGCTAGGCTTTTCTTCATTGAGATCGGTTGGGGGAGAATTGAATAGTTAAGATACCATAGATTGGAAAGATTGAAGTGTATACAGAAAAATTTTACTAAATAACGAGCGTTTTGTTTGTCTCAAAGCCTTAGTTCGTTGAAGTAAGTGCAGCCCCTGCTTATCAGGACAACTGCAATGAGATAAGAATAGGCTTAGAATTAGCAGAATTGACCGTACTTTTAGCGCCATGACTTTACTCTACGGGATAGATATCATCGGGACTTTTGTCTTTGCCATTAGTGGCGCATTGGCTGGCGCAGAAAAGAAATTTGATCTTTTCGGAGCATCGGTCATTGCTTTGGTGACTGCCCTTGGAGGAGGCACGATTCGCGATGTGCTAATTGGCAGCCATCCGGTCGGCTGGATGAATGACCTCAATTACCTCGTGGCGGTAGGGTTAGCCATAATTGCAAGCGTCGTTTTCAAGCGATACATTGTGAGGCTTAGGAAAACGCTATTTCTCTTCGATTCTATCGGAATAGGAGTATTCACGATCCTTGGATTGCAGAAGACCCTAAGCATGGGACTTTCGCCTGTTATCGCTATCCTTATGGGCGCAGTGTCTGCGGTATTCGGTGGGGTAATAAGGGATGTGCTTTGCAATGAAGATCCGCTGATTTTCAGACGTGAGATTTATGCTACGGCATGCCTTGCCGGAGGGCTGGCTTACGTCTTGCTAGGCTTGCTCCACGTTCAGAATGATTTGAATATCATCATCACGGTACTCTGCATTATCGGACTTAGGCTGATGGCTGTAAAGCGGAAGTGGTATTTGCCGACTATTCGGTAGGCTGAATGTGAATAATTAAGCTATGATAGTACAGATACTGTTAGTAAGCAAGTCCGTCATTCCGGCCTGACTGACCGGCAAGGCAGGTTTGGAGGCAGGACAATACCGGAATCTCTATGTCGTAATACGTCTATCTATGGGGTGATTATACTTTGAGGATTGTCGCCAATGGCTAGGATTCCACTGCTAGGAACATTCAGATTCCTGACCTCCGCTTCGCTTCATCAGGAATGACGACAGCACAGCTAAAATGTCACCCCTGAAATCTATGCTAGCGACTCACTTGTTTCGGAGTAGGGTTAGAAAATTCAGGGTCAAGTACCGAAAAACCTAAAACTCAAACGTAAACCCCTTTTGCTTGAGCGCGTCATAGACTTCCAGATCAAACTTGTAAAGGTTGGCTGCCCGGTGCGCTACGTCCTTTTGTTTTTCATGGCAGTCGACCAAGAGGTTCATCTTCATGATCTTCCGCCGAAAGTTGGGCTTGTCGAGAGGTGCACCGAGTATGCTTTCATACAATGACTGCAACTGATGTAGGGTGAATTTTTCCGGTAGAAGATTGAAGCCGATAGGCTCATGGCGGACTTTGTACTTGAGCTGCTGGATGCAGGAGTCAATGATCTCCTGATGATCGTAGGGTAGGTCTCCCATTTCCGATAGGGTAAACCAGCGCGCATCCGAGGCGGTAAATCCCGGTATAAGCTCATAGGCATCAGGCCGCACCAGGCTGTAGTAGGCGATGGTGATCACGCGCCTGTCCGGATAGCGTCCTAAGCTACCAAAGGCCTTGACTTGCTCCAAAAAAATATCCTTGACCCCTGTGAGATCAAAGAGTATCCGATAAGCGGCTTCATCAAGCCCTTCGTTGTACTTGATCCATCCTCCGGGAAGTGCCCAGCGACCCTTGCTAATGCCTTCGGCGTGCTTGACGAGCAGGGTCTGGAGACCATCCTTGTGAAGGCCAAAAATCAGGCAGTCTATAGAGAGTTCATCGATGATCTTATCAGGAAAAGCTTGTCTAGCCATTGTTAAGGTAAATTAAAGGGGAGTGCGGAGAATACCCATTAGTTATGGTGATTTTGACCATATGGTAGGTTTACCCCTTTGGTGTTGAAGTGTCCAAAGCCCAAGTGATGGCAGGTCAATGATGATATATTAACCACTCAGCATATAAATGGTCAATCAATGTAAAATTTTGAAGCAAATAGTAATTTTGCGCGTTGTAAGAGATGACCTAAGGCTGAGACCAGGCATTAACCTAAACTCAACAAAATGACTGTAATGCTTCGTATATGTGCAGTGCTCTTATTGCTGCCAGCAATGCTTGTCGCACAAGCACCTAAGAAATACAACGCCGCAGAAATTCAGGAGCTATTAGAGAAGCTCAACGTGCTGGGTTCTGTGATGTATGTTGCCGCGCATCCAGATGATGAAAACACCCAGATGATTGCCTACTTCGCGAATGAGCGAAAGTACAGAACCGCCTACATGTCAGCCACGAGGGGTGATGGGGGTCAAAACCTGATTGGACCGGAGATTAGAGAGTTGCTTGGGCTGATTCGTACGCAGGAGTTATTAGCGGCACGCAGGACAGATGGCGGACAGCAGTTTTTTAGTAGAGCCAATGATTTTGGGTATTCTAAGAATTCGGATGAGACCTTGAATATTTGGGAGAAGGAAGAAGTGCTCTCCGACTTTGTTTGGAACATCCGTAAGTTCAGACCAGACGTCATTGTGACAAGATTTGCTCCCGAATGGGGAGGTCATGGTCATCATACTACATCGGCAATTCTCGCTTTAGAGGCATTTGATATCACAAACGATGCATTGGTTTATACAAATCAACTAGCACACGTCGATCCCTGGCAACCGGAGCGTATCTTCTGGAATATCAGTTCGTGGTTTTTTAGGAATACAGATGCAGAACTGGATACAACACAAATGGTGTCTCTTGACATTGGAGAGTATAATCCGCTACTAGGAAAGTCTTACAATGAAATCTCAGCAGAAAGTAGGTCACAGCACAAGAGCCAGGGCTTTGGCTCGACGGGTAGCCGTGGTTCTGATGTCGAGTATCTCAAGTACTGGAAAGGTTCGGAAGCCAAAAATGACCCCTTCGAAGGAATCAATACCACATGGTCGCGTGTGAATGGCAGTGAAGAGGTAGCTCGGTATGCGCAGAGTGCGCAAGACAACTTTGATCCAAATAATCCAGCCGCAGTAGTACCTGATTTGATAGCTGCAGCCAAGGCACTCGAAAAGCTGGATGACGATTTTTGGAAGGATATTAAGCTAGCGGAAATAAGGACGCTTATCAAAGCCTGCACTGGCATGTACCTGGAGGTCAAGGCTAGCGAATTTGCCGCTGTACCTGGAGACTCTGTCGCAATCAGTTTCGAGGCGATCAACAGAAGCAATGTCAAGGCGAAGCTGACGGATCTACGCATTGATCAGCTGAATTTGCAACCCAAAAGACTCAATCAGCAGCTGGATTATAACCAGCCGTTCAACTTGGATATCAACGCGATGCTACCTGGCAATTTGTCAAACAGCCAACCCTACTGGCTGATAGATGAAGCTTCACTGGGTATGTACAATGTGAAAGATCAGCTCCTGAGGGGCCTACCGGAAAATGCACCTGCCGTGATTGCAGAAGCTACGGTCGAAATCGATGGATACTTCCTCGACTATGAGCTACCCTTGATTTATAAACGAAATGACCCAGTAGATGGAGAGGTTTACAGACCATTCGTGATTACGCCACCCGTCTTTATGAATATAAAAGAGAAGGTCTACGTCATGGCCAGCGGTGCGACTAAAGAAGTAACTGTGAAGGTCACAGCTGGGAAGTCAGATATCAAAGGAAGTACCTATTTGGTCTTACCAGAAGGATGGAAAGCCGAGCCTGAGTCCTACGATTTCACGATGGACATCAAAGGGACAGAGCAAGAATTTGTGTTTGATGTCGTGCCTCCCAAGACGCAAAGCGAAGGAGAAGTGTTAGCTGAAGTAAAAATGAATGGTGAGGTCTTCAACTCCAGCTTGATCACCATAGAGTACGACCACTTCCCGATACAGACATTGTTCTCAAAGTCTACCGCAAAGGTGGTGAACATTGACATTGTCAAAAGAGGTCAGAACATCGGCTACATCATGGGAGCCGGTGATGAGATACCTGCCAGCCTCCGACAGATCGGTTATAATGTGTGGGAGATGAATGATGAGGACATCACTGACGAAAATCTAGCAGGACTGGATGCAGTAATCATGGGAGTGCGAGCTTACAATACACAAGCGAGATTAAAATTCCATCAGGACAAGTTGATGAACTTCGTCAAAAATGGAGGTAATATGATCGTGCAGTATAATACTAGCCGCCGAGTAGTGGTTGATAATATTGCACCTTATCCATTGAAGCTATCCAGAGATCGCGTCACAGTAGAGGAGGCTCCTGTGCGTATCCTTGCACCTGACCATCCCGTGATCACAGGACCTAACAAGATCACACAAGCCGACTTTGACGGTTGGGTACAAGAGCGTGGATTGTACTTCCCGAATGAGTGGGATGATAAATTCGTACCTATCCTTTCGAGTAATGATCCGGGTGAGACACCTAAGGACGGAGGGCTCTTAGTAGCTCAGTATGGTGAGGGCTATTATATCTACTCGGGCTATTCATGGTTTCGCGAACTCCCGGCAGGAGTATCTGGTGCCTATCGATTGTTTACCAACATGATTTCGATAGGGAAGGAACCCGCCTTGAAAGAAGAGAATAATATTGACACAGGAAAATTCTAATTGATGAGTGTAGAACAAGAAGAGGGTAAGCCTCCATTTTTTAGTACCTGGAGAGGGCTTTACATTTTTGTATTGATCTGGTTGATCGTATTGATTGGCCTCATGTACTGGTTTACAATTTCATTTAGATGAATACTATAGATCTTATTGTACTGTTTTCGACACTAGCCTTGATCGTAGGTTACGGTGTATGGAAGACCCGTGAGAATAGTAATATAGAAAGCTACCTGCGGGGTAATAATAGCATGAAGTGGGGTACCATTGGCCTATCGGTAATGGCCACCCAAGCGAGTGCGATCACTTTCATCTCTACACCTGGGCAAGGGTATCAAGATGGTATGGCATTCATTCAGAACTACCTCGGTATGCCTATCGCCCTGATCATCGTTGCGACGGTGTTTATACCGCTGTACTATCGACTGAAGGTTTATACGGCGTATGAATTTCTCGAAAGCCGATTTGATGTAAAGACGCGAATCCTAGGTGCCACACTATTTTTGATTCAGCGTGGCTTGGCTGCTGGCATCACAATCTATGCGCCTGCGATCATTTTGTCTTCTGTACTTAAATGGGATCTCAATCTGACCATTCTACTAGTTGGGGGCTTAGTAATTATCTATACCGTGTCTGGTGGTACTCGAGCGGTAAGCATTACACAGAAGCAGCAGATGGGAGTGATTCTCATCGGTATGGTGGCGGCATTTGTGGTAATGCTCAACTACATCGGTGAGTATGCTACATTCGGACAGGCACTCGGTATTGCTGGTAAGTTAGGTAAGCTAGATGCCATCGACTTAGATTTTGATCTGGAAAAACGATACACCATTTGGTCGGGACTAGCGGCAGGCATTTTCTTGCAACTTTCATATTTTGGTACAGATCAGTCTCAGGTGGGGCGCTACCTTGGAGGGAAGAATATGACCGAGAGTAAGGTGGGTCTTATGTTCAACGCCATGTTGAAGATACCCATGCAGTTTTTCATTCTGCTGGTAGGAGCAATGCTCTATGTGTTCTACATCTTCTATGTGCCGCCAGTACATTTTAATCAGACGCTGTTGCAAGGTGCCAAAGAAGAAAATCAATTGAGGTATCAAGGCCTGGAGAGCTACCATCTTGATATGGGGCTGAGGCGTATCGAGTCTGGCGAATGGATGGCGATGGCATTGCGACGTGATGATGATGTTATGCTCGAGGCTGCCACCAAGAGTTTTTATACTTGGGACGCGGAGATGAAGAAGGCGAGAACCGAGATGGAAGGCCTGATTAAAGCAGCAGAACCTGAAGCTGAGATGGATGATTCTGATTATGTCTTTCTCACCTTCATTTTGACCTTCCTGCCTACAGGTCTGGTGGGCTTATTGATCGCGGTGATATTCTCGGCAGCTATGAGTTCCACTTCTTCCGAGATCAATGCGCTGGCCTCTACCTCCGTCGTGGATTATTATAAACGGCTCTTTAAGAAGGACGGAACTGATAAACACTATGTGATCATGTCCAAGCTGCTCACCTTGATTTGGGGTCTGATAGCGATTGTCTTTGCCATTTTTGCTAACAACTCAGAGAACCTAATAGAGGCGGTGAATATAGTGGGATCACTATTTTATGGTACGATTCTCGGTATTTTTCTGGTCGCTTTTTTCTTCAAGTTCATTCAGGGGACGCCAGTGTTTGTAGCTGCACTTATTGCACAGGTCACGGTCATAGTTTGCCATGTCTTATCGGTAAATGGAGTGATCGGATTGGGCTACCTGTGGTACAATGTCATTGGCTGTATGCTGACGATAATCCTAGGTATAGCGCTGCAACCGATCCTTGGTAAGAAGACTGTATAAGTTACCCTATTGAAGCTGCTGATTGACTTCTACCTCAGAGAGGATGTAGTGGAGATTGCCAAGGATCTGCTAGGTAAGACGCTAGTGACTAATTTCGATGGTGTCTATACCTCAGGTGTGATTGTGGAGACAGAGGCCTATTGCGGTAGCAATGACAAAGCCAGCCACGCCAACAATGGCAAGAGAACACCTCGTACGGAGGTGGCCTTTGGAGAGGGAGGGGTAGCTTATGTCTACCTCTGCTACGGTATCCATCACCTCTTCAATGTGGTCGTCAACGAGCGAGATAAGGCAGACGTAGTGCTCATAAGAGCCATTGAGCCTAGAGAAGGACTCGAGACGATGGCACTCAGACGAAATATCTCTACCGAGAAATATCAGCTAACTGCTGGGCCAGGTGCTTTGACGCAGGCACTTGGTATCAAGACTGCCATGACTAGTACTTCTCTGATGGGGGACTACATCTGGATCGAGGACACTGGCATTGCGGTAGCAAGCAAGAAAATAAAAATAGGAACAAGAGTGGGGGTCGGATATGCTGAGGAGGATGCGTTGAAGCCTTGGCGATTTAGCATAAAGGATAATCCATGGGTAAGCAAAGCGAAATAAAATGTCAATAGCGATCATAGCGCCAACAAGAGATACTGCGATTTGGAGAGATGGAATGCTCACTCTAGACCCCACGCTGGATATCAGGACATACCCTGATCTTGGAGACTGCTCGGAGATTACTTGCGCGATAGTTTGGAATCATCCACGCGGGATTCTTGCTGAGTTTCCGTCGCTTAAGCTCATTTGCTCGATGGGTGCTGGTGTTGATCATATCATCTCAGATCTTGATATACCCGCCCATATTCCAATCACCAAGATCGTGGATGATCGACTGAGCTTCTCCATGAGCAACTATATCGTGATGGCAGTACTCCACCACCACCGCCGATGGGACAAGTACATGCAGGATAAGGCAGATCAAGTCTGGGATCAGGCCGCCAACCCTGAGATAGACGTGCAGGTTGGTATCATGGGTTTTGGTACGCTGGGCCAGGATGCCGGACAGAAGTTGACTGCTCTCGGATTTGATGTGCATGGCCTTAGCAGAAAAAACGTAACCTATGAAGGAATACAAACCTACGGTGAAGATGAACTTGACCTTTTCCTAAGTCGTATCAATGTACTCGTTTGTCTCCTGCCTCTCGTACCCGAAAATGTCGGCATCCTCAACTATGATCTCTTCTCAAAGATGAACCGAGGCACCTATCTGATTAATGTCGCCAGGGGCAAACATCAAGTAGGTGGTGATATCAAACGTGCGCTGGATCAAGGCTTGTTGTCGGGAGCTTTCCTAGACGTATTTGAAGAAGAGCCACTTCCCAAAGACCACTGGATGTGGGCACATCCTGATGTGCAGATCAGCCCACACAATGCCAGTTTGACCAATCCTACGGCGGCAATTCCTCAGATCGTGGACAACTACAGAAGCGCGCTCGCTGGAGGTGGCCTGAATAATCAGATTGACAGGACAAAGGGGTACTAGGGTAGCTTTGGCCATAGTTTCTGCTTAAATTGTGATCTCATCAGATCAAATAGTGAGTATGAAAAGAACAACATTCTTTCTGATTTTGACCCTCGCTCTGTGCGGAATCACTCCGAGCGTAGCACAAGAAACCACCTCAACTTTCAATTGGCAAGAAGCCACCCAAGCCTATCTCGATACCATGTCCCCAGAGCAAAAGGCAAAGTCAGATGCCTATTTCGAAGGAGGCTATTGGTTAATGGTATGGAATTTTCTTTTTGGACTATTTGTAGCATGGCTACTACTCGCCAAAGGGTTGTCCAATTGGATGTATCAGAATGCTCGGAAGATTTCTGGTAAGACCAACCTGGTCAATCTAGTCTACGTCATGCAGTATGTAGTGGTCACTTTCTTGATTGGATATCCGCTGAGCCTCTATGAGGATTTCTTTAGAGAGCATCAGTATGAGCTTTCTAACTTGACGTATGGTGCCTGGATGGGTGAGCAAGCAAAGGGTTTGATCATCGGAATCATTGTCATGAGTCTTGTGATCATGCTGCTGTATATGGCGATTTGTAAAGCGCAGCAGGCATGGTGGCTCTGGGGAGCAAGTGGAAGTCTGGTCTTTTTAATGATCATTATGTTTTTGGCACCAGTATTTTTAATGCCAATATTCAACACCTACTATCCACTCGAAGATGAGGCAGTAAAGGAGGATATACTATCCATGGCTCGAGCCAATGATGTGCCGGTCGATAATGTCTATCAGTTTGATGCGTCAAAGCAGAGCAAGCGTATCAGTGCCAATGTGAGCGGGATAGGGAGCACCATCCGTATATCGCTCAATGACAACCTACTCAACCGATGTAGCAAAGAGGAGGTGAAAGCCGTGATGGGGCATGAGCTTGGTCACTATGTGCTCAATCACTCTTACAAGGGCATTATGAGCTTTGGGCTGCTCATCCTATTGTGTTTCGCTTTTGTGCAGTGGGCTTACCAGCGAATGATTGAGAAGTACGGTGCGCAATGGCATATTGATAGCATCTCGGACATCAGGGCATTTCCACTTTTCGTTGCACTGTTTAGCGTTTTCTTCTTTTTTGCTACACCATTCACGAATACGATTATCCGCACCCAGGAAATGGAGTCTGACATTTTTGGACTCAATGCTGCCCGTGAACCGGATGGTTTTGCTTCTACCGCAATCAAACTATCTGAGTACCGCAAGATCGACCCAGGCTATTGGGAAGAGATCCTCTTTTTTGATCACCCTAGCGGAAGGGTCAGGGTAGAGACGGCCATGAAGTGGAAGGCGGAGAATCTTAGAAAAGGGGACTGATCAACTAGAGAATTACGAAGTTTCATGAACTTCGTAATTCTAAATCTATAGAATGAAATATACCGCATCACATATTTTGGCAGTTCTTTTTAGCGCCTTACTAATTTGCTCTTGTGGTATTGATGAAGATTCAATAGAGTACCGAATATGTGAAGGCGCAACGGATTTCAAGATCGTGAATGATACGGGAAGGGTCTATTACTGGCTTCTGCCGACTGCTCTACATTATATTGGTAACCCAGATTCTGAAGGAGGGGGCGTTATCCCTTGTCGCTGGCCTTCGGGTATACCTGATGTAGGTGAGTTGGTGGTATATAGTGGTGATCTTCGAGGAATCATAGAGCGTGAAGGAGAGGTTTTGGGAGATCTGATATATAGCGGGATTAACCTTACATCCATTGAGATTATAAGAGAGTGACCCTATATCTGATAAATATCAGTAACTCCTCAAAAGCCTTCCAATCCTTTGTTTACTCACAGCTTAAGCCTTAATTTCAAATAGACAATTAAAAACCTATGAATATCCTCTGTCCGATCGACTTCTCTGATACTTCACTCAATGCACTAGAATATGCGGTTAGAATAGGAGAGAAGCACCAAGCCCATCTCATCATGCTCTATGTCTTTAGTGAAGAGGAGTTCAATAAGCGGCTGACTACCAAGGAAGTCAAGTCGTTTGGAGAATACAGCGATGAGGCAAGTGATCAATTGGTGGCAATCGCTAAAAAATTAAGTCAACGAAAGAAAAGCTGCCAGATTGATTGGAGGGTAGAGCCGGGTAAGTTTATGCCAGCGGTCAATCAGGTTATCAAAGATGAGAACATCGACCTGCTGGTGATGGGTACCAAAGGCGCCAGCGATGTGCTCGATGCATTTTCGGGTACGCAAACAGTGAAAATCATAGAGGAAACCGATATACCCGTGCTGGCCGTACCCAAAAACGCCAACTACGAAAAGATTGGTCATGCCGTCTATGCCTCGGACTATGCCGAGGAGGATAAAGTGGCCATTAAGCTGATGATTGAGTTACTGGCACCATTCAAGCCAAAGTACACGATACTTCATATGTCCAAAAAGGATAGCACGGTGAGTCAGGCTATCTATGATGAGAATAAAGCGGCACTTGATGCTTTTCTAAAGGAGCCAAACATTGAATATCATCGATCTACCTATGAGTCCAGCGTGGCATTAGGTATTGATGACTTTATGATGCGAGAGAAGGCCGAGCTGCTGGCTGTGCTGATGGAGAAGCGCAACTTCATAGAGCGTGTATTCCATAGGAGCGTTACCAAGAAGCTATCCTATCTGATGGACTTTCCGCTGCTTGTATATAAGAAAGCCTGATTCTTATCGTATTAACCTTGGGTGCAAGGGGATGATTTGCTAGGGAAGGGCATAAAAAAGCCCCGGTTCCTGAGGCCGGGGCAACACAATATTCATACCCTAAAGACAAAGTCCTAAATATTTTTATAGTTCAAATGTATAGTGAAATAGTTATGTTTCAAAAGTAAAGTAGTAATAAAGTAAAATTTAATATTCAAATAATTATAAATACTGGGCCATTGGAATTGGCTAATTTTGAGTCTATGAGGTTAAAAGTCTGTCTGATTTGGTGTGTGGGTGCGTTATTGTCTTTCGAGTCATTCGCACAGTTTGAGGTATTTACGGCTCAGCAAAACATGGGCACGGAGATCAACTCTCCATACTATGAAATCAATCCGGTCATGAATGCTGATGGAAGTGAACTCTACTTTAACCGTAAATACCACCCCGGCAATATTGGAGGAGTCGATGATCCTGCAGATATATGGATTAGCGAGCTACAGGAGGATGGATCCTGGTCGGAAGCTAGGAATGCCGGTGAACCGCTCAATGATGCAACAGAGAATCTGCTAATAGGCTTTATGGACGAAGGTAAAGCTTTGCTTACTCACCATGAGAATGGCTTTGCCTTCTCTTATTTCCTCAACGGCCAATGGCTGAAGCCTTCCCCATTCACCGTCCCTTTCTTTAGCAATAAAGGCCCTGAAAAATGGGGTTCGGTAGCCCAAAATGGTCGGTACATTGTATTTGCGATAGAGTCATTTGGCACCTATGGTGTAGAGGACCTCTATGTTACCCAGCTACGCCCAGACGGGAGCTGGTCTTCGTTAAAGAACCTTGGCAATGTCATCAATACCAGATTCCAGGAAGTTACGCCAATGCTAGCGCCTGACAACAGAACCTTGTTCTTTGCTAGTAATGGGCATGATGGCATGGGTAGTTTTGATATTTTCAAGTCGGAGCGCCTTGACGATAGTTGGAGGAAATGGTCAGAGCCTGAGAATCTTGGTGCTTTCATCAATTCTGATGGGGCGGATATGAGCTTTAGCTTTTTGCCAGATAGCGAATACGCTTTCATGACCTCTACGATTGATAGCGAAGGGTACAGTGACATCAAGCGGGTGCGGATTAGCTCGAAGTTTAAGATCGATACCACTAAGCTCGAGCGCTCAGAGCCTGTGGCCGTCAGGACGCTCCCCAATCCAGAGGAGGCCGCAGCAAGTGAATTGTCGCTTGACGAGATCATGTATTATAGTGGGGTGATTCTTAACAAAAAGGATAGAAGTCCGATCGTGGGAGATGTGAGGTTTGAAGGTGACGGTGGTTTAGTAATAGAGGCAAAGAGCTTTGTGTATGGTCAATTCAAAGTTGAACTTCCTAAAGATCATATCTGGGAGATGACCATCGTGGCTGAGAGCTATCTCAAAGTGGACAGTACTTTTGAGGTAGGGGCTACTTATGACGAACAGCAGATCAACGCTTTCTATTTGGAGCCCTTGACTGTGGGTAATAAGATTCAGTTGAGCAATCTACTTTTCTACAGGGGCTCAGCTAATCTGGTAGAGGGGTCAGAGAAAGAAATTCAAATCCTAGCGGAAACCATGCGTCAAAACCCTCGAATGGAGATCTTCCTGGAAGGCCATACAGACAACCGCGGAAATTTTGACTTGAACCTTGAACTCTCACAGCAGCGTGTGGCAGTAGTACAAGACCAATTGATCAGAATGGGAGTGGACGCTTCCCGAATAGATGGTAAGGGCTTTGGTGGCACTAAGCCGATTGCCAGCAATGATGCAGAACGCACCCGTATGCTCAATCGTCGGGTTGAGTTTATAGTAGTCAAGAACTAGCCTACATTAGGCTTAGCCTTGAACTGTTGAGGAGTCAGGCCCGTCACTTTCTTGAAGAGTTTATGAAATGGGCCAGTGGCCTCAAAGCCAATTTCATGGGCGATTTCTTTAGTGGTCTTATCCGTGTAAAGCAGTAATCGCTTCGCCTCAAGAACGGTTCGCTCGTGAATGATCTGTAAAGGCGTCTTATGGTTATACTTTGCAAAGAGATTGGACAAGGTCTTTGGAGACTTGAATAGTAGATCAGCATAATCTGCGACATGGCGCTTTTCCCTGAAGTGCATGTCGACCAATACATTAAACTTCCTAATGATATCCACTTGCTGATCATCCAGGTCTGGTGTGACCAGCTGCACTTTTGCCAGTCGGGTGGTTTTTATGATCAGCCGCTTGAGCAGCATCCTGAGCATCTCACCTTGAATGTTGTCACGGGTATTAAACTCCTCCTCAAATACCCTCAGGAGCAGGTCAAAACTTCTTTTGTCCTCGCTATCAAGTGTGATGATGGGAGGGTTTTGAGTGCCAAGGAAAAGGATGCCATTGCAGCTTACTTCTTGATCATGATCCTGAATGCAATAGAACTCCCGATTGAAGGTGAACCCGAGTAAACCAGGGCTATCCGTTTCGAACTTTACGATTTGTAAGTAGGTAACCGTCGTGACAGTATCCGGAGCTAGCTTATACCATTGATCATCTACCTTGATCGATATGAGCTTGGCAGTGTTGTTCCAAATCAGGCTAATCAGCTTTCCTTCGGTCGCGATAGAATCAAACTCCGAGGCAAAGTCTGACGACATGGCAAAGTAGGCTCCTATTTCAGTATCTCGATGATGTAGCACCATGGCACTATAAACAGAAATGCTCGTCTAATGGATTCATTCAGAATGTTCGCTAGCTAACATTTACTCAAGTTTAGTGAGACTAACCCGCATTATTCATGTCATTAGGCTGGTACAGATACAAGACGCCTAAATCTGTAGACATAGTGTACTATTTCAAGGGTTTAGCAACGAAGTAGGTGTGCCAGCATAATGGCAAACCGCACTCAAAGTTAGGTTAGAGATTTTGTCAAGCCAATTGGTATAGTCATCTGTAAACCCAAGCTCTACTTTTATTTTTTAACTGGTGGTGAATAATGTGGGCTAATCTACTACTTGTAGACCGTGCAGCCTGCTCACATCCAATACAGGCTTAGTAGGCGCTGCAAAGCTCAGCCCATAAAGTCCTATCCCTTTGCCCGAAAGCTGTTTTTGAAGCTCAGGATTCGTAGATGCGCGGTAGATTTTATAGTTAAAAGCTCCAGTCTCGAATACACCGACTTTCGTATCAGTAGATGCAGGAGCAACATCGAGAAGACTGGTATACTTGGCCAAGCTATCCTTAAAGTCCAAAGCCAGCTGATGTATCGCTGATATGCCAGTAATACCATTGGCATGCTGTGTAGCTGTGCTTGGTAACTGTCCCTTCGGAGCATAGTCAGATCTGAGGAAGGGTAGATCGGCAATGTAGGGCGCAAACATCTTCCAGCTCACCTTGCTGCCGTCTGGTTTCTTTCTTCCCGCATCAAGCATGTCCGTCAGAAAAATGCCCTCTTTTTGAATGCGTGAATAGGCCAATCCCGGATCATCCATGAGTAGACAAAAATCGGTAACTCCCTCTGGTTGCTCGATCGCTCTATTATAGAAGCGATAAGCGACACCATATTTGGCGGAGTACTGCCACTTTTTGAAGAGCTTGGTGCCATGGAGCATCCTCAGCACTTTAGCATTGATGCTCTTTCGCATTGCTAGCAGTTCTATAAAGCTGCCATCCTGAAAAAAGATCAGATTGTTTTCTGAAATGCCTTTGAAGTGAACACCCCCGGGTGTTACCGTAAAGCCTTGATCCTGAAAGTCCTTAGTAGCTTGTGGTAGGTCGTGTACGACCTGTACCACATGATCGAATGTTGTAGACATGAACTGAGTTTTGAGTTTGACTCTCTCAATTTACGCATTACTAACTAACTGGTTATCAATAGTGACCTCTCACTTCCAAGCCTCAATAGCCGACAGCCACTCCACCATTGCGCGTGCTATCACTCGCGCCTTCAAGCGTACCATCAGCCCTTACCAGAATGCAGTCCATCTTTCCGATCTGTCCACGCTCCGTAATCTCATGCCCCAGTACTGCAAGGCCATCTATTGTCTCTTGGCTAAAGGCATCTTTTTCTAGCATTACTACATCAGGCAACCATTGATGGTGGTATTTTTTGGCGTTTACCGCCTCCTGCATAGTCATGCCATGGTCGATGATATTGACGATAGTCTGGTATACTGCGGTAATGATCGTACTGCCTCCAGGAGTTCCGACAACCATCAGTAGTTCTCCATCTTTTTCTACGATAGTAGGGGTCATTGAGGACAGCATGCGCTTCTCCGGCTGTATGGCATTAGCCTCGTTTCCAATCAACCCAAACTGGTTAGGAACACCGGGCTTAGCACTAAAATCATCCATCTCATTGTTGAGAAAGAAGCCCGCGCCATCTACGAGCACCTTATTACCGAAGTAACCATTGAGTGTCGTTGTTATGGATACCGCATTACCGGCCTCATCTACTATCGAGAAGTGGGTCGTTTCTATGCTTTCGATGATGTCTACCTCGCCCTCTTTGATCTCGGAGGATGGTGTCTTTTGATCAAGCCTGATGGTCGAGAACCTATCGGAATTATAGTCTGCACTAAGGAGCATATCAACAGGTACCTCATAATGGTCAGGATCACCGAGATAAGTGGCACGATCTGCGTAGACTCTGCGAGATAGCTCTACCATGGTGTGAAGCGTCTGTGGAGAGTTGTGCCCCATTTCTGCAAAGCTGTAGTCAGCTGAACCCTGGAGTAGCTGCAGCAAAGCAACACCACCGCTGGATGGGGGAGGCATGGAGATGATTTTGTGCTCCTTATAGTCACCAACTACGGGCTTTCTCCATTTCGCGCGGTACGCGTCTAGGTCTGCCTGGGTGATGAGTCCGTCCCCCTCTTCCATTTCCGCTAGGATGAGCTGGGCAGTTTGACCTTCGTAAAACCCGGCTCGTCCGTTATCACGAATCAAAGCCATCGTACTCGCCAATCCCTCATGGATGACGGTATCGGTAGATTGCCAGTCTTTCACAAGATAGGAGTCGGCTCCATTGTATTCCATAAAGGCCTCTTGCATCCTCATAAAGTTGGCTGCTCCTCGCTCTTCTGCGATGTATCCATTTTCTGCTAAGTCTACTGACGGTTGCACAAGAAGCGCCCAGTCGAGCTTTCCATACTTTTCATGTAGCTGCACCATACCGTCTACCGATCCAGGTACCCCAGCAGCGAGATGTCCTATTCGGCTCAGCTCTGTGATCACCTCACCGTTTTCATCCTGATACATCGATTCGGTAGCCGCAAGAGGAGCTTTCTCACGAAAATCCAGCGCATCGATAGTGCCGTCACTCGTTCTGATTACTGCAAATCCACCACCTCCGATGTTACCCGCCTCTGGATAGACCACCGCTAACGCAAATTGCACAGCCACTGCCGCATCAAAGGCATTACCGCCCCGCATCAAGATATCTTTGCCGACTTCACTGGCAAGCTCATGTACAGATGAGACCATTGCTTTTTCGCCAATCGTACCTTCTACAAGTGGTCGCTCTACTTCCGCCTGTGGAGGTGCGGAGCAACTTATAAAAGCAAGTATTATGAATGACCAGGAAATGAGGGTGTTACGCTGCATAGATTCAAATTTTGACAATAATAATAAATAAGTGGTCTTGTCCTAATCCGTCGATGTAATCTAGCTAGCTACGTCGGTGGCTAGGCAGAGCAATGAGTATACAAAGTTGGTCTATGGCACCTTCTTTCTAACGATCCTAGTGCGCTTTTTATAGCGATCCTTTTTAGGATTGAAATAGCTGAAGCGAGATTTTGGTTTGACCGTCTTGACGGAGTGAGAATACTTGCCACATGCGGGCAGCAAAAACAGAAATAGGATAGAAAAAATGAAATACTTTCTCAGGTGCCGCATAGACCTTTCAAAATTAGGAACGCCTAGTCAACTAACAGCCAAACCATCAGATTATTTTGGCTGTCATTGACTTACCAGAAATAATTGTGCGGATTAGGTGGTATCCAACTTGAATTTCGAATTACTACTACTGGCTGTCTTCTTTATTTCCACAGTAATATTTCGAAATATGGCCGTCTCTTGGAAGTCCTCAATAGTCTCACTAATATCATGATCGATGAATTTCGAACGTGTACCATCAATAATGACATAGCTCTCTGGTGGAATCTCTTCGAGTTTTCTTCGCAGTGAAGCCTTATTCAAAAAAGAGACATCCTTAGTCAGAATAATTAGGAAGTTCTTATCGTCTTGCGTGACAATGTAGGCTTGGTGAAAGTTGGTCTTCATGACGAAAAACAACCCGACCACAAGACCAATTAATATACCTATTAGAAGATCTGTCAGCAATATGGCTAAGATGGTGATTATAAATGGTGCGAACTGATCCATCCCTTTAGCAAAAATGCCTTTATATAAACTAGGGGAGGTAAGCTTATAACCAACCATGAGTAGTATGGCTGCTAGCGCACTCAGCGGAATCAGGTTGAGAAGCTCTGGAATAAACGCTACCGTGAAGATCAATAAGAAACCGTGGAATATGGCGGAAGTCTTTGACTTAGCATTGGAGCCGACGTTAGCGGAGCTTCTTACAATTACTGCTGTTACCGGTATTCCTCCGATAAGTCCAGAAACAATATTGCCTACACCTTGAGCCTTCAATTCGCGGCTGGGTGGTGCGATGCGCTTCATTGGATCCAATTTATCTGTTGCATCCAACGACAGGAGTGATTCTAGGCTGGCGATAATAGCAATCGTAATCGCCGCAATGATGACCTGCTTGTCTAGCAATCTGCTGAAATCAGGGAAAGTGAACTGACCAATAAATCCTTGTAAGTCGCTGGCCACAGGGAGTGAAACCAGGTGCTCGCCAGTCAGCATTAATTCTGGCATCCACTGCGAAAAAACCCAGTTCATCAATACTCCAAATAATACCACGACAAGTGGAGCAGGTACAAGGGTGAAAAATGTATACTTCTTAAGCACAGGCCTTGCCCAAAGAATCAATATAATTAAGGAGACTACACTGATGATAATTGCACCCGTACTACTGTAGTTCAATGCTTGAGCCAGCTCGGTAAAGGTATTTTCTCCATCAGGCTGGATGAAGCTTTGATCCCCCTCAGGGTCAGCATCGTATCCGAAAGCATGAGGGATCTGTTTTAAGATCAAGATAAGACCAATCGCCGCGAGCATACCTTTGATAACAGAAACTGGGAAAAAGTGCCCAATGATTCCAGCTTTTAGATAGCCAAGGATCACTTGGAATATACCTGCCAGAACCACCGCGGAAAGAAAAACCTCATAGGTGTCCAAGACGTCAATAGCGTTAAGTACAATGACAGTCAAACCTGCCGCTGGGCCACTCACACTAAGACTACTTCCACTCAACGATCCAACTACAATACCACCAGCGATACCTGCGATGATACCTGCAAACAGCGGAGCTCCTGATGCCAACGCAATGCCTAAGCAGAGAGGTAAAGCCACTAAGAAAACTACCAGGCCTGCTGGTAAGTCATACTTCAGGTTACTTATAAAACTTTCGTCTTTGATCATTGTAAGGTGTTGGGTTGAAAAGCGATCTCGTTACTCTACTTCTTTAGACTACTTGAAACATAATAAGGTTTTGGAAATATGACAAGAGAATTGGTCGGCATATGACTGGTAAAGTTGTGCTTATTTAGAATTGTACCTTGCCGCACTCATGTCTCCTCTGATTATTAGTGATTTCACCTAGCAATATAGGAAATCTCCCTAGCATGGATTAAGCATAACTGCTTGATTTGTAAATATTAAGACGAATTTGATAGAGTATGCATTGAAATATGGATGCCTGAGGTATGAATTAGTCTTAAGAGCTTGGATAATTGCACATATTTTAGAATATTTAAGGATTGAGTAGGGATTTTTTAATTCACTGCTCTTTTCACTGATATCTTCAGTGTTTTTTACCTAATAACCAGCTAGTAAATAATACCAAGAATGGCCAACAATTTAGACCTGCGCGAACCAGAGGTTATCGAGATTCCCAAGGGGTACCGAGCATACAAAATTAAGGGTGTTGATCACACCATCATTGCGCGGAAAGGTGGACCTACCGCAGATCAAATCAAAAATCAAGATTCTTATTTAGAGTTAAGAAATAATCAGAAAGAGTTTGGAGTAGCTTCTATTCTAGCCAAGTCACTTCGAGATTCAATTCCGCCAGAGCTATACAAAATCTCTGAAAAATATGTTTCCGGTAAGCTGACTGCTCAGTTTAGGAATCTGGCGAAGCTGGAAGAAGGTAGAACGGGAACGCGTTCATTTGTGCTCAGTGATCATGCAGATGCGCTTAAAGGCTTTGATTTTAATCCAGACCGACCATTCCCAACTGCTTTTAGCGATAGGTTTTTTATTAGAGAAGGATCACACCGAGGGCAGGCGATATTGCATTTTCCTGAGTTCATTCCTGCGCAGATGTTTGATGCCCCTGAGGGGACTACCAATTTTAAGATAAGTGCTCATATAGTATCTTTATCAGATTTCTACTACGATGAAGAGATTGGCGAATACTTTCCAGCTAACCCTGATTTTCAGGGAAAGTATGGGTCTTTTGAGACACAAATGCTTCCACTACTCAACTTTCCTGTACAGCCAATGACAGGTCAGCTATCAGTCAACCAAGGGCGATCGGTTCCTATGAAGACGGGGATATTCTTGGTAATGGCCATTCGCTTCTTCAAATATGCTGATTCAAAGTTTGAGCCGCTTAATCATGGTAGCAGCATGCGCATCTTGCGTGCTTTCTAGATCGGGACAGGTACTCTTGTTTTGATGAGATTTGAGGCTGCCTTAGCCAAAATTTTGTCTCCCTTTTTAAGCCAGCCTTCTATGTGAATCACATTGGAGCCTTTTCTTATGACCTTGGCTTCACATGTCACAATGTCTCCGGCTTTTGCGCTAGCAAGAAAATCGACATTCAAGTTGATGGAGGTAAACATAAACTCATTATTGGTCGAGAAGACCGTGGCTCCCATCACATCATCCAGCATGGTAGAGGCTATCCCACCATGGAGGATAGCACCTGGGTTGGTCATATCTTTTCTTATTTCATATTCCCACGCAAGGTTGCCTTCTTCAGCTTTGATGAGTTTCCCATTGAGCCATCTGCCTACAGGCGAAGGACTATTTGTGGATGGTTGACCAATATTAGCCTTGAAAAAGGCCAGCGCTTTATTCTCCATTTTCTAAATCAATTCTACGTGTTGTATGTTAAGTACTAGATGAGCGAGCTAAAATCATATAACGATACCCACCTCACACAAATGCGGCTGCAGGGAGATGAGGTGGCAGATAACGTCGTTCGTAATTTATTCCAGATAGGGTACAATCCAATGGTGGAGCAAGAATACAATGCCTACCAGCATAACAATCAGTTGATCCCCGAGTCGTTTCCACTTTCTCTAGCCGAATACTTTAAGGAGCTTAAGGAACAAGCCGAAAAGATTCCTTTGGACTATTGGGTAGCAGGTCAATCCGTTTTTGGTAAGTATGCGCAGGAGCTTTTGGCTACTTTGGGATTCCTATCGCTTCCATATTGCTACGCCGCAGCAGATGGTGCTCAGGTACTTTACAAGTCAAAGCGCATTCGTCAATCACCGGAGAAGCGGCTGTTGGAAACAGCGGCCTTTGTGTTTGATGTTTCTGAGGTCAATGCATTCTCCAATGAGGGCAAGGGTATAGTATCAGCAGGAAAAGTACGACTGATGCATGCTGCTATTCGATATCACATTACTAAGTCGGATCATTGGCCAGAGTCATTGGGTACCCCAATAAATCAGGAGGACATGGCAGGAACCAACCTGGCCTTCTCATTGATTTCTATCCGAGGATTGCGAAAACTAGGGTATCAAGTCACTGTTGAGGAGGCTTGGAGTTTCATAGATATGTGGAATACCATCGGTCGTTTTCTGGGAGTATCCGAGAGACTACTTCCATCGGATTCTCGTGAGGCGTTCAACCTTGAGAAGGCAATCGCCAAACGTAACTTTAGAAAGTCCAAAGAGGGCGTGGCGCTGACAAAGGCGTTACACGACTACATGAAAACAAGTTTCTCTGAAACTGGATCTATCGACCCAGCAGCGATTACTGCCTACTTGGTTGGAGACCAGGTTGCGCCAATGCTCGGCTTAAAAACTGGTGCAGTCCTTCCTAAAATCATGGAAGGCGTATCTGGTCTCAATTCGCTCAAGTCACTTTTGCGTCAAGATGGTGCCCAAAAACTAAAGGAGGCAAAAAAATTATACGAGACTCAGATATCAGGTAAGAAGCTTGAGCCGTTCAGATTATTGAATAATCTTACGGATTAGTTAACTTCCTTCTGAGGGTCAATCTTAATGTTAAAATTCCTTTTAAGCAGTATTCTGCTATTATTAATTCCAATGTTGGGGTCGGCGCAAAATCTTGTGGCCAACCACAGCTTCGAGGATTTTCGAATCTGTCCCACTACCCTAGATCAACTTCGGTTCACTCGTTATTGGATGGGATTTGGTACTGCGGACCCATCACCTGACCTTTTCAATCGATGTGCCGAACAAGGACAAATGGGAGTGCCGTCTAATTTTTTTGGTCAACAAGAGCCTAAGACTGGAGATGGTTATGTCGGCATGATCAACTATCTGAAGTCGAAGAGCGGTAAGAGTTGGAAACTCAAGTCTAATCATCGGGAGTTCTTAGTGACCAACCTGCTGAAACCTCTGGAGAAGGATAAGGAGTACCATCTGGAGGTGTCGGTGAGCTTAGCAGAAAACTGTGAGTATGCATTAAGCAATATGGGTATGTTGCTCACCAAGAGTGCACCTCCCATAGATTGGATGCCTATCGAGTACGCCTATTTCAAACCACAGATCAAGAGTGATCCGAATGTGCCCCTGGCTTCTACAGATGGATGGATGACCATCTCAGGAGTGTATATGGCAGAAGGAGGCGAGTCGGTGCTTACTATCGGAAATTTCGATGCAGACAAAGTCACTACTATTACCAAGAATGGCAAGGGACAAAATCTGTTTGCACAAACTATGGAAGTGCCCAAAAAGGACAGACCAATGATCTCGTACTACTTTATAGATGATGTCATAGTGAGACCGGTGATCCCAGAAGAGCCAGTCTTTGTCGCTGATGTTACCGAAGACCAACCTCCAGTGCCTGAGCCCATCAAGTCAGAGTATTTTGGAGACATAGCCGAAGGTGACAAAATCGTCTTAGACAATATCTACTTTGAATTCGACCAGTCAGTACTACTTCCTGCTTCTTACGACGAGCTCAATGAGTTGGGAAGGTTTCTGGTTCAAAACCCCGAGATCCGTATTCAGATTTCAGGCCATACGGACAATATCGGTACAGCAGAGTACAACTTCCGGCTATCTCAGGACAGAGCAGCTGCGGTCATGAGCTACCTATCGGTAAATGGGATCGAACGAGAGCGTCTCGAGTCCAGAGGGTTTGGCAGTGAATACCCTGTTGATAATAATGATACAGACGAGGGTCGCTCGAAAAATCGCCGCGTGGAATTTGAGATTATCAGTACTAACTGACCGCTCGTAATAAGAGCCTTGATTAGCCGATCAAATCTTCCGATTTTCTTATCCTAAACGCACTACCATGAATAGACTAATACTCTCAATTTTAGCCCTAGTTCTTACATATAATTTATCCGCCCAGTCCTATGATCTCGTGATCCTGAATGGAAAAGTCATGGACGGCTCTGGAAACCCTTGGTATTATCAAGACTTGGGTATTGTAGATGGCAAGATCGTCAAGTTGGGATTGCTTCAGCCGTCAGACGGCAAAGAGGTGATCGACGTTCGTGGCAAAATAGTATCTCCAGGGTTCATTGATATACATTCTCACGCAGATGGTAATCAAGGTGATGTTAGTGGCATAAGGAAAGATCACCCAATGATGAAAGCTGCCCATAATCTCGTCATGCAAGGGATCACCACCGTGGTGGTCAATCATGATGGCAGGAGCCCGGAATCCATAGCAGACCAGATAGCTCAACTTGAACGTCAAGGCCATGGCCCCAATGTAGCTGTGCTTGTCGGCCATAACAGTATTCGCTATCGTGCATTGGGTGAAGACTTTAAGCGACTGGCGACTCCTGAGGAGATAAAGAATATGCAAAGCCAGATCATTGAAGGTATGAAAGCGGGAGCCTTTGGCATGAGTGCAGGCTTAGAGTATGTTCCAGGTAGATGGTCAAACACTGAGGAGGTGATTAGTCTGGTCAGCACAGTTAAACCATGGGGAGGAGTCTATATCGTTCATGAAAGGGCTTCTGGATCTGATCCGATGTGGTTCTTGCCAAGTCGCGATATGCAGAAGACTACTATGTTGGAAAATATCGAGGAAGTCATTGCGGTAGCTGAAGCGACTGGTGTAACCTCAAGTGCAACCCATGTGAAGGTAAAGGGTGCGGACTACTGGGGTGTATCTACGGCTATAGTAAACCTCATCCAGACCGCCCGTAACAGAGGTGTAGATATCTGGGCTGACCAATATCCCTACAATACTACTGGTACAGATGGCAATACGGAGCTTATTCCCGGATGGGCTATAGAGCGAGACCGCTGGAGATCGAGTCTTACCGGTAGCGCAGATGATAATTCCGGTCCCGAGACGACCTTCAAGGATGCGCTGACCGAGGTGCTTGAAAATGATGAGCAACGGGCGAAGCTATTTCAGGATGTAAAAAGAGAGCTCGAGCGCCGCGGTGGGCCTGAGAATATAATAGTGTTTGACTATCCCGATGAGTCCTTTATCGGCAAGTCTATACTGGCACTTTCGCAAGAGTTAGACATATCACTGGTCGAGGTAGCTGTCAAGCTTCAGCGCGAAGGTTACCCTGACCGTCCTGGGGGAGCCAGATTACGCGGCTTTTCCCTATCGGAAATGGATATCGAAATCTTGGCCCAGGCACCCTGGTTGATCACAACTACTGATGCGGGTATTTCACCTCCTGAGAATCCTCCGGTACACGCGCGATACTACGGTACCTACCCTCGTAAGATTGCGCACTACGCTAAGAAGAGGGGAGTGATCTCAGTCGAGCATGCTATCCGATCCTCTACCAGTTTGCCGGCACAGTTCATGGGATTCAAAGACAGAGGCATGATCAAAGAAGGCTATGCGGCAGATATCGTCATATTCGATCTCGAAGAGATTGAAGACAAGGCCACCTTTGTCAACCCCCATCAATACCCTGCGGGCATTGAGCAAGTGTTGATAGGAGGGGAGTTCATGGTGAAAGATGGTGAGCTAACAAAGAATTTACCCGGTAGGGTGATCAAGAATACCGAGAGCTTCCGATATTTGGGTGGATTGTAATTCTCCCTTATGGATATCGGCCTTTCAACACCAGCACTTCTTTTTCCTGCCATTACTCTTTTACTTCTGGCCTATACCAATCGTTTTTTGGCAATTGCCAATCTGATTAGAAGCTTGCACAAACGGCATCAGGAGCAGCCAGATTATGCCTATGTAACCCAGCAGATTGCTAACCTTAGGCTCAGGATGGACCTTATTCGCTACATGCAGGCAGCTGGAATTTTGAGCTTCGTCGGGTGTGTACTTTCCATCTTCTTTCTATTTCTCGGATTGGAGATGGAAGGTTACTTAGCTTTTGGTACTAGCCTTATTTTACTATTGATCTCCTTATTTATCAGTTTTTACGAAACTCAGATCTCCACAAAAGCCCTCAACTACGAGTTGCGCGATATGGAAGAATCCAAGTCTTAGTAGGTTATATTCGTATATGTAGAACATACTTCTATGCCTTCCGTATATATGTTCTACATATACGAAATAGATGCGAAAATGAAAGGTACACATCTTGGTGAGTTTGAGGAAATCATACTTCTTTTAGTCGGAGTTCTAAGAGACAATGCTTACGGCTTGGCACTGGTCGATGCTTTTGAAGAGCAGGCCAGTAGGAGAGTAGCTATTGGCGCGGTTCACTCAGCGCTCAGCCGCCTAACGGAAAAGGGCTTTTTGGAATCAGAGATGACCGGTGCTACGTCTGAGCGAGGAGGTCGTCGTAAGCGCATTTTCACTATCACTGCCAGTGGTAAACGTGCGCTCGTGAATGCGCGTGATTTAAGAGTTACGTTGTGGCAACAGATCCCGGATTTATCACTCGGCCGGCTATCATTTGATGTCTGATCATCGCGAGCCACCGAAATGGCCTGATCGCTTATTAGAATTTTTTGTCAAAGGCGATCTTCTGGAAGAGATACAAGGCGATCTTTTCGAATACTATCAGCGGCTAGGGGATCTTCCCCAATGGAAGTCTACTTGGATTTATGCCTATCATGTGCTCCATTTTTTACGACCATTCGCGTTAAAAAGAATAAGTCAAAACTCAAATAAACTCACTATGCTAAAATTTAATATTATTATTGCCTGGCGCAATCTGCTGAAGCAGAAACTCTACTCTGGGATCAATATCATCGGCTTGGCCATTGGACTGGCCAGTGCTGCTTATATAGCGATTTATGTCCTGGACGAAATGTCCTTTGATGAACATTTCGAGAATTCCGATAGAATCGTACGGGTGGCTGCCGAACTGAAGATGGCAGACAACTACTGGCATTTTGCCGTGAGTCCAGCACCTTTAGCGGCAGCTTATAAAAGTGAGTTCCCTGAAATTGAGAAGGCCGGTCGATTCAGAAATGAAGGTTCCATCTTGGTAAAAAAGCAAGATGAGCTAGTTGAGCTAGGAGGGTTGATGTTTGCTGATCAGGAGATCTTGGAAGTTTTTAATTTTAAACTGGTTCATGGCACACTAGCGAATGCATTAACAGAGCCAAATACAGCAGTGCTATCTCATAAGTCGGCGCAGCGCATTTTTGGAGATAATGATCCTGTCGGTGAGACTTTTACGAGCATCAATAATATTAGCTACGAGGTTTCTGCTGTGGTTGAAGACCTACCCACTCAGACTCATTTTAGTTTTGATGTTCTCATATCAATGGAGAACTATCAAGATGCCAATAACCAAATATGGCTATCGAACAATTACCACACCTATTTCCTGCTTCACGAGGGTACTAGGATAGCCGACCTAGAAAATAAATTCTCAAATGTCTATGCCAAATACTATGGGCCGCAACTTCAGGCTATGGCTGGTATCTCTTATGAGGATGCCATGGCAGGGGGAGGAATCATCAGGCACCATCTCCAGCCTATCACAGATATACACCTCACATCGGGACTTGACGTGGAGTTAGGAGCTAACTCAAGCATGCAGTACATCTATATCTTCATGGCAGTTGGTGCTTTTTTAGTACTGATTGCAGCCATCAATTTCATCAATATATCAACTGCTCGAGCGTCTACAAGAGCTAAGGAGATAGGGATCAAAAAGGTGATGGGCAGTTTTAGATCTGACTTGATTACACAGTTTCTTACCGAATCAGTTTTTCAAGCTGTTTTGGCCACCACTATTGGGCTTATAATGGTCATTGTTTGTCTTCCAATTTTTAATGCATTTGTTGACAAGCAAATCGTCGACCCACTTTTTGGCCCTTCTGCCCTTTGGTGGAAATTTGTTCTTGGAGGAGTCTTAATAGGATTGATTGCTGGTATATACCCAGCCATTTACCTTTCTAAGTTCAAGCCGGTTGAGATAATGAAAAATAACATCCACGTTGGCAAAAGCAAGGCTTCATTTCGAAGTGTCTTGGTTGTATTTCAGTTTGCCATTTCTTTAGTGCTGATCATAGGCACTATTATCGTATTTAATCAACTCAACTATATCCGAACGCAGAACCTGGGGTTTGATCGAGATAAAGTAGTGCTGATTGAAAATTCCAATACGCTAAGAAATAATTTAGTGCCCTTTACTGATAAACTCAATCAGCTCCCTGAGGTCGAGGCGGTCTCTGTGACTAGTTTTATTCCTACAGGTACCAGCCGATCTGATAATGCTTTTAAGCCCAAAGGTGATGGGAACGTAGATGCGACGGTATCATTACAGATATGGAATATTGATCCTTCCTATTTTGATGCATTCGGTATGGAGTTACTCGAGGGTCGAACTTTTGATTCTTCAAGACCAGCCGATTCCAGTGCTATCGTACTCAATGAGACAGCTGTGAGAAGATTTGGATTAGAAGACCCTATCGGAAAAACTGTAGAAGTACTAGGAGACTTTACCGTAGCAGGCAAGAGTGAATTTGAGGTGATCGGTGTAGTCAAGGATTTCAACTATTCGTCTATTCATGAAAATGTAGGCGCTATGGGGCTTTATATGGGACCTTTCAGAGGTTATTACACTGTTGTCAAAACTACCTCAGACAACTATCCTGAACTATTGTCAAAACTGGAGAGTAACTGGGAAGAGTTCTCCCCATCTGTTCCCTTCAGCTATCAGTTTTTGGATGAGGTATTCGAAGCTCAATATAGAGCTGAGCAAAAGCTGGGTAGCATTTTCACAGTATTTACTTCGCTCGCCTTATTCATAGCTTGCTTGGGATTATTTGGGTTGTCTGCCTATACAGCCGAGCAGAGGAGGAAAGAGATCGGTGTTCGTAAAGTCCTTGGCGCGAGTGTCACAAGGCTGATTATCATGTTGCTTGGTCATTTTACTAAATTATTGATCATCGCGGTAGTATTGGCTATACCGATTTCGTGGTACATCATGAGTGGTTGGCTGGATGGATTTGCCTATCGGATGAACCTGTCACCGATGATTTTTATAGTGGGGAGTTTACTCGCCCTGCTTGTCGCGTGGGTTACTGTAAGCTTCCAATCGGCCCGAGCAGCACTATCCAATCCTACAGATAACCTAAAATACGAGTAGAAGATCGTTAGGGGTACCTCGCAGTTCCTGTGTTTGTTGTTAAATTGCAGTTGTGAGATACCTCTTCCTTTTAATTCTGATTTCGTCAGGCAATTTGTCATTAGCTCAAGCCGAAGAAGAGGAGCTAGCATTTGAAATTGACACTGCAAGTTACATCTGGATTAAGCAATCAAGGATTAACCCCTATGTGACAGCAGAGCTTGAGCGCACATCGTTGCTAAACCAAAGCGTGTCGAACATGGCACTGAGCTGGGGTGTGTTAATTAATGATAGAATCTCTTTTGGTACGTTCGTCTCCGTGATGACCGACGAGGTTTATTTCCCTCTTATCTTTCCCAATGGCTTTGATCTTGAGATGGTTTACGGCGGTGTTCATGCAGGCTATATGTGGCCAGTTTCGGATGCGTTTTCTGCAGGAGTTGATGGAAGACTTGGTTTCGGAGAGATGGAAGTAGAGTATGCTGAATCTGGTTTTGATATTTTTAGTACAAGATTCACATCAGTCAACCCTTCATTGACCATAGATTACCAGGTGTTGAGATATACAAAGCTCACTGCAGCGTTTGGCTATCGCTTTATTAGTGGTTATGACTTCAATACAGATGAGTTCACTGATTTCAATGGAAGTACTTTTAGAATTGGTCTAAAGCTTGGATTGTTTAAAAGGCTGAAGTGGCCAAGAGAGGAGGATATTGGTGATGAAGAGTAGATTGTTGATTTTTGGTTTGATCGTGTTTTCGTCTTGTTACTTTAATGAGGAAGAGATACCGGATACAGCACCTTGGAAGTATGGATCACCATCATCTGTAGACTTAAATGAAAGCACACTTTTTGAGTTAGATGAGAACCTTCGACAAGGTGGCTTTGATCAGATCCGTGGGGTGGTGGCGATCAAGGATGACAAGCTAATTTTCGAAAACTACTATGAAGGAGGAGATCGAGAGACGGATCAGTTTCTTAGCGGAGCTACGATGAGCGTGATGTCAATGCTTACCGGGATCGCTCTTGATCGAGGTTTTCTCGATAGTATTCAAACACCCATTAGCGTCTTTTTCCCTGATTATCCAGCTGCTTTCAATTTTGAGCCACTGAAAGGCGAGATCACGGTTGAACATTTACTATTGATGAAGTCAGGTTTTGCGTGGTATGAGACAGGTGTGCCCGTCCTCAACCCCAACAATTCACTAAATGGTCTTACAGCTTCCAATGACTGGATTGAGCATGCTCTAACCCGCGATATGGATGCAGTACCTGGATTGCGATACTCGTACAATTCTACGCATGGAGTACTGCTCGCAAAGATTCTTGAGCGCGCTTCAGGACAGCCTTTTGTGGACTTTGTCAATGAGGTGCTTTTCGCCCCAATGAGCATAGGTTCAGCTAGCTGGCAGGCCGATGCATTCGGTAATGTCAATGGAGGTTTCGGACTATCTCTCAACCTGATAGACTTTGCCAAGCTTGGAGACCTCTATCTCAATAACGGCGTATGGAAAGGGCAGAGGCTGGTCTCCGAGGAATGGGTGACGACCAGCACCTCTCAGCAGTTTCAGATTGATAGATTTAGCAACTTTGCCTATAGCTGGCAGCTTTTTTCGGAGTTGAGCACCTTTTCAGGCATCCTACCGGAAAATGACACTTACTTCGCGGAAGGAGCAGGAGGCCAATACCTTTTTGTGGTACCTCATCAAAACTTTGTGTTGGCAGTCACCGCTGACAATTTCTTCGAGAATGGGTTTACACCACTGATTATTTTTAGAGACTTTTTCGCCGAAGCATTCCAATAAAGCTTATTCGGCACTTCACGATTATCAGACATACTTTAGCTTTACCCTAGATGGCCAGGGAACTAGCAAATATGTCAGATCAGCAGCTGCTCGAGCAATTGGCTTCAGGTGATCAAGCCGTCCTTAAGCACTATTTTGATACACATTATGCAGCGCTCTGTCGGCACGGACTCAAGTATGTGCGCATTGCTGAAGTCAGCGAAGAAATTGTACAGGAGATATTTGTCAACTTCTGGGAGCGCCGATCCGACCTCAATATTAGCGGTAGCGTAGGCGCATATCTGTACAGCGCAGTTCGTTATAGAGGTATCAACTATATCCGAAATCAGCTTCCAAAAGAGCAAGCCATGACCGAGTCCGTTGATGTCGCTGCTGAGGCGGAGTTAGAGTTTGACGCTTATTTGACAGATAGCGACTTAAAGACACGTCTGAGACAAGCCATCTCTGACCTACCGGAAAAATGTCGCCTCATCTTTTTGCTGGCTAAGGAAGAGGGACTGACCTACCGCGAAATTGCGGAAGAACTAGAGGTCTCGGAAAAGACCGTGGAAAACCAGATGGGCATTGCACTGAAGAAGTTGAGGGCCGCACTTCAAACCGGCCGAACTACAGAGAGCGGTGCGAGCATGATATCGGTTTTATTTAAGATTTTTTGGATGTAGTTTGGGGGTTGGGTGGAAAAGCTTTGACAGTAAGATATATGAACATTAACCAGGAGACCATTGTGAAATGCTTGCAGCAATCGGCGAGTATCGACGAGCAAAAAAAGCTCAAGCAATGGTTGATTGAAAAGCCATCACATCAGTCTTATTTTAAGCAGATAGAGGCTGTCTGGAAGAACGCAGATTTGAAGCCATCAGAAGTGAATTTCGACGTTTCACAGGCTTGGAATACCATCAATTCAAAAATATCTTCTTCTGAAGAAGTCAATGTTGTCCCTATGTGGAGCCAACCTTGGGTTAGAGTGGCAGCCTCGGTTGTACTTGTACTAGGTATTGGACTGGGTGTCTATTTTCAACTCGCTACACCTTCTGCCGACTCAATGGCCATGGTCGAAATGACGAGTTCAGATGTCCCTCAAGAATTACAATTGCCGGATGGCTCAAGAGTCACCCTCATGCCTTTCAGTAGTGTTAGCTATTCCAGCGACTTTGGACATGAGCGCGAAATTATGTTGACCGGAGGGGCCTTTTTTGAGGTGCGAAAGTCCAATGATCAACCGTTTGTAGTGAATGTGGAAAAGCTGGAAGTGACGGTGCTGGGCACAAAATTTTTGGTGAAAGAATCAGATCAACGTACAGAGGTATTTGTCGAAGAGGGTAGTGTTTCAGTTAGTCCCAATGCTAATAACGGTGAAAAAATATTGACAGCCGAGCAGGGCGTCTATTTAGATAACTCCTCAGGGATCATCAAGCCAATTGCAATTACGGACAACATACTTTCCTGGAAGTCAGGTGTACTAGAGTTTAACAATGTCCAGTTGACGAAGGTGCTTCAAGATATCGGCACACACTACAATGTGTCTATCAGGCTAAAGAATAGCAACATCGGGAAATGTCATCTAACCTCCAGGTTAGATAACAAGAGTATTGATGAGGTACTCCAAGTACTAGAGCTTGTGCTGAATGTGGAAATTAGCGCTAGTAGTACAAATGAGTATTTGATATCAGGCAAAGGGTGCTGAAATTAACATAACTTCGAAAAAAGCGATCTTTTAGATCGCTTTTTTCGTTTTGGAGTTAATGGTTTTTTTAGTGCCGCCAATCATTGCACGCAGTTTCGTCGTTTTATTCACAATTCTCTCCTTTGGGGCAACAGCACTGCTGGCTCAAAAAACCACATTTCCCCTAGATTTCCGCGAGTATTCTGTGGCTCAACTCATCACTGAGTTGGAAAGTCAAGGTTATAGTTTTTCTTATGCCAATGACTTTTTGGATAAGGATCGAATACTAAGCGTGACCAAAGATGATATCGCCTATTTGATCGAGCTGATATGTGGTGACAAGCTCGACTATCAGCTTATGGGTAGAGAGATACTGCTCTTCAAGGCTGTCAAGAAGAAATATACCATTAGTGGCTTTATTCGAGATCGATCAGACGGTGAAGCGCTATTGGGTACTACGATCAGAGTTCTCGGCTCCACAGAGGGCATAGCAGCCAATGACTATGGCTACTATGCCTTGTCGCTGTTACCCGGACAGTATCATCTTGCCGTCGAGTATGTGGGATATGAACCACTACTGCTTGATGTCGACTTGAAGCAGGATGTACAGCTTGAGCTGAAACTTGTTCCAGCTAGATTGAAACTAGATGAAGTGGTGGTTACCTCCTTCGAGTCAGATCATGAGATCACAGGAATCCGCACTAGTGTCAATAAAATAGACATGCAACTAGCTGGTGATATTCCCTATTTATTAGGTGAGGTAGATATCTATCAGAGTGCCTTACTACTTCCTGGCATCCGCAATATTGGAGAGGACGCCTCTGGCCTTAATGTCCGTGGAGGTGCCGTAGATGAAAACTTAATATTGATAGACGAAGCGACGATTTATAGCAGTAATCATTTCTATGGATTGATTTCGGTTTTTAACCCAGACGCAATCAAGGGTGTCACTTTCTTCAAAGGTGATGTGCCCAGTACTTACGGAGGTAGAGTTTCTTCTGCCATTCACGTTAGGCAGAAAGAAGGAAATGATCAAGAAATGCGTCTATCAGGTGGCTTAGGTTTGGTAAGTGGACGACTGATGCTTGAGGGGCCACTTAAGAAGGATGAAAGTAGCTTCTTGATCTCAGCGCGTACAAGCTTTTTTGACTATGTATCGGCTATTTCAGGACTTGACGATAGTCGTACTAATTTTCAAGACTACAATGCCAAGATCAACTGGAGACCCAATGAGAAGAATCATTTTTACCTCTCAAGCTACATTGGTAATGACAACAATAATGATGGCCTGTTGATTGATAGGCAATGGGGTAATCGCACTGTCACGGGGAGGTGGAATCATATATTTTCAAATCGCCTTTTCAGTAACTTTACACTCAGCTATAGTGATTACAAATATGAAGTCTCCAACCCGGAGGAGTCTGGCCAGTTTATTGGATCTTCCAACGTGAGAAATTACTCTTCCAAAGCTGACTTTACTTGGTTTATTTCTCCCAGATCTACCTTGGAGTTTGGTAGTGGTGCTATCCTTCACCGGCTCAACCCAGGTGATAGATTGCCTTTAAATGATGACGGCTTTAACAATCCGGTCTCTATTGATTCCGAGCATGGGCTGGAACCGTATGTTTATGCCAACTTCCAACAAAATATTGGCGAGCGTTGGGTGATGTACTACGGATTGCGCTATTCCTCATTTTATAATTTTGGTCCCGAAGATGTCTATACCTACCTACCTAATCAACCCATGGAGCGAGGCAATATTACAGACACGACCAGCTTTTCCAATGGAGAGCTGATCAAGGACTTTCAAAATCTTGAACCGCGTGTTTCAATCAATTACAATTTTGGCACTGGTAATACGATTAAGGCGAGCTATAATCGAGCCAACCAGTACATTCATTTGATTTCAAATACGATTACTCCTTCTCCGACGGATATTTGGAAGCTTAGCGACACTCACATAGATCCGTCATTTTCGGATCAATACACCCTGGGCTACTACAAGTTGATACCTGAGTTGAATCTAGATTTTTTTGCTGAGGCCTATTTCAAATCAACGGACAATATTATTGAGTATAAGGAGGGTGCTGACCTTGTGTTAAATGAGACTATAGAA
This sequence comes from Cyclobacteriaceae bacterium, assembly GCA_040222235.1. Lineage (GTDB taxonomy): Bacteria > Bacteroidota > Bacteroidia > Cytophagales > Cyclobacteriaceae > UBA6059. Next base: position 52,438 of record JAVKDO010000082.1, read on the forward strand.
ACAGAGGTGATTCAGGGGAACGCCCGAGCTTATGGTTTGGAGCTCTACCTCAGGAAAAAAGTAGGGCGATTCAGGGGCTGGCTGAGCTATACCTTGTCCAAATCAGAAAGGCAGATCAACGCTGTTGACGTGACCGAGCAGATTAACAACGGAGACTATTTTCCATCAGATTTTGATCGCACCCATGACTTTTCCCTATCGGGAATCTACTCGATCAACGATAGATGGACGATATCTTCTAATTTTGTCTATGCGACTGGAAGACCCATCACCTTTCCGGAAGGAAAATATGTTTATGATAATATAGTCCTACCCAGCTTCAATGAGCGCAATCAATTCAGGCTTACTGATTACCATCGACTTGATATCTCTGCTAGATTAGAAGGAAAGAAGATAAGGTCGAATGGGAAGCCCAAGAAAAAGATAGACTATTGGACATTCTCTATCTACAACCTTTATGGAAGAAGAAATGCATATTCGTACCTCTTTAGACAAGAGGAGGGGTCAGACCAAGCGGAAGTTGTGAGATATTCAATATTGGGCACCTTTATTCCATCGGTGACATATAATTTCCGATTCTAGTGTTGAGACTAACTATCATATCGCTGTTTCTATTAGCGCTGGCTAGTTCATGTGAGGATCCAATTGAGATCGACATTCCAGATGGGCCTGAGCGACTCGTGGTAGAGGGGTGGATTACAGATCAACCTGGCCCCTATGAAATCAAGCTATCGATCACCAACAACTTCAATGACACAGCTCCCAATCCCAAGGTTCTCAATGCTTCAGTTAGCGTAATGGATAACAGAGGAGGTGTTTTTGACTTTGCAGAACAATCGCCTGGGATCTATTTGTCCTCTCCTGATTGGGAAGGGGAGATAGGTTTTACATACACTAGCATGATTATTCTTTCAGATGGTACGCAGGTAGTCTCTTCCCCTGAGCCGCTGAATATAGTGCCAGAGTTTGATAGCCTCTTCTATAAAGAAGTATTCCCTCCTACGATAATTGATGGGATCATACAGGAGGAATTTTTCTTGGGTAGCACCATACAAGACCCGCCCAATGTGGACAATTTCTATCGATGGAGAATTACTCAAAATGCCAATCCATTGATTGATATTGAATCAATTATAATCTTCTCAGATCGATTTGTTGACGGCAATGACTTTCAGTTGGAGGTACCCCAATTATTGTTTGGCCGCTTGGATACGATTGTTGTGCAACAAGAGTCAATATCCGAGAGAGCCTTTGACTACTATGACCTGCTTATCGCCCAAGCCACTACCTTGGGACAGTCTTCAGGAACGGCCCCTGCCATTCTAAGAGGTAACATGACCAGCCAGAGTAATCCAGAGGAAATAGTACTAGGTTATTTTGGTGCTGCAGCGATTGTGTCAGACACGATTATCATTGCTCCAGACAATTAGATATTGCTTATTAGCTCGATAGCCCAGTCGATGCTTAAAATTTTTCTATTTCTTTTTGGGGGTGAGCTCATTGTTATTTGACTATACATCAAAGGCCATTTGAAATATGATACGTTGGTTTATTTTTATGCTTACAGTTGTTGCCACTAGTTTTTTCGGATTTAAGTATTACGAAAGAGCTAAAGCGGAATTAGTGAGAAGAAAAAAATTAAGTACCAAAACCAGTTACCCTTTGTAATCACATGTGTCTTTTACGGGATTTCGAACATTTCAATGATATTCATTGTGAAGAATAAACTATCAAACGGACTTGTCAGACTTCTTACTCAGAAGCAGGTACAGCACTTTAATAAGATTGGTGAACTGAATTTCTCTGACCTTGAAAGAGATAACTATTTTCGTCAATTTGAGCATGCTCAAGTGGCCGAGATCGCTGAATACGGACTTCCTAGAGCTCGTAGATAAGCCCTCCCCACAGGTTGCAGAACCGATACCCAACCTTCTTATTCGAAGGGTAATTGTTTCTGACCCCTCTTGAGACTAACTGCTTATGACGAGATAAGCCAATTAAGTTATATCTCTAGGCTTAACCAACATCACCCCAGTTTTGTGATTCTTATTTACTGGCGCTTTGGCGACATGCATCAGGTCACAGCACTATAACTCCCCCTTGTAGACAGTATCTTATCCTTGATCGTTCTATTGCGTTGCAATCCATAAATCAAAAATGCAAACTGAATGAAAAAGCAATTATTACTACTTCTAACGATTCTGGTAGGTCTGACTTTTCAACTATCGGCTCAGACTCTCAGTACTCCGCCTAACGGAAACAATCAAAAGGCCAGCGTCACGCAATACATCGGCAGCTTGGTCAGCGTGACAGTCGACTATAGCAGTCCAGACGTGACAGCTCCCAACGGAACTGATCGTAAGGGGCAGATATGGGGGCAGTTGGTGCCGTATGGATTCACAGATTTAGGGTTTGGTAATCGCAATCCATCACCATGGAGAGCAGGAGCTAATGAGAATACCACAATTACATTTTCACATGATGTCGAAGTAGAAGGGAAGTCAATTGAAGCTGGCACCTATGGACTTCATATTGCGGTAGAAGAGGCTGGGCCATGGACTCTTGTCTTTTCAAATCGAAATGACGCCTGGGGTAGTTTCTTCTATGAAGAATCCAAAGATGCATTGAGAGTACAAGCAAGTCCAAAAGATACTGAGTACACGGAGTGGCTCACTTATGAGTTTGTTGATCGCCAGCCTACAGAGGCCACTCTTGCATTAAAATGGGAAGAGAAGATGCTTCCTTTCAAAATCAGTGTGCCTAATCTTAACGACTTATATGTCAGCACATTTGAAGAAGAGCTTACAGGAAGCGCTGGATTTGTATGGCAAAACTGGCAGGCCGCTGCGAACTGGAGTATCCAGAATGACTATGCGCTGGAAAAAGGCTTAGCATGGGCAGAGCAAGCTATCAGTGCTCCTTTCTTTGGCAATGAAAACTTCGGTACCCTATCTACTAAGGCCAATGTGCTGACTCAGCTGGAAAGAGCGGATGAGGCTAAAGAAGTAATGGACAAAGCACTTAATCATCCTTCTACCACCGTATTTCAGATTCATCAATATGGTCGCCAATTGATAGGTCAAGGTGATGCGGATGGTGCGATGGAAGTTTTCAAAATGAATGCCAAGCGCTTTCCAAAGACCTGGCCGATCAATGTAGGATTAGCTCGAGGATACTCTGCAAAAGGTGAGTATAAAACGGCCTTGAAGCACGCTAAACTGGCCTATGAAGCGGCTCCTGATCAGCTTAATAAGGATGCGCTGAAAACGGCTATCGAAAGTCTCGAAAAGGGTGAAGCCATGTAAAGTTTTTTATCCGTTCATTTGATGGAGCCTCAGCTAGTTAGCTGGGGCTTTTTTGTTTGTCTTTTTTTAGCTCATCTTTTTTTTATTACTTTTCCCCTCCTGTGGATTATCTAAAGCAATACAAAAGTCTGTTTGACTCCAATATCTTACTCTTGTACAAGGGTAAAATCAGCTTCAATATAGTCATGGCCATAATTGAGATACTCGAGACCGGGGTGGATGAAATAGAAGTAGACCGAGCGCTGAAGAGGAAATTTTATGCTTCTGCTACGGAGTGCTTACAAAATATGGTGAATCATATGAAGCCGGTAGAGGATGGTGCTTATGACTTTATGGAGTCCAACTCCGGTATGATCATGGTGGTAGTCCGTGACAAATACTATAAAATAGTCACGGGCAACTATATCCCTAATGATGATAAGGAAAGCCTTATTGATAAAATAGATCTGATCAATCGTCTGGAGACAGGCCAACTCAAGGCCCTCTACAAACGAATACTCTCTGAGACACACATGGATGATAGCGGAAATGCCGGGTTGGGCTTGGTGGATATGGCGCGCAAGACAGGGCAGAAGTTGCGATACAGCATGAGCGAAATTGATGAGAAATACAGTTATTTCAACTTTGAGATCAAAATACCTAAGGAGACCGCTCCTATGAGAGTCTATGCTTAATGTTTAGGCACTCCTTTTAGTTAGGTGAGTGGCAGGTTTAACTGACTTCAATTAGTCTTAGGGGAATCACGTAAATTTAGAAGAACTGGGGCACTTTCTTAGAAAAATTCTATTTACTTTCCTTATCTTACGAACAGTATTAAGTATATCCAGCTATGAAAGATCTTTTCACCGAAGAAGAGAGAGTACTGTCGGGTTATCGACGGAAAATCGAAAATGAGGACATCTATCTCGAAGATGCAGAATCCTTTGCCAGTAATTACAAAGACTTAATAGATCAAACTAGAGTAATCACTAGAATAAGTGATAGACTCCAGAAAAAGCTTGATATGGCTAATCAGAAGATTAAAAGCCAGAATCAGGAAATAGGTAAGAAAAACGATTTACTCGAGAATACGATTATCGAGCTAACAAGAGCAAAGGTTAGTAAGAAAGCCTCGACTATCTTGTTGACCTTGGCTATCATTTTATTCATTTCGGAGCAATACCTACTCGAGCCATTCATAGAATCATATGTTGTCATTCCTTACTTGGGTATAATTCTCAAAGGTATAATTGCAATTTCACTTAAGTTTTTTGAAACAGGAATTGAGAACTATTTCATGAAGAAGGAGCAGGGACAGATATTGAAGAATCGTGGTAAATCCCTCAAAACTAAACTCTCTTATTCTGGATTTTGAATCTAGTCTATCAACAAAGATGATTAATGGTAAAGCAGACATTCTCAGAATGTCTGCTTTTTATTGGTCTCAGAAGTCGGATGAATTTTCACGAAGTGAAAAAAACCACTGTCTTCAGACAAGACAGTATTAATTTCATCGGACTTTAGTCTGATGCCATTCAACCTGCGGAATTCATTCCGTAGTGGTTGAGTTAAAGACCTTATCGGCGAATTCACCGATTCTTGAGATCGCCTTTTTGGATTCTGGTAAGAAGTAGGTGAAGAATTGCCAAACATGCATGGCACCTTTCCATTCTTCGTATGCCACGTGGCTTCCATGCTGCTTCAATTTTTGTGAGAGGATGCGGCTATCATTGAGTAGCATGTCTTTAGTTCCTACCTGAATCAATGTTTCTGGAAACCCTGAGAGCTGCGCGTTGATAGGTGAGATATAGGGTTGATCAAGAGGGTAGGTGTGTGCATACATCCGGGCACTTGATGCGAGCATTTCTTTACTTAAGATAACATCTCTTTTGCCTACAGATACTATGGTTGGACTCTCACCTGTCAAGTCTAGCCAAGGGGCAAGGAGTACGGCTGCTCTGGGCATTGCAAGCTGATCCTCCAATAGCTTGGCGATCAAGGCTACTGCCAAACCGCCACCGGCAGAATCTCCTGCAATGATCACCTTCTCCGAGCCATGCTTCTTTACTAACCATAAATACGCGCTCACCGCATCGTCCAGTGCGGCAGGGAATGGATGTTCGGGAGCTAATCGATAGTCAACGGCCATCACTTCAGCTTTACAAGCTATGCCCAACGCACTCACCATGTGGCGATGTGACTGAAGGCTGCCAGCGACATAAGCACCTCCATGCAGATACATGATGATCCTGTCTCTTGGCTCCATAAAACTAGTCCATTCGACAGGCACCCCGTTGGCAGATAAGCGTTCTAATTTCAGCTCTGGAGGTAGCTTGAACTTAGTGGCAACATCATTGATGAGCTTCCGTCTTAGTTTGACTGGTTCCTTGGAGTTGGATTGCTTCCGCTGAAGTATTCTGAGGTAGAGGCTTAGGAGTGTGTGCTGAAGACTGGCCATGACTATGCAAAGATGATGGCGATGATTCCTGCTACGGCGCAGTACCCCGCGAAGTAGATCAGCTTACCCTTTCTCACTATAGCTAGCATCCAATTGCAGGCGACATAACCTGAGATGAAGGCCGATATGAACCCTATGGCTAAAACTGACCCTTCGATTGAACCGGCACCTGCTGGAAGCTCTAAGTAATCTTTTAGCTGCAGTAGGCTTGCGCCAATGATTGGTATGAGCACCATAAGAAATGAGAACTGGGTCACTTTGGCTTTGTCAAATCCAAGCAGTAAACCCGTGGCGATGGTTGCGCCTGATCTCGATATTCCTGGTAGGATAGCGATCGCCTGTGCTAATCCCATGATGAACGACCCCATATAGCCCACCTCGCCATCGTGAGACTTCTTGAAGCTTGAGAAAAGAAGAAGCAATGCCGTGACAATCAACATCGAACCTACCAATAGGAGGTTTCCAGTAAAAAATGACTCGACAGTATCTTTGAACAGAAGCCCAACCACCATGACAGGCAGTAGAGAAATAAATATTTTGATGCTATAAACCCAACTTTCGTTCCATTGAAACTGCAAAATGCCTTTGAAAATGTCCAGTATCTCATTTCGAAATACAACAATGGTGCTGAGGGCAGTTGCGCCATGCACCACCACTGCGAAGAGCAGGTTATCAGAGTCTTGCACGCCAAGTAGGACATTGCCAATCTCCAGATGGCCACTACTGCTAACAGGTAGAAACTCTGTTAACCCTTGTACGATACCGAGAATGAATGCTTCAAGCCAAGTCATGCGAATCAATTTTGGCGAAAATAATTAATCAGGAGTGGCTAGGGACTAGGTTCTGCTAATTATTAATCTCACGCGCAGTTGACACATTTTTGTGCATGTGGCATTAGCATGATTCGACCTATCGGAATGGGCTGCTTGCACCTAATACAAATCCCGAAATCAGGATGATCAATTTTGTCCAAAGCCGCGATCAGTTTTTCCTTTTTCTCCTCGGACTGTCTTAGGGATGCGTCATTGATGGATTTGTTGTTGATGGCATCCATACGGCTGATTCTTCCAATGGCATTCTCTGGAGATATGGGTTTTGTCAGTTCTCGTAGTGCGATAATGTCTGTCTCCAGAGTTATCAGTTCTTGCTCTATAAGGGCTTTTATTTCTGTTCTATTTATACTCATGGTTCAACGAATTGGGCACCAACTCTCAATAGTTATGTATAATGTAATGTGTTTAATTCATTCTTGCAATTATTGATATGTGTAGTAGTGAATGAAACATTTATCCTAAAAATTCACAAAGAACTTATTGATTTGTGATAAATATCGTATTTTCGAGTGTTGAATCATTTGGATGATTTATCGAAGTAAAATTAACCCAAGAGATACTTCCTGCTAAGGCAGATCTGCCTAGAGAAAGTCCATCAAGTGATATTGTTTTTTTATAATCCTAATTACTGAATTGCCGTGTGCGGAATAGTTGGTGTATTTGATTTGAAGATTGAGTCTCAGAAATTGAGAACTCAAGTGTTGGAAATGTCTAAGAAAATTAGACATAGAGGTCCAGACTGGTCCGGTATTTATTGTGGTAAGAAGGCTATCCTTGCTCATGAGCGATTGGCGATAGTGGATATGCAGTCAGGGAAGCAGCCACTGTATAGTGAGGACGGTAAGCTCGTACTAGCAGTAAATGGTGAAATATACAATCATCAACAAATCAGAAAACAGCTTGAGGGTCAGTATAATTTTCAAACCAACTCGGATTGTGAGGTAATTCTAGCATTGTACAAAACCAAAGGGGCTGACTTTATTGAAGAGCTCAATGGCATATTTGCTTTCGCCCTTTATGACGTTGAGAAAGACAAGTATATAATAGGTCGTGACCAGATCGGTGTGATCCCGTTATACAAGGGTTCAGATCAATATGGCAACTTTTTCGTTGCGTCAGAGCTCAAATCATTAGAAGGTGTCTGTAACAAGATGGAAGAGTTCTTGCCAGGTCATATTTTGGATAGCGAAGTGGGTACCATGAAAAAATGGTATGAGCGCGATTGGATGAACTACGACAAGGTGGAAGACAATACTACCAGCATAGATGACCTTAGAGATGCACTTGAGGCTGCTGTCCATCGTCAATTGATGTCCGATGTGCCTTATGGTGTACTCCTCAGTGGTGGATTAGATAGCTCCGTGATTTCCGCTATCGCAAAAAAATTCGCTGCTAAGCGGATAGAGACGGAAGATCAAGCCGATGCGTGGTGGCCACAGTTACACTCATTCGCGGTAGGGCTAGAAGGATCACCCGACTTATCTGCTGCACAGAAAGTGGCTGATCATATTGGTACAGTGCATCATGAAGTGCACTTCACTGTGCAGGAGGGGATGGATGCGATCAGGGATGTGGTTTATCATCTTGAGACTTATGATGTCACGACTATCAGAGCATCTACACCGATGTACCTACTATCAAGGTACATCAAATCGATGGGTGTGAAAATGGTACTCTCTGGTGAGGGAGCGGACGAAATATTTGGTGGTTACCTGTACTTCCATAAAGCACCCAATGCTCAGGCATTTCATGAAGAGACAGTTCGCAAGATCAGCAAACTTCATATGTATGATTGCTTGCGAGCGAACAAGTCATTGGCCGCATGGGGTGTCGAAGGACGCGTTCCTTTTTTAGACAAAGAATTTATGGATGTGGCCATGCGCCTCAACCCAGCCGACAAGATGACCGGTACCGACAAAATGGAGAAGTGGGTACTTCGCAAAGCTTTTGAAGACTACCTACCGGAAAGTGTGGCTTGGCGTCAAAAAGAGCAATTTAGTGATGGTGTAGGCTATGGCTGGATTGATTCGCTAAAAGACTTTACTTCAGCAGCTATTTCGGATGAGCAGTTGGCAAATGCCAGTTATCGTTTCCCTATTAACCCTCCACAGTCAAAGGAAGAATACTACTACAGATCGATATTTGCTGAGCATTTCCCCTCAGATTCAGCAGCATCATGCGTGCCCTCTGTGCCTTCGGTGGCATGTAGTACACCAGAAGCACTAGCATGGGATGAGTCATTCAAGAACATGAACGACCCATCAGGTAGAGCAGTAAAGTTAGTACATGAGCAGAGCTATTGAGGTAGTATATTAATCCATTGAAGTAGGCACTTAAGAAATAACAGCTTTATGGCAAACCTGCGGTTAGAAGTCATTCCCGAAGGGAATCTATGATCCAACCTTGTGCTTCCTGCAACAGAGACTCCCTTCGGGAGTGACTTCAGGTGCTTATAAGGTG
>JAVKDO010000083.1:0-23565 GCA_040222235.1 Cyclobacteriaceae bacterium
CAACTCTTCACATCGCATCGACCTAAAAGGAGAATCCATGAGAAAACTTAAAGAAATTTGATAAATTAATACCAATTTACGCCTTCCTCAGAGTGGCACCATACCACCGAAATCACTGGCACGGTTAGACCGATATAACCATTTACTAAGTGAAGTCTCGATATTTAGAAATGCATACGCAAAATCTGTTCCCTTACCTTTTTTGTGTTCTAAGACCATTCCTGAAGGCTTTCGGTGATCCATACCTGTAGTTGCTGACTCAAAAGCCTCCGATCCCACGAAAATGAGTTGAAGTAAGTCCCCGATCATACTTTTACCAGACCCACTTTCTCCTATGAAATCAGTTCTTAATGGATGGAATTCATAATCAAATTCCTGATGATGAATTAGTCCTAAAGTAGAGAGGCTATATATTCTCGGAAACTGCTTCATAAAACTTTATCTCCTTTAAGCCAATCTTCAATATTGTTTATGTAATCAGAATATATCTTGGTAATCCTATCAAAGGCTGGGAGAGGATCAAAGGTGTCATCATCGAGTGTGATCCAGCCAATTTTGGAGAACTCTTTAAGTGCATCTGAGACAACTTTATCAATACTTTCGTCATTTATTTTAGTAGTCTTTTCCCTTTTTGCTTTAGCTAAAGTCCTGTATAAACTGGGTTTGAGATCCTCATAATCTTGTCTGATAACTTTCTGTAGCTTGGAAACAGAAGACAGATCGATATATCCATCTATAAAGATGATTTTGTATACCATAAAGGCCACAATAACATATTCGTTGAGGAAAAAGTAGCGGTGCTCCACAGGAATATTACCTCTCGAATTAGAACCGAAATCCAGGTAGTAATATTTGTTGGAAGCTTCTCCTCCGTATTCTAGGTATACGCCATAGAACTCTTCATAAAAGTCTTTTAGACCTTCTTCATTTTCTTCAATGAATCGAAATAGGTGTACTTGGTGAGCTCTGTTTTGAATATGAACTCCATCTTTTAGAGCATAATCGATTTTAGCAAATAAATCGCGAGCTTCAGAATGTTTAAAAAAAGACAGACTATTCATGATGTTCTTCGGATTACCATACTTCTTAATTCCAAATTTTGGTTCTGGCTTGATTGATCGTTGTGTGTTGAGACACTTAGCTGCCAATTGTATGTCTTACTCTCTCTGATCACCCTGTAGGCCAGTGCTATGGCAAGATTTAAGTCATTACCATTATCCAAGAGCACTTTAAAAAAATATACAGAAAATTCTACTACTGATTCTTTTTCAAGATCTTTATCAATACGATTTAGCCATATGTCAATAGTGTCCTGTCGGATAAAATGATTTTGAGAATTACGATAGGCCAACTGCTTTGATTGTTGATTCTCTGGATATCGTAGTTTTTTACGAGCCCTTGCTGGAAACAAGTCTTTCTTTCTCTCAACTATCGCAAATTTGGTTGTTTGACGCAGAACTTCAATTCCAGGTATTTCAGATGGCAGAGTCAAGAGCTTTTTGTTTTTTTCTGTATTGATGCTGCTACTCTCAAGAAGAAACCTCAGGAATTTCTCAATCTTAGAATTGAAAAGTGGCTTGTTTAAATTGGAGAAGAGCTGCTTAACTTTTGGTTGTATTCTGTCCAGTCTGCTGTCGACAATTGAGAGCAGTTTCTTCATTTCTTGAAGGAATAAGTGAGCAGAGTGAATGAAATCCCCAATTTCTTTGTCGTCAATTGACATGGATCGTTCATCAAGGTGCTTCTTAATAGTATCAAATTCTCTGAAAGCAGCTCTTAGTTCCTTATTTTGTCCTCTTATTTCATCAAAACGAGTGTCAATTTCTTTGAGTACATTGACAATCCTAGAGGTTTCATTTGCACTAATGTTTTGTCTCAGCTCTAGGACTGAATGATCAATTTGGCGCTCGATAAAGTCGATCTGTTGCCTGAGGTTAGGCTTAAAATTCTCAAAGTTTACTGTAAGCCAATCTTTAATATCTTCATCTGTTTGAGAATCTGTCAGTTCTTTAGTAAGGTTCTTGCATATCCGTTCAATCTGAGTAGGATCAAAATTAGACTTAAGCGTATTAAGAGCATGTTTGCAAAATTCATTTGCATATTCCTTGAATCTATAGACCTGTTTATCATCATCGTATCTCAAGAAATATTCTTGAAGACTAGCGATCGTTTGATTGTAATGCTCTGTTGGTTTTCGATGTGATTTTGACCCAGAGCGTGGATGAACCGTATCTAATGCCTCATGAATATCGGACTCTTTGAAAGTCATTTGAGGAAAGGCTCCTTCAATACTTTTTTGATAAAGCCATATAACTGCCAAACCAACCTCTTTTTGAGGGTAGAGAAGTTGATAGTTATCATCTTTGATGATCTCAGAAAAGAAGTCAAACGGGGAGGCGGTGTTCATAGACTTATCAGATTCTACATGCTACTTTTAGTTTATTCAGCATTAGATTAGATAAAATAACATAAATAAGTCAAAAAATAAGATATTATATGAAACAAAACCTTTAATTGTAATAAATGAAATTAACAGAATTCCAAAATCGGCTTGAAGAAGCAGCTGATTCGATTAGAATGAATCTTGAACTTGTATCAATAATCAAGTCAATTATTGGTAATCCAGTCGAAGCTTCAAAGGATTTATTACTAGCAGCTCAGTATGAGATTGATTTTTTTAATCTGAATATCTTGAAGAATCATCTCAAGCCATCGATGGTATATACCGATAAAAATGGCAATCCAGTTAATGAACCGGATATATCGAAGTTTTCTAAGGAGCAACTGGACTATCTTGAAAGTAGGGGACAAATCTCGAATAATGGCTTCTTAAAATCACACTATTGCCATATTCTGTGGCTTTCGCCAAGAAAGAGTATCAAATATGCTCAAGGTGCTATTAACGGACATTTTCAGTTGATAATAAAATTCAAGGAGCTAGAAGCTGAAGAACCAGGTAAAGCTAATTGGCGATTGATGATCAATTCCATTGAGAATTGCTTTTTACTAACGAATTCTATCAAATGGAAAAACGAAGAAATCAAATCATTGATAATAAACCTAGTTCACAATTATGACATCACATTGAAGAGTGCTGGCGGTGTTCTGAGAAACATAGTTGAGTTCATGCTTTCTGAAAAGAAGGAATTTCAGAAAATTGATTTCCTTGGAGTAGTTCAAAGATTAGATGATTTAAGAAAAAGTGTGGAAAAAGATGATTTACACTTTGCAACTGATATCGTTGGATTGATTGTAAAAGTAGAACAAAGGCTCTCGAATGACCTAAAAGACTGGTATAATCTACTTGGTGAAATTTGGGAAAAACTAACTAGAGAAAGAAAGAACGGCTCATTTGTAACAACCGATTTCTGCAGAACGGCCATTAGTTTTTATATGATGTCAGGGAATGAGAAGAAGGTGGACGGGCTAAAGAAACTGTACAAGCAATTAAGAAAGGAAGTCAACCTAGGCCAGGTAGGAAGAGATATAGATGTCACTGAACTAAATAAGGAGATCAAAAAACTAACAGGTTCGATAATAACTCTAGGTTCTGATGATATTATTAAACTTCTAATGAGTAGCAATGAGTTTATACCTTCTAAAGAAAAGCTCTTAAAAACAGTAAGAGAGGATCAATCATTTATGTTTAAGGTTTCATCCTCAGTAATTGATGAAAAAGGAAATACCTCGAGACATTATCAAAAAGAAGATGAAAAAGATTTTGAGCAGCTACTATTCAATTACAATATTGAAATCCAATTATGGTTTTTTCCACTAATGAAAGAGGTTATTTTCAGCGCTGTTTCATTGGGAAAAATGAACTATTTAAATGTACTAAGTTATTTACAAAACAATAGTTGGTATGGTCAAGAATTGGAATTTGCAGTTCGCAATGATGTTGAGTTGAAGGGAAAGTGGTTGGCTCAGATAGCTCCATCCGTAGTTGAATTCTTTATGGCTTTAGATCAATTTATTTTTTCTGAGAAGTCAAATTGGAACCTCATTACAGTTTTCGATAGTCTTACAGTAAAGATTGAGGGATTAGTGAGATCACTTGCTGAGTATTCTGATATTGATACTTTCATCATTAAGAAAGATAAATCTGGTCGAACAATAAGTGAAGAGAAGGATATTATGAGGTTGTTGACTGATTCTGAGGTGATACAGTTAATTGGCGAGGATGATGTGTTATTTCTGAGATACTTGTTTACTGAAAGAAGTGGGTTAAACATCAGGAATAAGGTGGCTCACGGTTTAATGAAATATGAAGATTATGCCTTAGGAACACTCATTATGATTTTTATAGCTGTATTAAGGTTAGGAAGATTTCAGTTAAAGAAATCCCAAAATGAACTTGTAAAAGAATCTTAAAATGAGAAAATGGTCTGCACTCCGTCCACTAACCAAGCTAGATCAGCTTGCAGAGACCATTATGAAAACAGGTTTTATCCTGTCTGAAAATCATCATGTCATTCAAAGCTATCTGAATCATAAAGGATCACATTTCAAGGTAATCAACCGGGTAGGGGAGTCAGAGTTTGAAATTTTATGCCGCCAAATTAATATTGAAAAAACCAATTATACTTTCATATCGAAATCTGATTTAGAAAGAGGATTGAGAGATGATCTTTGGATTGGAGTGGTCTTATTTATGGATGGTAAGAAACCAACTAAGCACTTGTTTCCATCCACAGTATGGAATGAGCCAAACAAGCTCTTTACAGATTCTGCGATCAAAAACCCTGAGTATGGTATCAGTTTGAATCAATATACCATGGAGACATTTATGTCGGAATACGCCTTTGAGAAAATGATCTCTCGAATCTGATTAGTATGACCAAAAAAACTCCCTAATAAGGGAGCTTAGATATACCGATCTCATACCTGAGAACTCTAATATAATAGTGAAAAATCCCATGATACCACCAACCTGCAATACGAATGGAGCAATCAGGATGCAAAATGACATAAGCCCAACCTCTGAGAAACCAGAAGCGGAAACGCTTGTGAAATAAATAACGATCTCCTTCCATAATAGTAAGAATTAAAAGCCCCCTAAAAAGGGAGCTCTGAGATGCATAACTCTAACCAAAAGACACGACAATAAATGTCTAAGAACCCACAAGAACGGGAACAACGAAAGCTAACTGAACTACGAACGTGCCACACGCCAAACCACCAAAGACCGAGAAACCGATAACGAAATAAATACTTGTGCATAATAAATAAAGTATAAAATGATACTCTGACAACCACGCCAGAGAAAGCGGTTCAATCGGTTGGACTGAGGCTAATACAAGAGGCAGGCTGGTTTACGGTGCGGTGGGTTTTGAGTGTTGGCTAAATAAGCATGGCTATTGTATTTCCCGAACCAACAACCGGAACTTTGCTTTTGTCTGTGTGTGGGAATACCCAATCGAAATCCTGATGCACCAATATTATGTTAAGCAGAAATCTAAAAGTGCGGTGGCCAGTCAAAATACCGGGCGCGGGCTGGGTTGTGTGTAGGCAGTGATTATTTTGACTAGATTTTTTGCATACTTTTTTATCAATGAAAAAAGTATGAGCCTAGCGGCTTGAGCGACACCAAGACTAGGCGTCCCCACGAACACAGATGAAATATGATTGACCTGTGAGCTATTCTGATTCTGCTACAAGCTTCTGAGAGATTCTCACGTCATCAGCAGCCTTTGGCTTACTGATTCCTCAGAATGACGCTTGAGGATAAAGCGTTGGCTAAGCAAGTGTATCACAGGCAATTTCTAACGCCTTAGAATCGCGTAGATGAAATGATCCTGAACAATGACACGAATACGTGAAAATTGAATGAACCAATTGCCTGGGATTCTCTTGATTAAGGGCTGGAAATTTCGCCATAGCGAAAAAGAGCGTTGGGAGAAAACTGTTAATAGGCGCTTTGGTCAGGGCACGGCTTGGGGCTGGTTGTGCCGATGCGAAGCAATCGGGACTGGCGCTGGCCAGAGCGGCTATTTAAAATAACGTCTAATTATATAACAATTCCGGCCTTAGACGGAAAAGAAATAAACAACAGAACCGTACACGTCAACGTCCAGCTTTGCTGGTTAACATAATACTGAATTATATCTAACAAAGATTTAAAGCACTGCACGAGAACTCATACAGATCATAAATGCACAGATAGACGTCAAACCTTAAAAAGCATACTTTGTTATATAATTTATATTATGTTAAATAGATAAAACGGAATACTTCCTGTTAAGAGATCATTGACTTTATCGCGCCTAATACAACGACTGTGTAAATCCATACTCAGACTGCTAATCACTGTCGGTTGATTGGACCCTATGCAAATCGTGTACTATCCATAATACTCCTGGAGCACATACAGTCCTTACAGTGCATCCAAAAAAAAAGACCACTCAATTATGAGTGGTCTTTCTTGATAACAGTAAACCTATAATTACTGATTGGCTAAGGAGTCACATTGCTAGTGACCTCCTTCTAACGCCTCAATTTTATTATAAGCTTCTTCAGCCTTATCGTTCATACTTAGACTCTTGTATACTTGATATAGCGCACGTAGCGCGTCAACATCCTGGCTGTCTACCTCATGAGCTCTTTCCAAATAAGGAAGGCCTTTTTGTAATTCCTCCTTGGCCTTAGTCTCTAATGGCTCGCCTTCCTTTTGGTAAGTCTTGATATCCATATCTCTTACCTGATCAAGGTAAACTTTACCGAGGTTGACATATACCGCACCGTAGTTGTACAGTCCCACAAAGTTGCCAGGCTCGATTTCAGTAGCCTTACCATACGCACCTAAAGCTTTCTGATAAGCTTCTCTACCTTCATCAACTTTTCCATCGGTCATCAATGATGTTCCGAGGTTGTCGTACATGATGCCAAGATTCAAACGTAAGCTTACGTTTTCTGGATCACGCTCGATCTCATTCTCCAATTTTTCACGGGCTTCATCAACTTTTTCCATTGCGATAAGCAAGTTGATTTCTTCCTTCGCGAACTTATCATCTTCAGGATAAAGCTCTCTGGCTTCACGCACTACTTCAAGTGCTTTCTCATCATTGTTCATCTCTGCACGCTCGAGATAAGCTACTGTACTATAGATATCATTGTTGCCATCACCATTGGCCATCAATTCATAGTATCTGTCAAGGGCATTTTGAAATTCTCCCTGCTGCTGTGCTGCTGCTGCTGCATAATAGGTAGTCAATGAGTCACTTGGCTTCACTCTCAGAGCAGTCATGAACTGGTCATAAGCTGTGCCAAAATCCTCATTAGTATAAGCGTCACCACCTACGTTAATGAAGCTTCCCCATAGATCGTCAATGTTCTGCTGAGCAAGAAAGTACGTTGGAGATCCCTCCTTTTCCATTCCCATCGTTTTCTGGTAAGCCTCGGCAGCTTTTTCGATGGCTTGATCGTCGAGTGCTGTTATCGAAGCGTTTGAACTAGTTGCAATCTCTTGATAAATCTTACCCATCGTGAACCAGGTTCGACTCTTCGCTGCATTCTTCTCAATGGTAACTGCTACGTCGATTTCTCCTTTGGCTGCCTCGAGATCACCTTTCGCAAGGTTTGTCTCTGCTTTACCAACTGATCCTTTGTATTGTGCATGTGCTAGTTGCATACTTAGTGCACATACGACTAATAGAAACACTTTTTTCATGACTCTTAGGTTTTTTGAACAGGTCTTTACAATTATTAGGCCAGTCTACTTTTTTAGGTTTTGATTAAAAGTTCAATATTATAAAATAATTACTGATTCTCAGATGTGTCGTCCTCACTTTGATCATTTTTAGCCTCATTATCAGGCACATCACCTTCAGGAGTCTCAGTACCTTCTACACCTTCAGTACTTTCTTCTTCATCTACAGCAATGTGTTCTATTTGGGCTACCGAAGAAATGCTATCCTCATCATTAAGTCGTATCAGCTTTACACCCTGGGTAGCACGCCCCATTACGCGTAAGTCGACTACCGAAATACGTATCGTGATACCCGACTTGTTGACGATCATGAGATCATCTGAGTCCACTACCTGCTTGATAGCGACCAAAGCTCCGGTCTTATCAGTGACTTTCAAGGTGACTACACCCTTACCACCACGCTTGGTGATACGATAGTCATCGATGTTACTTCGCTTGCCATAGCCATTTTCGGATACGACCAACAAATCGGCATCCGGACGTGACATACATACCATACCAACGACTCGATCATCCTTGCTTTCTAGGTTCACCCCTCTCACTCCTGCAGCTGTTCTGCCCATAGGACGCACGTCAGACTCATGGAAGTGGATAGCTTTTCCTGATTTCTTAGCAATGATGATATGATTATCTCCATTCGTAAGATTTACATTCAGCAGCTGATCACCTTCATTGATGGTAATCGCATTGATACCGTTTTGACGAGGGCGTGAGTAGGCCTCAAGCGTTGTTTTCTTGATCGTGCCCATCTCAGTGCACATCATCAAGTAGGTATTCTTGATGTAGTCCTCGTCTGAGAGGTTGACGACATTGATGACAGCCCTTACGCTATCCTCACTTTCAATATTGATGAGGTTCTGAATGGCACGTCCCTTGGAGTTTTTACTTCCTTCTGGTATCTCCCACACTTTCTTCCAGAAGACCTTCCCCATTTTGGTGAAGATCAACAGATAGTTGTGGGTCGTGGCAACAAACAGGTGCTGCGTAAAGTCATCTTCTTTGGTACTGACACCACGTGACCCTACACCACCTCTTCCTTGTGTTCGGTACTCAGTCAGCGGTGTACGCTTGATATAGCCCTCATTAGAAATGGTCAATACCATCTCCTCATCAGGGATCATGTCTTCAGCCGTGAAGTCATCAGCTGCATGCTCTATATCTGTTCTTCGCTCATCACCATAGCGATCCTTAATCTCTGTGAGCTCGTCTTTGATGATCTGCATGCGAATATCCACGTTAGCGAGAATTTCATTCAAGCGATCAATTAATTCTTTGATTTCCTTGTACTCCTTCAGAATCTTATCTCTCTCGAGTCCTGTGAGCCGCTGTAAGCGCATTTCCAGGATAGCCTTGGCTTGTATTTCAGAAAGCTCAAAGCGCTCCATCAGACCAGTCTTGGCGATCTCTGGATCTCGTGATTCTCTGATGAGCTTGATTACCTCATCCAGATTGTCTAGTGCAATCAGATAACCTTCAAGAATATGTGCCCGCTTCTCAGCTTCTGCTAGTTCGTATTCTGTTCTTCGTATCACCACCTCATGTCGATGATCCACGAAGTGCTTAATCATGTCTTTGAGATTGAGCGTCTGTGGACGCCCCTTGACTAAGGCCACATTATTTACCCCAAATGAGCTCTGGAGTTGTGTGTACTTATAGAGATTATTGAGGACCACATTCGGGATAGCGTCTCTCTTCAGATCGTAGACGACCCGCAGACCGTCTCTATCTGACTCATCACGCAAATCACTGATGCCTTCAATCTTCTTATCATTGATAAGTCCGGCTGTTTTTTCGATCATGGATGCCTTATTCACCATATAGGGAATCTCGGTCACAATGATCTGCTCTTTGCCAGTACTAGTCGTCTCGAAGTTTGCTTTTGCCCGCAGCACTACCCTACCACGACCAGTCTCAAATGCGGCGCGCACTCCCTGATAGCCGTAGATAGTAGCTCCGGTCGGGAAGTCAGGTGCAGTCACATGTGTCATCAACTCCGCAATGGTGATATCATTGTTGTCGATGAAGGCATGGATACCGTCTACTACTTCCGATAGGTTGTGTGGCGGCATGTTAGTCGCCATACCTACCGCAATACCACTGGCACCATTGAGGAGCAGGTTAGGGATTTTTGCCGGTAGGACAGACGGCTCCTTCAAAGAATCATCGAAGTTGGGCTGATAGTCTACCGTATTTTTATTGATATCTGTGAGCAGCTCCTCAGCGATACGCTTGAGACGCGCCTCCGTATACCTCATCGCAGCTGGAGAGTCACCGTCTATAGAGCCAAAGTTACCCTGGCCATCAACCAGCGGATACCTCAATGACCACTCCTGTGCCATACGTACCATCGTGTCATATACTGAGCTATCACCATGAGGGTGATATTTACCCAGCACTTCTCCCACGATACGCGCCGATTTCTTGTATGATTTATTGTAGTTCACACCGAGCTCCAGCATGCCGAAAAGCACCCTACGGTGCACCGGCTTAAGTCCATCGCGGACGTCTGGAAGAGCTCTGGAGATAATGACACTCATCGAATAATCGATGTACGCGCCACGCATTTCATCCTCAATATTTATAGGGATGATGTTTTCATTCGCTCCTTCAGCCATAAGTCAATATAATGGTAAGAATTAGTTCGATTTTTGCTCCTGCAAGATAGTGAAATTTGGGCAGGATTGGAACGTTCAGTCAACCTTCCAAAGGCACTTAATAGGGATACATCTTTTTCTTGTTTTTGCCCTTGTAGCGAAACAGTTTTCGATGGTTTTGACCTACTTTGGGATTCTGCCATTTCCAGATAGATTGGCCCCTTACTTCCATCTTTTGGCCACTTTCTGGATCGGTGATGATGTGCTCTAGCTGTATGTGATCACTTGCCATTGGTGAGCGCGGTAGTCTTGGCCACCTGATGCTAAGCCCTACCTGGAAAAAGAAGGTCGGATTGTTCGTGCGAACCGTCTGCTGCGCGTCCGGGATGAACATGTTGTAACTCTTGACATCATAGGATGGTCTGAAGGTGATACTCACGTATTCTGATAAATGCTTCTCTACCGTCAGGCCTAAGTTGACAAACAGGCTATTGGTAGTCAGCTCATTGTTAAATTTCTTACCTCCGTTGATACCTCCGAACTGTACTTCGGCCACAAAGCTATAATTCCACCAGTCGTAGAAGTTGTAACCGAACTTGGCCAACCAGCGCTTGTAGAGCACAGATTTGTATTCTGGAACGTACGGTCTAATTCTCGTTGTGAGTACTGTAGGATTGAGATTTCGAAGGATTTGATATTCGATCATATAGCCTAGCCCTACCCTGAATCTCTTGTAGTCGTAGTGCACGGTGAACGTCAATGGTATGGAGTGCCCTACTCCCTTGAATCCTAGCTCAGCGGTATCTGAGTCCACCAGCAGATTGCTTTCCTGCAACAATGGATTATTCACAGGATTGTTAATACCAGAAAAGGGCGTCTCGAAGGGATCTCGTAAGTCGATCGAATCACCGAGAATTGGATTATTAAACCAGTTGGAAGTACCAGCTACCTGTTCGGGCACTTCACCATCGGCATTGCTGAAGATATACTGGTTGTCGGGTGTTTGAAGAAAATAGAAACCGTTCAGTTCCTGGCTGTAGTTGCTCAGGCCATACCCTGTGCTTAAACTGAAGGTGAATTTATTGAGGATTTGCGCTAGCGGATTGTAGTAGATTTCTTCCTCCCCATCCTTGTCTTGAGCCAGCAAAGCCGTGGAAGTCATTCCATATACTATTGACAGTAGTATGAATCTATGGAATATTCTCAAGTTCGCCTTTCTTTCGCGCTTCAAAGTAGCCTAATTATATCCACAATATCAAATTACGGGAGAAGGCTCAATTCGAATACCAATGGCTCGAATGCTCCTACGGTGGCAGCATAGGTCGGAATCACATTTCTCGTCACTAGTTCCCCTCTTATCAATGGTGGCATGACGTGCGCACTACCAGAATAGGCTAGTTCTGAGGGGATAATGATCATCGCACTTTCACCAAAAAAGAGCTCTGCTACCCCGATATCTAATCCGGGAATGACCTCTCCTGTGCCAAACTCAAAGGAAAATGTCTCATTACCAAAAGTACCATCGAATGGTTCACCGTTTAGAAACGTACCAAGGAAGGTGATTTCAACATCCTCTCCTATGCCCGCTAGCCTACCGGAATCAAGTTCGTCGGTCTTGCTGAGATAGATACCACCCACGATGTTAAACTCGCCGTTGAGCCCATTGTCAATGATGTATTTATCAATATCTGCTTCTTCAATGGCGAGTTGTTCCCCATTGGTCAATATGTCTTCTACTGATATAGTAATATCAAGGACATCATTGGGTGCGATGAGTCCTACCACTTCTATATCGCCATAACCCAGGCTCGAGGGTACAAGGAAACGGTACGCTTCCCCCACCTTCATAAAGGCGAGTGCCTGATCAAAACCTATCGGAAAAATGGCATCCTCACCAAAACGCATCTTGCCAGTACCTCTAATGGAATCTTTAATATCGATAACTAGTCCGGTCTCAAGGGATTTGATTTCATAGAAGGCTTCAACTATATCTCCAGCGCTAAGCGACGCTCCTCCAGGGTTCTCCTGCTCGATGATGATATTTATGCCTGACGTCTCGTCGAATTGAGCCTCGATGGTGCTGTCTGATTCAAGATACGCAGTGATGATGCCTTGGTCTATGACATCTTGATCTACGGCTTCTTCCGCCCCATCGTCACTATTGCAGCTCATTACCAGCCACGAAAAAGCTGAGAGCAGTATTATCCCTGTATTGAATTTCAAAACCTTAATCATATCACCCGACTACTAACGAATAACCACTCTGGTTATTCTATCCATCAAAAAAGAAAAGCTTTAGATCGAATAATCTAAAGCTCTATAAATAAGAAGGTTATAAACTTATTTTACATCAAAAGTTCTGCAAAACATATGAAAAACAGGAACCTGATCTAATTCCAACTTCCTACCAATCTCAACGAGGCAATCATACTCAACTTTTGCAATACTACGATTATTGATAATGTCTTCATCTTGCTCAAGAAAAAAGCTGGAGATAAATCTTATTAATATATAAGGTGTAGCAAGTACTTCTCTTTTATATACAGAACCGTTCACTTCCATGTTGGGGTCAAACTGATGCATCAATGCTGATTTGTCAAATGTCTTGCGCATAGCCAACTTGAGTACAGTAAAGAACTTTTCTTCCCAATTGTCATACTTACTGATCAAGAACTTCATCGCATACACTACAGGGTCCTTCTTCATGAAATATCCGCCCTTTGACAGCTTGCGCGCCTTCTTATTCAAGGCTAACTCCTCGAACAGGCTCACACTTCCATTGGCTAATGCGATACCTACGATAGGTGCCATCAGCACTAATGATAGAAAGTCATGGTCGCTTATTTCCAGATAAGGGGCCTCATTTCTAATAAAGTCCTTCTTAAGTTCTATCGCGGCATCAAGGATCTCCTGATCCTCGGCTATGGTTTCTACTTCGTATTCGGTGAACATGCTCCTCTGGTCTGCTTGATTAAAAGATTAGTAATATATCAATCATTTGTTTCAGATTCAACCCTGCAATGATTCGGTGCACAAAAAATATAAAAAGTCGATTCTGTGGATGAAAAAGCCAGAATCATAGCCTTCTGTAGTTCAGTGGATTATTAATAGCCTCGACTCATGTAGCGAGGTGATATCTCCAATGAATGAAAAGAGTGAAAATAGGTTCTCCCTTGACTAGCGTCGAATTTGAGTGGGTGATTTTGACTATACTGACTTCCTTCGGAGGTTACCGTCTGAAAGGTGAGGTCATTTGCGCCTTGCTCCAGTGGTACACGAGCATAGTAGATGCTGTGAGGAATCGTCTGCCAATTGCGTGTATCTGCCTTCTCGGTAGCTGCATTAAGAATACCAAGTGCCGCTCCTAAGCCTTGATCTTCTTTTCTAAGGCTTTCTTCGGCCGCTTTCTTAATGGCAAATCGCAACAGTGACTTGCCAAATTCCTTTACCATGCGCTGCTCCAACTCCTTGAATGCAATAGCATTGACATTCTCAGCCTTTTGCATGGGATAGCTACCCTTTGCTGTTTTAATAACGGCCTTTTCAAACATCAGGGGACGCTCAACATACTTTGGGAAGGTCACTCTGAAGAATTTAAGATCCCCCAGTCCACCTTCAGCCTGACTATCACTACTCAAGAAAAACGGAAAACTGAAGCCATACTCTTCATTGACGAATGTGACAGCTCCTCCAGACCCTTTGACTACCGTAAAATTGATTGACCATTCGCTTTTGACCGGACCGAGACCATTGTTCCAAAACATCACCAGCTCCGGCTGATTGCCTTTTCTTGGTTCGTATTTCATCCCAAACTCATCTTCGAACTTTTGCTGCTCTTGATCAAAACCCATTAAGGCGGCTGTTCTGATAAGATCTTGCTTTAGCTGATCAGGAGTCTCTAAGCCAAACATACTAGTATAGACCTCCTTATAAATTCGATGCGCATTCCGATAGGCAATAAAGGCGTTATTGTAATCCTTATCGGCATCATAGATGATACCAATCAGCGTATGGACAAAAGCATCCTCTTTGTACTTGAACTCGGAAGTATAACGGTCGCTGAGTTGTAGCAGTTTATTATTTAGCCTACGACATTCCACCAGTGCCGACTCTCGATCACCCAGCATTAGATAATTGATTGCCTTATAATATAGTACCATGAGGTGCTCATGATCTTCCCCTTTATACTCAATCACTGTAGGGTTAGAAACCATGCTAAAGGCGATGTTGAGATAGTTATTGTGATAGTCCTCTCCGAGTAGATAGGCCTTTTCCAGGTAGGAATTGCTCTCCTCATATTCACCGAGCAGTGATGTCACCACACCCTTATTCATGAAGTAGATGAGTCGTGCTTTGCTCTTTTCAGCTTTTTTGTTCTCATCCAATACCTGATCTGCCTCTACAAGTTGACCAGTTTCAAAATTGCGGTTAAACTCATAGTTGAGCTGATAATAGGTAGAACATGCCGTGAGCAGTGTACCTAGCACTAGTACAAGGAAGAGGCCTTGGCGCTTCATCTCAAATCTCTGTTGGGGGTATTTTAGTCCTACCGGTATGATAGGACTTAATTAATTGACCTTGACTAGTTACGTATCGCCTTTTTGATCTCCTTGTCACCAATCCATACTTTCTCATTGGTTTCAAGATTGGCCAGCTCTAGATTCACTTTGTAGGATACTACTTTGTCCTTACCGTAGCTGTCAGTGATAGAGGTCATCACGCCGAAAAGCATGAAGTCCGCACCCAGCTCCCTGCCCCATTTGGACTGTGTCTCAGGAGAGGCAAACTCCCCTTGGTTGGCGCGCTCTTCTCGAAGCTTCTCTCTGAAGACCGAGTTTTGTACGATGCGTACCATTCCAGAGTTGATCATCTCTCGCTCTACGTCCTTGATAAAAGTCTCTGATTCAATGTGCTCACTGGTCTTATTGGAGATCATTCCTACGATCATTACAGGCTTATCTCCCGACGCTCTTAGGAAATCCTCTCTCCAGGGTCTGCTAAGGACGTCATTGATCATTTCTTCGGCCACCAATTTCGAATCTATATCATTCCATCGGCCACTAAGGTCAATTTGCTGATCAGGACTTACTCTGGTAACCGTTCTTTGGCTACATGCACTTATCACTACCGCTAGGGCTAAAAATGCAAAAATGGATTGTGCTATCTTTTTCATGATTTATGGGTTTGTCAACCGTTTAAAATTGTGTTTGGATTCGCAAGTTCAAAAACCTTGCCGATAATGAATTCGGTACTGCAAATTGATTATTAACTACATCTTGCACCCATGTGTATGAGATGGTATTTTGCGCACCAAATAGGTTTAATACTTCCAAACCGATTCTAAGGTTGTTCATTCCCCATTTTTTTGTTCCATACTTTTCTTGAAAGTCAAATACTTTCAAAAATGCAAGGTCAGCCCGGTAGTACTCATCCCCACTGAAGGCATTGCGTAGTTCATCGTTATCAGGAGGTCCGAATGGTAGCCCACTACCGTAAAACAATGTCAATGCGATCCTCAGGCTAGGATCATTGGGCATATGATCCTGGAAGTACATCGCCAGGTTGATGCGCTGATCTGAAGGCCTACGGAAGGATCCGAGATCGTCGGTGAGGATATCTTCTTCCGTTTTTAGGATACCTAGGCTGAACCATGATTCCGTACCCGGAATGAACTCACCATGGACACGAAAATCAACTCCAGCTGCATAACCATCTGCATCGTTATTGGCGAAATATCTCAGTCTCACATTTTCAATGTCATAGAGATTGAGGTTGTAAAGGTGCTTGTAGTAGCCCTCACTAAAGAAAACAAAGGGTCGTCCCCAGAGACTAAAGTTGTATTCTGTACCCAGAATGAAATGCGTGGAAGACTGGGCCTGTACATTAGGATTGATTTGTCCTTCTCGATCTCTTAGCTCTCGATAGAAAGGCGGTTGCTGGTAAGATCCAATCGCCAGTCGTACGCTGAGCGGTCTGGCCCAATCTGGCATAAAAGCATACTGCATCCTTGGACTGATCAGCAATTGCTCGTTGAAGTCCCAATAGTTCAGCCGCAAGCCATAAGTTACCGTATGCTTGTTGTTGGGACTGATGAGGGTGTTTTGCAGGTAGCCAGTAAATTGGTTGGAATTGATCATCACCTGATTGAATATCCGCTCATCTACAGATACATAGTCAGAGGAGTCAATAAAGGTAAATTCTCTAATTTCATCCTCTATGTCATAGCGCGACCAACCCACGCCAAATTCGACCAGGTTACGATCATTGATGAATAGCTTATTGCGACTTTCTGTATTCACGATGTTGCCAGCCAGGCTATTACGGCCACTTTGGTAGTTCGTGCCTATACCTCTGGTGATCGCACATTCATTGAAATTGGAGGATGAAGGATTCGTATTGAGGTCACATAAGCGATAGCCTCCCTCTACTTCGAAGCGCTCACGCTCCTGGGTTCTCACACCACTGACGATAATATCTGAAATGAAATTTGAAAAGCGTTTCGACCATTTGAATCCAGTCTGGTAGGTATCATATTTCATTTGCTCGATCCCTTCGAAAGCCACGAAGAGTCTAAAATTGGCGCTTAGCGTACCAAAGTCGGTCTCTCGCGATTGCGGTAGCGTCTCATAACGATTCCGAGCAACAGCCATCAGCACAGAAAGCTGACTGCTCTTATCTTTATTCCTGCTAAGGTCAATGGTCGTATACCCCTGAACATCCGTGAAGGTCGGAAAGTACTGTCCCTCTACCTCCAATGAATTGAGCAAGTAGCGTGAGTCCTTGTGCCTCACTCCTACGATATAGCTGATGCGCTCATTAGCCGTGATGCCTTCATAGTGAGCTGACCCACCCAGGAGTCCAATATCCAGCGACCCACTGTTGCTGGTCGGGCGCTTGTAGGTTACATTGAGTGTACTGGAGAGCTTGTCTCCATACTTGGGTTGCCATCCGCCGGCATGAAAGTCAATGTTGCTCACCATGTCGGTGTTGATAAAGCCCAGTCCCTCCTGCTGACCCGCTCTGATCAGGAATGGTCGGTAGATTGGAATATCATTGACATAGATCAGGTTCTCTTCGTAGTTGCCCCCACGGACATTGTAGGTACTGCTGAGCTCATTATTTGCGGTGACTCCTGGAAGTGTAGCCAGCACTCTCGAAATGTCCTGAAAAGGTGACGGCACATTATCTACATTCTTACTGCTTAGACTAATCGCACCAGCTTGTACTTGGCTATTCTCGAGTGACTCTGACACTTCAACACCTTCCAAGACCCGAATTTTAGATTTCAGTGTGATCTCCAGCGTAATACTGTCCTTATCTTCTGGTAAGATCTCGACTGTCTGACTAACATGGTTGATATGCTGAAAAGAAGCTTTTAACTGCTTCTTTCTCTTGACTGCAATACGGAAGTTGCCAGATTGATCCGTGGTGGTGCCACGCCTACCTTGAATAACTACCGCTACATCTGGAATACCTTGTCCAATGCTATCATTCACCTGACCTTTAATCAGGAAATCCTGACTATAGCTGGTCAGTGTGATGAAAAAGAACGTTGATATAAGGAATAAAAGGCGCAGAGCTTTGGTCATTGAAGATCAGAGGGCCTTTAGTTGGCTGATGGTGGCCACTGGATCTGGGGATCCGAATACTGAGCTTCCAGCCACCAACATATCGGCACCATTCTCAACTAACGAAGGAGCATTCTTAATATTGACACCACCATCAATCTCTAGCAAAACTTTCGGATTGAAGTTGTCAATCATAGCTCTGGCCTCTGCTGTCTTTTTGAGTGTGTGCTCGATGAATTTCTGACCTCCAAAACCTGGATTTACCGACATGAGGAGCAACAGGTCAATGTCCTCCATCACATCGATGATCGTACTCACCGGTGTATGTGGATTGAGTACTACACCTGCCTTACAGCCTAAATCTTTGATTTGCTGAATGACTCGATGGAGATGGTGACACCCTTCATAATGTACTGAAATGATCTCTGCACCTGCTTTTTTGCATTCCGATAGGTAGTGCTCCGGTCGCTGAATCATCAAGTGAAAATCCAGCGGCTTGGTACTGTGCTTATGGATGGCTTCCGCGACAGGGAAACCAAAGCTGATGTTAGGAACGAACACTCCATCCATGATATCAATGTGCAGATAGTCTGCCTCACTGGAGTTGATCAGCGCTACTTGAGACTGGAGGTTGGCAAAATCCGCGGCGAGTATGGAAGGTGAAATAAGAGTTCCTGGCATTCTTAACTATTTGAGCCAGCCAAGGTAAGTGATTTCGATAAAAGATCGGAAATAAGCGGAGGTCTCAGCGCTATATCTTCAACAGCCTGACGGTCTTATTTACCCTCTGCCCAACAAAACTAAGAATGTAAGCGCCCTGTGGAATATTGCCGGTGGTATATTCGATCTTCTTATTCTTCTCTGGGATGATCGTTTCCTCTTTTATTTTTCGGCCTTGTGCGTCCATCAGAGCAATAGTAACCGGCCCATTGCCTAAGCTTTTGTCTACTTCAATGATGACAAAATCACCACTAAAGGGGTTAGGGAAAACGTTGATCTTTCCTGCAATGATATCGCTGATAGCTAGTATGGTGCCATTTAGCGCCCTATCGAAATTGGGCAGTCCGTACCCGAATTCATTATCGGGTAGACTTGCTCTGTTTCCAGAAGCTTTGATATCTGCAATGATTTCGAGGTTAGTTGACTCAGGTTTTGCCTGCCAGAGCGTGGCTGCAAATCCGGCGATTTGCGGCGCAGAATAACTGGTACCCCCACCAGAGCTGAAGTTGCCACCACTATTGACGATAGTCACTTGAGAGCCCATAGCCACTACATCGGGCTTTATTCTGCCATCGGTAGTGGGTCCGAGGCTACTAAATGATGAAAGATTCTGGTTAGACGTAATTGAGCCGACCGCCAATACATTTGGCCCATCTGCAGGTGCTGTCACAAATTGCCATGGATCATTTCCTTCATTTCCAGCGCTGCATACGACAATCATTCCCTTATCCACGGCATAGTTGGCAGCTATCGTGATCACGGCTGTGCTGCCATCCAGGTCTTCATAAGTATAGTCCATGCTATCATTTGTAAAACCTGTACTGTACCCCACTGAAGTATTGATCACATCAACTCCAAGGCTATCCGCGCGCTCGGCGGCTATGAGCCAGTTGTATTCCTCTATTCTAAACTCGCTACCACCCTCTTCCGTCACATACAGCGCATAGTCAGCTTCATAAGCTGTACCCGCGTATTGTCCGTCTAACAAGCCTCCGGTGGTTGAAAAAACACTGGTACCATGATCATCATAAACAAAGATGTCATCACCGTAGCTTACATAATCATGGTAGTCCACCAATTGCTCATTCTCAAAAATGTGCTGAAAAGCACTGGAGATGTTGGTGCCTTCATAGCCGCCATCGAATAATGCAATCAGCATATCCTGACCCTTGAAGCCTGCTTCGTGCATGGGACCCACACCTAACAGTTCATTTTGCTTATCTGAGTCACGGTTGGAAGAAGGTGTCGTGAAAGAAGTAGGCCAGTCAAAACTGGATTTTGCCAAGGTCAGCTTCTCCCCTTCGGCGACTAGTGCTACACTATCGACAAATGATTGTTCCTGGAGTTTAACAGCCAGGTTTGGTGGTACCTGGACGAGACCTAGGTTCATCCATTTGGAGGTATACCATACCTTAATACCCAGCAGATTGACTGAGTCGATGTAGGTAGGATTTACCGGTAGGTCCGACTCATCAATAGCGATCTGCTGCTTCTGTCGACGCGCTATGGCCCTTGCAGAAAGAAACTCTTCAGGACGCTCTATGCTGTATGGATTGTTGGCCTTGTCTGAAAAATAGACCACATACCGATTGCTCTGAGCGATCAGCTCAATCGAAAAGAAACAAACGAAAAAAAGAAGAATACTACTGCGCATCATAGGAAACAAGCGACTGTCTCAAAACACTACCCCCCTCAATCACAAAGTCGGCTGTACAATCTCTAGTACAATACTTCAAAGTAGTATAATCTTTAGCAACCAATCCAATATTGGGTGCATAATATTCATACCGCTCATCAATTCCCGTGAGGTTCTGGGGAATATCGGCGAGTGTCACTCTGAGCACATCGTTGAAGACCTGACTATTGATCGTAGTATCAGCCGCTACGTAGTTCATGCTAAATAACGACTCCCGCTCACCGTTGAAGCTATTGCCATCCCACTCAAGACCATCAATCACAGGAAACACCAACTTTAGCAATCCAAGATTGCTCTCATTGACAATCACATGTTGATTGGTCTTGACGACCGTCCATATTTCGTCAAATTTGAACCCGGCACCATCTAGAAAATCCTTCTCTCGCTGCAGTCGGTAGGTAATCTGATCGGATTGATTGACAAAACTGTCGATCAAGACTTCTCTCAATTGATAATAGATCGTATCAAACCCCGCAAGATTGATATTGATCTCTTCTACATCATATATCCAAGTGTGACTAGTTCCTACCGGAAAATACCCTGCACCTGCTTCAATGGGAGAAGGCTGCAGCGGTTCTTCACTACAGCCCTGTATGCTCAGTAGTATGATCAATAGAAAACTAAACGAGCGCATGAGCCTTTTGATGTTGCTTAAAGCTTGATTGAATCCAGCCACCTCCGATTACGTCATCACCTTCATAAAATACAGCAGCCTGGCCAGGTGCGATAGCATGCACACCTTTACCGAAGTACACTTTCATCGTGTCTCCTGCCTGCTCAATAACGGCAGGGGTACCACCATCATTGTATCTCACCTTGGTGACGGTATCAAATTTATCCCCGTGGAGATCAGTGTACTTCATCATATTGAGCTGCTTGACATACATCCCATCCCTGGCCAGCTCATCAAAAGTGCCTAGCACCACCCTATTCTTATCTTTCTGTATTTCAGTCACATATACTGGGAAGCCTAAAGCAATTCCTAGCCCCTTTCTCTGGCCAACCGTATAGAATGGATATCCCTCATGCGTACCTACCACTGTACCATCTTCTAAGACGAATTCTCCTCCAGCTACTCTTTCTTCAAGACCTTCTACGCGCCTTCTCAAAAAGCCGCGATAGTCATTGTCAGGCACGAAACAGATTTCATACGACTCTGACTTGTTGACCAACTCGAAAAAGCCTCTTTCAACGGCCATTTCTCTAATCTCCGGCTTGGTCAATTGTCCAAGTGGTAGGATGGTTCTTGATAGACTCTCTTGAGATACGCCCCAGAGTGCATATGATTGATCCTTGTTGGTATCCTTACCTCTGCTAATTACATATCTACCATCGACTTCTCGGATGTTCGCATAGTGGCCAGTGGCGATATAGTCACAACCTAGCTTGTCTGCTCTGCGCAGCAAAGCATCCCATTTGATATGCGTATTGCACAGCACACATGGGTTGGGTGTCCTACCGGCCAAATACTCATCCGTAAAGTGGTCAATGACAGAATCACCGAACTCATTTCTGATGTCCAGAATGTAATGGGGAAACCCAAGGTTCACTGAGATATTTCGAGCGTCATTGATGGAATCAAGACTGCAACAGCCTGTCTCCTTCTTGCTCCCTCCGGAATTGTTGTAATCCCAGGTCTTCATTGTCATGCCAATCACTTCATAGCCCTGCTCATGAAGCAGCACGGCTGCCAGACTGCTGTCTATGCCACCGCTCATGGCTACTAGTACTCTTCCTTTACTCATCAATCTGCTTTTCGCCAGGTTCACAGCCTGGTTTTTCACAATAATTAAAAACAATGAGAGCGATCAATACCGTTCTCACTGCAAAGCTAGCGCAATTGTGCCATTTGTCGCTTATAGGAATCATCTGCATGCAAGGGCAATAGCATTTAAAACTCGACTTTTTAAAAGAAGCCATAATTCCCCTTTTGGAAGGGGTTTGGGGTAGGTCGGTAAAAAAAATCTTTTAAAAAGTTGAGTTTTAAGGCTCTGAAACTCTCTTTTCATTTTTAAATGCGATTGCCCTGTCTTCAGCTCATACAGCGTGGTTGCGTGACCACTTCGACTCAATTTTTATCCTTTGAACCGGATGTCACTACTTATGAATCGCCATCTAGATTGATTTAATTTGTAGCATCAATAAGGCTTCCATCCAATCAATAGTAATTAATAGACTTTCAAGATTATGGCACTAAAGACATTCGTAATGGTCAGTAATATCAGCGGGTTGAGTGATGCACGCTACTGCGCTGGGATGGGTGTCAATGTTCTGGGCTTTGATCTAGATGGCGAAAAGGCAATTCCACTAAAGCAGTTGAGCGACATTACCGAATGGATCGCTGGCGTAGATCTCTGCGGGAGGTTTGTTGAGAGCAATGCTGATGATGTGAAGGAGGTCTTAGGTGAAGCTACCCTATCGTACATTCAGCTAGATGACGCTGACCTTGCGGCTGACCTACAATACATCGATCAGCGCAGACAGCTGGTCTACACCGTGGACTCCTCTAATGCCATTCCGGATATGGAGGCTTTCTTTAAAGACAACAGCGATCTAGTGGACAGCTTCGTGGTAGAATGTGATCAGGCTGACCTGATGGAAGAAGCCAAGGGAGAAGTTATTAGACTCTCGTCTCAGTATTCTGTAATTCTAGGATTTGGTTTTGACGCGACTAGCGTCAACGATCTGATAGCCGGAACCAGTCTCAAGGGAATAGCGCTGAAAGGAAGTGAAGAGACCCAGCCTGGTTTTAAGGACTATGGGGAGATTATGGATATTCTTGAGGCTATTGAGGAAGACTAGACTTATGTCGCATGTAGTGCCATAATGTTTTCCTTTAAGGAGATTTTAAGCCACATCTGATAGGTTTAGCTTCCTGATCTCTAGTGAAAAGTCTATGCGACCCAGGGTGGGACACCAAAGGGATTCCCACCACCAATTCCCTCCTTTCTGCAATCGCCCCCTTAGCATGATGAACTTTTGGAAAGTTCTGTGCGAGTGACTAGAACTTTCCAAAAGTTAACCCCCATTATTCACCTCGCTAATATGAGTGCTTTTTTTGAGTTACTTCAAGCTGGTGGCAGATGCGGTGGGTGTTGCCTGGTAATATGGGTTCATTTTTGGGGCAGGTCTATCTATGAGACAGGCTTTTATTTCATCTTAAAAAACCACCTGCTTAGCGGGTGGTCATGTTCTTTTGGCTAAGCCTTAGTTTTGCATAATGAGTAAATATAAGAAGCAAAGCCATGTTGTCTACAAGTGTGACTACCATATTGTCTGGGT
>JAVKDO010000084.1:0-24848 GCA_040222235.1 Cyclobacteriaceae bacterium
ACACAGAAAACTGTGCTGTAAGCAGTGACAATGGACTTACATGGAAGCTGACTTCATCGCCAATTACCAAAGGTGCACTGTACGGATCAGCAATGGCTAAAGCCAATGGCCAAGGCTGTTTATTCGTCTGTGGCCCAAACGGTATCGACTATTCCTTTGATTCTGGTAAGGCCTGGCAAAACCTGGACACAGCCAATTATTGGGTGGTCCACGTTGAATCCGATAGGTCGATAGGATGGGCTGCTGGAAAAAACGGTCGCTTGATCAGAATCAATATCGACTAATTCGACTAGTCTATCCCGAACTAATCATCCATGAAGAACACTTGATTTGTTAACTTTGAAGCCTATGAGAAGGCCAAGAAGAAATCGCAAATCTGCAGTAATCCGATCGATGGTAGAGGAAACCAGACTCTCCAAAAAGGACTTTATCTATCCACTTTTTTTGATCGAAGGAAAAGCTAAAAAGGTGGAAGTAAGCTCTATGCCAGGCATCTGTCGTTGGAGTGCTGATTTGCTGCTCTGCGAAATCGAGGAGTGCCTTCAACTCGGAATTAAAACCTTCGCGCTATTTCCGGCGATAAGCGAGAGTCTCAAAGATAAAATGGCCAGCGAAAGCCTCAATCCAGATGGGCTCTATCTATCTACCATCAGAAGTATCAAAGACAAACTGCCAGAGGCATGTCTGATGACGGATGTAGCCATGGATCCATACAGCAGTGATGGCCATGATGGTATTGTTGAGAATGGTGAGATTCTCAATGATGAGACCCTTGAGGTACTAGGGGAGATGGCAGTAGCTCAGGCAGATGCAGGAGCGGATATCATCGGTCCGTCCGATATGATGGATGGTCGCATTGGTCATATCCGCGAGGAGCTCGATGATGCTGACCACACCAATGTGTCCATCATGGCCTATACTGCGAAGTACGCCAGTGCCTTTTATGGGCCATTCCGTGATGCGCTAGATTCTGCTCCTAAGGCAGGGGATAAGAAAACCTACCAGATGGATCCCGCCAATCAGCGGGAAGCTATCATAGAAGCTGATCTTGATTTTGATGAGGGGGCTGACTTTCTAATGGTAAAGCCTGCCTTGGCTTATTTAGACGTGATAAAACTCCTCAAAGAGGAATATGAAATCCCAATAGCCGCCTATAATGTAAGTGGTGAGTATGCCATGATCAAAGCGGCTGCAGAAAAGGGTTGGCTAGATGGCGAAAGTGGCATGCTAGAATCTCTCCTCAGCATCAAGCGAGCCGGGGCAAGTATCATCCTAAGCTATTTTGCGAAGGAGTTTGCTCTACTAAATCAGTGAGGATAGATCAAGGCGAAAACCTTCAACCACCTTTGTCGCTTCGATCACCTCATGGAAATTGTCAATTGAAGTGGCTTCTTGCTCGGATTCGTAAATACAAATGCTTCTATCGATTGGATCAATTAGCCACGCCAAAGAGACTCCATTAGCTATCCAAGCCTCCATTTTGGTCTTGAGTACACCTATTTGATCTGTTCTAGATCTTATTTCAATAATGAAATCTGGTGCTAGAGGTGGGAATTTTTCCTTCTGTTCGTCCGATAATCTCTTCCAACGTTGGTTGGAAATCCAAGCTACGTCGGCTGATCTCATGGAGCCATCCTTGAGCAAAAACCCTCCAGATGAATCGAAAACGACTCCTTTTTTCTCTTTTTGGTTCCAATTGAAAAAGAGTGCTGTGACCGCCGCGTTAATGATAGACGACTGTCCCCCTGCTGGTGACATAATTATAATATTTCCGTTGCTATCCCTTTCAATGTTAGATTCCCTATTCGAGCTACATAGCTCAAATAACTGATCATCTGTTAAGGCAATTGTCTCAGGCACATTGAGGGTAAAAAAAGACATAAGTGAATTTAATCAAACAAATCCTCTTCTCTCTCAATCATCAGGATAGATGATTGAGGTACGATAAAGTACTTCTCTTTTTCATATTGGATTTCATAGGCTCCTGCCTGTAAAAATACGGCCAAGTCTCCTTCTCTCACCTGAAGAGGTACGTATTTCACCTTTTCCTCATCCGTCTTCCAGGGCTCATCACTCTCCACTGGAAGAGGAATGGGATAGCCGGGACCAGCCTTTACCACATAGCCTGATTGTACTTTTTCCTTCTCTTTCACTCCCGGAGGGAGAAAAAGTCCGCTTTCTGTCTTCTCAGAAGACTTCTTCGGTTTCACCAAAAGGCGGTCACCTACCACTATGATATTCTTAAGCTTGTTATCTGCTGTCAATTCCATTCTTCAGGCTGTTACGGTGGCTAAAGTAGCCGTAATTATGTCAAGAACTTACAACGATCAATCCAGAAGACTTGTTTGCTCACCACTCAACTCCGATCGATCTAGTAATGTCTTATCCATCTGTTTACTCGTCTTTGCCCCGAGCTCTTTTAGGCGTTCAGTTTTGCGCACGAGATTATCCTGGCCGTCATAAAGTTTCTTTGCGGCCTCCTTATATGTCTTTTGGGTCTGGTCAAGACTCTTACCTACTTTGATCAAATCTTCGGTGAAGTTGGTGAACTTGTCGTACAACGATCCCGCCTGCCTGGCAATTTCCAAGGCATTCTTATTCTGGAGATCTTGCTTCCAGATATAGGAAATTGTTCGCAATGTAGCCAACAATGTGGTGGTGGAAACTAGCACAATGTTCCTTTCCAATGCGCGCTCGTATAGTGTCATGTCCTCACGGAGTGCCATGGTCAGCGCTGGTTCGTTGGCCACAAACATCATGACATAGTCAGGTTGTGTGATATCATACAGGTTCTGATAATTGCGATCCCCGAGCGACTTGATATGCGCATTGATGCTGTCAAGATGCATCTTCAGATAGCGCGCCTGCTCGGTTTCATCTTCCGTATCAAAGTAGTTGGAATAGGCAGTAAGTGAAACTTTTGAGTCCAATACCAAAGTCTTATCATCTGGCAGCTTCACGATATAGTCCAGCCGCTGATTAGCTCCATCCTCCGTTTTGAAATTCTTTTCTTTGAAGTAGTGAATGTCTTTTTGCAGGCCCGCCCTCTCAAGGATGGTTTCAAGCTGCATTTCCCCCCAGTTGCCCTGCTTCTTACTGTCGCCTTTGAGCGCCTTAGTCAGATTCTCAGCCTCTTTTGTGATCGCAACATTCAGTTCCTTCAGGTTAGTTATTTGCTCTTTTAGTGAACTGTTCCAGTGAAGGCTTTCTTTGCTAGACTTCTCTACTTTTTCTTCAAATTTCTCGATGCGCTCCTTCAGCGGATTCAGTATATCGCCAATATTGGATTTATTCTGCTCAGTGAATTTCTTGCTTTTCTCTTCAAAGATTTCGTTGGCCAGGTTCTTAAACTCTACCGCAAATTTTGCTTGCAAATTGGATAGTTCCTCCTTCTGATCTTTGAGCTTTTGCTCGAGGTTTTTGTGTTCCGCCGTGATACTGGCCTTTTGATTCCCTAGCTGGAATGACTTCTCACGCTCCTCCTTCAGCTCGACCCCAAGCTCTGACACCTGCGCCACATGTCGCTGCACCTGCTCCTGCGCTATCGCCAACTGCGTTTTGACTTCTGCCAACTCATTAGCGGTAGCGTCATCATTCCCCTTATTC
Organism: Cyclobacteriaceae bacterium; assembly: GCA_040222235.1. Lineage (GTDB taxonomy): Bacteria > Bacteroidota > Bacteroidia > Cytophagales > Cyclobacteriaceae > UBA6059. Next base: position 3,607 of record JAVKDO010000084.1, read on the forward strand.
ATAGTCAGCTTAGCAGCCAAATATCCAATGACCGCTCCGGCCAATAAGCCTATGACCAAAAGGCCAATCTCAAGTCCCTCCATGGCTCAAAACTAATCAAATTAGATAGTCAGGCAGGCCTGAGTTTTCGATTTGTGGACTATCAGAGAATGAGGAATTCTGTACTTTCGTCACATGTGCTTGATCACTTTTGCTTGGCAATGCCACAAAGAATATCCTCTTGTTGTTCTGGCCAATAGAGATGAGTTTTACAAACGGCCGACTCAGCCAGCCGACTATTGGGAAGATCATCCGCACATTCTGGCTGGAAGAGACCTTGAAGCCGGTGGAACTTGGATGGGTGTGTCGAGTAGAGGTCGCTGGGCAGCACTTACCAATTATCGCGATCCCCAATCAATCCTTACTAATGCGCCATCCAGAGGAGAGCTAACCAGCAATTTTCTTTCTTCGGATCTTTCGATCAAGGAATACTTGTCCTCAATCAAACATTCTGGTAAGGTCTATAATGGCTTCAACCTACTCGTCGGAGATGCAAAGGAGCTTGGGTATTACAATAATATAGACCATGAGATCCTGTCCGTACAGCCTGGAGTACACGGGCTTAGTAATGGGCTTCTGAACACGGCATGGCCAAAAGTTGAAAATGCAAGGCATAAACTTGAGCAGAGTCTGAAGGCCGACCAGCTCTACATGGATGGACTCGCACATCAGATGCTCGATCAACAGTTGGCAGATGATGATGAGCTCCCCTCAACAGGTGTCCCTTACGAGTGGGAAAAAGCCCTGTCTGCGATGTTTATTTCAAGTCCAGAATATGGCACCTCAATCACTACAGTGCTCAGGTTAAATAATGCGGGAATCATAGATTTTACCGAGCATACGCATGCTGTCAATGGTAAAGAGGCAGTGAAAAAAAACCATCAATTGACTTTTTAGGTCAATAATCCATATCTTCAAAGAAATAATACAATCATGAAAGGTATAATAAAGCTGTCTTTTTTGGTCTCAGCGTTGCTTGGGATGACGTTCATTACTGGCTGTGGCGAAGATGACCCCTTGGAGACGATATCTCTCAACGGTCAAATTGGTGGAGAACCATGGACAATGAGGTATGGCAAAGCAGAGATAAGTGACGCTGACACTCGAATCTCAGCGTTCTTTTTCTCTTCTGAGAGTACAGAAGCTGACCCCTGTGATATTTTCTTCTCAGGTTTCCAAAGCCTTCAGGCACGGTTACCGAAGGAGCCGGGCGTCTATTCATTACCTTTCGAGAGTCAACGCGAGTCGGTGACCTTTATGCTTGCTGATGGGTCATTCCAGATTAGCCAAAGCGGTCAAGTAACCATCTCCTCAGTCACTGGGTCAGTCGTCGCAGGGAGTATGACTGCCCGCTTTGATGATGGCAACTTTGCAGAGGGCAGCTTCGCGCTTAACGTCTGTAACGACGAGTAACAAAAAAGGGAGCTGTAGCTCCCTTTAAAATTTTCACTGTTTTTCTAGGCCTCTACCTCTTCTGTAGCATATTCACTTAAAGGAATACAGCTACACATCAAGTTTCGATCACCGTACGCACTATCAATCCTGCTAACTGATGGCCAGAATTTATTGTATCTGAGTTCGGCTATCGGAAAGACTGCTTTCTCTCTAGCGTATGGCAGCTCCCAGTTTTCTGCTAGAGCTACTCGCTGTGTATGAGGAGCATTTTTTAGCACGTTATTATCTTGATCGGCAATTCCTTGCTGTACCTCTTCGATCTCCGCACGAATCTGAATCAATGCATCACAGAATCTGTCCAGCTCGGCGACTGACTCGCTCTCCGTAGGCTCGATCATCATGGTACCTGCTACTGGGAAACTTACGGTAGGCGCATGGAATCCATAGTCCATCAATCTCTTGGCAATATCCTCTACTTCTATACTCACGGTTTTGAATTCACGACAATCGATGATCATCTCGTGTGCACTGCGGTCATTCTTACCTGTGTAAAGCACTTTATAGTATCCGTCCAGCTTCGCTTTTATATAGTTGGCATTCAAAATGGCCATCTTGGTCGCATTGATCAACCCTTCTGACCCCATCATCGCGATGTAGGCATACGAGATGGTCAATATACTCGCGCTACCAAAGGGTGCCGCTGAAATCGCTGAAATCGCCTGGTCGCCACCAGTCTCGATACACACATTTCCTGGTAAGAAAGGTGCCAGATGGGCTCCAACTCCAATAGGCCCCATGCCAGGCCCACCTCCACCGTGAGGAATGCAGAAGGTCTTGTGTAAGTTGAGGTGGCAGACATCCGCACCGATTCTCGCAGGACTAGTTAGTCCTACCTGCGCATTCATATTCGCACCATCCATGTAGACCTGACCGCCATGGCTATGAATTATCTCACATATCTCTATGATCGCCTCCTCAAATACACCGTGCGTAGATGGGTAAGTCACCATCAATGCAGCAAGGTTCTCACTATTCGCTTCAACCTTGACCTTCAAATCGTCAAGGTCAATATTACCGTTAGCATCACAGCCGACGATCACTACCTTCATGCCTGCCATCACTGCTGAGGCAGGGTTAGTGCCGTGGGCAGAGGACGGAATCAAGGCGATATCCCTGTTGATATCTCCTCTAGAATGATGGTAAGCCCTTATGACCATTAACCCGGCATACTCACCCTGGGCTCCAGAATTAGGCTGCATGGACACTGAATGAAACCCTGTGATTTCCTTGAGCCATTGCTCGAGATTATCCACCATCTCGCTATAGCCCTCAGCCTGATTTTTAGGCACAAATGGATGAAGGTTGAACTCTGGCCATGTGACAGGTATCATTTCTGAAGTCGCATTGAGCTTCATCGTACATGACCCCAACGAAATCATCGAATGAACTAGCGATAGATCCTTGTTCTCCAATCGTTTCATGTACCTCAACATCTCGTGCTCTGAGTGGTACATAGAGAATACTGGATGAGTCAGATATTCAGAGTTTCTGGTAAGAGCATCAGGAGCATCAAAAGAAATATCACCGGCAAGGCTCATGAGCTCAGCCGCATCAAGTGATAATGCCTCGGACAAAATGCTCACTACATTTTGAACATCTGTCAAATTATTCGTCTCATCAAAGGCAATGCCTACAGCTCCATCTTCGAAGTATCTGAAGTTAGTTTCATGCTTCTCAGCAACCGCTCTAACCTTGGATGCTTGCTCTAAATTAGTAGCAAGCTTTAAGGTATCGAAGTAGGTCTCATTAGTTTGTTCAATGCCCATTTTGGAGACGGCCTTGTCCAAAAGTTTGGCAAGACCATGCGCACGTAAGGCAATCTCTTTCAATCCTGCAGCGCCATGGTATACGGCATACATACCAGACATCACGGCCAATAATACCTGAGCAGTACAGATGTTAGAAGTAGCCTTTTCGCGGCGTATGTGCTGCTCGCGCGTCTGCAATGCCATACGATAGGCCGGCTTGCCTTCCTTATCCATAGACACACCGATAATCCTACCGGGAATCTGCCTTTTAAAATCTTCTCGAGTCGCGAAGAAAGCCGCGTGAGGGCCTCCGTATCCCATCGGCACGCCGAGACGCTGAGAAGTACCCACTACCACATCAGCACCCCATTCTCCAGGAGGAGTGTATAGTGTCAATGACAGCAGGTCAGTTGCTACCGCAACAAATACATTATTCTCTTTTGCAGATTCTGAGAACGATCTACGATCTGCAAGTACTCCATCATTATCTGGATACTGAATAAACACACCATACAGGTCTGGATCTGTCAAATCCACTTGATTGATGTCGCCAACAACCAGCTCAATTCCAACAGGTGTCGCTCGAGTCCTTAGAATATCGATGGTCTGAGGAAAAAGTCTATCTGAGGCAAAGAACTTATTTGCTTTTCTCTTAGCACCTTTTGTTAATCCATGAAGCATGGTCATTGCTTCAGCAGCAGCTGTACCTTCGTCTAGGAGCGATGCATTTGCAATAGCCATACCAGTGAGGTCAGTGACCATTGTCTGGAAATTGATCAATGCCTCCAAACGACCCTGAGCGATCTCAGCTTGATAGGGAGTGTAGGCAGTATACCAGCCTGGGTTCTCAAGGATGTTACGCAATATAACGGTAGGAACGACGCAATTATAATATCCCTGACCAATGAATGATTTGTAAAGTTTATTCTTAGTCGCGATGCTCTTAAAATGATTCAGAAACTGAAACTCATTTAATGGCTCTGGTAGATCAAGGGGCTTTTTAAGTCTGATCTTAGCGGGAATAGTCTCCTCAATGAGTTGGTCAACACTATCAGCTTTTACGGCCGATAGCATAGTCTGAATATCAGCCTCTGTAGCGCTATTGTGGCGGCTCTCAAACGAGACCCTTTGGGTTAAATCAATCTTCATCTAGTACGTGGGAAATCTGTCCGAAATAATCACGCAAAGTTAAATGAAATGTCTAGAAAAATGTTTCAGATTTTTCTGAGTGGAAGACGATTGAGATGTGTTTTGGGGAGTGCGGTTGAGGTAGAATCTTTGGGGAGACCGACAGTCTCCCCAAGATTTTTACAACCAGCTATGGAAAGTGTGAGTGCCTTTCGACATCCACTTTGCTAAGTAAGTGAATTTTGTATTACTAACGAAGGTTTTTAAGAGAAATACTTACAAAATTCTATAGGTAATTCTCTTATAGTCCGGCTTCTACTATCGCCTCCTCTTTCTGGAAGTTTTAACTTTTTTTTGTGCAGGCCTATTTTTCTTTTCATGAAAGGCTCCTTTAAAATCAGGATCCGCTTTCCTTTTTACAATATCCATCTCCCTATCCATTTCCTGCTTCTCCTCTTTTGGGGTAGGGTGGACTTTAACAGTGTCTGGTAATGGGGATTTTGTAATAGTATTTTTAATGAGCTCCTCAATTCGCTCAAAATGCACTTTCTCGGCTGGGTTGATCATAGTAATGGCTCGCCCCTCATCATAGTGTCTACCGGTTCTTCCTACCCGATGAACATAATCTTCATAAATAAGCGGCACATCGAAATTGATGACCAGATTGACTTCACGCACGTCTATACCTCTGGACATCACATCGGTGGCCACTAGAATATCAATTTTATCTTCCCTAAAGTCCGCGATCGCGTTGAGTCTTGTGTTTTGATCCTTATTGCCATGAATCACTCTGATTGCCTTTGAAAACTTTCGCTCCAAGTAATTATACAAGTTATTTGCAATGCGCTTAGTTTTAGTAAAGACGATTACCTTTTGATGCCTTTGTTCATCCAATATATGAAGCAAGAGCTCTACTTTGGTTCTGAAGTTGGGCACTTCATAAGCCACTTGATCGATGGTTTTTACAACGGAAGCTTGAGGGGCAATTTTCACAACTTCTGGAAACTCAAGGAATTCTTCTGACAAGCGCACAACCTTTTCGGCCATGGTCGCTGAGAAAAGCATATTTTGTCTCTTAACAGGAATGATCTCTAGTAGCTGTCGGAGTTGTGGCATAAACCCCATGTCCATCATCTTGTCAGCTTCATCAAGAACCAATGTCTTGATTTGCTTCACCCCAAATCGTTGCTCTCGATAAAGGTCCATAAACCGACCTGGTGTAGCTATAATAATATCCACCCCGTCCTCTAGCTTTTCTCGCTGCAACTTGATGCTTGCACCGCCGAGTAATCCAGTAATCCGAAGGTCTGTGTACTTGGCCATTCTTTTAGCCGCATCCTCTATCTGCGTGGCTAATTCCCTGGTAGGAGAAAAAATGACCGCTCTAGGATTCTGTCCTTGGGCATACTTCAGTTTCATGATTAGCGGTAGCACATAGGCGGCCGTCTTGCCCGTACCCGTCTGGGCAATCCCCATTACATCATGGCCAGCCAGACCTAGCGGAATAGCCTTAGCTTGAATGGGCGTAGGCGTCTCAAAACCCTCCTCCTCTAATGCAGACCATACCTGTTTATTGAATTTGAAATCGCGAAAGGTCATTTCCAGGTCAGACATCAGAAGGTTTTATTTTATCTTTCATGGAAGAAATTAGGAACCATGAAAACACTTATAAAAAACGCAAAGATAGTCAATGAGGGCTCCATCAAAGCCGCGGATTTATTAATTGAAAATCAGCGCATAGCGAAAATCGAGAGTACAATATCAGCTGATTCATCGATGGCGGTCATCGATGCGGAGGGAAAATATCTTCTGCCTGGTGTGATTGATGATCAGGTGCACTTTAGAGAGCCTGGCCTCACACATAAGGCGGACATATTTACTGAGTCAAGAGCAGCAGTAGCTGGTGGCGTAACCTCTTTCATGGAAATGCCCAACACCGTCCCCAACGCGCTGACACAGCGCCTACTGCAGGATAAGTATGATATAGGTGCGAAATCTTCACTTGCGAACTACTCCTTCTTCATGGGTGTATCTAACGACAATGCGGAAGAGGCATTAAAAACGGATAGAAAGAATGTCTGTGGGCTCAAGATTTTCATGGGATCATCTACTGGCAATATGCTGGTCGATAATGAAAAAACATTATCTCAGATATTTAAGAATGCGGAGCTGATCATCGCAACACACTGCGAAGATGAAGCAACTATAAGAAAAAATACCGCTGACTTTCGTGAGAAGTATGGAGAGGAAGTACCCATTGAAGCCCACCCGTTAATTCGAAGTGCGGAGGCGTGCTATAAGTCCTCTTCAATGGCAGTCGAGCTGGCCAAGCAGTATGATGCCCAGCTACATATTCTTCATATCTCAACCGCCAAAGAGATTGGTCTATTTGATAATTCGATACCCTTGGCCAAGAAGCGAATCACGGCAGAGGCGTGTATTCACCATATGTGGTTTGATGATTCCGATTACGCAGAAAAGGGCACGCTGATCAAATGGAACCCTGCTGTCAAAACAGCACAAGATAGAGAAGCAGTTTTTCGAGGTATGCTCAATGACCACATAGATGTGATCGCCACGGATCATGCACCACATACCTTGGCCGAAAAGCAGAACTCTTACTTCAAAGCGCCATCAGGTGGCCCACTAATTCAGCACACATTAGTTGCGATGCTAGAGTACTACCATCAAGGAAAAATAAGCTTAGAGCGCATTGTCGAAAAAATGGCACACAACCCCGCAATCCTGTTTGATGTCAACGATAGAGGTTTCATCAGGGAAGGGCATTTTGCTGATCTTGTACTGGTAGACTTGGATCGACCATGGACAGTCAGTGGAGATAATATCATGGCCAAGTGCGGTTGGTCGCCATTTGATGGCTATCAATTCAAATCAAGTGTGACTGACACTTGGGTATCTGGGCATCATGCATGGAAAACTGGTGAACTAAACGAGAATCATGCTGGACTGAGACTGACTTTCGACAGAAGCTGAGTGTCACAATATTGAGGCAATTTTAGCCTTTGAAATAATTGGACTATCCTCTACATTTGCAATCCTTTTAAATGGTGGTTGTAGCTCAGTTGGTTAGAGCATCGGTTTGTGGTACCGAGGGTCGCCGGTTCGAGCCCGGTCTTCCACCCATTTAGATCAAGCACTCGCAGTGATGTGAGTGCTTTTTTTATTCCCACGACTGCCTCGCCAATAAACTCCTGGCTACTCACTTAATTTTATTTCCCCAGCGATTTAGCTAAATTCAGTCCATGACGGATTGGATCATTATTGGTGTCGCTGTATACATCGGGCTTTCCGTGCTTGTCTACTTTATTCAAGAGTATTTTATCTTCAAACCTGAGAAGCTCCCTGAAAATTTTGAGTACAAATATGACGCACCTTTCGAAGAATTATTCTTCGATGTTGAAGAGGGAGTGAAGCTCAACGGTCTCCACTTTAAGCTGAAAGCTCCAGAAGGCCTGGTCATCTACTTTCATGGCAATACAAGGAGTATCAAAGGTTGGAGTAAATATGCCCGAGATTTCACCCGCAACAACTTTGATGTGGTGATGGTGGATTATAGAGGCTATGGGAAAAGCACTGGGAAAAGAAGTGAAAAAGCACTTTTCAGAGATAGTCAATTCGTTTATAATAAGCTTCGAACCAAGTTTCCCGAGGACAAAATCCTTATTTACGGTAGGTCACTAGGCTCAGGCTTTGCGACCAAGTTGGCCTCTAAGAATAATCCTAAGATGTTGATTCTAGATGCTCCGTATTACAGTTTTTCGCAGCTTACCAGTAGGTTTCTTTTTTTTCTGCCACTTTCGATAGTCTTGCGATTTCACATTCGTACTGACATCTGGATCAAATATGTAAAGTGTCCTATCTACATCATACATGGCACTAAAGATCGCTTGATCCCTTTTAGATCCAGTGTCAGGCTGAGGCGAGAGGCTCCACTGAATACGCGTCTCATTCCCATCCACGGAGGTCGTCACAACGACCTGCCGTCTTTCGCGGAGTATCACAATCATCTTGACGAAATACTTCAGGACAAGCATGACATAATCTTCGATAAGAGCCTAAAAGATTTTCTTGATTATCGTTAGAATAGCCTAAAACGATTATTTTTAGTCTAAAGAATCGGCTTTGAGTTACAAGGACTTTTTATCATTATCATTTTATGACCAACTGCGTGCACTGTACGTAGAGGGTACATTCGTAGTGGCGATCCGATACTACAAGCATAAGGTGAATCTCTACTTGATGAAGGGCTACTACATCGAGGTGTTCTACAATCACAAAGAGGATAAAATCGACAAGATTGGTCTCTATGATAGCTCAAGTAATCGCTCAAAGTTCTATGCAGATCAGGTCAAACTGCCGGAGGGCTTGTTATAGCTCCAAGTTGATGCTTTTTAAGTAAGCATACACTTGGTCAATCAATGAGTGCTGCTGCTCATTATAAATCACAAAGTCCGCTCGCTCAATTTTCTCCTCTTGAGGCATCTGTTTTTCAATTATCTGAAGAATCTCCTGCCGTGATCGCTGTGGATCTCTCGCCAACACTCGACTTATCCTCAACTCCAGATCGGCTGCCACGACAATGATTTGATCGAGTTGCTTATATGAGCCTGTCTCGTACAAGAGTGCGGCTTCCTTCACCAATAGCTTAAAGCTCGAATTTTTTTTCTCCCAGTTTTGGCCGTCTTCTGCGACGGCAGGGTGAACGAGGGAATTCAAAATCTCCAATTGCTTCTTATCCGCAAAGACACGCTGTGCAAGAAAAGTTCGGTTGAGTTGACCGTCAAAGAAGCTCTCCTTGCCAAATACCTCGAGAATTCTTTCCTTCAGATGAGGGTCATTGTTCATGAGCCACTTGGCCCGAGAATCAGCATAGTAGACAGGAGTACCCAAGCATTCGAAGATTTTGCAAACAACACTCTTTCCGCTACCAATGCCTCCCGTTACACCGACAAGCAATGGCTTATTCCTCTCCTGGGGCATAGCTTATCCGCAAAGTATCTGGGAAATACTCCATATTGTAGGCATTGGTCGGGGACTCTAGGAGTATGGGCATTAGGGTACTGTCCTTACTTATTATCATGGTATAGTCTGCCGATATCACAAAATCTTCCGGCTTTACCGTACTCAGTTCATCAGCTCTCACCCAGTAGTTCACATATATGATTGAGTCGGTCAGGTATGCGGACGAGTCCTCAGGGAAATTCAGTCGATCTAGATTGACAGGAAGGGTGACATTGGTGAATTCAGCTACCGCAAATTGAATATTGACCTCCTCTGGCTGGGCTATCATCAACCTACCCTCTGGCAACTCAATATCTACCTCACGATCAAAATCGCCGTTGATATTTCTTCTTGGGATATCGATTTTCAAGCTTTCCGGTAGGGCGCTGATCCTTGAAGAAGGGCCCTCTACAGTAATGGTGTCTGGAGTTATCCGAATTGGTGACACCACACGATGATTATCAGCAAGAGGTATTCTTAGGCTATCCACATCCAGTGCCAATCGTTTCTGCATTTTGTGCTCGACATTGATAAAAAGCGTATCTGTCAGCAGAAAATTGAGCTCTAGGTCCAAGATCTGATCAGAGATAATGGGAATCAATGAGGAGCGTGTTAAGAACTTAACGTCCGCTGGATTGTCCAAAGTAATCACTACCGGGAGTACGCTGAACCAAAAAGTCTTCCTGAGCAGGTTCCACCCACCACTGGAGACATCAATCAATACCTCATCTGGGAGCTCTTCGACAATGACCACACTATCCCTCACAAACTCAAACTCCAGCGGATAGTTGATACGCGCATCGTAGTTTTTGTTCAGGGCATTAAAAAACCAAAAGGTAGTAGCTGCCACAAGTGACAGTATTACTACCTTCAGGTTTCCTCCCAAAAAAGGGGATTTTTTGGCCATAAGCCTTTTTGCTATTTGTTATCCGGCTAATCTCTTGCTGGCATCCAATGAAATGGATGACTTCTCAAGAGTGATTTTCATACCGCGATCTACTTCTATGGTTAACGTATCATCAGCTACAGAAAAGACCTTGCCGTGAATACCTCCGACGGTGACCACTTGGTCTCCTTTCTTTACTGCTTCGATGAACTTCTTTTGATCTTTTTGTTTTTTCTGCTGGGGGCGAATGAAGAACAAATAAAACACCGCCACCATGCCACCTAATAGGATGAATTGCATATAATCACCCTGTCCTGCCTGCAATAGAATCATGTAGTAAAGTTGTTTGTAAGATTACTTAACAGGTCCACTAGCTCCTCCTTGTGGAGTTACAGTAGACTTGATTCTTAATCGGCTGATCTTTGGATTTGTATTGGCCGTGATAGTTACCGTTTTGTTCTGAACACCAGGCTTGTTTCTAGAGTTGAACTTCACTGTGACCTCACCATCACCACCTACCGGAATCGGCTCTCTTGGCCAGCTAGGCACTGTACATCCGCAAGAAGCAGTCGCGCTTGAGATGATCAATGGTGCCTCACCTACATTTTTGAATGCGAAAGTGTGCTCAACAATATCACCCTCAGTGATAGAACCAAAGTCATGCTCCTCATCCACAAACTGGAATGCTGGTGCAGGACCACTAGGTACGTCACTCACTACTGAACTTGTTGCAGCAGCCGTAGATGTGATTGGAGAAGGTGTCCTTCCACCATTCTTAGCTTCCAATTCAGCTATTCTGCCTTCTAACCTGGCGATTCTCGCTTCTACGTCCTTGTCAGAACAACTGAAGAAAGTCATTCCGACCAATGCTAGCATCGCTACACTGTAAAATAAATTTTTCATGATTATTCGTTTTTTAAATCTTAATAAGCCCTTAAAGTTAAGCAACAAAGGCTATTTGAATTACCTCAAATCACTTATTAACAAAGCATTAACAGATTACTTACTCTGAATTTGGTTAAGCAGTCCGTTCACATCATCTAGTAGCCGCTCAGCCTTCTCCTTCGCATCGCTGATGATTTTTTCACCTTCCTGCTTAGCCTCACTTTCTACCATGTCTTTGCCCTCTACCAGATCTTCTATGATCTCTTCGAGTTTTACCTTATACTTATCCAGACGATAAGACAGTCTGTCGCGTGTATTTTCTCCTTTGTCCGGAGCAAATAATATACCTAGTACGGCACCCGTGATCGATCCGATCAGGAATGCTAAAAATGAATTTGATGAATTGTTACTCATAACACTAACTATTTATCGATTGTCAATTAATCCTCTACCGCTTTTCTTTATTATACCAGTTTTTTGCAATTCGGTTGCGAGAACATCCAACACCCCATTGACGAATTGCTTTGACTTAGGCGTGCTATAGTTCTTGGATAGTTCAATATACTCATTGATAGAAACTTTCACTGGGATGCTTGGAAAATTAATCATCTCTGCCAATGCCATCTCAATGATGATTTTATCGGTCATACTGATCCGATCTATATCCCAGTTTTTACTTTTTTCGGCCAAGATTTCGTCATACTTATCAGCGTTCTCGATGGTATGCTTGTACAGGTTTTCGAAATATTCTTTGTCTTCGTCCCAGTTGATTGAGAGCTCCAGTAGCGTAAATTTTGGATCACCCGCTGGGTCATAGGTCTTGAGGGACTTTTTGATCAGGCTTCTGATAATATCGCGATCCTCAGCCCAGTTGATATCCCAAAGTTCGAAATGGTTGTTGAGCTCCTCACTTTTGAAAATGACCGCTCGAAAAATGTAGCTCACGAACTCCATGTCCTCTTCTACAGTCGTCTTTTTCTTAGAGCTATAAGCCAAGTACTCTTCATCTTCTTTCAGGATGGATCTGTACCACAACTTCACGTCATCAGCTTCATTTTTCCAGCTGATATTCTTCTTCAGTAGCAACGCCTCCAGCCCACTATCCTCCATGAGGGCTCTGATAATCTTATTTTCCGATAGGTTGTATCTACCGAAAGTCTCGGCTTGCTTGACCTGGCGTGTTGCATTCTTCTCCCGCTCTAGCGCATTTTGCTTCGCAAAAGCCGCAGGCAAAATCAGCAGCTTTAGGAAACGGTTGTAAATTTCCTCTACTTCTCTGACCATCAGCTGCTTAAAGTGCTTCCGGTCTTTACTCAACACGTTCTGGTAAGATAGAATGCCGACAGTAACTGCCTCTCTAATGGTCTCAGGTGCTTCCGCATCAAACTCCCACTTCTCTTTTGGGAGCAGGTCATCGAAAAGCTGCTTAACCAACTTCTTGTTTGCCGACACTTCGTCTTCGGCCGGCTGTAGTTCCATAGAGTTGAGGTCTGGGTCAAACTTGGCCATGATCGCTTCGCGAGCCACATTTTTGCCTGCTTGCTTAGCTTGATTGAAAGCATACAAGGCTTGCATGGCTTTGACTCTTAGGATCCTTCGGTTGAGCATAATAGTAAAGAACGAATTGTAAGTGCTGCAAATATCAGTAAGGCAGCTTCACTTTCCCAATATCATTGATCCTTTGTAGTGCAAGCTTCATGGCAGATGCCTGAGGGGTAATGTTGTCAAGCTCCGCCTGATCCCAAACCGCATGGCAGGTACTATAAATTCTTTCTGTCTGCTCCATTACCTTCTGACGGTTGTAGTTGCCAGTGTGCTCGTAGTATACATTGGTGATTCCTCCTCCGTTGATCAAGAAGTCTGGGGCATACAAGATGCCTTTTTCTATCAATGCTCTTCCATCAACCTCTTCATCCGCGAGTTGATTATTAGCGCCACCGGCTACAATCGCACATTTCAGCTGACCGATAGTTTCACTGTTCAACGTAGCACCTAGGGCACACGGAGCATAAATATCCATGTTCATGGTATACACATCAGACATGTTGATTGATTTTACACCATGCTTAGCCACAAGGGCATTTATCTTATCCTCATTCATATCAGTGATGAATATTTCAGCACCATCCTTGACGAGGTTTTCGACCAAGTAGCGGCCAACATTGCCTACTCCTTGCACTACCACTTTTTTCCCCGATAGGTCATCACTACCGTAAACCCGCTTCGCGGCGGCCTTCATGCCTACATAGACTCCATAGGCAGTCACTGGTGACGGATCGCCTGATCCACCCATACTTTCTGGGATACCCGTAACATATGGTGTCTCCATATGGATCCACTCCATGTCCTGAGTGGTCATATTGACATCTTCTGCAGTCCAGTATCTGCCACCAAGGCTGTCGACAAATCGCCCAAATCGACGCATCAATGCTTCGTTTTTGATCTTTTTAGCATCTCCAATGATAACTGCCTTGCCCCCGCCAATATTTAGCCCTGCGATAGCGGACTTGAAAGTCATCCCTCGAGATAACCTGAGCGCGTCTGTGACTGCAGCAGCCTCGTCAACATAGTGCCACATCCTAGTGCCACCCATGGCCGGACCTAACACTGTATTATGGATCGCAATGATTGCTTTCAATCCAAGTGCCTTGTCCTGACAAAAGACCACTTGCTCATGATCCATGAGCTCAACCTGGGCAAATACCGACTGGCTCTCCAATTCTTTTAGTGCAGATGCTGCCATTTATATTAATGTTGTTTCTGGGGCTAAAAAGACGCAAACTTACTCCATTTTTGAGAGTGCATCAAAGATGCCATACTCTTTAATAACTATTTGCAAACAGGGTCGTTTAGAAGAACAGTGAAAGATTTAGCCTACCTCAATAAGTACCTTTTCAAGTACAAATACAGCCTCATATTAGGTACGGTTTTCATCATCATTTCGAATTTTTTTGGCATAGTCCCAGCGGTGATCGTAAGGCAGTCATTCGACCTACTACAGCGCAGCTATGAGGTTTATTCGCTCTTTGAGGGCTTTGGTATTCAGTCTGAGTCGTACGGTATATTCGCCTCGAGCATAATGATCGCAGGTGTGATTATCTTGGTAGCGGCTTTGCTACGAGGCACGTTCCTTTTCTTAATGCGTCAGACCATCATAGTTATGTCCCGGCACATCGAATATGATCTAAAGAATGAGGTGTATCATCACTATCAGACGCTACCGCTAAGCTTCTACCGCAAGAATAACACTGGTGATCTGATGAATCGCATCTCCGAAGATGTGAGCAGGGTAAGAATGTATATTGGGCCTGCTATCATGTATGGGATCAACTTGATCACGCTTTTTGCGATGGTCATTCCATTCATGTTCTATATCAACCCTAGGCTCACGATGTATTCGCTGATTCCTCTTCCAATACTTTCTTTTAGCATCTACTTTGTCAATAACATTATCAACAAACGATCAGAAGAAATTCAAAAGTCCTTGTCTGATCTCAGCACCTATGTGCAGGAAACGTTCTCCGGGATTCGCGTTATAAAGGCATTTGTGCGCGAAACAGACTTCAGTGAAAACTTCGAAAAAGCTAGTGATGATTACAAGCATAAGTCGCTAAGGCTCGAGTTTGTCAATGCACTCTTTTTTCCCCTGATTATGGGTCTGATTGGTCTGAGTGTGATCTTGACTGTATATATCGGATCCATAGAGGTCTTCAATGGATCTATCAGCACGGGAAACATTGCGGAGTTCATCATCTATGTCAATATGTTGACCTGGCCGGTAGCGTCGCTGGGATGGATATCGAGCATCATACAGCGCGCAGGCGCTTCTCAGCGAAGAATCAATGAGTTTCTCCTTACAAAAACAGATATTATCTCTGAAGAGAACCTGACCAAAGAGATAGATGGTTCTATAGCCTTTAGCGATGTAAGTTTTGTCTATCCTGACTCAGGCATCAAGGCACTGAAAAACGTCTCGTTCTCAGTCGCTCCTGGAGAATCCATAGCCATCATAGGGACGACAGGCTCTGGAAAGAGTACTATCGCCAATCTCATTTGTAGACTTTATGACAGCACTGATGGCGAAATTCTGATTGATGGTACCGCCATCCACAGATACTCAATAGACAGTATCAGAGGACAGGTAGGCTATGTGCCACAAGATGTCTTCCTTTTCTCTGATTCTATTAGCAATAATATCGCTTTCGGCGCTACAGGTATCGATGAAGAATCAATACTTAAAGCCGCCAAGGATGCGGATCTTTATGACAATATCATTGACTTTCCAAAGGGCTTTGAAACCACCCTTGGCGAACGCGGCATTACACTATCTGGAGGTCAGAAGCAGCGGCTGTCTATCGCAAGAGCCATCGCCAGAAATCCTAAAATCCTGATCCTTGACGATAGTCTATCGGCCGTAGATACAAAGACGGAAAACACGATCCTCAATAGCATGAAAAAGATCATGCAAGGCCGAACTTCGGTGATCATATCACACCGTGTCTCCTCAGCGAAGCTGGCAGATAAAATCATTGTGCTAGATGATGGTGAGGTGGTGGAGGCTGGCACCAACGAGTCTTTACTCGCGCAGAATGGTGTTTATAAAGAGCTATTTGATAAGCAGCTTACCGCTGAAGAGGTAGAAAATTAATCATCTAACCCAACCATCACGGTTAGTGAATCTTGCTGACCGTGAAAGAGCAAGAGTCGATCATCTAACTCTAGCTCCTTTTCTAATGCTGCTTTACTCAGCATGCTTCGAAGTTCCGCTAAAGTTGGTCTGACTAGAGGGCTCATTTTGAGCAATGTCTTCAAACCACTCTGCTCATACATATCCACCACTTGATATCCAGGGGGGATCGTCACAATATTTCCTTCCATGGCAATACCTGAAAATCGAGTTGTTGAAGCAGTCTGCAGTGTATCAGGAAAGAATGTAACTACTACTATTTTCCCTTTGATCTTGCCCTCATCAAGCTTGTCTAGGAGTTCCTGGTTCCAATCTTCTTTTTCCTCGTCCGACCATTGTTCGTCAACATACTTTCCCGCAATCACATAGTTGATGGCATCCACCTCCTCAATAAGGATTTCATCATAGCCTCCCAGCAAGTATTTTACCGATAGGCCCAAGACAATCAATGAAACTACCGTAATACCGTAGTAGACATACTTAAGCAAAACACTACTCATGGTAGCAAGTTAAACGACCTCTCTATACTGCATACGGTGAAGTTGGGCATAATATCCTTCATGATCAAGGAGTTGATCATGAGTGCCGGATTCAACTATTTTACCCTTCTCTAATACGATAATCTTGTCGGCCTTCTGAATAGTGGATAGTCTATGAGCGATGACAATCGAGGTACGCCCAACCATCAGCTTACTGATTGCATTTTGGATCAATTCCTCTGTCTCTGTATCGACCGAAGAGGTTGCCTCGTCGAGCACAATGATTTTAGGATCGTAGACCATCGCGCGTACAAACGATATCAACTGTCGCTGACCCACCGATAGCGTTGCGCCACGCTCCATGACGTTGTAGTCCAGTTTTCCCGGTAGGCGGTTGATAAACTCATCAGCACCTACCAGCTTGGCCGCCTCCATGATCTTGCTTCTAGGTATGTCTGGGTTGCCGAGGGTGATGTTGTTAGCTATCGTATCCGAAAACAAGAAAACATCCTGCAATACCACACCAATCTGCCTTCGAAGTGCTGCCAGATCGTACTCTCGGACATCCACTCCATCCATAGTGATCGCACCTTTGTCGATTTCATAGAACCGACTTAGCAGATTGATCACTGAAGACTTTCCTGCCCCAGTCGCACCTACCAGTGCCACGGTCTGTCCAGGTGAGACCTCAAAAGAAATATCTTTCAACACATAGTCTTGATCGATATAGGCAAAAGAGACCTTATCAAACTTCACTTCACCCTTGATCATGTCCGGGGCAAAGGTTCCATTGTCAGAAATGTATTCTTTACTATCCAGCAGGTCAAAAAGTCGATTGGAGCTTACTATACCCATCTGAAGTGTATTAAACCTATCGGCAATCATTCTGATAGGTCTAAAAAACATCTGAATGTACATGATGAAGGCAATCAATACGCCCAAGGTCACTTCCTGCTGTATCACTAGTCCAGCACCATACCATACCACAAGACCAATACCAGCTGCCTGAATCACTTCAGCCACAGGATAATAAACAGAGTAGTATAAGACAGACTTGAGATTGGCTCTGCGGTGTTCCTTGTTGATCTCTTTGAACTTCTGATATTCTCTTTCTTCGCTGTTGAATATCTGAATGATATTCATCCCTGTAATGTGCTCCTGTACAAACGAGTTGAGATTCGAAACCGCATTACGCACCTCATTGAAGGCGATTTTGATCTTCTCTTTGAAGACATAGGTGCTCAAGATGAGCAATGGAAGTGTAGATAAGCTCACCAGTGTCAATTTCCAGTTGGTGTAGAACATGACGCCTAGGATCACAATCAGTTGTAGGATGTCTCCCACCATTGCTGCCAGACCCTGGCTGAATACATCAGATAGGGTCTCTACGTCAGATATGTTACGGGTCACTAGCCTTCCGATAGGTGTCTTATCAAAGAACTGAAGTCGTAAGTTTTGAATATGGCGAAAAAGCTTTACCCTAATATCACGAATAATATGCTGACCCAGCCAACCAGAGAAGTAGGTGTGGAGATATTGGACAATAGCTTGTACGATGAGCAATCCGACCAACAGCAAAACCATGGACAACAGTCCATTATAGTCTTTGATCCCTACATACTCATCGATCGTAACTTGGATCAAATAGGGTCTGGCAGGAACCAAAAATGCTAATGCAACGGTAAGGAAAATAAGGAAGTAGAAGTATCCTTTGTAGGGCTTTACGAATCTAAACAACCTCTTGAGCACGGTGAGGTCGAGTACGTTACCACTAATTTCTTCTTTCGCCAAAATGGATGTTTTACTTAGATATAGGTCTCTGGTGGATATATTACTTCAGTGAGGTAAAGCCCGTGTGCTGGCACTGATCTGCCGGCTTTTCTTCTGTCTCGACTGTCAAGTACATTTTGAAAATCCTCCAAGGTCATTTTACGCTCACCAACCATCAATAATGTTCCCACAATTGCTCGAACCATGCCCCTCAAAAACCTATCGGCACTAACGTGAAAGACCAGCTTTTCGTTTTCCAAAATCCAATAAGCGGCATTGATGTCACAATCGAATGTATTGACTTCCGTCTTAACCTTACTAAAGCATTGAAAGTTTTGCTTACCCAATAGTAGTTTGGTGGCCTTATTCATTTCTTCAATATCCAGCAAGTGAGGAAAGTAATAGGACAGCCCTTCCACAAAAGGAGTCTTCCTTGTATGCATGAGGTATTGGTAGCTCCTCTTCACCGCATCAAATCTCGCATGTGCCTCCTTTATTACAGGTTTGAAACCCTTCGCCGCGATATCATTAGGCAGTAGCGCATTCAGCTTGAATAGGAGTTGTTTTGGATCAATATCTTTATCGATATCAAAATGCACGATTTGCTGCCTGGCATGAACACCGGTATCCGTTCTACCACTGCCAGTCACATTGATTTCCTCTCTCAGGTAGGTACTCAGTGCACGATTAGTCTCGGCTTGCACCGAGTGCGCATTTTTCTGTATTTGCCAGCCATGATAAGCCGTGCCCAGATAGGAGAGGTCTAGAAAGTAGCGCATTGAGGTTCAAAAATAGTGCAATCCTGACAATGTCTGGTAGGCTAAGCTGTTCATTGGATAAGAGCCTGATTTCAACTTACTTTGCGCCAAAATTCGCATCCCATGATTCAGCGTATACAGACCGTATTCTTGTTTTTAGTAGCCGTTTGCATGATTGTCTATCTCTTCTTTCCTCTTTGGCAGAAAGTAGACGGAGAGGTTGCCGAAGTGGTCACTATCAATGCCTTTCAGATGGTCTATGAAAGCTATGATCCCGAAACAGGTGATCGAACCCTCATTTCAGAGAAGAGTACCATTGTGATCTCCATCCTGGCAGTAGTGGCCGCCGCTATAGCACTCTTTTCAATCTTTCAATATGAGGATAGACTCAAGCAGATCAAGTTGGGCGCACTCAACTCCTTAATCATGGCAGGAGTAGTCGGCAGCTCGTTTTATTTTATCCTGAAGGCTGAAAAAATGCTCTCAGTATTGGAACAGGGCCAATATCTTTTTGGCTTTTATCTAGGTATGGCGGCCCTCCTGCTCAACTCTCTTGCCAATCGATTTATCCGTAAAGACGAAAAATTGGTTCGAGAGTCAGACCGCATCAGATAGTTGCTGCCAATTTTGCGCTAGCATCCTGACATCCTGTCACCATTTTTACAATGGAACGCGTTTTGCTCATGGCCGTCGAAACGTAGAATCTAAAACATCATCGATATGAAAGAAAAAGGTACGATCTCGATACACACCGAGAACATCTTTCCCATTATTAAGAAATTCCTCTATTCAGATCATGAAATCTTCCTTAGGGAGCTTGTGTCGAACGCGGTAGACGCGACACAAAAAATCAAAAGACTTACTGCACTAGGTGAGTTTCAAGGGGAGCTCGGTGACACCACAGTAGATGTGTCTGTCAACAAGAAGAAAAAGACTATCACGATCAAAGATCGCGGTATCGGTATGACTGCCGATGAGATCAAAAAATACATTAATCAAATCGCCTTCTCTGGCGCCACAGAATTCCTTGAAGAATATAAGGACAAAGGAGAGGATCAGCAGATCATCGGTCACTTTGGACTTGGCTTCTACTCTGCCTTTATGGTAGCAAAGAAAGTGGAGATCATCACTCTATCGCACAAAGAAGGCTCGGAACCTGCTAAGTGGGTATGTGACGGTGAGACAGAATTCGAAATCTCAGCTGCTAAGAAAAAAGATAGAGGCACAGAAATCGTCCTTCACATTGCAGATGACTCTGAGGAGTTTTTGGAAGATGCCAGAATCCAAGGCATCCTCGACAAGTACAGTAAGTTCCTACCAGTGACTATACGCTTTGGTCAAAAAGACAAGAGTGTAGAAGATGGTAAGGACAAAGACGGAAACAAAAAGTGGAAGACTGTCAAAGAGGACAACATCGTCAACAATACTGCACCGCTTTGGACCAAGTCGCCAAACAATCTGAAGGATGAAGACTATCTAGCTTTCTATAAGGAGCTTTATCCATTCTCAGAGGATCCGCTATTCTGGATTCACTTGAACGTAGATTATCCATTCAACCTTACTGGAATTCTTTATTTCCCAAAGGTGAAAAATGACTTTGAGCTGCAGAAAAATAAAATCCAGCTGTATTCTCGTCAGGTATTCATCACCGATGAGGTGAAGGATATCGTACCCGAATTCTTAATGCTACTTCATGGTGTGATTGACTCCCCAGATATTCCTCTTAACGTATCTAGAAGTTATCTACAGTCAGACTCCAACGTGAAGAAGATTAACACTTATATCACGAAAAAGGTGGCAGATAAGCTCGGCGAGCTCTTTAAGAAGGAGCGTGACTCCTACCAGAGTAAGTGGGGAGATATCGGCATGTTCATCAAGTACGGTATGATCAGCGAAGAGAAGTTCTTCGAAAAGGCCAAAGATTTTGCGCTAGTCGAAAACACCAAAGGTGAATTCTACACACTTGATGAGTACAAGGACAAGGTGAAGGATAACCAGACTGATAAGGACCAAACTGCAGTTTGGCTCTACACGTCAGATGAGGACAAGGAGCATGGGTTTATCCAGGCCGCTGAAAGTAGAGCCTATGATGTGATCAAAATGAATGGTGTGCTTGATAGTCACTTCATCAATCACATGGAGCAAAAGCTCGAGAAGACCACCTTCAAGAGAGTAGATGCCGACATTCTTGATAAA
The DNA here is from genome assembly GCA_040222235.1 of Cyclobacteriaceae bacterium. Classification (GTDB taxonomy): domain Bacteria; phylum Bacteroidota; class Bacteroidia; order Cytophagales; family Cyclobacteriaceae; genus UBA6059. The sequence goes on from JAVKDO010000084.1 coordinate 24,660, forward strand.
CTGATCGATAAAGGCGAGACCAAAGAATCAGTCCTTTCTGATAAGGAAAAAGAGGATGTCAAAGGCGTGTTTGATGGTGCGATCAATGACAAAAATGCAAGTGTAAGTGTGGAGTCACTATCTCCAGACGAGTTGCCAGTGGTCATCACCCTACCGGAATTTATGCGTAGGATGAAGGATATGGCCAAG
>JAVKDO010000085.1:0-38421 GCA_040222235.1 Cyclobacteriaceae bacterium
CCAAAGCCCCCAAACCCGCGTCACATCGAGCGCAAGCAATCTCCCCTCAGTGTCACTCGCAGATGATACTGGGGTATCAAACGGCTGCTCATCAATCTATGGCTATGTCCCCCTTGGGGGACTACAGGGGGGGATAACCTACTTATCAACGTGTAGGCCGGGGATCGACCCGGATGCTGAAGAATTCACTATTCTGAGGAAATATTCAGACAGTCAAAAGTAGCCGTACACCGACAGAGTAAGTACTCTTACTATCAAGTCTTTATGAAAAGGTATGCCGATTTTGGAGAGTTTATGAGTTTACTAAGAATCTATGTGTATAGAATTGCCTATTTTGTGTATCAAAATTCAGATGAAATGAGAACGAATATTGAGTTGGATGACGAACTGCTAGACGAATGCATCAAGTTGAGCGGTGCTAAGACAAAAAAAGAGGCTGTCAATGATGCTCTAAGAAAGGCTGTTGCCTATTATTCAAGGCTAGACATACTCTCCTTAAAAGGGAAAATAAAATGGGAAGGCAATCTCGATGCTATGAGATCCTATGATAAATGGCAGGACTGATTTGCGACACATCCATCTGGATCGATTTCTTTAGTGGGAAGGACACTGACAAAGTCAAGTACTTAGTTCAATCCATTTTAGAAGACGTTCCAATATATACCTGTCCAACCATTATTCAGGAACTCCTCCAGGGAATTAGAAATGATGATCAGTTTGGCTTAATAAAGGGTAGAATGTCCTTTTTTCCTTCATTGGATAACCAATGGCTCAATGCCAGCATTGGGGCTGCTCAGCTATACAGGAGCATACGGAAAAGGGGAGTAACCATTAGAAAACCAAACGATTGTTTGATTGCCTGGTATGCCATTGAATACAATCTCCCCCTCCTTCATAATAATAGAGATTTCGAACTGATAGCTGAATTTTCTGAGCTCAGGATACTAGAGCCATGAACATCCTCTTCCTCACCCCGTACCCGAATGGATCAGCACCGTCGCAGCGCTTTCGCTTTGAGCTGTTTTTTGGCGAGCTGGCATCAGAGGGCTGGAACTATCAGGTAGAGAGTTTTTGGGATGAGAAGTCTTGGCGAAGACTTTATGAAGGCGGCTCAACATGGAAGAAGATTGTTGGGTTAGTCAAGGGTTTTGCAAGACGCAAATGGCTCATGCTCCATCTGAGGACCTATGATGTTATCTTCATCCATAGGGAGGTTGCCCCCATAGGCCCGCCGATCTTTGAATGGTTCATGGCCAAAGTGTTGAAGAAGAAGATTATCTACGATTTTGATGACGCCATCTGGCTACCCAACACCTCCGATCAAAACAGCATAGTCGGTCGACTAAAGTGGCATAACAAAGTCAGTGCTATTTGCCGCTGGAGCTGGAAAGTCTCAGTAGGCAATGTCTACCTGGCCAACTTTGCTCGTAAGCACAGCTCAGAAGTAAGCGTGTTGCCTACAGTAGTCGATACCGATATCCATCTACCCTGCACCAAGAATCTTGAGAAAAAAGCCATTTACCAGAGACCAATAACCAATAACCATCTCCTAACCATTGGCTGGACCGGCTCACATTCAACCCTCAAATACCTGAAACCACTGATACCTGTGCTTCAGACGTTGGCGGAGCAGTTTGACTTTACTTTTGCGGTTATTGCGGATCGAGACCCAAAGCTGCCGTTGAAAAACTATCGATTTATCCGCTGGTCTAAAGAGACCGAAGTAGCAGACCTCAATCAGTTAGACATTGGCCTAATGCCCCTCGCTGACGATCAATGGTCGAGAGGAAAATGCGGCTTCAAAGCGATCCAGTACGGAGCGATAGGGATTCCAGCACTTGTTTCACCGGTAGGTGTCAATGCTGAGATAGTCGAGGATGGGGAGACTGGCTACCACTGTCATACAGATCAGGACTGGGAGAATAGTATTTTAAAACTTCTTAAGGATGAACCACTGCGAATAAGGCTGGGGAAGGCCGGGCGTGAGCGTATCACACAGTATTATTCGGTGGCGGCAATGAAATATCGGTTCCTGACGCTATTTCAATAAGCCGTCAAGATTTTCATGACTATACAATGCTGACCAGGGGAGAACTGTTCCTGACGAACGATGCTGACTTTGGTCACCGCCGTATATCAATACTGATTTTTCGCTTTTCGCCCCGCTAAGCTTATTCCAATAATCAGGGTATTGCACATATTTGAAGAATTCTGAGAGCGACCTTTTGATCATAACTCAACTTAAGCCATCTAGTACAATATTGCAATCAGAATGCAAAACTGTACCCTCACATGTGGATTGGTATCCTAAGATGAGATCGGTTGTCAGGGCATTAATGCTAGAAGGAAGGGTGTCTTTCACCTTCAGATAAATATCAAAACCCTCACTTATGCCCCTCGCTCAAAAACAACCAACAACCAACAACCAACAACCAACTAAACCTACATCCCCTTCATCGCCTCTCTTGCTCTCTTATTGGCATCATCTCCGCGACTGGTTCGCTTTCGAACTTCCTTGTAGTAATTTTTGGCGAGTGCCTGGTCTTCTTCATTTTCAGCGATTCGGCCTAGGCTGAGTAGGGAGTAAACGGTATATCCCCGTTCTGTATCTCCGGTAGCATCTCCGTATTCTACAGCTAGCTGATAGTACTCCTTAGCCTTTTGCGGCTTATTCCAATTCTTATAAATCTCTCCTAAAAAGAAAGTGGCATATCGCGCACTATTAAATTCATATCCTGTGTAGGCACTATCCAGACGATGAAGGATCAGGAGCGCTTCTTTTTCGCATGCCCGATAGCGCCCATTGTGGTACAAGAGACGGGAGTAGTAGCGATGAAAATAAGGATTCATTGGATAGGTCTCTGCTAGGTACTGAGAGATCCGAAGACTTTCTATCGACCCATCTGGCTCTGTTGACAATATCCTCATCAGGAAGTACTGCGCCTCCGTGCGAGTAAAGAACGCATTGCGCGACACCTCTTTGAGTTGTTGAATACCGAGCTCTTTATCTCCCTTCTCGAAGAAGATCATCATGGGTTTCAATATTGGATAGTTCTCAGGTACCCATTCACGGTAGTAGTTAAATAGGCCATCCCCAAAGAGCAGCTCTGGACTGAAGTCCTCATTGTCCCTGATTTCGTCCAGGTAGTTTAAGGCATTTTTACCCGCAACAGCAGCTTTGCGCCAATTGCGACGCTCTGATTCCAGTCTACCAATAAAGGAGTAAGTGGCAGCCATAAAGAAGGCACCCTCTACCTCGCTACCCAGATCATAGATGCGCTCAGAGAGGACAAGTGCAGTGTCCATGTAAGCTCTGAATTCATCATCGTATCGCGTCACGTCAAGGTCCGGCATGATCCGCCACCACTGACTAAGCCCCATAAGAAAATAAGGGAGTGGATGCCACCCATACTTCTGCTTCAGCCACCGAAACTGCTTGTCTGCCTCACCAAACTGGAAGTTGTACATGTCATTGATGGCTTGATTCGCATCGATCTGTATCTGCTCATCTAAGAGCAACAAAGGGATAGAGTCCGGAGGATCTGTAAGTACGCCTACACCGATTGCGTACCCCCCATCTTTGGCCTGAAGGCATAGAAACTGAAAGCATAATAGCACACCGATGATCAATCGCCTCAATTGCATATCGCAAATCTCTCAAACACTGCCTCAAAATTTCCTAAAAACCCCATATAAATCTGTCTTGAGAACGTGCAGTATTAGTTTTTAGTTTTGTGAGGTACTATTCAAGTCGCTTTCATTGATCAAGCCTCCTTTTTCTGGTAAGCTGCGCTCTGCTTTTCCTCCTACCGGAAAAATGTGGTCGCTCGCATAAGGATATTTGGCAAATCGATTGTTTACTTGGATAATGTAATTATTAGTATCTATCAATGAATTGATTTTAGAATAAATACTAATATTGATACATTTGTGGCAAATAATATTTTGTAATTAGTCAATAGAGATGGCGAGTAATATAAAAATTGATCAAACAGATCGAAAAATACTGGAGATCCTTCAGGCCAATGCAAAGATTACCAATGCGCAGCTCTCCAAGGAGATTGGCTTGTCACCGGCACCCACGCTCGAGCGTGTCAAGAAGTTGGAGAACTCAGGTGTGATCAAAAGCTACCATGCGAAGTTGGATACAGGCAATATTGGGCTTGGCGTCAATACTTTCGTGATGGTCACCCTCAAGGGACACAACAAGAAGAATATTGATCTTTTCCTGGATGAGATTAATAACATCGAGGATGTGATCGAATGCCACCATATCACCGGTTCTGGAGACTTTATTCTGCGCGTGATTGCCAAAGACATCACGGCGTATCAGAAGCTGATGCTGGAGAAAGTCAGTGAGATAGAGGTGGTGGATAGCTTGCAATCAATGATCATCTTATCTACTTTCAAGGATAGCAAAGTAATGCCTATACCTTAGGCAGCAATTCGGCGATTGGCCTATGAGAGACCTCATTTATAGTGCGGATAAAGTAAAGAATACCATCCTGAGAATGGCCTTTGAAATCTACGAGCACAATCTCGAAGAAAAAGAGATTGTGATTGCAGGGATCAAGAATCAAGGCTATGAGTTAGCTCGACTTTTGAAGACGGAACTCGAGCAAATCTCGTCCCTGAAGATTTCCCTGATAGGGGTAAAGATGGATAAGCGTCAGCCCTATGCCAGCGACATTGTTCTTGAGGATATAGAAAATGAATCGCTTGATGACAAAGTGGTCATCGTTGTGGATGATGTCCTCAATTCCGGCAGGACCTTTGCCTACTGCCTGAAAGCACTCCTCCAGTATAAGTTTAGAAAGATCGAACTGGCGGTCTTGGTCAACAGAAGCCACAAGCAGTTTCCCGTATCTGCCAAATACAAGGGCTATGATCTCTCCACGACCATCAGTGATTACGTAGAGGTACAAATCACGGATAAGGTCGACATACAGCTGCACGATTAGATTTAATCAAGGGGGGCAATATAACCCTCCCGTCATTCCCGCGCAGGCGGGAATCTGAATGCTAGCAAAAGCTGACAGCTTAAGAAATACTGCTTTGTCTCACTAACCAAGGCACGTGTCCTCACAAAACTTCAGTGTACCATCTCGTTCCCCACTGCCAAGACCTGTGTCGTCTAGCCAAGGTTTGTGTCTTCACAAACCTTATCATGACATCATCTCATTTATACAAATCCGGCCTCCTAAAAACCATCATCAGACTGAGCTTCACAAGATCCCCCATATTCTTACACTTTCGAAAATCTTTATCACCGTAGAATTGATAGAGATCATCTTTTAAGCTGTCGGTATACTCTGGCCGTGAGATGGTATCCACGCACATGGCATCCATGAGGTCTTTGATTTTATGTCGTGCTGAGCTCATCCGATTGGCAATGAGCGACCGCTCCTCCCGCTGATATTGCCGGACAGTGGCGGGCGTCATATGCCGCAAGCCGAGCTCAATCAGTGGATTGTTCTGCTTGAAATATTGTGGCAGGTAGATCGCTCTGCGCCCCTCATAAGACTGCTGATCAAAGTCAATCGCCCTGATCCTATAAGAGACCTCCTCAAAGTCAGGCGTGACATCCACCACAAAATTGCTGGAATGCATATCGCCGAGCAATCGTACAAAACAGCGCTCATTGAACTTGACAAATTCCTTAGCTAACCTGATCTCATTGAGAGTCTTGTCATTGAGATGATACTTGATAAACTGATCTCCAGGTATCCCAATAATATGTTCTTCAATCAAGGTATTCTGGTGCACGATATAGTTCATCCGATTCGGCGATAGCAGATGCTCAAGCTCTAGACCATAGAGCCGTGATGCATCTGCATTCTTGATGTAGAAGTAGTCGAAGTTATCATTGATATTATTGACTATTCGAATACGAAAGGGCTGTGTATTGCCATAAACGCATAGGTCAATGCGATCGATGTATAGATGCTGCATGACATCCATATCACCACTTGCTTTGATGATCGAGTAGATTTTCTTTAGCGAGTGATGGATCTGCGCCATGTCGTCTTGAGAATAAAACACGGTCTCCCAAAGCGTATCAGCACCCGTCTTGTCATAGAGCGGTATCGAGTTTTCATACCTCAGCAGATCCTCATAATGGATCGGCACGTCGATCACTCGCTCATATCGCTTCAGATACGAGCGGAGGGGCTGGCTGATTTTGTAAGGGATTTTCTTTTTGCTGATGATGGCCATGAGATGCGCTATGTATCATCAATTTATAGAATGGTGCTGAGATTATTCACCTTTTACCCTAGCGGGAATAGCTTCAAGCTACTGTGCCATGATGAGCTAATCCTTGAGCGACCGGAGGGCGGCAAGTATGATGTCCTTGGACTGGTCTGCCCATTGCCGGAACTGTGCTGACTGATCTTGATGATGGGGTAGGTACTCCATCAACACATCCAGATCAAAAGAGTCATACGAAGTGCCAGCACCAGCGTCTACGGCATCTATGGCATTGCAGGCTTGTTCGAAATGTCCCTCTACGGGCACCATCATGATCGGCTTACCCAAGTACATCGCCTCACATATCGACTCAAACCCTGCTGTGCTCACATAAGCCTTGCTGCCAGCCATCTTCTGTAGGAATTTGACATCATCGATCTGATGAAAAGTCAGGCTCCTATCGATTACCATTTCTTCCGGAGCACCTTTTTTATCCCAGAAGAATTCCAGTGGCACTTCAGGATTCTTTTTATGCCAGCCCATGACTTCTTCGCTGTAGCCATCATTGAGCAAGTACCCATGTATATAGTCACCATCTTTCGATGGTAGCGTCTTGATCTCTTGCCGAAGCAGTGGAGGTATGATAGTCAGCTCTTTATATTCCCGGTAGGGCCTAAAAGAAAGCGCGAGCTTCATATGGGCCCTATACCCAGTGATCCAATTGAGCATCCGATAAGTGAAGGTGTCGAACCTTCGATAGGGTACGAACTTAAAGTCTGGGTGTTCTGCCAAGAACTGATGTGCAATCCCAACCCAGGGAATACTTGGGCGATACCTCATACAGTACAGCCCACCGAACATGTCATAGAAGTTGATCACCGCATCTGGATTGTAGGTCTTAACCACCTCATGGATTCTGGCCAACTCTTTAATGTAAGTCCAAGACCGCAGTAGGTTCTTGAGCATGGTAGGCACTAGTCTTATTGATTTGTTGTGCTTGTCCGCGACGAAATTGGGGCTCTGTAGGAGCGTGATTGGGCTTTTAATTTTGGAAGTAAAGTAGGATGGTATCTCCCTGCGGCTACTACTGCCGACAAATACATGTCCTACTTCATGGCCATCATCGATCAACATCTGATGTAGCGCTAGTGCCTGGGTCATATGTCCGCGACCCTCGCCCTGTACGAGAAATACGAATCGCATGGGTATACTCATTGGCTTATGCCTCTTTGCTATATCTCTGGGTCAAGATATGCAAAGGTATTGGTTCGTCCTCATCGTCATCCTCTTCATCGAGATGATAGGTGCTATCGTTGATGGATTTGAGGTATGAATTGGATTGGGTATAGTGGCTGATCTGCCAATGCCCATTATGATCTTCGGTGAGTGCACTCAGACTCTCTACCCAGTCACCAGAGTTGAAGTACTGTGTATCGTTGATTGTTTTCATGGCTGGCTGATGGATGTGACCGCAGATGACGCCATCATATCCCTTTGCTCTTGCTAGGTCAGAAAGCTGCTCTTCAAAATCATCCACAAAGCTCACGGCTGCCTTCACCTTGGATTTGATGTTTTGTGATAGCGAGTAGTAGGGAAGGCCCTTTTTCATTCTACGCTGATTGTACTGATAGTTGAGCCAGAGTAGAAAGGTGTAGCCCACATCTCCAAGTTTGGCTATCCAGGTCAGATTGGAGGTGATGGAATCAAATACATCTCCATGAACGATATAGTAACGTTTGCCGTGCGACTCATAGGTCATCTCTCGCCGTATCTTAATATTGCCTAGGTCTAGCGGCATGATTAGGTCCAAAAAATCATCGTGATTGCCACGCAAGTAAGTCACCTGGGTACCGTCCTCTTCCATCATTTTGATCACCCGCTTGAAAAACTTCGTATGCTTCTTCTTCCATTTTCCAGATTTCTTCAAGCGCCAGCCGTCGATAATATCCCCATTGAGGATGAGATTATCACATTTATACTGCTTGAGATAATTGGTGACTTCTTTTGCTTTGGAACCTTTGGTGCCCAGGTGGAGATCGGAGATGACTATTGTCTTGAGGTGCTCTTTCAATTTGTTCTGGTTTCAACAAAGGTGCGGATCACAAATTGCTTCGACGTTATTCTAGAGTTAAGTGTCCTATAAGTTTTTCACTTGGACACCTATCGGAATTCACATTGAATTAATTCTTGGGCTTCTTTAGGCACTGAACCTCAGTGTGAACTCGGTACCTTCATTAATAATAGAGTTGACAGAAATAGAGCCTTTGTGCTTTCTCATGATCTGCTTGCTCAGACTTAGGCCGATTCCAGACCCACCTTTTTTTGTAGTAAAGAATGGGATGAATACTTTCTTCAAGGCGTCTTCTTCGATTCCTGGACCATTGTCTTCTATTTTGATCATGACACCACCACCGTCTATATGCTTGGCCAGCACGGTCAGCTTGCGATTTTTGTCATCTATGTCATCTTCAGCTAGCGCTTGGATGGCATTCTTGATAAGGTTGATCAATACTTGCTCAATCTGCTCTTTGTCGACATTAATGATAAGGTCTTCTGGCTCTACTTTGAAGTCCAATGCGATCGATTCTTTCTCCATTTCAAACTTCATTAGGAGTAGATTCTGTCGGAGCATATCATGAACGGATACCTCACCAATGTTCGGTATGGGTATTCTGGTAAGGTTCCGGAAATCACTCACAAACTTGATGAGGCCTTCACTTCTTCGGTGGATCGTTTTTACCGCTAGGTGGATATCCTCGACCTCCTCATTGGTGATGTGATTAACATTCTGGTCATTGTTGAGCTGTATCTCTAGCTCATCTTCCACAGTGGCGGCTAGGGAGGAGATTGGAGTCACAGAGTTCATGATTTCATGAGTCAGTACCCTAATGAGGTTCTGCCATGCTTCCATCTCTTTTTCTTCCAGTTCACTTTGTATGTTTTGGATGGAGATGAGTTTAAATTCCTTGTCTCTGAGGGTTAACTCAATAGCGTATATGGCGAGCTGCACTTCGTCTCCCTGCTTTGAGATTTTGACAAGGTCTCGACCTCCCGTCTTGAGCATAGTAAAGCTATCTACGAGTTGTGGGCTCACCGTTCCAAGTTGCTTAATATTTTTGACCTGGCTGATGTTGAGAAGATTCCTTGCCGCACTGTTGATAATCTGAATTTCACCTTGTCGGTCGAAAGTAATAATACCTATACCTACATGCTGAACTATGGTTTTGAGATAATGGTACTGCGCCTCCTTTTCAGCCCGTATTTCACGAAATTTCTTAATAACGTTGTTGAACTCCTCATAAATAGCATCAGCTGGTGTGCCCGTGGCATGTGTAGTGTAGGTGTGAGAAAAGTCATCGTACTTGATTGAGTTGAGGAAACCCTTGAGTTCAGTATTGGTCTTATCTAAGAACTTAAAAAGTGAGTGCACCTCAAACCCTATGAGTACAAATACTAAAAACTTGGTCAGGTCATAGGACTCATTATAGACCAAGTGGGCAAATAGAAAGATGGTGGCCACCAAGACGGCCACCCTAAAAATCAAATTGTTTCTAAAATTATTAAAGCCCATGTTTCTCTAATCGGCGGTACAGCGAGGCTCTGGTCAATCCAAGATCCTTCGCAGCTTTGGAAATATTTCCATTGTGTTTATTGATAGCCTTCTGTATGACCGTCTTTTCTACATCTTCTAAATTAAAGCTGTCAAGCGATTGGTCAGATCCAGCTTCAGATTTCTGTTGCAGAAAAAAGAAGTCGTCTGGATCAAGCTGATTCTCCTCGCTCATAATCACCGCTCGCTCGATAGCGTGCTGGAGCTCTCTAATGTTACCTGGCCAATGGTACTTCTGCAATTTTTTCGCAGCATTAGCCGATAACTTTTTGACCGGCTTGCGGTATTTATTGCAGTAGGTCTGAATAAAGTGCTCAGCGAGTAAGTCCACGTCTTCTTCACGATCTCGCAGAGGAGGAAGATGAATTTCTACCGTATTGATCCTATAAAGTAAATCTTGTCTGAAATTACTGTCCTCTACCATGTCATAGATAGGCATGTTTGTAGCGCATATGAGTCGGATATCGATGGCTATAGGCTGGTTAGCACCAATACGTGTGACTTCTCGCTTTTGAATAGCTGTTAGCAGCTTAGACTGCAAAGGCATGTTTAGGTTACCAATTTCATCAAGAAAAAGAGACCCTTGATTTGCCACTTCGAAACGACCAGCTCGGTCTTCTTTTGCATCTGTGAAAGATCCCTTTTTATGGCCGAAGAGCTCACTTTCGAATAGGGACTCAGTAATGGCACCCATATCGACTGTGACAAAGACATTGTCCTTTCTCAATGATCGCTGATGTATTGCTCTGGCAATAAGTTCTTTTCCTGTGCCATTTTCACCAAGGATCAGGACGTTAGCATCTGTACCCGCTACTTTATCAATCAAATTGAAGACCCTTTTGATTGCTGGACTATCGCCAATAATGTCTTTGAAAGGCTGGTTGATTTCCTGCTCAAGTTGCTTTTTGGTCTGCTTCAGCTTGTCCACTTCATTGTACGATCGCTTTAGCTTGATAGCGCTGGACAAGGTGCCAATCAACTTCTCGTTCTGCCAAGGCTTCAGCACAAAGTCAGTAGCGCCTTCTTTCAAAGCACGCACTGCCATCTCCACATCTCCAAAGGCCGTGATCAGTATCACAACAGCATGCGGATCTTTCTCCAGTATTTGCTCTAGCCAGTAGAACCCTTCCTTACCACTAGTGATATCCTTACTGAAGTTCATGTCCAGTAGGATGAGATCATAGGTATCATTATTAAGCAGGAAGGGTATTTTCTTAGGATTCTTCTCGATTAGCACACTTTGAGCGTGCTTTTTAAGAAGCATTTTTGCTGCTAACAATACATCCTCATCATCGTCGATGATCAGTATCTTTCCAAGTTCTTTTTCGTCCACTTTTAATAGGGTTTAAGCGTGTGTAACATCAGAAGTCATTTATTATGCCACTTTCATAAATTGAGCTTTCAGGCGCTCAAGGCATAATAGAATTTGAATTTAGATCAAAATGTTCATAATCGTACAATATGTTTGTTCCAATTATGGACAGGGGGCCTGATGACTCGACAGTTGCCAACAATTGTATTGATGTATTGGTTATTAGGCTTTAACTTAACCTCTGTCGTGTAAAAACCGAGGCATCACCAAACATTTTTTACTTGCTATCGTTCCCGATAGTATTACTATCATAAGCATATGAATCAGGCTGATATCAAGTGGGTAATCACTGAGCTCGCAGAGCGGATGGGACACGAGTTCAATGAGACTGAGCTTCGTAAGGTCGATCTAAATCCTCAGGAGTATGGAGAGAACGACTTTAGAGAGTTCATCCATCACCTCAATGAGTTCGCCAATCGGATCAAAATGGTGTTCTTGGAGCATTCGGTTGATAAAGAGGCATTACCAGAGTTCCTCGATAATATCGGTTTCCCAATTATGGCATTTGCCAAAAATAAGAGTGAAGGCATAGACCCAGTTATTTTGTATTCAAAGGGTGGTAAGCCATATGGCGACATGCACCATGAAGATTCCTTTGCAACGAAGACCTTTGACCTTGAGTCGATAGTCGATCTCCAGACAAATGAGAAGGGAGAAGTAATTTACTTGGCGGCATTTAGCTATGAGAGCTTAGTGAGTGAGGAGGAGGATGAGACGGGAGAATATGCCCACCTGACTCCAGTGAGTAGATTGGTGCGGCTATTATCCAATGAGCGAAAAGACATATTATATGTTTATATATATGCGGTCATCATTGGACTAGTGAGTCTTTCCTTGCCTTTGGGTATACAGGCGATTGTCCAGTTGGTTAGTTCAGGCATGCTGTTTAATACGGTACTCTGGCTAATTGCATTTGTGCTCATCGGTATATTAGTCACTGGAGGATTACAGATCATGCAGATATCGATCGTGGAGGTGATCCAGCGTCGGGTATTTACTAAGGCAGCATTCGAGTTTGCATTCAGAGTCCCTCGATTGAGAGTAGAGTCTATTCTTAACCAGCACGTACCCGAATTGATGAACAGGTTTTTTGATGTACTAACGATTCAAAAAGGACTACCTAAACTGTTGGTTGATTTGTCTGGAGCACTATTGCAAATCCTTTTTGGATTGATTCTGCTGGCATTCTATCACCCATTCTTTGTGTTCTTTGGTTTAGGCCTAGTGACTGTTCTAGTACTCGTATTTTATTGGACAGGGCCAGCAGGTTTAAGATCCTCCATTATGGAGTCAAAGTACAAGTACAAGGTTGTGTACTGGCTGGAGGAGCTAGCGCGAACTGTGAATTCATTCAAACTAGCAGGTAACACACATCTCCCGATGAAGAAGGCAGATGATACTGTCAACAACTACTTGAAGAATAGGACGATTCATTTCCGAATACTCATTTCCCAGTTTTCTTACATCATCTTGTTTAAGTTCTTTGTCACTGGAGGCATGCTCATTATTGGTAGTCTCTTGGTCATCGACAGACAGATTACTCTCGGAATGTTCGTGGCGTCTGAGATCATTATCATTTTGATATTGATTTCGGTGGAGAAGATAATCACGTATATGGATGTGATTTATGATCTACTCACAGCGGTAGATAAGATCGGTCATGTGACCGATTTGCCTCTTGAAAGATACGGCGGGATTCGATTTATCAATCATAATAACCAGAACAGCAAAGGCTTCAGTATTCATGCTAAGGGTCTCAGTTACAAATACAAAGGGCATAAAAACCCTACCATCAGCAATATCGACCTTGATGTAAAAGCAGGAGAGCGGATATGTGTTACGGGCTTCAATTCGTCTGGTAAGAGTACATTCTTGAATGTACTAGCTGGTATTTATAATGACTATGAAGGCATTGTTACAATGAACAATGTCTCACTTCGTGATTTTGATCTTATCAGCCTAAGAAATAGCATTGCTAAAAATATTTCCACTGAGGATATTTTCGAAGGTACCATCATGGAGAATATTACCGTAGGTAAAGCAAACACTACTTATCCAGACGTAATGTGGGCCCTAGAAAGCGTAGGTCTCAATGATCAGATCAATGCCTTACCAGAAGGGCTCAATACGATGCTCAATAGCGCTGGAAAAACATTCTCTGCGAGCATGGTCAATAAGATGATACTGGCCAGATGCTTAGCCCAAAAACCACAGCTGCTCATTCTCAATGACTTCTTTCATAACTTCCAGAAAACGGAGAAGCTTCGATTAATTAATTTTCTTGCCGACCCAAAGCATCCCTGGACACTGATTGCCTCGTCGGATGATCCGATCATCCTTGGTGCCTGCGATAAGATCGTGCTAATGAAGGAGGGTACGATCGCCGAGGTGGGTACCTTCAAGGAGATTCAAAAGACTAAAATGTTTAACGAAATAGCCTACACTGCATAACCATGCTGAACTTATCTAACAATAGGATCAAGGGGAAAGTGGGTTTAGAGAATCTCTACTCACTTAGAGCATTAAAAACCCCTCCATTCGCGAAGTACCTGGCCAGATGGATTATGGGGATGATGGGACTGGTCTTTTTAGGCTTGTTTATTCCATGGCAGCAAAATATTGATGGCTATGGCAAGGTAACCGCATTCACGCCATCCAATAGGCCGCAGCGGGTGGAGACAGTTATAGGGGGGCGAATCGAGAGTTGGAGAGTAAGAGAAGGAGAGTACGTGATAGCAGGAGATACTATCGCTACTATTTCGGAGGTGAAGGAGAAGTACTTCGACCCTGAATTGTTACAGCGATTGGAGGAGCAGATTTCTGCTAAGGAATCCAGTCTTGATGCAAAAAAGGCCAAGGCGCAAGCCTTGGAGCGGCAAGTGGGTGCGCTCAAAGAGGGAATGAAGTTCAAACTCCGTCAGACGGAGAACAAGGTCCTTCAAATGAATTTTAAGGTGACCAGTGATAGCACGGATTATCTAGCTGAGAAGGTCAACTTTGAAATAGCGGAGAAGCAATTTGACCGGCAGCAGACGCTGTATGATCAAGGTCTAAAATCTCTTACTGAGCTGGAAGGTCGCAGGATGAAGTTTCAGGAGGCAAAGGCCAAGCTTATTTCAGTAGAGAATAAGTTTTTAGGAAGCAAGAATGAGCGGATCAATGCCATCATCCAGCTGAGCACACTTGAAGCTGAATTCTTGGATAAGATTAGTAAGGCTGAATCCGACCTTGGTGCCACAAGATCTGACATATTTGACACCACCGGTGATATCGCAAAATTAAGAAATGAGTTCGCGAACATGCGCATCCGAAATGATCAATACCACATCTTAGCACCGCAGGATGGCTATATAGTACAAGCGCAACTTGCAGGTCTAGGTGAGACGATCAAAGAAGGAGAGCCCATCGTGACGATCATGCCAGAGTCGCCAGATATAGCTGTTGAAATGTATGTAAAGGCAATGGATGTTCCCTTGCTCACAAAAGGGCGTAAAGTGCGTATCGAATTTGACGGCTGGCCGGCATTGCAATTTTCGGGATGGCCCAATGTCGCTGTGGGTACCTTTGGTGGGGTGATCAGCGTTATTGACTATGTCAACAGCAAAGGCGGTATGTTTAGAATACTGGTAACACCTGACCCTGAGGAAGACTCATGGCCTGTACAGTTACGATTGGGCTCTGGTGTAAAAGGATGGGCAATGCTCGATGAAGTACCGGTATGGTATGAGATTTGGCGACAACTCAACGGATTCCCACCGAGCCTAGAGCAAGAACCTCAGCCTGATGCTAAAATGGCTAAGAAGTAATGAGATACTTGTACTTGCTATTTTTTTCTCTCCTGGTCCAGTTAGGATTGGCGCAGACGCAAGACTCACTCAGTGTATTGAGCATTGACGATTTCTATGGTTTAGTCCTACAAAATCATCCAGTAGTCCGTCAAGCTGCGCTACTTGAGGCTAGCGCACAGCAAGAAATTCGCTTGGCGAGAGGTTCATTTGACCCTAAGCTCAACTCCAACTACGACTATAAGACACTCAAAGGCTCAGAGTATTGGGATCAGTGGGATCATGAGTTGAAAGTGCCAGTTTGGTTCAATACTGACCTGAAGGTTCAATATCAGAAGGCCTATGGTCAATACCTGGGAGAGGACTTTGTGAACACTGAGAATGGTCTATTGGCGATAGGGGTATCAGTTCCGATAGGTCAGGGTATGTTTATCGATCAGAGAAGAGCATCGCTAAGACAGGCACAGCTAATGGTCGACATGGCCGAAGCAGAAAGAATAAAGATGATCAATAAAATACTGCTCTCTGCAGCCAAAGATTACTGGGATTGGTACTTAAAATTCGCCGAGTACGAGATCAGAATTGAAGCACTAGATTTGGCCGACTTTAGACTTGATGGGATTATTCAGAGTGTGCTGAACGGTGACAAAGCTCCCATTGACTCAGTGGAGGCAGAGATTACCAAACAGAATCGTGATATAGAAATGCAGCAAGCGCGAATCGCATTTATGAATGCTGGCTTGATACTTTCGAATCACCTCTGGTCACCGGACAATGAGCCCGTAGAGCTTGGCGAGCGTGTGATACCTTCTATCTCTACTGGGAATGAATTTCTTACGACGCAGGAATTGCAGTTGCTTTTGGATATTGCGCGTGACCAACATCCTGAATTAAGAAAAATCAATGCCAAGTACAGTCAATATGAAATTGAACAAAGGCTCAATCGAGAGATGCTAAAACCTCAGCTCAACCTCAACTACAACTTCTTGAGGCAAGAGGGGGCCAATAATTCCGGGAACGAATTTCTGTTTGACGATAACTATAAGTTCGGGCTTGAATTCGCTTTTCCATTACTACTTCGAAAGGAGCGGGCGAAGCTGGCCAAGACGAATATTAAGCTGATGGACGTCAGCCTAGAGAGAAACAGACTAAGGAGAGAAATCCTCAATGATATTCGGACTAGTTACAACCAGCTCATCAACACCACAGATATGGTCGTACTTCAGCAAGCTATGGTGGCAAACTATGAAGTGCTTGTCGCAGGAGAGATGATGAAGTTTAACAATGGAGAGAGCTCTCTTTTTCTAGTAAACAGCCGAGAATCAAAGTTGATAGAAGCCCGAAGCAAGCTACTTAAGCTTAATGTAAATTATGAAAAAGAAAAGGCATTCTTAATGTGGTCGGCTGGCACGTCTAACCTTGGGATAGATCTGGCTACTACCCAGCAGTAACTTTTTTTATTCGAGCTATCTCTTGATTGTCCACCTTCACCACGAATAGTCTCGACCCGCTTTCCGATAGATCATACTGACGCTGGATTTCCTGATGATTGCTATCCTCTTCTAGTAGGAGATTACCGATCACATCATATACCTGAATGCTTATCTCCTCCTTAGCAAGATTGTCATATGTCAGTTTAAACTGCCCTTTACCCGTTGGAGTCAGTTGAAATCTATTGCCCGCCTGAATTGAATTAAGTTCCAAAGAGATATTGTTTTCTGGATCATCGCTTATGAAGCTAGTCAAACTGGTCTGCGGTGCGGATTCGGTCCTTTGAATCTCTTGAGCGGCGTAGACCAGGTAAAGGCAGATGCCTAAGCTTATGATCAATATGAATATCTGTAGTCTTTTCATTTTCATCTCTGCGATAGCTACTAATACTATGCCAACTATCAATGAGTCTTTCGCTTACAAAGTTGCTCCTTATAATGGGTATTTCAGATTTTTTTTTTCAATTGAATCAGTGTATATTCGAATGTTGTTGTGGATTAAGATTTGATTAGTCCTTTTTATTTTGAGTTTTTGACCTTGGGGTTCAGGCTAGTAGCTTGACCCCTTTTTTATGCCCAAATGGTTGTGATTCCCTTGCTCAAAAGTGAACAGTGACTGTTCTAATGTGTACATAATCGATACACCAAACGAGCTCATAGTTCACCTAACTCCCTGAAAAACAGTTTTTTGTAAAAATGGCACCCTTATTGAAATAGGGGCTCTCGAACTTGAAATAATTATTAATCGAATGGATCGCAAAATCAAGAAAAAGAAATGGACGATCGGGAGGATTGCCACATTTGGGCTAGGAGGTCTGTTTGTGGTCTTTGTTCTCTACAGCTTCATTTTCGCTGACAAGGGAGCGAAGCTAAACGTCGAAGTAGAAAAAATTAATATTTCTGAAGTACACCAAGGAGAGTTCCGTGAATTCATCCCTGTGGATGGTACCGTTATGCCGATCAAGACCATACGTCTTGATGCCATCGAAGGTGGAAACGTGGAGAGAAAATACTACGATGGTGGTATTATGATTGACGTGGGGGACACCATCCTGAAGTTGGCCAACAACAATCTGGTGCAAAATTTCATTAGAGAAGAGACGCAGGCCTTCATCCTCATCAACAATCTCGAGAACACAAAATTGAGCCTTCAGCAAAACCAGTTTAATCTACGGGCCAACCTGATAGAGCTAGGCTTTCAAATTGATCAAGCCAAAGACGCTTATGTTAGGGGTAAGGAGCTCTTTGAAGAGAAGGTAATTTCTGAGCAGGAATTCCTCAACTTGAAAAGAGAGTATGACCGATTGGAAGCATCTAGAAAAATTGCCATTGAAAGTGCGCGCTTTGATTCACTCAATGCGGTAATACAAATTGCTCAGACAGAGCAGACTCTCGATAGGACCAGCAACAACCTTGAGATGATCAAAAAGAACCTTGAGAATCTCTACATCAAAGCACCTATTGCGGGAGTACTTTCTTCCGTAAATGTGGAAGTTGGTGAGTCAATCGCCCCAGGACAAAACATCGCTCAGATAGATGATGTCAATGGGTTCAAAGTGCGAGCATCTATTGATGAGCATTACATTGCCAGAATCTATGAAGGGCTCGCTGGATCTTTCCCATTTGCGGGTACGGACTACAACCTGAAGATCACGAAAATCTACCCCGAAGTGACCAATGGCCTTTTCGAAGTAGATATGGCCTTTGAGGGTAACGTACCGGACGGAATCAGACGTGGACAGACATTGCAGATCAAGCTACAGCTCAGTGAAAACATCCAGGCAGTACAGATTCCTAGAGGAAGCTTTTATCAAACGACTGGTGGCAACTGGATATTTGTTGTCTCTGAAGAAGGTGGATACGCCACTAGAAGGAACATCAGATTGGGTCGTCAAAACCCTAGATACTATGAAGTACTAGAGGGTTTGCAACCTGGCGAACAAGTAGTAGTCTCTTCTTACGAAGGGTATGAAGACAAAGACAGATTAGTATTCAAATAGCATTTTAAATAAACCATAAATCAAATGGAAAACGGAAAAAGTTTGATCAGGACGGTAGGCCTTAAGAAGTTCTACTATACTGATGAAGTGGAAACGACCGCTTTGGCAGGCGTAAACATGGAGGTCAAAACTGGCGAATTTGTTGCCATTATGGGGCCTTCCGGTTGCGGTAAGTCGACGCTCCTTAATATCATTGGCTTGCTCGACAATCCTTCTGAGGGCGAATTTCATTTCAAGGAAGAGGAAATCTCAACTTACTCAGAGCGGAAGAGAGCCGACCTTAGGAAAGCGAATATCGGCTTTGTATTTCAAAGCTTTAACCTGATCGACGAACTCACTGTGTATGAAAACATCGAGCTTCCTTTGATCTATCTAAAGTACTCTTCTGCAGATCGCAAGAAGAGAGTGGAAGAGGTGATGGAGTCCATGAAGATCATGCACCGTCGCAATCACTTCCCACAGCAACTTTCTGGTGGTCAGCAACAGAGGGTGGCGATTTCAAGAGCGGTAGTGGCCAAGCCTAAGTTGATCCTTGCGGATGAGCCTACCGGAAATCTTGACTCTGCAAACGGACAGGAAGTAATGACCCTGCTAAGCGATCTAAACGAGTCTGGCACCACTGTAATAATGGTGACTCACTCTCCTATAGATGCAGAGTATGCTGATAGAATTATCCACTTGTTTGATGGTCAGATTGTATCTGAAAATATCAATGCTAAGGATAAGTCTCTAGTCTAGATAACTCAACTTAATAAGCAACTCAAGGGCTTTGCTGGTGGTGCCTCAGGCATCTATCGGCAGAGCCCTTTTGTGTCTTATCTAATCTGTCGTATCTTATTTGTCTAAGGTAGGCCCATGACGACAGTTGATAAGATATGCGTAGTGATAGTTGAGGATAATGATGTGGTTCGCGAAGGGCTCACATTGATGATCAATCATACGGATAAGTTTAGGGTGATCAATGCCTATCGGAAAGCTGAACCAGCCGTGAAGAACCTACTGGAGGATCAGCCAGATATTGTGTTGATGGATTTGGAGCTGCCTGGTATTCATGGTGAAGAGGCTACTTTCAAAATGAAAGGCATCAGGCCTGAGACAAAGATCGTGGTGAATTCAATCAGAGATGAGCCCGAGTCGGTCTTTAAGGCACTCTGCGCAGGGGCAATTGGCTACATAAAGAAGGATGCTCAGTTTCGTAAAGTGATTGAGGCGTTGGAGGAAGTAGTACAAGGTGGCGCACCTATGAGCCCGGCTATCGCGAATATGGTGGTTTCATCATTCCAAAAGAATCCTGTGAGCCCTCTTTCAACCCGAGAAACCGAAGTGTTGAGCCTTCTAGCAAAAGGGAAAAGCTACAGTATCATAGCTGATGAGATCTTTGTGCATAAGGAAACAGTCAAGTCACACATCAAGAGTATCTACCAAAAACTCCAGGTGAACTCCAAGCCAGAAGCCATCGAAAAGGCAATCAAGAATAGGCTTATATAGGCAAAAGCCGATTAGGACTGAAAGACTAGCGCAGTTCTAGTTACCGCTGACCCCACCATAGGGGGTAGATTATTACGACTTGTTACCACAACAAGCAGCATTAGGTTTCAAAAATTTATTTCTAGACCCATTTTTCACTTATCCCCCATTATAGGGGTTGGATACTACCACTATGAGAACTTACTTTTCAAATAAGGTCAAAAACAACTATTCCATGTCGTCAGAAAAAGTAAGAATTACCATCGTAGAGGATAATGAGCCCATAAAGGACGGGTTCGCTTTAATTATCAATAGCTTCTCTAAGTACTATGTCGTCAACACTTACACTAACTGTGAAGTTGCGCTTAAGAATCTGAGAAAAGATGATCCGGATATTATCCTGATGGATATCGAATTGCCGGGTATGAGCGGTATCGAAGGAATCAAGCGCGTGAAGAAAGTATCACCTCAAATTGATATTATCGTCAATACTATTCACGAGAACCAGGAGAAGGTTTTTGAGGCACTGTGCGCTGGAGCCTCAGGTTATATCACGAAGAACTCCTCTCATAATGAGCTTCTCAATGCTCTCGACCAAATATCCAGTGGAGGTGCTCCATTGAGTGGTAGCATTGCTAAAATGGTGGTAAAGTCGTTTCAGAAGAACCTCCAGTCGCCCCTCACCTCCCGCGAAACGGAGGTGCTCGAACTCCTCTCAAAAGGGAAGAGCTACTCGATCATAGCAGATGAGCTCTTTATCACTAAAGAGACCGCAAAATCCCACATTAAGAACATTTATTCGAAGCTACACGTCAACAGCAAATCCCAAGCGATTGACAAGGCTTTACGTGAAAAATTGATCTAAAGCTCAATTTTCAGCTCCTCAAAATCATACATAATGGGGGATTAAACACACCCCTCGAATCCTCACCTTTGAAATATTCCCAAGGTGGGGATTGAGTAAAATGTGCCTATTTCGAGCGCAAAATGCTCTCTTCTCGCGGCGGGGTTAAATGTTTAACCTTTTAAAACTATTACTGTATGAGAGCAAATCTACTAAGCTTCTTGCTTGTTTTTGTGGTGTCAGTGACGACCACATTTGCGCAGGAAAGAACGATTTCCGGTAGGGTAGTGGACGAAGACGGTGGGGGACTCCCCGGGGTGAATGTCATCCTGAAGGGTACCACTACTGGCACCACTACTGATATCGATGGTAATTACAAGGTCAACGTACCGGCAGAGGCCAACACGTTGACATTCTCTTTTATTGGTTTATCCAGTCAAGAGGTAGCAATTGGCGCACGATCTACTATAGACGTGACCATGAGCGCAGACGTGAAGCAACTTTCCGAAGTTGTGGTGACTGCAATCGGTATCGAGAGAGAAAAGAAAGCGCTGGGATATGCGGTATCGGACATATCTGGCGATGCTTTAAAGCAACGTGCTGAGCCTGATCCTATTAGAGCATTGAGTGGCAAAGTACCAGGTGTTAATATTATTGGATCAGGTGGTGGTGTAGGTCAGGCGACTAATATTACCATCAGGGGTAGTTCTTCCCTAACGGGAAATAACCAGCCCCTTTTTGTGGTAGATGGCGTACCGTTCGACAACTCTACAACCCGAACAAATGATGCCTTCGGACAAGGTAACCCTCAGTCAAATAGGGCTTTCGACATTGATCCTAATAATATCGAATCTATGACTGTGCTAAAAGGAGCCTCTGCGGCGGCACTTTATGGCTCTAGGGCGGCCAATGGTGTGATTGTAATCACTACCAAAGCTTCTGCCAGGGGTCAAAAGAAAGGGCTTGAAGTGACGTACAATACTTCCTACAACGTTGAGCAGAATGCTATGAACCTGGATAAGCAGGATGTTTGGACGCAAGGTGCCTTGTTTGGCTCGCACAACTTTGTATTCAACAATGGTTTCTTTGGAACATGGGGACCTAAATACGAATGGGTTAATGAAATGATCCAGAGTGGCTTTACTGCTGATATTATGACTGAGACTTTAGGTGGGTCATCTGGAATTAGAAACCCATTGTTCAATAAGTATGGATCGAATCCTGCGAGCAACTTATATGCTGCTGACCAGTACCCTTCGATTCTTAACCCAGTAGATCGAGTATATGCTGATACGGATAACTTCAATAATTTTTGGCAGGACGGCAAGGTAATCGAGCATGCTGTTCAGGTGAGTTCGGGTGGTGAAAATACCAGCCTTACGGCCGGAGTTTCTCGTACGCACAATGAGGGCATTATCCCATTCTCAGAAATCACGCGTACTTCCATGAATTTTGGAGGTCGGGCGCAACTGGCCAATGGCTTGTTCCTCAACGGTAGTATCACTTACGTCAATACTGAGCAAAGAACAGCTCAGCAGGGTGCTGAGATCGCCTCAGCCAACGCCGGTACTGGTATTATTGGTATGTTGTATCTGATGTCCCCTACTTACGATTTGACTAATAATCCGTATGTAAACAATCGTACAGGAGGATCAATATATTATCGGAATGGATTTGATAACCCTTACTGGGTGGCGGAGTTCGCTCCTATCATATCTTCGGTGAATAGGTATTTTGGTAACGCGACTGTTGGTTATGAATTCTTCGATTGGCTGACCGTCACCTATAAGTTTGGGTTTAATGCCTACACTGACAGACGATCAAGTATAGTACCCGCTGGAAGCGAGAATTTCCCAGTGGGCCAATATTCTATTGATGATATTTTCCGAGAAGAGATAGATGGAAACCTTTTGATCTCATTAGAGAAGGATTTGTCTTCTGACATCAACCTGAGAGCATTGATCGGGCATAACGCTAATGAGAGATCATTTGAGCAAACCACTATTGTCGGAAATGGTATCATAGCGAGAGGGATAGATAGGATTACTAACACTTCTTCACAATTGATGAGAAGGGACGAGCGTGAACTTCAAAGGTTTCAAGGTGTATTCGCTGATATATCTGTTTCTTTTAGAGATTGGGCCTTCGTAAATATTGTGGGAAGAAACGATTGGTCTTCGACGCTCCCACTTGATAACAGAAGTTTCTTCTACCCAGGTATTAGTACCTCATTCGTATTGAGTGAAGCGGTTACACTGCCTTCAGTGATAAATTTTGCAAAAATAAGAGCAGGTATCACTAAGGTGGGAAATGAGGCAGCTCCATATCAAACGCAGACAGCATTTTTGATTAATGATCAATATACTAACCTGCAATTTCCATTCGGTAACTCCTCTGGGCTATTCAACATAGCGAACCAGGATGAGGACTTGGGTTCTCCAACTTTGAAGCCCGAGTTCACCACGGAATATGAGGTTGGCATGGAAGTGACACTACTTAACAATAAAATTGGTCTTGACCTCACCTATTATAATAGACAGTCTACTGACCAAATCATAGAAGTGGATGTGCCTAACTCCACCGGTTTTGCTTCGAAGATCACTAATATAGGAAGGGTCGACAACTTTGGATGGGAGATTGGACTGGATTTGACACCTATTGAACTATCCAATGGCTTCAAGTGGAATATTTACACTGCCTATACACGGAACAGGAATGAGGTTGTCGATATAGGAGACGCAGAACAAATCCTTGCTGGAGGTTTTGCTTCTGGTGGTCAGTCGATTGTACATAGACCGGGTTTGCCTTTTGGACAAATCTTAGGAACAGAGCCGCAGCGTGACCCAGAGACAGGTGCGATCTTGGTGAACCCTCTGGATGGAAAGCCATTTGACAATAATGAACTTCAGATTATAGGAGACCCTAATCCAAACTATACAGTTGGAGTAACCAACTCTTTTTCTTGGAAAGGTATTAGCGTTTCTGTGCTAATTGACTATCAAGATGGTGGTGATATCTACTCAGTCACGGCTGATCAGACATTGAGCAGGGGAATTCTTAACCATCCTCTCAATACAGATCGAGCTCCTAAAGTAGGAATAGGATTTTTAGGTGACGGAGCTGGTGGTGTATTACTCGATGAGAGTGGTAATAAAATCCCTAATAATGTACTTACTACAGCCAATGATTGGGTTTTCGCAACTGGATGGGCTGCTGGTGGCAGTGACTGGGCCTCCGTCTATGACGCTACTACGATCAGGATTCGAGAGGTCTCTTTAGCCTACAACTTCCCAGCTGTTTTGCTTGAAAAAACACCGTTTGGCTCTGCCAGAGTGTCATTCTCTGGTCGAAACCTTTGGTATGATGCGGTCAACTTTCCTGATGCATTGGACTTTGATCCAGAGGTTTCTGGCTTAGGAGCCGGCGATACCTCAGGTGCATTTAGAGGATTTGATTTCATGGGTATTCCGAGTACTCGAAGATATGGAGTCAACTTGTCTGTGACATTTTGATCATTGAAAATTTAAAGAAATCGAACAATGAATAAACTAGATATATTGAAGCAGTCATTAGCCTTAGTGCTGGTGACTGTCATATCGTCATGTAGCGGCGATTGGTTGGATGTCAATGACAACCCCAACAGTCCGATAGAACCGGATCTAGAACTTCTGATACCTTCGGTGCAGATAGCAACAGCTCATGTCATGGCTGATAGACTTGATGCAGTGGGCGTTCTTGGACAGAACATGGAAGGCGGAGTGTCACAATACACTCTAGGCTCTGATGCTGGCATCAATCTAGCATATGAAGACTTCTTTGTTGATGCCCTAGTAAATGCGGAGCGGGTAATTAAAGATGCCCCATTAAATGACCCTCCGCTCACTACGCATAGTGGAATTGCTAAGCTATTGAAAGCATACGTTTTCCATGTCATGGTGGATTTATGGGGTACAGTACCTTTTGATGAATCATTGCAAGGTGCAGAGGGTCCTGATGCCCCTATGTGGGAGGATGGGGCTGTAGTCTATCCTAAGATTATTGCTTTAATCGATGAGGCCATTGCAGAATTAAACCTTGGTGGTGTGTCGCCGCAAAGCGACATCTTATACGGAGGATCTGCTGCTCAGTGGATAAAGTTTGCCAATACACTTAAGCTCAAGATGGCGTTGAACCTTGATGATGCTAGTATTGCTCAAGCGGCTATTAACGCAGGAGTTATGGAATCCAATGCTGATGATGCTGATTTTGAGTTTGGCACTGGCTTAGCACCTGAAAATAGGCACAGAATGCATCAACTTCATTATACAGGAGGAGTAAAGACCTTCTACATGAGTGATGTTTTGATGTTTAAGATGTATAAGGGCTATGGTGAGGAGGGTCAAACCGATGCGGTAGACCCAAGGATGAGATACTATTTCTATCGTCAGTTGCCTAGCGTAGACGGGAATGGTAATCTGATAGCAGAGCCATTTGCAGCTGCTGTTGCTACGGGTAAAGTAGTACCGGATGACTTCCCTTGTTTCGGCTATGCTGCTCGTCACACCAACCCAGCCTCATGGACTGCCGTCAATTGTGCTTATGGATATGTAGGTGATGGTTATACAGGCCGTGACCATGGAGATGCCTCTGGTACCCCAAATGACGGTGGATCAAGAACCACTTTCGGTATTTATCCGATAGGAGGTCTATTTGATGACAATCAGGGTAAGACCGTACAGCAATCTGATCTTAGCCGTGGTGGTATATATCCGATATTTACTAATGCCATGGCGAAGTTTATGCAAGCGGAAGCTGCATTAAGACTGAACGTTGGAGGATTAGACGCAAGAAAATTGCTCGAGGAAGGTGTTCGCGCTTCTATTGAAGACGTAATGAGTTTTGGCGTGTCAGCATCTAATTTTGAGGCCTCTTTAGCACCTAGTGCAGGTGATATCGAGACTTATGTCAGTGCAGTACTTGCCAAATATGATGCGGCTTCTACAAACAATGCAGCCGGTGTGGCAGACTCACAATTGGATGTGGTGATGGATCAGTGGTACATAGCCAATTTTGGCAATAATACCGAGTCATTCACTAGTCTCAGGAGAACAAAACTTCCTTTTGTTAGGCCGGCCAATAATGCCACGGGTAGGATGTCAATTATTCCTTCAAATACTTATCCAAGAAGGTTACCATTTCCCCCAAGTGAGTTGGCGACTAACCCGAATGCACCTGATCCTGATCAAGTGGTATGGTTTCAGACACCCATCTTTTGGGATGACAATAATTACCCCACTAGGTTCTAACATCTAAAAGCAAAAACATGAAAAATATTTCTAAACTATTAGCTGTTCTTACCATCATATCTCTTGTTTTCAGTTCGTGCGAAGATGAAGATGTGCAGAGATTTCCAGACTTTGTTGTTCCTGTAGTGCTTCTAGCACAAAATGTTACTGGCACCTATGATTGGGATGATTTGGATAACTCCGTCTACAGTTTCACGCTCGAAGGGGAGAATTTTGATGGTTCAGCAGATGGACATAAGTTTTTTGTGGGTCGCTCAGGCACTACCTCCACTTTAATAGACGTCACTTTGATGATATCTTACAATCAAGGAGACATAGTAGAGTGGCAGACGCTGCAAGGTTCTGAACTACCCGCACAACTCACGCTTACGCCTGCAGAGGCTGCCAGTATTACTGGATCTAACGTAAGCAGATTTCAAAAAGGGGATGCCTTTCAGGTGACTTATTTGTACAGGATCGATGAAAATAATAGTGGTACGATCCGAGAATTGGCTACTCCTGGTGTGGATTACTGTGGTGGAACTACCAACGAGGGTGAATTCTGTCAATTAGTCATCAATGTGACTGGGGATGCTCTTTCCGTTGACGCTTTTCAAGCTCAACCTGATACTGTTCTAAGAGCTGGTACCTCAGATTCAGTCATTGTACAATTCAGCAATGCTTTGACGGCACTCTCAAGTGTGCCGGCTATCACAGCTAACAATGGTACTTTGATCGAGTTGTCAAGGGGTGGGGATTCCATCATCTTCAGATACGATGCGTCAATGGGCTTCACGGGTAATGATATCATTACGATTGATAGTACCACGATTGTGGCACCTACTGGCAATATTGATGCAATAAGCGCGTCAACTTTGTCAATAGCTGTGGATGATGATAATCCAGAGTATGAGTTTGAGTCATTGGTTGTAGGTGAGGGTACGGCTACATTGTTAGTAGCTTTGAGTGAAACACTAGTGAGCGGGGCTACCATTTCTGTAGTGAGCGACTCCTTTGAAGACTTGGAGGCCCTTGCGCTGACCGTAACCGGTACTACTGGCTCAGTTCAAATTCCAATTGAGAACGTGCCTAGTACTCTAACCTTCTCATTTACGATAGATGGAGAAGATATCGCTGGAAACGAAACAGACGAAGCAGCGGCTGTAAACGTAACTATTAGCACTAACTAAATTTTAGGCTTCATTATATAAAAGGGGAAATCTCGAGATTTCCCCTTTTCTTTTTTATAGCGGCTAACATAGAGGGCCTATTTATAAGCTCAAAGAAAAGCCGTGCAATAGTGCTACAGGTACCTACCCGACGAAAGGAAATCCCTGACATATTCTCCTACCCCATCCTCCAGACTAGTAAAAGCCTTGTCATAGCCAATGGACTTAAGTTTCTGCATATCAGCTTCAGTGAAGTATTGATACTTATCCCTAATATCGACCGGGGTATCAATAAAAGAGATATCCTCTGACTTACCTAGGGCTTTGAATACTGCCTTGGTCAAATCAAGGAACGTCCGCGCCTGACCACTCCCGAGATTATAGATACCGGAGTTGTTGCGATGATGCATTAGGAAATAGCAGACTTCTACTACATCATTCACAAATACAAAATCGCGTTGTTGCTCACCATCTTTGAATTTCGGATTATGAGATCTAAACAGTTTCATAGCTCCTGTTTTCTCGATTTGATTGAAAGCATGCATGATGACAGATGCCATGCGGCCTTTGTGATATTCGTTTGGCCCGTAGACATTGAAGAACTTGAGCCCGGCCCAGAAAAATGGTTTCTCGTCTTGTTCCAGTGCCCAGATATCAAACGCATTTTTTGAGTCGCCATAAGGGTTGAGCGGATGCAGTTCTGGGATCTGCGACTCATCATCTTTGTAACCCAGCTCTCCTAATCCATAGGTAGCCGCTGATGACGCGTAGACCAACGGCAGCTGGTATTCTACGCATTTCTTCCAAACGCGCTTAGTGTATTCAGTATTAAGTTCTTCTAGGAGGTCTCTATCAAACTCCGCAGTATCTGTTCGCGCACCAATGTGAAAGATGAATTCAACAGTTTCTTGGTGCTCATCAAGCCATGAGATAAACTCCGCGCGATCTACTTTATGGCTGATTTTCTTTCCCTCAAGGTTTTTGTTCTTTTCAGGATTATCAAACTTATCCACCGCGACCACCGCGTTGAAGTTGTGATCATTAAGTTTCTTGATTAGACAACTCCCGATAAAACCCGCCGCACCTGTTACAACTATCATTTCAATCTTGTTTGTCTCAAATTTAGAACATTTGGACGCTATTGACCGATGAAGCTTCTTCGTATATTTGCATCAAAGCGGTACCCCAATGATTTACGTTAGTAGAAAAGAACACTTCAATGCAGCGCATAAGCTCTACAATCCTTCATGGAGTAGGGAGAGGAATGAAGAAGTGTTTGGACCATGCGCCAACGAAAACTGGCACGGGCACAATTTTGAATTGATCGTTACTGTCAAGGGTACACCTAATCCCGACACAGGTTT
Source organism: Cyclobacteriaceae bacterium (assembly GCA_040222235.1). Lineage (GTDB taxonomy): Bacteria > Bacteroidota > Bacteroidia > Cytophagales > Cyclobacteriaceae > UBA6059. The sequence continues at coordinate 28,555 of JAVKDO010000085.1, forward strand.
CGTCATTGACCTCAAGGGTTTGAGTCGTTTGATTAAGATGGAGGTGATTGATAAAGTAGATCACAAAAACCTAAACCTGGACGTACCCTTTATGAAGGATAAGATGGCGAGTTGTGAGAACATCATTTCCGAGTTTTGGAAAATACTTGCTCCTCAAATTCAAAGTATAGAACCAGCTGCCCAGCTGCATTCGCTGAAGCTCTATGAAACACCTCGAAACTTTGTAGAGTATTTTGGGGAATAACGACCAGTCAAAAATCTTCATGCTGGCTGGAGAGCGGTCAGGGGATCTACACGGATCCAATCTTATCAAGTCATTATTGATCAGACAGCCCTCACTCAAGGTTACATGCTGGGGTGGTGATATGATGCAAGAGGCGGGAGCCAAAGTGACCGTTCATTATAACCAACTGGCTTTCATGGGATTTTGGGAAGTCTTTAAGAACCTCCTGACGATCCGTAAACTTCTCAAGCAGTGCAAGGAAGAGATTCTCAAGTACGAGCCCGACCTGATTGTATTGATTGATTACCCAGGATTCAACCTAAAGATCGCTGAGTTTGCCAAGGCTCGGGGTATTCCAGTTCACTATTACATTGCACCAAAGGCATGGGCGTGGAATGCCTCCAGAGCTACTAAGATTGCCCGATTTGTGGATAAAGTATATGGGATACTTCCATTCGAGGTTGATTTCTTTCGGTCCTATGGAGTGAATATTGAGTATGTGGGGAATCCACTGATAGACGCCATTGATGCTACCAAAGCGTCACATTCATTTTCTGATAAGTACAATAAGGAGAAGACCGTAGCAGTACTCCCAGGTAGTCGATATCAGGAGGTGAGTAATATGTTGGGATTGATGACGGATATTATGGAGGGTCGTCCTGATTATACTTTCTTGATAGCTGCAGTTGACAATCTTCCAAAGGAGCTTTATGAAACAGCTGAGAGACTGAGCAATGTGGAATTAGTGTACGATGGCACTTATGATATCCTGAGAAATTCCAAAGCAGCCATTGTGACCTCAGGCACAGCTACCTTAGAGACTGCCCTCTTAAACTGTCCTCAGGTAGTTTGCTATAGAACAAGTCCTGTGACCTACGCCATTGCAAAACGACTAATCAAGATTAAGTACATCTCGCTGGTCAACCTTATTGCTGATAAGGGGGTGGTAAGGGAGTTAATACAGCATGACTTTAATGAACAAGAGCTTAACGCCGAACTCTCCAGACTATTGGATGAAGAGGCATACAGAGCAGAGATGTTTGAAGACTACAAGAGAGTCAAAGAAATTGTGACTGATCAGAGTGCCTCTGACACCACTGCACATGAAATATTGATGGCTATTAGCGCTGACTAGGCCGCTCTGAGCTTGTTGAATTTCGATTTCTCGAATTTCGAGCTAGCATAGGTCTTGGTAATTCTTAGCTCAGTGATATCATCCTGAGAAGGGATTTCGAACATCGCGTCATTCACGATCGCCTCACAGATCGACCGCAAACCACGAGCACCCAGCTTGAACTCAAGCGCTTTTTCTACAATGTACTGCAGTGCTCCTTTGTCAAAGGAGAGTTTGACACCCTCCATCTTAAAGAGCTTTACATACTGCTTGACAAGTGCATTTTTAGGTTCTGTAAGTATTTGCTGCAGTGCATCAGCATCGAGCGGGTCGAGATGAGTAAGAACCGGAAGTCGACCGATAAGTTCGGGGATAAGCCCGAATGACTTCAAGTCCTGAGCTGTGATGTACTGAAGCAAGTTCTCCTTGTCGATCCTGTCCTCGTACTCGGCGGACTTTGAAAAGCCAAGAGGCCTTGTGTTGAGTCTTGTGCCTATATTTCGAGCAATACCATCGAAGGCTCCACCACAGATAAATAGTATATTTTCAGTATTGACCGTAATCATCTTCTGGTCAGGGTGCTTGCGACCACCCTGTGGTGGCACATTTACAGCCGTCCCTTCCAGTAGCTTCAACATGGCCTGCTGAACACCTTCACCCGACACATCTCGTGTGATAGAAGGGTTATCACTCTTACGAGCAATTTTATCAATTTCGTCGATGTAGACAATACCTCTTTCAGCAGATTCTACATCATAGTCCGCAGACTGGAGCAGTCTTGTAAGGATACTTTCAACATCCTCACCGACATATCCCGCCTCGGTCAGCACGGTGGCATCTGCAATACAAAACGGCACTTGCAGTACTTGCGCCAGTGACCGAGCCAAATAAGTTTTGCCCGTACCCGTCTCGCCCACCATGATGATATTCGATTTTTCAATCATGATATCATCTGGATCTTTTTCCTGCATCAGGCGCTTATAGTGATTGTATACTGCTACGGAGATCACCCGCTTTGCCTCATCTTGACCGATCACAAACTGATCAAGATGCGATTTCATTTCCTGCGGCTTGATAAGATTGAATTTGGGAGAATCTTTATCGTTTTTAGTTTTCTCTTCCTCGTTGAGGATTTGATTCGCCTGTGCGATACACTTATCACAGATATGGGCATGGATCCCTGAGATCATCAGATCCACATCCTTCTTGTTTCTACCGCAAAACGAGCAAGTAACTTGCGCCATAAGTTCTCCCTTAAATTCTAGTTTCTAGCTAGTACTTCATCAATCAGACCGTACTCTTTCGCCTCTTCAGCTCTCATCCAGTTGTCCCTATCGGAATCAGCCTCGATTTGCTCATAAGACTTCCCAGTGTGGCTGGCTAAGATATTGTACAGGTCTTTTCTCAACTCTTGCATCTGACGTAGAGTAATTTCCATATCAGTAGACTGTCCCTGCATCCCACCACTTGGTTGGTGAATCATCACACGCGCATGCTTGAGTGCAGACCTCTTGCCTTCAGCTCCACCTGCCAGTAATACAGCACCCATTGAAGCCGCCATACCTGTACAAATAGTCGCTACATCAGGCTTTACAAACTGCATAGTATCGTACATGCCAAGTCCGGCATACACAGATCCTCCGGGGCTATTGATGTAGAGTAAAATGTCTTTCTTCGAATCAACCGATTCTAAGAACAGCAACTGTGCTGTGATAATATTTGCAATGCCTTCTTCCACCTGCATGCCCAGGAAGATGATCCTGTCCATGATTAGGCGAGAAAAAACATCGATCTCTCTAAAGTTAGTAGGACGCTCTTCAATCACTGCTCTTGTCATATTATTGACTTGAGTGTTCACCCTGGCCTCATAGGCATCAAAAGTAGAACCACTGATACCCTGTCCTTTTACTGCGTATTTTCTGAACTCGTCCTTATCAATCATTGATTTAGATTATTTATGAAGAAAGTTAAAACTAAAAAAGAGTCTCACCAAAAGACTCTTTTCCTTAACTGAGATGCCCAATGATTAGTTCAGAGGCATTTCACGAAACTCTTTCGCCGTGACTTCTTTGCTTTTGAGCGTAATATTCTCTTTCAAGTAATCAATCACCTTTTGATCCATTACCTGGTTGTAAACTTTCATATAATTATCGCCATTCTCACCCTTGAGGTAGTTGTCAGCAAAGGAGTCAAGATTGGACTCAAACTGCTCTCCTGCCATTCCAGATGCAGCTAACTGGCCCTTGATCAAGTTCTTTGCTTCTGTAAGCACCTCATCATTCTCTACTTTGATTTCGCTGCTCTTGACGATCTTATTCTTGATGAGCGACCATTTTAGCTCCTTAGCATACCCCTCGTATTCCTTCGCCACATCCTCAGGAGTGACTTTCCCCTCATTAGATCTTAACAGCCAATCTTTTAAAAATTCATCTGGCAGGTCAAATTTGTTTACCGAAACGAGCTCATTTTGGATAGCGACTTTTTCAAAGTTGGTTTCTTCCTTCGCATAGTTCTGGCCAACTACTTCTTTGATTCTTTCCTTGAATTCATCGAGACTCTTAACAGAATCCTTTCCAAAAGTCTTATCGAAAAGCTCTTGATTGATCTCAGCAGGCTCGGTTCTGTTTATATTTTTGATTGTAAAACTGAAGTCTGACTTGATAGCCTTGATTGCATCCTTGTCCAGATCAGTGATCTGAGTCACATAGTCATCGTCCTTGATTGCCTTATCTATTGCAAATGTGATGACCTCATCTTTGGATTTACCGATAAAGTCTTTCTGAGCCTTCTTTTCAATTTCCTCAATCTCCAGTAGCACCTCTTTCTCAACACCTGCTTCATCATTCATAAGAGTACCAAATAGAGAATCTCCAGCGGCACTCTTATCAGGGTTGGTCATTCCACCCATCTGATTCTGCAAATTCTCAATTGTTTCTTGAATCACTTCATCATCTATCTTGATGGTGTAGGTATCCACTTTGACTTTCTTGTCGATGGTCACATCAAAGTCTTCAGCCAATCCGAGTTTGTACTGAAATTCAAATTCTTTTTGATTGTCCCAGTCTACCGACGAATTGATCTCCTCATCTGGTAGAGGGTCGCCGAGTACTTGTAGCTCCTGCTCTCTGATGTACTCATAAAGCTTGTGAGAGAGTATGTCATTCACTTCTTCTACGAGTACGCCTTTACCGTACATCTTCTTAATTAGGCCCATGGGGACTTTGCCAGGTCTGAACCCCTTGAGGTTAGATTTTTTGGCATAATCCTTAATCTTTTCATCAACCTTAAGTTGATAATCATCTTCGATTAATCTAATTTTAATTAAGGCTTCAGTTTTTGAAATTTTGTCGAGCGTAATTTCCAAGGTAGAATTATTTATTGTTCAGTAAAACTAAAAACCCTCTAACTCGATCTATATCGCGCAAGAGGGTCTTTTATTTGGTGCGGATGGAGGGACTCGAACCCCCATGCCTCGCGGCGCTAGATCCTAAGTCTAGTGCGTCTACCAATTTCGCCACATCCGCTTTTCTAAAATTGGAACGCAAATGTATTGATTAAAATTTCTCAAGCCAAGGTTTGATTTAAGAAAATTATGGAGAGTGTAGAATGGAGTTAGAGACAGTAGTGGAAGTCGATCAGGAGGAGGAGAAGAGAGAAATACTAAGGAGATACCGAGCACTGCTACGTCATGCCAAACCTTTTTTGAAGAGAGGTGATGCCAAGCAGATCAAAAAAGCATTCAACACTTCATTAGAAGCGCATAGAAATATGCGGCGCAAGTCAGGTGAGCCATATATATTTCACCCCTTGGCGGTTGCCGAAATCTGCGTAACTGAAATTGGGCTGGGCACTACCTCCATAGTCTCTGCATTACTCCATGACGTAGTAGAAGATACAGAGTGGGAGATAAGTGACATAGAGCGTGATTTTGGCCCCAAGATAGCTATGATTATCGATGGCCTGACCAAGATTTCTGGAGTGTTCGATCACGGCAGTTCCCAGCAAGCCGAGAATTTTAGAAAGATGCTCTTGACCCTATCGGAAGATGTTAGGGTTATATTAGTCAAGTTGGCCGATAGGCTTCATAATATGCGTACGCTTGGCTCAATGCCTCGCAACAAGCAGCTCAAGATATCTTCGGAGACTATATATCTCTATGCGCCATTAGCACATAGACTTGGCTTATATGCAATCAAGTCGGAGCTGGAAGACTTGTACTTAAAGTATACCGAGACCGATACTTTCAACTCCATAGTGGACAACATCGCCAGCACCAGGGCCTCTCGGACGAAGTTCATCGCGAATTTTATCAAGCCGATCAAGGATACCATAAAAGAGCACAAAATTGAAGTAGAGATCAAAGGGAGACCAAAGTCCGTGTATTCCATCTGGAATAAAATGAAGAAACAGGACATTCCTTTTGAAGAGGTTTATGATCTTTTTGCAGTGCGCATTATTATAGATTCTACACTGGAAAAAGAAAAGGCTGAGTGTTGGCAGGTTTATTCTATCGTCACAGACTATTACCAACCTAACCCTGATCGCTTACGTGATTGGGTGTCTACCCCCAGGGCAAATGGATATGAGTCGTTGCACACTACCGTAATGAGTCCACAGGGACAGTGGGTTGAGGTTCAAATCCGTACCAAGCGAATGGATGAGATAGCGGAGAAAGGTTATGCAGCTCATTGGACATATAAAGAGAATACCAGCCAGGAGTCAGGATTGGAGCAATGGATTCAACGCGTGCGTGACACACTCGAGCAGAGTGATGCGAGTGCCTTGGAGTTTGTGGATGACTTTAGGGGGAACCTATTCAATGAAGAGGTATTCGTTTTTACTCCAAGAGGAGAATTAAAAACCCTCCCTCATGGCGCGACAGCACTAGACTTTGCATTTGATATACATACAGAGGTGGGCGGTAAATGTCTCGGAGCTAAGGTTAACCAAAAGTTGGTCCCACTTAATCACGTTCTTAAGAACGGAGATCAGGTAGAGATACTCACGTCAAATAAGCAAAAGCCAAATGAAGGATGGTTGCGGTTTGTGGTAAGCTCCAAAGCCAAGTCAAAGATCAAAGACTTGCTCAAAGAGGAGCGCAAGGCATCTGCAGCGGAAGGCAAGGAGATTGTAAAGCGAAAACTCAAGCAGTTGAAGCTACAACCTACACAAGAGACCATTGATCAACTGGTCGCCTATTTTGATGCCAAAACCCCGCTTGAATTCTTTTTCCAAGTCGGACTCGGGAAGATTGATGCGACCAGTATCAAGAGATTCAAAGATGTGAGGGAAGAAGCCGATTCCAAAGAGCATACCAGAGCTACTGATGCCAAAGAAGTAGAGAAGACGCTTAAGACGGCAAAAGGGACAGATCACGACATGCTGCTCATCGGGGAGGATATGGATGTGATTGACTACAAGCTTTCGAAATGTTGCAATCCGATACCAGGTGACAATGTTTTTGGATTTGTCACGGTCAATGAAGGGATTAAGATTCATAGAACGTCCTGCCCAAATGCTGCGGAGCTAATGTCAAATTATGGTTATAGAGTCGTCAAAGCAAAGTGGACCTCTCAGAAGGAAATTGCTTTCTTGGCTGGCCTTACTATCGTTGGGACCGACCGCATCGGTCTTATCAATGATATCACTACGATCATATCCAACGAACTCAAGGTGAATATGCGGTCTGTGACCATAGATACTGATAATGGCATCTTTGAAGGCAACATTAAACTCTACGTTCATGACACTCGCCATCTAGATGAGCTAATGGAAAAATTGGAAAAAGTCCCTGGTGTTGTGAACGTTACTCGATTCAATTGAATTGATATAAAGCGCACTATATTTACCGATCTAAATCAGGAAAATGGCCTTAAACGAGAAGATTTACGAGGAGGTCAAGAGAATTTTCACAAATTATCTTGAAAACAAGGGTCTAAGAAAGACGCCTGAGAGATATGCTATTCTCGAGGAGATCTATTCGCGAGATGGACACTTTGATGTAGAGTCACTCTACATTAGCATGAAAAACAAGAACTACCGGGTGAGTCGAGCGACAGTGTACAATAGCCTTGATTTATTGGTGGAGTGCGACTTAGTGAGTAAGCATCAATTTGGACGCAACTTGGCCCAGTATGAGAAGTCATACGGCTTTAAACAGCATGATCATATTCTGATGCAGGACAGTGGGGAGGTCCTCGAGTTTTGCGACCCCCGTATCCAGAATATTAAGAATACACTTGAGGAAATGTTTGACATTGATATTACCCATCACTCTCTCTATTTCTTTGCTAAGAAAAACGAAATAGGCGAAAAAGCAGAAACTAAGGATGCAGACTAATTATTCACACGATTTAATTGATGATCTACTCATCATCAATTTTGCAGGGGATCTTATAGGTGAGCAAAGTGGGCCGGAACTCATGGAAATCATCAATGATAGGATCAATCAAAAAGTACTCTTTGCAGCAATAGACATTTCTGATATTAGATATATCAATAGTAGCGGTATTGGAGTATTGATCACCATATTGACGAAGTTCCGAAACAAAGGGGGAGAGGTGCTCTTGGTAAACCCATCCGAGCATGTCAAGAAGCTGCTTATCATTACTAAGCTAAACGCCATTTTCACTATCGTGAATACTATCGAAGAGGCGCGAGCCACAATCAAAAAATAATATGCCTGTAGATGTATTGTTAGGCCTTCAGTGGGGAGACGAAGGCAAAGGAAAGATCGTTGATTTTTTAGCGCCTAAGTATGATGTTGTTGCCAGATTCCAGGGAGGACCCAATGCCGGTCACACCTTAGAATTCAATGGTATTAAGCATGTGCTTCATCAGATCCCATCAGGTATCTTCAGGGAGGATATTGTTAACATAATTGGCAATGGAGTAGTACTGGATCCCGTCATCCTGAAGAAAGAGATAGAGGAACTGGGTAAGTTCAACCTTGACCTCAAGAAGAACTTGTTCATTTCTAAGAAGGCACAAATCATTACTCCAACACACAGGATGTTGGATGCGGCTTACGAAAAGTCTAAAGGAGACAAGAAGATTGGATCCACACTCAAAGGCATTGGCCCTACTTACCAGGATAAAATTGGAAGACTAGGGCTTAGGATCGGCGACACCTTGACCCCATCATTCAAAGAGCGATACCAGCAACTTCAGAAGCATCATAAGAGCATTTTAGATTTCTATGGAGCTGACACACAGACTTCATTACTTGATGATGAGTTTTTTGATGCTATTGAGTTTCTCCACGGGTTCAACATTATTGATAGTGAGTACTTAATTAATGATTATCTCGTATCGGGGAAGAAAATACTGGCAGAGGGTGCCCAAGGATCCCTGCTTGATGTTGATTTCGGCAGCTATCCTTTCGTGACAAGTTCTAGCACGACGTGTGCTGGTGCCTGTATAGGGTTGGGTGTGGCGCCTAGTCAGATCGGTGAGGTTTTCGGCATCTTCAAAGCATATTGTACTCGGGTTGGTAGTGGACCATTCCCCACAGAATTGCACGACGAGATCGGCGAGAAAATGCGTAAGGAAGGAGCTGAGTTTGGAGCGACTACCGGAAGGCCTAGGAGGTGCGGTTGGTTGGATATGCCCGCCTTGAAGTATGCTACTATGATCAATGGCGTTACGCAGCTCTTGATGATGAAAGCTGACGTGCTTAATATTTTTGAAGAAATACAGGTTTGCACATCATACAATATTGATGGGGATCTTACCGATCACTTCCCTTTTGATAGCTCAGATGAGCTCATTGACCCCATATATGAAGGCTTGACTGGATGGCACACCTCTTTAAAAGGCATTCGTGGTTTAGAAGCTTTGCCAAGCGAATTAAAAAGCTACAAAAGCTACATCGAGAATAAGACCAAAGTGCCTATCAGCCTGATCTCAACTGGACCAGATCGTACTGAGACTATCACTATGTGATTTATTTAGCTGTAAGTGATTGAAGAAGAGCTTATTAATTTAGTAACCCAATTTTCCTTCCTGTTATTAGTTCTACTTGTGTTGATATGTTTTATCTTCGCCCTCCATTTCGGAAGGGGATGGGTGATTGGGAGTGTTGATTTGTGAGTTGCTGGAGGTGAGTTAAATGAGTCTTAGGAGATTTGTGAGATACTGGCAGGACGAGAGCTGTGAATCTGCGGGTTGTTTTGGGAGTCATTTAGGCGTTCAAAAAACTTTCTCAAATTTTTTCCATGAATTTTTGAGTTTAGGTTAATTATTCTTCTTACTTTTGCATCCGCTTAAGGGGTTAGAGAAGGAGAAAGAAGAGCTTAAGTGATAAAAAGATAAGGTTATCTGGGAAGCAGAAGCCACTATTTCTTGAGATTAGGATTAAGGGTATCAAGGTGTATGTATAGGCAACACGAAAGGTACTTCCTAAAGGAGAGGAAAATGTTCTTTGAACTGATGAAATATGATAGCGAACCGAATAGAGAAAACTATTTATTAGTTTTTGTTATTCTTTGAGATAAGCAGCTAGGGTTAACACACATTGATCCAGTCCTAG
>JAVKDO010000086.1:0-101515 GCA_040222235.1 Cyclobacteriaceae bacterium
AGTTCAACCTTTTGTAGTCCTGCTTACTTCAGATGTACCGTCACCGATACCACCCTTGCAGCTTACTAATGCTTCCTCTCGACAGGCGCATAGGAGACTTCCACTCCATTAACTATATTCACCATTCAAGGCACACACAAATGCTAAAAATTAATATGCAAACTGAGCATTTTGAAAAGTATCTGCAAAAATTAAACTTAATTTAAGTCTATCAACTGGGGTGCATACTCATTTTAGCTAGACGTTAGCACCTATTTCCCCTCAAAATGAAAGGTCTCCTTAAATATTACGGAATCAACAAAGTATTCATTTTAGGAGCAGGTTTTTCAAGACCAGCCGGGTTACCGCTCACCAGTGAACTTTTAAGAGAAATACATGATGTGTCAGGAGTAAAACCTTGGCATATAGGTAATGGAAAAATGGCCAAATGGGGACAAGCTGATTGGCTAGTTGATGAACTCAAACATTATTATCCTACTTCCAGAATAAGTCACAAAAGAATTCTAGAAAACAAAGTCAAAATAGATGTTGAAGAATTCCTGTCATATGTTGCTGCCTCATCAGCCTTCATAGAAAACACAAGTGAAAAATTCGATGAACACGGGAGCCACTTTCAAAGCTTTGCGAAATGTTGGTTAGCCGAAGTAATCTATAACTATCAAGAACTAATAAAACCTGAGAACCAATTGCTATATGATCGTTTTGCCAAGAACCTCAACAACTCTTTGGTTTTAACTTTTAATTGGGACACTATTCTTGAAAGCACTCTCAAAAAACTAAGAATCCCATTTTCTTATGATTTTAACTCTGCAATGGAATCTAAACAGTTACCATTCATTAAAATGCATGGCTCTATTGACTGGTTTAGACCGAGAGACTACAACTATCAAAAATTAGGGACGAAGAAATTTGAAAAAATATCCGAGTTAATAAATGACATGTATAGATATAATGGCAACATTCGAGATTGTTTTTCCAATTACATGACACCCTTCATTGTAACTCCAAACTTTGACAAACTGAATCAACTAAGAACTTTTGGAGATTTATGGAGTACTCCTTGGATATACCTGCAGGACGAGTTAGAAATTATCATAATTGGATTCAGTATGAGAGAAGATGATTTCCATACAAGGGCATTTATCTATCCTCAACTTTATCATGGAGCAAAGAATAATCACATTAACATTAAAGTAATTGATTTTGCATCTGATCAGAAGCAGCAAAACAGTATAAAAAGGAAGTTTAAAGGAATCCGAAACATTGAATTTTCTTTTGATGGTTTTAATGAAGAAACTCTAAACTGGCTGGTGTGAAGACAGGTGCTAACATATGCTTCCATGAATGAATGGGGTTTCATCGGTCAGGATATTTTCGCGGGGGTTGGAAATTCCGCCACAAATAATATATTTGAAATAAGGCGTGGCTATGTGCGAGAAGAAAGGTTAGTGCTTTCTAATCCCCACTCTTCATAGCTGGGCGTTACCCACAATTATCGCAACTTGAAAGAGAATAGACTTGTATTAAAAGGAAAGACGGTATTCATAATTGCTTTAGTGGCAATTGGTCTAACAGTATTAACTATCTATTTAACAGGAATCAACTATAACCGCTCATTAACTACCAACCTTTACATATCGCTTGGACTAATTTCAACGTCCTTATTTATCTTCTTAACATACGCACTATATCGAGGAACCAAGCTAATTAACAACTACCCTAAATTCCAAAACTACGAACCTGGAACAATCATGCACAATGCAACCTTGCCAGAATTTGGAGGAATTGACGGAGGAGATGGAATTGGAGGTTTAATACTGTCCATTCTCCTTTGGATAGCCATAACAATTGCAATAATTATACTTCTAATTCTATTCGAAGCACTCTTTTGGCTTTCGTTGTTTATCATATTCGCATCTCTCTATTGGGTTTTTGCAAGAGCATTGAGAGTAGTTTTTTACAAAGCTCGGCGAACGAACGGAGACCTACCTGCTTCAGTAGTGAACGCTTTAACTTATACGGTACTTTACACTGCATGGCTTTTTGGAATCGCAGTAATAATTGACCTGATCCAGTAAAAAGTGAGTAACATTATAAGCCATCGAATTACAAAATATAATCCAGCACTAAGAGCAAGTGATGGCAGTTATATAAATGCTAAAGAGTGGACTTCAATTGGCGATATAGGGAAGACCAAATATAATAATCCAACGTATGAAGAATACGAAACCGTTGAAACTGCATATATCAAAGCAGTTCAGCTTATCCTCAATGAACAAGGTATCAGTTCATTGAAAATTGACTCCCTAGAGCAGTACTGCGAGGAACAAGATTTCATGAATCACGAACAAGATAGGACGCTTAACACCCTTGATATTAAATTCAATGAGATCAGCGCATTACAAGATTCCTTAGAAATTACTTCAACTCATATAGAAAAGTTCGTTCGGTTGATTTTAAGAGAAGTCATATGGATGAAACTGATTGCAGAAAACTTTGAACTCAGTTTTGGTTACGACTATTATATGTACATTTCTTGTCCTGAATTAAGTCCAGAGATTATCATAGCAATTGAACAACTGGGAATGTTTGTAGAATCAGGAATTGAACCTATGTCATTTGAATACATTATTGAAGAATAAAAAGTGGGTAACAAGGTCTGATATCCCATGGCGCGTTAGAGGTGAGATTAGCTTTTGTGCTTTCTGGCAGCACCGGAAAAATCTCCGATTTTTCACATTGGTCAAAAAAGGTATGATGAAAAATCGGAGATTTTTCCTACTTTGAATCCGACACTTTAAATTACACCAACGCCACGATGATATAGACAGGCGTTAAGTTGAATTGGCTGAGTTTCTGTTTGAAGTCAACTAATTTTCCAGGTATGATTTAGGAAGGATAGCCAGTAAAAGCTGTTGAGGACAATCAAAAAGGGTAAAAATGAAATTTCCCCTCACTAGTCCTCGTTTGCAACGAGGATTCCTAGTTCAGTAATTTTTCAACCTATCAAGTCCCCTTGCTTGTGTTTGATGACCGAGCCAGCAGGAGATGACAATCTTTGGCCTACAACACCTACCATTGAATCAACTTTCTCTTCATCACTAAAAATCAATTTCAATGGTGAATGTGATTCAGCGCCCAGAACTTGAAATTTACAAGGCTCCAAATCACGTAATTGATTTATATGAATCGTTGGTAAATGTTGAAAGAGTCGAACTAAATGATGACGCAAAATAAATGGCTGAACTGTATATATCAGAAGACGTTGTTGGACGAACAAGTATCATGCTGTTACCAAGAATACAGATAAATATGTCATTGGAGAACTTGGTGGAAACTATGCCTTCTTCAACATAAAAAAGAAACAATTCTATTACATCGATTACTTCATGAGTAGATATACAACCGCAGGTTATAGACCTGGGTACTCTGAAGTCAAACAAACTGTCATAAAAATGATAGACTTGCTTAAAGAAGGTTCCACTCAAAAAAATGTCATTCAACATCTTGTAAAACAATCAGGATACGATTTCTAACCATTTCAATTGTTTCCTAATAAAGAAACTTTTACTTTTGAGCTTGTGTTAAAATCTTAGGTTTGAAAAGATTTGAAGTAAGCTTTCTTGAAGAAGCAGTTACGTTTTTGGATCAAATAGATGAAAAGGCAAGAGAAAAGATAATCTACAATGTCAAGAAGGCTCAAATGTCAAATGATAAAGAGCTTTTCAAAAAGCTAAATAATGACATTTGGGAATTCCGAACACTCTTCAAGAAGACGTATTATCGTTTATTCGCTTTTTGGGACAAAACTGACAGCACTGAAACGCTCGTCCTTACAACTCACGGACTTGTGAAGAAAACTGGAAAAACTCCAAAGGGCGAAATTGAACATGCTGAACAGATTAGAAAAAGATATTTTGAAAACAAATAGTTATGGCAGCTTTAAAAACATATACCCTTGACGAAGTAACCGATAAGTTTATTGGTAAAAGAGGAACGGAAAAAAGAGAAGCTTTTGAGTACGAACTTAAGCTTGACCTTTTAGGGGAAGCAATCAGGCGTGCACGAAAAGAACGGAATCTAACACAGGAACAGCTTGGAGAACTTGTTGGTGTCAAAAAGGCTCAGATATCTAAACTGGAGAACAGCTTAACTGATGCGAGATTTGAAACCATTATCAAGGTTTTTAAAGCCTTGAATGCTAAAATAAATTTCAACGTGGAACTTCTAAACGAACACATGGAACTGGCTTAAAATCTGATAGCAGGCACTAAAATGAATATGCGTACAGAGCCATTCGATATAACAATACGGCTGACAGACTTTGGTGCTTCTAGCAGGTGGAACCCCGCGCTATCCTGAGTTTGCAACTCAGGATGCCTAGTTCAGTTAATTCAACTTATCAAGCCACTTTCATAAGGAATAGCTTCTTATTCTTAAGAGACTATTAGCATCTTCTAATACGCATCTACTACTCATCGTTTGCAACGAGGATTCCTAGTTCAGTAATTTTTCAACCTATCAAGTCCCCTCGCTTGTGTTTGATGACCGAGACAGCAGGAGATGACAATCTTTGGCCTACCACGCCTACTATTGAATCAGCTTTTCCTCGATCATAAAAAGTCAATTTCAATGGTGAATGTGATTGAGCGCCCATCAATCCATTTTAAGTCTACACGGATAGGATGTACTTTTGAATCCGATATGTATTAGAAAGATTTAATCAGTTATAGGATGATGACGCTCGATGAAAAGTTTAAAGCGCTGGAGGCAGACAATGCTCCAGGTCAGGAAGTTCGACAAGACCTAGGAGGTCTTCATGCCATGATGCGTGGCGAGCAACTCGAAGGAGTTCCTGTTGATTTCTCCCATGGAGATGTAGATGCTTTTCCCCCTACCCCTGGCTCTGAAGCGGCCTGGAAAGAGGGTTTTAGTAAAGGAGCAGCTCAAGCGTACACGGAGTACAGAGGAGCCATAGACATCCGAAATGGCGTAGCAGAGCGGCTTGGTAAGTTTACCGGAAGACCGGTGACAGCAGATAGCGAATTGATCTTCACCCCAGGCACTCAGGGCGCCTTGTCTTTAGCGCTAGGTGCGACTTAGCTGATCGTTATGCACCTGAGCCAGTTGCAGAGGTCATTGCATTTGGCGAACTTTGAATATGATTAAGCGGGTTTATATCGACACCTCTGTGTTTGGAGGATATTTCGATTTAGAATTTGACGAACCAACTAAAAGATTCTTCGAGGTTCTCAGCTCACAGAATGTAGCGATTCTGGTATCTGAAATCCTAGAACTTGAAATTTACAAGGCTCCAGATCACGTAATTGATTTATATGAATCCTTGGTAAACGTTGAAAGAGTCGAACTAAATGATGACGCAAAACAACTGGCTGAACTGTATATATCAGAAGACGTTGTTGGACGAACAAGTATCGCAGATTGTCAACATATTGCTCTTGCAACAATTAACAAAACTGACGTTTTGGTCAGTTGGAATTTTAAACACATCGTGAACCTTGAACGTATTAGAGGATATAATTCGATTAACTTCAGAGAAGGATATCAAATGACTGAGATTCGAACGCCTAAAGAAATATTTAGAGATGGAGACAGCAACTAAAACACAGACAACAGTCGAACGGATGAGAGAAATTCGTGACCAAGTAAGTCAGGATATCATGAACATGTCTTTGGCTGAGGAAAAGGCCTATTTATCAAAGGAACTTAAAAAATTGAAGGCGGATAGGAAGTCGAGTAGGTAAGGGGGAATCTCGCCCCCAAACCTCTCACAGAACCGTGCGTGACAGTCTCCCGTCACACGGCTCTTCGAACCCATGAAACCAGCTAAGGTTTCGGAAAACAATAAATGCTCGTCCTTTGAGGGGTGATAACCCCTAAAGTTGGCAAAGCTTCCTGGAATTCGTCAGCCCCTTCACTGTGGCATGGTTTCCCATGCTTTTACTTGACACTCGCATTACTACGGGCCGATCCGCCCCTACTCTATTGTATTGATACTCTCAGCCTTATCCACTTCGGGCTGTTCGGCATTCTCTCTTTGCACCAACAGGTAGGTTCTCCTGTTCCTTAAATGAGCCTTAACATAGATCCTGCCTCCTTTATGCCGGATACCGGAACTGTCAATAGACTGGTAATCTCAGTTCTCATCCCAATTGCGCCTCCGACCAATTGGTTTTCAGTATCAACAGAGTTATTTACGACACCTCATCGGTAGGTTCACTTTCGTTCAGCTTCTATGCTCTCTCCTGAAGGGTATATCTCCCCCCTTTTCTGCATCCGTTCAGCACCAACCCTTGAAAGGAAAGCACCGTACAGTGGATTGGAAACACTTCCAGTAAAGCGTATCCGAGAGTTCAACCATTTCACCCTGCCTCGTTGTGAGTCCTCCGAGTTTACCGTTTAAGGGCTCGGCTCGTATCTAAAAACAGCGAAAATGCCTCTCATCTCATCTAAAGTTATGATGGGTCATTTCAAAGAACTAAATTTGAAAGTGTCCTAACCCATCGCAGGACACACAAAGGCAAATAGGTAACAAGTGCTAAAATTCGATATTCTAGAGTGCCTCTTGCTTATTGCAGTACGACCATACCTCAAAGCTACCCCGCTAGTCCTCGTTTGATGATTTCAACTTACCAAGTCAACACACTTCCATCCGGCGTAACTGCCTCGCACATCTACCCTTGAATCAGCCTTCTCGTCACCATTAAAAGTCAATTTCAATGGTGAATGTCATTCAGCGCCAATCAATCCATTTTAAGTCTACACGGATAGGATGTACTTTTGAATCCGATTTGTATTAGAAGGAACTAATCAGTTGCAGAATGATGACGCTCGATGAAAAGTTTAAAGCACTGGCCGCAGACAATGCTCCTGGTCAGGAAGTTCGACAAGACCTAGCAGGTCTTAATGACATGATGCGTGGCGAGCAACTCGAAGGAGTTCCTGTTGATTTCTCCCATGGAGATGTAGATGCTTTTCCTCCTACGCCTGGTTCTGAAGCAGCCTGGAAAGAGGGCTTT
Organism: Cyclobacteriaceae bacterium; assembly: GCA_040222235.1. Classification (GTDB taxonomy): domain Bacteria; phylum Bacteroidota; class Bacteroidia; order Cytophagales; family Cyclobacteriaceae; genus UBA6059. Next base: position 7,041 of record JAVKDO010000086.1, read on the forward strand.
AGCAAAGGAGCAGCTCAAGCGTACACGGAGTACAGAGGAGCCATAGACATCCGAAATGGCGTTGCTGAGCGGCTTGGTCAATTTACAGGGCGACCAGTAGTAGCAGATAGCGAATTGATCATCACCCCCGGCACCCAGGGTGCCTTATTTTTAGCGCTAGGAGCGACAGTAGCTGCTGGGACGAAAGTTGCGGTAGTCGAACCCGACTATTTCGCCAACCACAAGCTTGTGAAGTTCTTCGGTGGTGAGGTGGTACCCATTCCGCTAAATTACCAGGGGGCTCCTTCAGAAAATGGCATGGATCTTCATCGACTTGAAGATGCGTTTAAGAGCGGCACCAAGGTCTTCATCTTTTCCACGCCTAACAATCCTACTGGCCTTGTCGCTTCGAGCAGTACAATCACTCAGATTGCAGCGCTCGCCGCTAAGCATGAGGTTACAGTCATTGTGGATCAGCTGTACTCACGGATGCTTTACAGCGGTGAGGCTTATACTCACCTTCGTGCCTGTGCTCCTCAGCCCAAAAACCTCATTACCATTATGGGGCCATCAAAGACTGAATCGCTCAGTGGTTTCCGTCTAGGCGTAGCATTCGGTACACCCGATTTGATTGAAAGAATGGAGCGTCTTCAGGCGATCGTTTCGCTTCGAGCAGCAGGGTACAGTCAAGCGGCGCTTGACACTTGGTTCCGGGAACCTGCAGGCTGGATGGACAAGCGAATTGAGAATCACGAAGCGATAAGGGATGAGCTATTGCAAGTTTTTAGCGCGGCTAATCTCCAGACAGCCACTCCACAGGCAGGGAGCTATCTTTTCCCACAACTGCCACCCCTGAGTGTCGACCTACATACTTTTGTACGCTTGCTAAGACACCAAGCCGGGGTAATCGTTACGCCAGGATCAGAGTTTGCCCCCTCGTGCAATGACAGCATCCGACTAAACTTTTCACAAGACAAAGCTGCGGCAGTTGGTGCAGCAGAGCGAATTGTAAAAATGGTAGAGATCTACAGCGTATGAGCCAGACTTTAGAACAACCCATCCCGCAAGGAAAGTATTTGCCTGCTGTACGTCACAGTGACTTGGTCTACACTTCAGGTATGACACCTCGCAAAGCAGGAAAGCTTCTTTACTCTGGACAACTTCGAGCGAGTGATCCAATCGCCTCTCACCAAGCTGCTGTTCGCCTGGCCACCCTTAACGCCTTAGCAGCGGCACAGTCTTGTTTGGAAGAAGGCGAGCGCATCTCAGTAGTCCTTCAGCTCAACGTCTACCTCAATGCTGAGGCGGAGTTTACAGCACATGCCAAGGTGGCGGATCTTGCCTCAGATGTTCTCATTGAGAACTTGGGAGCGCATTGCATCGGAAGCAGGGCTGCTATTGGGGTGGCTACACTTCCTTCCAATGCACCCGTAGAGATCACATTGGTTGCGAAGGTGGTTAGCTGATCTGCTAAAGTAGTCACCACTTGATGCAGGCTCGATCTCCACGCATCAACTCATTAGGAGCAAAATGTCTAAATTTAAATATGGATTGGCGCGAACACATCACTTCCGACACAGAAGTCCTCCTAGGTAAGCCTACTATAGTAGGAACCAGAGTTTCTGTAGAACACATCATTGGTCTCTTGGCCCAGGGTTGGACAGAGCAGCAAATCCTAGAAAACTATCCTCGTATCACCCCTACTTCTTTGCAAGCCATCTTCTCCTACATCCAGGAATGTTTGAAAGATGGACTCTTACATGCTAATGCTTAAGTCCAAGTCGCTTGAAGTTTTTAGCGAATGAAAATATCCCTATTGCGAGTGTCGAGCAACTATTATCTCAGGGGTTTGATATAACTGCGATTGGTACTAATAGTCCAAGCATAACGGATCGGGAGGTCATGGAAATTTCGGTAGTTGAAAATCGTACTATCATCACATATGATAGCGACTAGGCGAACTCGTTTTTAAACACGGATACAAACCTGATGCGGGTATAGTTTTCATAAGAGTTCAACCATCTGAACCTTTGGAGGCCTCCCAAATAGTAGGACAACTGGTGAGTAATCCAAGTATTTCCTTTGGGAGAAATTTGACTGTGGTGGATGCAAATTCGATAAGACAAAAGAAGTATTGACCACCTTATTCTGATAAGATCAAAAACCTACCTGCCTCAGCCAAAACAAAAAAGGCATGACGATCCCATTCCGGTAGGTCAATAATCTACCCTCACTATTTCTTTCTGACAAACTCAAATTGGCTGCTATTGGGATAGTCAATCTTGCGGCGATCTCTTTCGGCCATGGCTTGGGTAGGATCGATCTCCATCGACTAGATTTCCGGTAGGAGACGAGGGATCACCATCGTGTATCTCCACCTGCAATGGATAGCGACAAACTGCTCACTCCCTCTTGCCTAGTTGACTACAGACACCATTGAAGGCTCTTGACTCACTTATGTGAAACTATGCTATTATTACCGTGAAATTGTATTTCAGCTAACCATGTCCGTATGCTTCCATCAGTTCATTTTTCTAACCTATTAGCATACCTCAATTCATTTTCACCTCTATCACAAACCTTCGTGCAGGAGCTGGAGGCTCGGGCGAGCCACAAAACGATTCCCAAGGGACAGGTCTATTCAAGGAAAGGGAGCTACGACAAAAAGATAGGTTTCCTGTCTACTGGCATCATGAGGATCTATGATGTCGATGCGAATGGTCATCAGTGGAGCAAGGTGCTCGTCACGTATCAGACCTTGCTTTTGGGAAACCCCAATCTTGATCAAAAGGGTATCCACTATATTGATGCCATCACTGACTGCAACATCGTTGAGCTGTCGGTTAGCTTTTTGGAATATGCCTTAGCGCAGTATCCGGAGGCTAGGAAGGTTCGAGAACAAGTCATGATTAAAATATACAGCATGAAATCAGAAAGGGAATCGGATCTATTGGCTTTGGATGCGAAGGAGCATCTTTTAAAGCTTAGGAAACGCTTGGGAAAGACGCTCGATACTATACCTCAATATCATGTGGCCAGTTATCTTGGCATTACTCCCGTACAGCTCTCCAGAATAAAACGTTTGGTTTCGGATTAACAAATGTTAAGAGATTTGATTGATGGCCAGTCTAATTTGAGCCTTTGAAAATGGATAAAGGCAATGAAAATCAAGCGAATAGTAGATGCAGATAAAAAGGAATCCCTGGCTATTGCGATAGGTGATCAATGGAAATCAATTGATACCGATCTCGAGCTGTTGGATTTTTTAGATGCCAACGCAGACGAAATAGGGTGCGATCTCATTGATTTTGATGAGGAGAAATAAACAGATCTAATTCCCTTAAAACCAGCTGCTTATCGAGATTTCATGCTTTTTGAAAAGCATGCCATAGACGCCACCCGAGGGTTCGTCAAAAAGTACATGCCCAAGCTCTTGCCGATAGTCAAAGCCTATGAAGGCATCTTCCGCAGACCTTTCCCAAAACTCAAACCAAAAAGTAGGTATTACCAGTACCCCATTTACTACATGGGTAATCACCTCAATTTCATTACCAACAATGACACGATCCAAATCCCTTCGTATACACAGGAGCTGGACTATGAGCTTGAAATAGCCGCTATCATTACAAAGCCACTCAAAAATGCTACGCCAGAAGAAGTGGAAAAGGCTATTGGCGGGTTTGTAATTCTCAATGACTTTAGCGCCAGAGACGTGCAAATAAGTGAGATGGAAAGTGGGTTTGGTCCCATGAAAACCAAGAATTTTGGAAGCTCGATTTCATCGCATGTTGTATCAAGCGATGAGATCATAGAGCGGCTGCAGCAATTAAAGACCAGGGTCCAAATCAACGACCAGCTGGTGGCAGAAGGAACAACCGAAGGTATGTATTATTCCATTCAAGAGGCTATAGCCTATGCTTCGTGGGAAGAACAGCTCCATCCTGGAGAGTTGTTTGGGTCGGGCACCATTCCGAGCTGCACAGGCATAGAGAATGGTGTGATGCTGAAAAGAGGTGATATCATAACGCTAGCCGTCGAAGGACTAGGGAAATTAACCAATAGGGTCGCTTAAATGAGGGATCACGAAACCATACTACTTGAGGCAGAAAAAGCAATGGGTTTTGTCCCCAATAGCCTAAGATCCATGGCGGCTAAACCCAACATATTAGGCTCATTCTCCATGCTATTTGCTAACATCAAAGGGTTTTCTGGTTCTAAAACGTCGGCATGGACAGGTTTCAAAATCGCCGTGAAGAATCTACGTTGGACACTTAAGGCTAAAAAAGAAAGCCATCTGGAAGTACCCTCCTATCTCAAAAACCTCATTGCGCATGTCTCCAGCAATGCGGCGGGCTGTAGGTATTGTCAGGCACATACCGCGCATACTGCGCACAGGAATGGTGTATCAATCGAAAAGCTTCAAGCCATATGGGAGTTCCAAACATCTGATTTGTTTTCCCCGATGGAAAAGGCCGCACTTCATTTTACGTTAGCAGCGGGGAGTACGCCTAATCAGGTGACCGCTGACCACCACAAGGCATTGAATGAATTTTTCACAAAATCTCAGATTATTGAGATTGTCTCGACTATTGCTATTTTCGGCTTTTTGAATCGATGGAATGATTCGATGGCCACACCATTAGAAGAAGAACCTTTTCAGTTCGCCCAAACACATCTATCGCAAAATTGGGAAGCTGACAAACACCGGAAACCATGAAAATTATCGACCTATCCAAGACAATTCAATATAATCCGGGTGATCCATTTTTCATGAAAGTCAAGATCAAACATAAGGCTCATAAGAAGGCGAGGCTGTTGATCAGGTTTCTAGGACTGCCATTTAAGCTATTCCCAAAAGGCTTTATGGGATGGGCTGATGATACCATTCAAAAAATGGGCGTGCACTCCACCACACACCTGGACGCTCCATGGCACTATGGCCCACTTTGTGAAGGTAAAAAAGCCAAGACAATCGATGAAGTTCCATTGGAATGGTGCTATGGAGATGGGATTGTCATAGATATGCGCCATAAGCAGGACTATGTAGCCATCACAGTAGATGATATTAAGGACTTTCTCGAAGAGAAAAAATTGAGGTTAAAACCTAACATGATCGTATTGATCCAGACCGGAAGGGATCAGTTTATGGGTACAAAGGACTTTTTCTATAAAGGCACTGGCATGAGTGCTGAAGCTACCTCCTGGCTGATTGATCAGGGGATCAAAATGATGGGCATTGACCAATGGGGTTGGGATCTGCCTCTTCCCTACCTGGTGAAAGAAGCCAAGAGACAGAAGAATCAAGAATTATTTTGGGAGGCACATCTAGTTGGGGTTGATAAAGAGTACTGTCATATGGAGCAACTGACCAACTTGGATAGATTACCTGTATCAGGGTTCAAAATAGCTGCCTTTCCACTGAAGATAAAAGGTGCCTCTGCCGGACCAGCAAGGGTTGTTGCAATGATTGATGAGGATCAAGAAAGCTGATTCAGCGTGAGCCTTGCTTGTACTTGGTGGAGTAAGGCTGATTATAAGTGGCTGTTTTAAGTACGAGGAGATTTCGCCAGGCCATAGACACACTTTCTAAAAATCTGACCAACTCAAAGAACGTTGGCCAAACGAATTGAAAAACTCTTTAAGGGTACTCAGTTACAAAATTGAGTGTATTGGACTAGGTCTCTGAACTTGAGAACTGGCTCGAGTCCAAGCGGAAAATCACACCAGCAGGGTCAGCACAAAAAAAGAGATGACCATCACTGATCATCCCTTTCCGGTAGGTCATTAACCTGCCCTTATTTCTTCTTCCCGACGAACTTAAATTGGTTGCTGTTGGGGTAGGTATTGTTGCCGCGATCTACATCGGCCATTGCCTGGGTAGGATCGATCTCCATCGACTTGATTTCCGATAGGGAACGTGGGATCACCATCGTGTACTCAGGGTTAACCCAAGGCCAGTCCGAGAGCACCGTCCACTTTGTATCATTATCAGGGGTCTTCTCCCCTCGCATCAATCCCAACGCGGTATAAAAAGTCTCCTGAGAGTCATCGTTATACGTCACCACCAGCTCGATTGGCATAGGCATCCCACCCACACGCTCCAGCGTCACCTCGGTGTTGCTACCATTTTCGGATACGTCAGCGATAGCATAGTCGATGGTGTGCGTCGTGTTGACCCAGTAGTCGTAGTACCAGTCGAGCTCCAGGCCAGACACCTTCTCCATGATGCGCGTAAAGTCGATCTTGTTCGGATGCTTAAACTTCCAGGTATTGTAGTAGCGGCGCATCCCCTGCTTCATCAGGTCCTGCCCTATGATGTAGCCCAGCTGGTGTACCGACATGGCACCCTTGCCGTACGAGCCTGTGCCATAGGCGCGGTTGGTAGCGAAGTGATCACTATGCGTCGATAGGGGCTCCTCCAAGCCGCTCTTGACCAGAGAATAGTAGCCACGATACGAACTCTCGATAGGATTGATATAGTCCGTGCCATCCTCTTCATCGAAGAGATAGTGCATCGTGAGCCTTGTTGCCCATGAAGTGTAGCCCTCATCCATCCATGCATAATAGCTCTCATTGGTACCGAGTATCATCTGGTACCAGCTGTGCAGTCCCTCGTGTACGGACACTCCCACCAGGCTCCTAAAGCTGCGGTGACCAGTGATCAATGTCGCCATCGGGTATTCCATGCCACCGTCACCACCTTGCACAAAAGAGTACTTGTCATATGGGTACTTACCAAATGTCTTGCTCATATACTGAAACGCCTTCACCATAGTCGGCTGTAGGTCTTTCCAGTTTTGAACCAGTGTATCAGTCTGGTAGAAGAAGTGAAGGTCTGGTCCACCAGGCACCTTCATAATATCATGAGCATAGTCAGGATCTGCTGCCCACATGAAGTCATGCACATTGTCAGCTTTGAAGTGCCATGTCAGCTTGCCGTTTTTGCCCTTCTTAGGACCAGAGCCCGGCTTGTCATAGCCATGGCCTATTTCGTTGGGGTTTTGTAAATAGCCGCTACCGCCAATGAGGTAATCCTTATCGATAGTAATCTTCACTTCATAGTCACCCCATGGTGAATAAAACTCACGTGCGATATAAGGATGTGCATGCCATCCCTGATAATCATACTCTGCGATTTTGGGAAACCATTGTGCCATAGAATAACGGATACCCTCTGAGTTATCACGACCGTTTCGGCGGGTTTGTAATGGTACTTGGCTATCAAATTTCATTTCGAAAGTTGTGGTAGCACCAGGCAACAAAGGCTTGGCCAGGTCAACTTCTAGAACAGTGCCTTCAACATGATACTTTAGAGCAGTTCCGTCTTGGGTCAGGGCATTCACATTGTGATAGCCAATCTCCTTTTCATCATAGTAAAGGATCTTATCACCAATCTTCGCGCTAGGGTCAGGTAGCAGTCTGGTTCTTACATCCATCATGCTTCCAGGTTGGAAGGCATTGAAGTAAAGATGATAGAAGACCCTATCCAGTGTGTCTTTGGAGTTGTTGAAGTACTTCAGTGTCTGCTCACCAGTAAATTGGTTGGTATTGACATCAAAGTCGATTGACATGTCGTACTCAACGCGCTGCTGCCAGCGATCGGGTTGTGTGAAGGCAGCCATGCTGGTGCCGAGTATCAATGTGGTGCAAATCAGTAGATATTTCATAGTCAGCGAATGTATTGGAAATACCAAAATAAAGGATTTTGTCTTTACACCATTTCAAACTTATACGGGTGGTGTACCTCTTAAATGCGCCTGTTCAAGACTTTGCTGATTTTATAAACTAGAGTGGAATGAAATTGTACAATTTCAATACATCGCAAAATATTTATCCACAAAATGAAAAGTTCGCAAGTGTTGTGATGAGTCTGTGATATTTTCTATTTATCATTATTCCTATGCTGATAGATAAACTATTCATCTTCTTTGGATTGCTCATTACTGCTGTGATGTCTTCCGTCCTCTTCTCCTTTGTTATTGCTTTCAAACTCTTTAAGACTTTGACTTTAGCGGCATGGAACAGAGCGGTGACCGTAACGCCGGTGGGTGGTCATGGACTAATAGAAAGGTCATAAAAAAACCCATTCCTTAAGAACGGGTTTCAAATTTCGCGATAGCCAAGTATCAAACGTCGACCTTGGCGTATTTTGCATTTTTCTCGATGAAGTCACGTCGAGGAGCTACCTCATCCCCCATCAACATACTGAACAAGTGATCGGCTTCAGCAGCTGACTCTATCGTCACCAGCTTCAAACTCCTCGAGTCAGGATCCATAGTTGTTGTCCATAGCTGCTCAGGATTCATTTCACCAAGTCCTTTATAACGTTGCACTCCTACTGAGTCTTCATTGCCATTCTTGGCCATGTCTCTTACCATCGCGACTCTACCATCTTCATCCCAAGCGTAGCGTTCATCACGGCCCTTCTTAAGTAAGTAGAGCGGAGGCAAAGCGATATAGAGATAGCCGCTTTCGATGAGGCTTCTCATGTATCTGAAGAAGAAAGTAAGGATCAACGTCCGTATGTGACTACCGTCAACGTCCGCATCAGTCATGATAATAACTTTGTGATAGCGTAGCTTCTCCATATTAAGGGCCTTTGCGTCTTCCTCCGTGCCAAAGCTTACCCCCATTGCAGTGATCATATTCTTGATCTCCTCATTGTCATAGATGCGATGCTCTTGTGCCTTCTCTACGTTAAGAATCTTACCCCTGAGCGGCAATATGGCCTGGAAGCGTCGGTTTCTACCCTGCTTGGCACTACCACCTGCAGAGTCACCCTCCACGAGGTAGAGCTCACATACTGAGGGGTCTTTGTCTGAGCAGTCAGCTAGCTTACCAGGAAGTCCCGTACCCGAAAGCACGTTCTTACGCTGAACCATCTCACGCGCCTTACGCGCCGCATGTCTTGCTTGAGCAGCCAGGATCACTTTCGATACGATCATCTTAGCCTCCCTTGGGTGCTCCTCAAGATATTCGTTGAGTGCCTCGCTCACACTGCCATCCACAGCGCCCATAGCATCGGAGTTACCGAGCTTGGTCTTGGTCTGGCCTTCAAACTGTGGCTCCTGCACTTTTATAGAAATGATCGCAGTGAGTCCTTCCCTGAAATCATCACCAGCAATATCAATTTTTACTTTGTCCAGCAAGCCAGACTTATCAGCATATGACTTTAGTGTCCTTGTCAAGGCACGTCTGAAACCAGCGACGTGGGTTCCTCCCTCAATCGTGTTAATGTTGTTTACATATGACACCACATTCTCAGTAAATGAGGTATTGTAGGTCAACGCTACTTGCACTGGGATACCACCTTTCTCACCCTCGACACAGATCGGCTCAGGTATGAGCGATTCTCTTGTCGAATCCAGATATTCTACGAATTCAGCCAATCCCCCCTCAGAGAAAAACTCATCAGACTTAGGCTTACCAGAATCATCCAGATCGCGTAGATCAGAGAGAGTAATTCGTATACCCGCATTAAGGAATGAGAGCTCCCTCAACCGGCCTGCTACCGTTTCATATTTGTACTCAGTTGCGTTAAAAATACTCGCATCCGGCTCGAAGTAGATGGTAGTACCCGTCTCGTCCGTTTTACCCGCTTCCCTAACTGGAAATTGGGGTACCCCTATGTTGTACTCCTGTTCATAGATTATGCCCTTTCTCCGAACTGTTGCCCTGAGTAAAGTAGATAACGCATTCACACAAGATACACCAACACCATGCAGTCCACCCGAAACTTTGTAAGTGTCCTTGTCAAACTTGCCACCTGCGTGAAGTACAGTCATCACCACCTCTAGCGCTGAGCGACCTTCCTTCTCGTGCATGTCCGTAGGGATGCCACGGCCGTCATCAGTCACAGAGACGCCATTGTTCTCGTGGATCACCACGTCTATGTTGTTACAATAGCCTGCAAGCGCCTCATCAATGGAGTTATCCACGACCTCCCACACCAGGTGGTGAAGTCCTTTTACGCCCACATCACCAATGTACATCGCAGGTCGCTTACGTACGGCCTCAAGGCCTTCAAGTACCTGAATATTACTTGCTGAATAATCTTTATTCGAGTTAGAATTTTCTTCCGCCATATTATTGAATCAAAACATGTAAAAATACCAAATTATTGGCTTATTAGAATGATTAAATAGCAATAGTTATGATTGACAAACCATATGAAATGATATACGTCGAATCATGACAGGAGACGTTGATTATTTCGGACTTGAAATAGAAGCTTACGAATCATTTGGCTCCCTTCAGAGAAGAACATAATTATATCGAAATTCAATCCTAAAGGGCACATCTGCGATTAAAAGTACTCTCAATCGATTCTAAGCTTACATTCGTTTTAAAACCTAGAATAGCTGAGGAAGGGACTATCCTCAGCAGAATATCTTTCCCAAATCTCATACAATAATATTCTGGAAAATAGAGTCAGATGTACCCAGGTACCATTCTGAGATAAATCCAAATCAATTGGGTCCTAATAAGTCCCTACGCTGAGCATGACCAAAGTACATGCCTCGATAGCTTCAATTCCCTCGGCTTCAAGCTTAGCGGCAAAGGGAGTATTCTCTGTTCCCGGGTTAAACACAACCCTTTTGGGCTGGAGGCTGATGATGTACTCCTCCCACTCAGATTGGTTCTGAGGACCGAGGTAGAGTGTGACCGTATCCAACTCTGCTACTTCTGGTTTTTGTCGAAGATCTAGGATGGGTTCGCCTGCCACTTCACCCTTTTTGATCCCTATCGGAATGACTGGATGGCCATGGTCTCTGAGCATGTGTGCAGCTCTGTAGGCATATCTTGATGGATTGATACTCGCGCCAATCACTGCTGTACTTTTGTTGTTCATTTGTTGATATATAATGCTACGGCTCTTTCGGCACATCGCTCACCATCCATCGCTGCTGAGACGATACCTCCGGCATGGCCTGCGCCTTCTCCGCAGGGAAACAATCCTTTGAGCTCAATATGTTCCAATGTCTCCTTATCTCTTGGAATTTTTACCGGGCTGGAGGTTCTACTCTCTACACCGACGATCTGCGCCTCATTAGTATAGTAGCCCTTCATCTTTTTCCCAAAAGCCTTAAAGCCTACCTTGAGCCTATCGGCGATCATTGGCGGTAGCACCTCTCGCATCTCTGTAGACACCAGACCGGGCTGGTAGGAGGTATCTGGCAAGGTTGCGGAAACCTTACCCCTCACAAAATCGGTCAATCGCTGTGCAGGAGCAGCTTGGGTTCCGCCAGCTATTGCGCATGCCTTTTTCTCTATCTCTGCTTGAAACTGTAGTGCCGCTAAAGGTCCGTGCTCCTTGTATTCCGGTAGGTCCTCCAACTCCACTGCCACGACGATCCCAGAGTTAGCATACTGTGAATTGCGCCGTGATGGGCTCATGCCGTTAACGACTACCTCCCCGGGACTAGTCGCAGAGGGTACAATGAAGCCTCCCGGGCACATACAAAAGGAGAAAACTCCGCGCTCAACGCCGTGATGTTTGACCTGATAGGCCAATGAGTAAGCGGACGCTGGCAAGTAAGCCCCGCGATCGTCACAATGATATTGAATAGAATCGATCAGCTGCTGTGGATGCTCCACTCGCACGCCGAGGGCGAAGGGCTTAGCTTCGATCAGGGCTTTCTTCCGATGTAGCAATGCGAAAATATCCCTCGCCGAATGTCCGGTGGCTAAGATCACCGCATTCGCTTTGACCTGATCACCACTCTCAAGCGTCACGCCCTCTAGCTTACCTGACCGAATGATCAAATCTATCACCTTTGATTCAAAGTGAACTTCACCTCCAGCGCTGACGATTTGATCACGCATTGCCTGCACGATTTGCGGTAGCTTGTTGGTACCAATATGCGGATGTGCGTCAATAAGTATCTCTTCAGTCGCTCCGTGCTCTACCAAAATGTCAAGCACCCTTCTAATATCACCTCGCTTCTTGGAGCGCGTATAAAGCTTTCCGTCTGAGTAGGTGCCCGCTCCACCTTCGCCAAAACAATAGTTGGACTCTGGGTTGACGACATGGTCTTTATTAATTGCTGCGATATCACGCCTTCTGGCCCGTACATCTTTGCCGCGCTCCAGCATGATCGGCTTGACCCCTAGTTCGATGAGTCGCAACGCCGCAAAAAGTCCAGCCGGACCACTACCCACGATGAGCACCGAAGGCGCGTTTGCTACAGACTGATATTCGAGGGTAGTCTGTTGTACAGGTGGTGGATCACCAACATAAGTTTCGATAGTAATATTGACTTTCACAGAGTTGCCACGGGCATCAATTGAGCGTCTCTTAACTTGAAATGGCGCCTTGGATTTAGTCTTTTTGACCACTGCTTCTTTTAGCAACTGATCCTGAAATGCCACCTCAGGAGGCAGTTTGAAGTGATATTCTCTACTCATTGGGGTAAGGTATCTATCCTTAAAGGGTGCAAAGCTAGGTTAAAATCCAATGCTTCGGCTTCTCGGTCCGACGATACCAATCTGCACCCCAAAAAGGATAGGAAAGAAGTTTTTATCACGATGTACGTCACCGAAGATCAGATCATACTCGGGAGTCCCGGCAGAGCCCTCGTCAAACCACCGCCAGCCTACTCCTAGCCCTATATAGGCATCAATAGTGAAGCCGGCATCCGCAGCATTGCGCATCCAGCGGTTACCAACAAAAATACCATATTGAAACCGCTCTTCGGCAAGCTCCAGACCAATGCGGCGCGGGAAGGTGAATGTAGAGTCTAGCACCGTAGCTCGGTGATTGGTCTGACTGTAGCCGATCTCATGGCCGAAGTAGAACATTCCAAAAGCGCCATCATCACTGTATAGTTTTTGCCGAAACTTACCTTGCCACCCTTGTGCTGTAGAAACATTCAAACCTAAATTACCATGATTCTCAAAAAATGGATCCCGGATCATATAAGCTTGAACTTCATAGCCAAGTCGCTCTTGAAAGTAGTATTCGATACCCATTCCTAGCTTTCCTACCGGAATAGTGGAAACATCAAGACCAAGTATAAGGCCCTTGTACTCGTTAATCCTGCTACGGAAATACTTCAGGCTGTTGTTTTTAAACCGATAGGCTGGTTTATCATAAGTCACCTTGTTCAAACTATTGATTGTTGCCTCGGTATAGAAGATAGGGTCTTCTTCCTCGTAGATAGGCTTGTAAGTGCCTGCATAAGCTCCATCAGGGTTGTAAAGCTGCCAATCGCCAATGCGCTTGTCATTGGCAAGGGTGCCTTTCATTTTGGTGCTACCACCTGGGTAGTAACCTGTGTACTCCCCGACATCATTGGTAAAATTAGCCTGCCCCTCAAGCTTACCGTTTTCCGTAAAGTATTCCCAAAGCCCTTGCTTGCCCTCTTGAGTAAGCTGGCCTTTCTGCTTCAGTCGCCCATTCTCATAGTACTCTTCATAAGTTCCCTCACCACCTTCGTAAGTCACCTGCCCCTTCACCTTTCCGGATTCATAGAAGAGTTTCCAAAAGCCATCTTTGACATCTGCTGTCAAATCACCCTCACTGCTGACTACTCCATCCTCATGGTAATAGGTCCAGCGACCACTCTTCTTGCCTTCTACATAGTAGCCGACTCCTTGGGTATTACCATTCTGATGATAATACTTCCAAAGACCTGTTTTTAGGCCCTCTTCAAACAAGCCCTCGGCTTCCAGCTCACCACCTTCATAGTAGAAACTCCAGGCGCCTACACTTTTACCTTGTTCGTTCTGCCCTTCCATTTTTAGGCTGCCAGAACTGTAAAACTCTTTATACACTCCCTGACCATCTTCATATAGCGCTTGTGCCTTGAGCTTCCCATCTTCGTAGAAGAAATTCCAAATCCCATCCCGTTGATTATCTATGAAATGACCCTTACTCTTTAGGTTACCATTTTCAAAATAGAAACTCCATTCCCCTTGACGAACATCGGAGATCAATTCCCCTTTCATATTGAGCTGCCCACTCTCAAAATAATACTCCCAGGTACCCGCACTTTGGCCTTGATCAAATGCGCCTAGCATTTTTAGGTTGCCGTTTTCAAAGTAGTAAGTAGCCCTCCCCTGAGGTAAGTTTTTCGTGTAATCCAAAGCCGTGGCTAAACCTCCGTCGTAGAAGTATTGCCGATAGGAACCCTCAATAATGCCAGAGGTAGAGTCAGTTAAAAAGTACTCTTCCATGACCCGGGTCTTTTCCTGATCAAAGTACTTTCTGATTCTAATGTTGCTGTTATCCGTCGATTTCGACGGTTGCCCGAATATGAACAAGGGCAACAATAGTTGCGATATGACCAGTAGATAGCGCAATCTTAGGCATGGTTTTTTTCCACGGTATCTATGGCCCTGTGTGGATCCGATACCTCCAGCTCATTTTCAAACCACAACTCTAGAGAGAATGAGATCTTCTGACACCTTAGCGAGGCATGTCTCTGCGTGTTGCTATCTCCTGTTGTAGATGTGATGATTGAGTCTTGACAGAGGTAGCGTCCCACCGACTGGTAATGTGCTGGTGGCCAATTGACATTGGTATGGCTATCTAGCCCCTTGGCTGTAGACCTTCCCAGAACATCTCCATAGAAGCGGTCTGGATGAAGCTTGCACAGGTTGGCTTCCTTCATGTCCTCTCCGGTCTTAACCAACTGCTCATTACACTTCTCTTCCAACTGGCGCAATAACTCAAATACTCGGGGTTCGATTTTCGATTCAACCATAGGCGACCACTGAAATTCATTGTAAATTTGACCCAATTAAACGACTAAAACAACCGCGTACATGTCCACTGACACATTAACCCAAAGTGCTAAGACAAAGGCCTCTAGCAAGACTGATTTATTCGAATCTCCTGACTTCTATCTTCTGGATGACCTGCTCACAGAAGAGCATAAGTTGATCCGTAGCTCAGTACGAGATTTTGTTAAAAAGGAGATTTCACCCTACATCGAAGATTGGGCCGAGCGCAATCATTTCCCCTACGAAATAGTAAGGAAATTTGGTGAGATCGGTGCTTTCGGACCCACTGTTTCGGAACAGTACGGAGGCGGTGGGTTGGACTACATCTCTTATGGTCTGATCATGCAAGAGATTGAGCGGGGTGATAGTGGAATGCGATCCACAGCCTCTGTCCAGGGCTCATTGGTGATGTACCCTATCTATGCTTTCGGAAGTGAAGAGCAGAAGCAAAAATACTTACCAAAACTGGCCTCAGGTGAATTTTTGGGTTGCTTTGGGCTGACCGAACCTGATCATGGTTCTAACCCTAGCGGAATGGTCACGCACTTCTCAGATGAGGGAGATCACTATCTACTCAATGGCGCTAAAATGTGGATCTCCAATTCCCCTAAAGCAGACATTGCGGTAGTGTGGGCGAAGAACGAAGAAGGCAGAATCCATGGCCTGATTGTAGAGCGTGGCATGGAAGGATTCTCGACTCCTGAGACCAAAGGAAAGTGGTCGCTCAGAGCGAGCTGTACAGGTGAGTTGGTCTTTGACAATGTCAAAGTGCCAAAGGAAAATATCCTACCAGGAAAAAGTGGACTTGGTGCACCGATGAAGTGCCTCGACAGTGCCAGATATGGTATTGCATGGGGGGCTATAGGAGCAGCAATGGACTGCTATGATAGCGCACGACGGTATGCTTTGGAAAGAATACAGTTTGATAAGCCTATTGGCTCCTTCCAATTGATCCAAAAGAAGCTTGCGGAAATGCTCAGCGAGATCACTAAAGCACAGCTCCTCAACTGGCGGCTTGGCATCTTGATGGATCAGGGGAAAGCAACGACTGCCCATATCTCTCTCGCCAAGCGCAATAGTGTGGCTACTGCCCTCGATATCGCACGAGAAGCACGTCAAATACATGGTGGCATGGGTATCACGGGAGAATTTCCCATGATGAGACATATGATGAATCTGGAATCCGTAGTGACCTATGAAGGTACGCATGATATCCACTTGCTGATCTTGGGTCATGAGATCACAGGTATACCAGCATTCAAATAACCCAAACTGCAATTTGTGGAGCCGACTTGAGTATCCCTTTGATTGATAGTATCTTTATTCTATGAAAATAGTCTCAAACATCAATGAGTTAGACCTGTCGAAGGCATACTCGTATGCGGACTATCTCAACTGGAGATTTCAGGAGCGTGTAGAGTTGATCCGTGGCAAGATCTTCAAAATGAGTCCTGCCCCTTCGCGAATCCATCAGCAGGTCTCAATCGCACTCAGCTCGATGGTATGGCATCACTTCAAAAACCAGAGGTGTGAAGTCTTCGAGGCGCCCTTTGATGTGCGGCTCAATCGTACGAAGCAGTCAGATAAGAAATCTATTACGGTAGTACAGCCTGATCTCTGTGTGATCTGTGATCCAGATAAAATTGATGAACGTGGCTGCAATGGCGCACCTGATCTGGTGGTCGAGATACTCTCTCCTGGGAACTCTAAAAAGGAGATGAAAGAGAAGTTTGAGGTGTATGAAGAAACGGGTGTACGTGAATATTGGCTCGTCAACCCGTTGGATAAGAATGTGATCATCTACACTCTCAGCCACAATGGCCTTTATCAGGGACAGAAGCCAGTCCTAGAAGATGAAAATCTGACCTCATACATCTTCCCGGAGATGAGCATTCCACTAGATGAGGTGTTCCGGTAGGAAGAAAATCAACCTCAATTGGAGGAGATTTATGAAGCAATCCCCCGTTAGGTTAAGATGAATATTGAATGATGAGAGTCTATGCAGCTATAGCAAAACACAACTTCCTGAAAAGTCCCTTGGCTTGGAAAACGTTTGCCTAAAACAATTCCAAGCCAAGGGACTTCATTTTTACGCTTTTCATAAAAAGCTCCTTTATAAGCTGCCTAAAAAAGCCTATTTTACTTTTTCGAACTACTGCTATTGAGAAAGTCTCAATGCACTGTGCTTTCCTCAGAAGATGCGGCGCAGTTAAACTCAAATTTTGAAGAAGTATGAATCTGAATGCGAAAGCAAAGCAGCAAAACACGTATGATGCTATCGTGGTGGGCACAGGCATCAGCGGTGGTTGGGCTGCCAAAGAGCTAACCGAAAAGGGGCTCAAAACACTGGTACTCGAGCGAGGTAGAAACGTTGAGCACATCAAGGACTACCCTACCACTAATCTCAATCCGTGGGAGCTGCCCAATGGCGATCGTCTTTCGGCAGAAGAATTAAAAGACTACCCAGTACAGAACCGGACAGGCTACACCGTAAAGCCATCTACTAAGCACTGGTGGGTAAAAGATACAGAGCATCCATATGAGGAAGAAAAGCGCTTTGACTGGATACGTGGATATCACGTCGGCGGTAGATCATTGCTCTGGGGACGACAGAGCTACCGACTCAGTGAGATGGATTTTGCGGCTAACGCCAAAGATGGTTATGGAGTAGACTGGCCAATCCGATACAAAGACCTAGAACCATGGTATGACTATGTTGAAACACATATTGGTGTAAGTGGCCAAAATGAGGGTTTGGCGCAATTGCCTGACGGCAAGCTTCTTCCACCGATGGATTATACCTGCCTCGAAAAGCACGTAAAGGATAGCATCGCTTCCAACTTTGATGACAGGATCATGACCATTGGTCGAACGGCGAACTTATCACAAAATCATAATGGTCGCTCAAAATGCCAGTATCGTAATCTTTGTGTCAGAGGATGTCCTTTTGGTGCCTACTTCAGTAGCCAAAGCTCGACACTACCTGCGGCTGTTGCCACAGGCAATATGACCTTACGTCCCAATAGCATTGTAACTGAAGTACTTTATGATAAGGAATCAAAGAAAGCCACAGGCGTACGGGTGATGGACGCTGAAACTGGTGAGTACACAGAGTACTTTTCCAAGATTGTATTCCTTAATGCTTCTACTCTTGGATCTACTTGGATTTTGATGAACTCCAAGAGTGATGTTCATCCAGACGGTATGGGTAATGCCTCTGGCGAACTTGGTCACAACCTTATGGACCATCACTTCCGTGTGGGTGCATCAGGTGAGTATGATGGATTTGAAGATCAGTATTTTCATGGAAGGCGACCTAACGGAATCTACATACCCCGCTTTAGAAACATCACGGATCAGCGGGACGATTACCTCAGAGGTTTTGGTTATCAAGGTGGCGGTAGCAGGAATGGTTGGAAAAGTGCTGTCGCCGAGCTTGGTGTTGGAAAGCAGCTCAAAGAAGATATCGTTACCCCAGGTAAGTGGCAAATGGGTTTAACAGGATTTGGCGAATGCTTGCCTTATCATGAAAACAAAGTGGAACTCACAAGCGATAAACTCGACAAGCACGGCTTACCTACTTTCAAAATCGACTGTGAGTTTAAGGAAAATGAGATGGCCATGCGTAAGGATATGGCAGATTCAGCAGCAGAAATGCTAGAAGTTGCTGGACTAAAGAACGTCAAGAAATATGATGATGTCGGAGGTCCTGGACTTGGCATCCATGAGATGGGCACAGCGAGAATGGGTAGAGATCCCAAGACTTCTGTTCTCAACAAGTGGAATCAAATACATGACGTCCAGAATGTATTTGTGACCGATGGAGCAGCGATGACCTCCGCTGGTTGTCAAAACCCATCGTTGACCTATATGGCGATGACGGCTCGGGCGGCAGATTTCGCAGTTTCAGAACTCAAAAAAGGCAACCTTTAATTCTAAGAACATGTCAATAGATAGAAGAGAAGCAATTAAGAAGACCGCCCTCATGATGGGCGGAGCACTTAGCGCACCTACCATCTTAGGGGTGCTAGATGGTTGTACGCCGAGTATGGAACCCAACTGGGCACCTAAGTTCTTTACCAAGGAGCAAGCCGTGACGGTGATGGAGCTAGCTGAAACCATTATACCCAAGACAGATACGCCCGGTGCGAAGGATATTGGGGTACCCCAATTCATAGAGGAGATGGTCAGCACCATATTCTCGCTAAAGGATCGTACTAAGTTTATGAAGGGTCTTCAAGAATTCGAAACCGCGTGTGATGATAAAATGGGAGATCCATTTGGCTATCTTGAACCTAACAAGAAGCTATCGTTCACCATGCAGCAAAACAGGGAAATCCAGAAGCTCAAAGGAGTCAATTTTGATCGAGAGAATGTAGAAAAGCCATTCTTTTGGACTTTCAAGGAATTGACCCTGCTGGCCTACTTCACCTCAGAAGTTGGAGCGACTAAAGTGCTTCAACATAAGTTTGTTCCTACTAAATGGGAAGCTTGCATACCGCTATCGGAAGCAGGGGAAGGGAAGACTTGGTCGATGTAATTTCTGGTCGTTAGTCACTAGATTTTGGTTATTGGTATGGGCTATTAGGTTGACAGCAATTACCAGAAATTAAACATCAATACAAGCCCCGCTTTAAGATAGAGTGGGGCTTTTGTTTTTTTAGGTCATTGGGTTTCCAACGGTCGGCAAAGTTTATGTGTCTTAGTTCTCAAATAGTCGGGCCTATGAAAACCGTAATCATCATTATAGTAGCGCTTATATTAGGAGGATGTGGAGAAGAAGATAGCGCTTGTCAGCAAGGAGAAAAATTTATCGCAGAAGTAAATGAGGCCCAGGGCAGCCTGCACTATGATGATCAATATGAGACCCACTACATCCGCTACTTCCTTCCTGGCACGATAGATTCTAACTACAAGGGCTACATCTGCACGGAGGTGTTCCCAGACTTTTTATTCACTGAAGGAATGACAGTCAATTTCAGTGGCAAGTTTTACCAAACCGATGCATATGATGATGTGCTTATTGCGATTGGTGGAGAAAGTATTACCGTACTGGAGATCGACTTCCTAGTTGTGCCATAATGACCTATTTCAATGCTGCTAAGCGAACGACCCGACCTTGGTGATCTCCTCTTGAAGAAACCCTTTCAAACTCAAGTCCTCATCGAGATCAGGCCAGTGAATACCAAGCCCGTCACTAATAAGTCGATAGTTATTCAAGCTTTCTGATGAAGCTCCCTTAAGACGATTGGAAGAAGAAATCGGACGTTCCAATACTTTTTTGTTATTAAGTACGACCAGCATTAAGTCCAGTTCCATTTGAAAATACACGGATACTATTCGTAGACCTTTTTCAAAAATCACTTGTTCTAGAGTGTCAAAATTATTCTTTGAAATGTTCATTTCGGATTTAAAACGAGTCTGACGGTTTTGAACCGTCTGACTCATACTTGAGGTTGGATTGACGAAAGATTGTACCCAGCTTTATAAAATCGAGTTATCTCCTAAAGCTCCCTCACCCAAATATTTCTAAACTTCACTGGGTTTCCATGGTCTTGGAGCTTCAAAGATGCATTGCCGTGCTCTACATAGACTGGCAGACCTTTATACTCTGTCGGCCCCCAAATGCTGGTATCATCCTGCACTAATACGCCATTGAGGAATGCTGTGATTCGAGCAGGAACAAGAAGCTTACCTTCTGCATTGAAGACAGGCGCACGGTAGACGATATCATAAGCCTGCCATGTCAACGGAGGCCTGTTGGCATTCACCAATGGGGGATGCTGCTTGTAGATCGATCCTGCCTGACCATTAGCGTAGGTCTCAGTGGTATAGCTATCAAGCACCTGGATCTCATATCGCTCTTGCAGGAAAATACCGCTGTTGCCTTGGTTCTGGCCAGTGCCTTCTACGTCCGTTGGGGCCATCCACTCAATATGAAACTGGATATCTCCGAAGGTTTCCCTGGTCTTGATATCACCTGTACCTTTTTTTACGGTAAAAGCGCCATCTGCTACTTCCCACTTTGCCGCTGACCCATCCAGGTGTATCCAGGCATCCAAAGAACTCCCGTCAAATAATACTACAGCATCTGATGGCGCATTCCCGACAGTTTTTGCAGGGGTAACCTTATCTACTAGCTTCCATACTTCCGTCACTTCAGGGTCAAGATTTTCACGATCACGACCTTGTCCATAGACTAGAGAGATTGTACATAAGCTCAGGATCATCAGGATAGCAATATTTTTCATACTTGGTTTAAGTTTATCTTTTTGAAACTTGAATATAAGGAATATCCAATTCTTCTAGCGCATCTTCTATTGCATTCAAATCGTTCTTCACGAGTTGATCATACTCCGACTTTATTCCAGTCCATTCTTTCTTCAAATCAACCAGCCTTTCGTAAATCGCATCATTGGGTTTCCCCTCTTGTGAGTGCGCTACTGAAAATAGGTAGCCTACGTGCGTATCCAGCCGAACTGGATAGTTGATAGGATCCTGATGACTCTCGGTTTTCGTCTGGATCAACTGTTCCTCAACAGCGGTAATAGCCTCCTGAAATGCTTGAACATCATCCATAGCTTCCTGATTATTTCCTAAGTCCATACCCTCCAGCTGATCTCGAATGCTCCTAATATCACCAATGGTAGCATGTATGTCCGTGAGCATATCTCTCACCTCTAATTGAAATGCCAGCTGTGCTTCAAATCCCGCCTGATCAGCATCCCATCTGGGATCAGCCTTTACCGTCAGCGTCTGTGAGGAGGAAGCCTCTCCGGAAGTCAGCGTGACTTTGTAATCTCCTGGAACCACCCGAGGACCACCTGAATAACTGAGATAAATGAAAGCCCCAGGTATCAATTCTGCTTTAGGATAAGTGAGATTCCATTCCCATCGATTGAGCCCTTTTTTTCCAGCTATTCCTGTATACTCATTCACTGGATTATCATCCTTATCAGTAATCGTGATAGTCACGGTATCGTTTTCCGGTAGGTAATAATGCAGCAAAGCTCCTCGCGGCGCTGGATCGGGAGCAAGATCGCCGCGCTGCGCACCAATCTGCGTGCGATAAGCTACTCTCGGCGAGAGCAGAGTGGCCTGCTGCGCTAACGCAATACTGTGTAGCGGGCTCACATCATCAAGTATCCAGAATGCTCTACCCTGTGTCGACACCACCAGATCTTTTTCCTTAAGCACCATATCCGTGACAGGCGTGATGGGCAGATTGTTCTGAAAAGGCTGCCAATTGGCTCCATTGTCAAATGAGATATACATACCGAACTCAGTGCCGGCATAGAGCAGGCCTTCTCGATCAGGGTCTTCTCTCACCACCCGCACAAAATGATCCGACGGAATACCGTTGCGACCATTAGTCAGCAACTGCCAGCTCTGACCGTAATCACTGGTTTGGAAGATATATGGTTTGAAGTCATTGTCGCGGTAGCGGTACACCGCCATGGTCGCTCTACCCTTCTTGGAAGCAGACAGATCAATCATATTGACCGTACCTTCCCTTGGCATATTCGAGGGCGTGATGTTCTGCCATGTAGCACCATTGTCACGAGAGATATGCACCAGACCGTCATCACTTCCGGCCCAGAGCACACCCTGCTCGATGGGTGATTCCTCAAAGGCGAAAATCGTACAATACAGCTCTACCGATGTGTTGTCATTCTGGATTGGCTCACCAGGAATATCAAGGTACTTGTCAATATTTTGCGTGAGATCGGGGCTGATCACCTCCCAGGTTCGCCCATCGTTCGTAGAGCGATGGACATAATTGGAAGTGATATACAAAGTCTTGAGATCGTGAGGTGAAAAGCGAATCGGGGCGTTCCACTGGAAGCGGTACTTCAGGTCACGACCTTCCACGCCATCATACAATTCTGGATAAGCGCCTACCCGCTTTGACTGATCCTTGGAGCGGTCAATCCGTGAGATAATACCGATGTAAGTGCCCGCATAGACCACATCAGGATTGCGAGGATCAACTGCTATATGACCACTCTCTCCTCCCCCGACGGCATAAACATCAGCGGCATGATGGAGCCCACCACCTCTACTTGGGAGGGACAATGTGGTATTGTCTTGTTGTGCACCGTAGACTCGGTATGGCCATTGGTTGTCAGTAGCGACACGGTAAATCTCAGAAGTCGGCTGATTCCAATTCGTCGACCAGGTCTCACCGCCATTGAAGCTCACATTAGCACCTCCATCATTGGTCTCGATCATGTATTTAGGATTTTTTGGGTTGATCCAGACAAAGTGATCATCTCCATGAGGAGTCCCTATTCTATTCAATGTCTTACCACCATCTGGAGATTCGTAAAACCTCGTGTTGACGATGTAGATCGTCTGCTCTTTGGTAGGATGTGCAAACACGCGCGAATAGTACCAAGCACGCTGGCGGATGAGGTGATCTCGGCTACTTCGCTCCCAGTTTTTACCTCCATCGACCGACATATAGAGACCGCCTTTAGTCTCATCGATATGCTCGTGGAGTACCCATATCCTATCGGAATTGACAGGAGACACTGCAATACCGACCTTACCGATGATGCCATCAGGGAGCCCTCCCTTACCAGAAAGTCTCTGCCATGTATCGCCTCCATCTGTAGACTTGTAAACACCACTACCCCGACCACCATCAATCATCGTCCAGGGTTTACGCTCCGCTTGCCAAAAGCCAGCATACAGCACCCTTGGATTGTTGGGATCCATAATCAACTCACTGGCACCCGTGCTATCATTAACGAAAAGCACTTTCTCCCAATTCTCCCCGCCATTTTTACTTCGGTAGATACCACGATCCGGTGTAGGCCCGAAAATATTACCCTGCACTGCAGCGTAGACCAAATCCGGGTTCTTCGGGTGGATCTGCATCCGCCCAATCTGACCAGCCTTCTCCAAACCACTGAATGACCAGGTGGCTCCCGCATCTGTACTTTTGTAGACTCCCTTGCCTATCGAGACATTACCCCTTGGATCAGCTGAGCCAGTTCCCACATAAACAACATTGGGGTCTGAGGCTGCCACCTCCACCGCACCTATCGATCCTACCGGAATAAATCCGTCTGAAACATTATTCCATGTGGTACCTCCATCGGTCGTCTTCCAAACCCCGCCACCAGTGGTACCCATGTAGTAGGTAAATATCTCATCAGGGACACCAGCCGCAGCGGTACTCCGTCCTCCTCTGAACGGTCCGAGAAAGCGGTATTTCATGGCTGACAATTCGCCGGAAGGTACTGCCTGCGCGTATGCTGCATTCTGCGGTAGCTGAAAAAGTGCACAAAGGATAACTGATAAGAAAATAGCGGGTGCTTTCATAGGAACGGGATTTGAAATTAAGCTATGCAAACGATTGGCTTGAAGCCATCAATAATCAATAAGAAGTCGGTTTCCGTGGTGTGCGGTTAATTGATGGACTTCAGTGCCTTGAGGATTTTTCTACCTCGAGAGACAAAACCTGCCGACCCGTAAGGCATCTGCTCCTCAATCATATACTCTAGCTCAGACTTTAGCTCGGGTACTCGCTTGACGATATTGAAAAGTACAGTCATGGAGAAGACCTTGATGGCGATAGGTTCCTTAGCTGATTGCAACAGATCAAAGCAGATGTCTACTGCCTCGCCGAGTAAGCCCTCAGGGATTTCGTGAAACTGCAGCAGTCTGACCGTGTTGCGTTTCACAGCATCATGGACATCATTTCGAAGGTTGAGGATAATCTTTTCATAGTAGGGCACAAGGAAGTCAGGTCGCTGCTCGCAAACTTCGTTGACCACCGCGGCAGCCCTTTGCGGTAGTCGATACCCCTCTCCAGCATCATCAAGAAAATGAGACATCAATAGTGAAAACTGAGACGGATCAGAGATGATCGCTGAGGCCAGCTCAAGCGTATGCTTCTTGGAGTATTCCGATAGCAGTTCTGCCCTCAGGTTCATAGTTATTCCATTCGTTCCTTTCGATTTACTAACATCTCCTTGGTAAGACCAATGTGCTCCAAGGTTTGCTTTCTCAGACTCATAGATGAACTGAGCATATTTTTATTGATAACAATAGCATTAATGTATTCTTCATTCCGCAAGAGGGACGAACTGATTTGATCACTTTTGATCTTTACACCTTTCATTGTGATTGGCTTGATATACCCGTTAATATGGGCTGTCAAATACTGATCCCAAGCTGATACTCCTCCATAGAGTTGATTGTAGAGAAAGACCACATTGTTTTGTACCTCATAAGATGAAATCACTTCTAGCTTTCCGGCATTGACGATAGTCTCATAGGTCACTGACTTGGGAGTAAATGGTACATAGTAAACCAGATCAAGGAACGTCCCATCAAAATCCATCCTTTGACCATTGGCGGATCTGTTGAGAATATCATCCATCTTCATAATGTTGATAGAATCGACAATTAGAAGTGTATCGAGGAGTTGCTCATCATACTCAAGATCTAAAGCCAGGTCATTCAAATACTTGATCTCAAGCTTGCGATCCTCCCGGTCACCACGCCAACCTTCGAGATAGAAGGCTATGGAGATACCAAGGATCACCACCACAAGATTCACTAAATGATCTTTCCAATTAATCGATTTCATACTAGCAATTTACTCCAAATATGACCCATTTGAGTGGTTAATGACAATCCAACTGACTTGTACAAATCAATTGTCTCTCTCAATCGTTATATTAAGGTATGTTCAAATCGGTATTGGTGCTATTCGCTTTCATTGCTGTCCAAGCCTCGGCTCAGGACGTCAATGAGCGTAAGATCATACAGACTAGTATTTTCTTTGGAGGCGGTAGCTGGTACGTCGATGAAGAGCAGGCCATGGATCTTATACTGCTACTTGATTCTATCCCAGATATTGACCAATATCAGATTAGTCTGTACAGTCACACAGATAATATTGGCGGTAGACGATTCAACGAATGGCTATCTCAAATGCGCAGCTATTCTGTGCTCGAAAAACTAGTAGATCAGCAAATCCCTCCCGAGTATATTCAGATCAAGGATTTTGGCCAAGGGAACCCATGGTTTAGCAATGGTGATTGGGAAGGAAGAGTATTAAATCGCAGAGTAGATGTTGTCCTCTCTCCTATTATATTCTAAGCTAGGCCATACTTGCTTACATGCACGACTGTGAGCCCGCCTGCAATAAACAAAGTCCCCATCATCAAATATCTCAAGTCATCAGGAATAGCACCACCATGTCCGGCAGATTCATGGTCTTCTACAGGCTCTGCTATTTCTACAATAGCCGCTTCTACTTTATCCTTAGCTCGGAAGCTCTGTTCATTGACAGCTAGTGTCGCTAGGAAGCCTAGTCCTACCAATACCATTCCCCCGACAAAGGCAGCTGTACTCATCGCACTTGGCTCAGTTGACAGACCAAATCGACTCACCTGGATGATTGTGAATGCTCCACTGACTATCAATGTAGTGTACATGGCGATGCTCAGCCATTGGGGTACCGGCTGACCAGCGCCATGCTCAGTCTCGACCACAATCACTGCTTCTGTAGCTACTGTGTGAGACAGCTCCACCCGCTTTTCATTCTTTATGAAAATGCCTATGATTGACATGATAATCAAAAGTACTCCTCCGACAAAGGCTACTGTTCCTGTAAGTTTCGACATGCTGGTATTGGTGGTTTATCTAAACACCAAGATAAGAGGAAAACTGCAAAATTCATTTTCCTTACTACTCTTTATGACAGGGTTGCGTCATAAAGCATGAAACTCAGGGAACCAAAATAATACGATTGTCACTTTCTATTGAAATCGAAATAGTCTTATATTGACAATAAAAAAACGGTCATGGCTGAAGATAAACAAGGGCAAGTCGAAAATATACTGAAGGAGCTCGGTCGGAAAATAGATGTGCTCATCACAGATGCTAAAGAGGCGAAGGATGAGATCAGAGATGATATAGAAGAAAAGATATCAGAACTGAAGACAAGAAAAGATTCACTCGAGGGTGAATTTGAGGAGTTTAAGCATAATAATGAGGGTAAATGGGGCGAAATAAAGTCTCACCTTAAAGTCGCTGCAGACGAAATCAAAAAAGCCGCTGAGGCTGCATTCAAGAAGGACTAAACCCTAAATACCTAACCTAAATCCGAGAAAAGGGACGCAGACGTGTCCCTTTTTTTCTGCGAAAACCGGAATAATATTGTTCTTGACCCAATCTAATAGGTAGATGAGCGCATCGCATTCTTCTAAATATGGTTAATAGTGTCGAATTGTTCGAACAGTACCGCTTCTAAAATTGGGCTGATCAATCCACTCACTTATTCAGATCAAAATATTTTATAAGACATCATTAAGATTACGCTAGGTGTCTTTATGAAGGTTTTCATGGCTTTTGTGGTAGCTTCGTGACATGAATTATTTATCGGTGGAGAACCTCTCCAAGGGGTTTGACGAGCGGCAGTTATTTGATGATCTCACCTTTGGTATTTCCAAGGGACAGAAGGTAGCGCTTGTGGGAGTCAATGGGTGTGGAAAGAGTACCCTAATGAAGATTATCGCCAGTTTGGAAACCGCTGACCGAGGCTCAACTACCTTTCGGGACGGGATCAAGATGGCCATGCTACCGCAAAATCCAGTATTCAATGAGGAGGATGATCTCATCTCAGCCGTCTTTGACTCTAGCGATAAAATACTGAGGGTGATCAGTGCTTATGAAAAGGCGATGTATCAGTCCGAGCAGGGAGCTGATAATCTCTCAGAACTCACCGACCTGATTGGAGAGATGGAAGCCATGGAGGCATGGGATTTTGAAAGCAGAGTGAAGCAAATACTCGGCAAGCTTGGCATCCACGACCTAGACCAAAAAGTCAAGGAGCTCTCTGGTGGTCAGCGTAAAAGGGTTGCTATTGCGCGTGCGTTAATCACTGAGCCGGACTTTCTCATCATGGATGAGCCTACTAACCATCTTGATCTGGATATCATAGAGTGGCTTGAAAACTACCTTGCTACCGCAAATCTTACTTTGCTAATGGTGACGCACGACCGGTACTTCCTGGATCGTGTGACTAATGAAATCTTCGAGCTGGAAGAAGGTCAATTACATACCTATCATGGCAATTACAGCTACTTTCTTGAGAAGAAAGAGGAACGCCAAGTCCAGCAAGCTACTGAAATAGGCAAGGCAAAGAACCTTATGAAAAAGGAGCTAGAGTGGATGCGTCGGCAGCCAAAAGCCAGAGGAACCAAGGCCAAGTATCGCATCGATGCATTCTACGAAACTAAAGACAAGGCTAACAGCGGTACTGTCACCAAAGAGATGGAGGTCAACATTCAGGGCCGCCGACAAGGTAAAAAAGTACTTGAGCTTAAGAAGGTCTCCAAGTCATGGGGCGACTTGGTGGTCATGGACAAATTTGAGTATGTCTTTAAGCGCAAAGACCGCATTGGGATCGTAGGGAAGAA
This sequence comes from Cyclobacteriaceae bacterium, assembly GCA_040222235.1. Classification (GTDB taxonomy): domain Bacteria; phylum Bacteroidota; class Bacteroidia; order Cytophagales; family Cyclobacteriaceae; genus UBA6059. Next base: position 35,189 of record JAVKDO010000086.1, read on the forward strand.
TGGAGTAGGTAAATCTACTTTCCTTGACATGATCAATGGAAAGGTACAGCCAGATAGCGGAGAGATTGACGGAGGGCAGACCACTAACATAGGATATTACACTCAGGAAGAGGCCATTTTCGACCCTGCGAAAAAGGTAATTGATACCATTCAGGAAATAGCAGAGGTCATCACATTGGATAATGGTTCGGTAGTCACGGCTTCCCAGCTACTCAATCAATTCCTCTTCCCTCCCAAGATGCAGCATAATAGAGTCGGTAAGCTGAGTGGAGGAGAACGCAGGCGTCTGCAGCTTTTGAGGGTACTCATCAAAAATCCTAACTTCCTGATTCTTGATGAACCGACCAACGACTTGGATATAATGACATTAAATGTCCTAGAAGACTATCTAGATTCCTTTGATGGCTCTCTCTTGGTAGTGTCTCACGACCGCTACTTCATGGACAAGCTGGTAGACCATCTGTTTATCTTCAGGGGTGATGGTGTGATAGATGACTTCCCTGGCAACTACACGGACTTCCGTGAGATCGAGTCAATGAAGAAAGCTGCAGAGCCAACTAAGAAGAATAAACTGCAGCAACCAGCTATAACTGAACAGCCTAAGGAAAAAAAGAAACTCAGTTTCAAAGAAAAGCAAGAGTTCGAGCGTTTGGAAAGTGAGATAGCTAACCTAGAAACCAAAAAAACCGAGCTTACCGAAACGCTCTCAGCGCCGAATCAGAGCCATGAGGAATTGGCTCAAACAGCTAAGGAAGTCGAGGAGATCACAGCACAACTGGAGGAAAAAGAGATGCGCTGGCTGGAACTCTCGGAGTTGATGGATGTCTAGCCATGAAAGTCACTAAGTCGAAATATAAGGTCATCAAAGAAGCCTTAACCCAATGGGAAAAGGATCAAATAATTGATACTTCGACTGTAGATCTACTTGACCAAAACCTGAAAGTCATCCCGTTTGATTGGCAAAGGCTTGCACAGTATTCTTTCATCTTTGCCATCGGCTGTATCATCATTGCCGTCATTGCTACTTTAGCCGATGATTGGATCGTTGAGCTTATCAGAAGTCTTGTAGACTCCCCAGATGGTTATAAGTCACTATTTTTTGCACTTCTTGCTGCGGTTCTTTTCTTTCTGGGCTATCGCCGGAAGACCAATTACCCTCACCAAAGACTGCTCAATGAAGCGCTCTATTTACTAGGTGTGATTTCGACAGCCACTAGTCTGGGGTACCTAGCGGTAATTTTCCATCGACACACTATCTACTACCCAATACTGGTGTTGCTCGCGACGCTGATCTATGGCTATCTGGCCATCAAGCTGAAGTCTGATTTAATTTGGGCGTTTGCGCTGTGCTGCGCTGTGACATGGATGATTGTTGAGACTGGCTACTGGAGTGATTGGGATGACCGCCTTTACGGCATGAATTACAGCTTGCGCCTTACGATATTTAGCTTTCTGATCGTAGTAATGAGTTTTGCGATGCTCAAGAAGCGACCCTTTTCAGAGTTTGTTGAGATTACCCAGTCCACTGGTATGTTGGTGCTGTTCGTATCTCTCTGGATACTCTCCATCAGCGGCAACTACTCTTCTTGGGATACCTGGAATAAAGTACGCCAGTACGAGCTATGGGCATGGGGACTACTCATGGCCGCTTGCTCAGCAGGAGCTATCTACTACGGCCTCAAGAAAGATCTGCCGCTCATCAGAGACTTTGGTGTCGGCTTCCTCCTCCTCAATCTTCTCACGCGCTATGTCGAGTACGGGTACCCCAATCTCCACAAGGCCGTATTCTTCGCAATTCTTGGGCTACTTTTTTGGCTGATTGGCAGCAATGCTGAGAAATTGATGTTGAGAGAGAAGAAAAAGAGCACTTAAATGAATGACAAATGCTCAAACTTCTTTTTTAATACAACCTCCGAATCTACTTTGAGCCACTTATCGAGTATCGTTGCGTATACTTGACGGAAGTCAATACTGTATTTCAGGTCTCCATTTTCTAAATTCGAAAGATCCGGGATATCATTGTAGATACCGGCACGATTGAGCTGATTGCCGATAAGGAATACACAGTTGGCTGTGCCATGGTCTGTACCACCGCTCGCATTTTCTTCTACCCGACGACCAAACTCGCTGAAAACCAAGATCAAGGTGCTATCCAGTGCACCTGTACTTTTTAAGTCTTTGACGAAAGAATCGATCCCGTCATTGAAGACCTTCAGCGGCCATCTAATAGAACCAGCTTGATTGGCATGTGTGTCAAACCCGGTATGTGAGACGTAGTAAACACTAGAAGTACTACCCGCATTGATTAGCTGACCTACACTTTTCAATTCATTTCCTAGTACTGTGGATGGATAGTCGGCACTGGAAGTGTAAAGCTTAGATAAGCTTTTAAGATAGTCCAAAGAAGCATAGCCATTTTGAGCAGTCTTGTAAAGAAATCCCAAGTTTGAATTATCAACTGAACCGGATGTCTCATTGACCCAACGTCTGTTGACCAATTCGGGTATTGTCTTATCATAATTGAAGGGGTCGGTAAGTGCAAGTCCATTTCCTCTCTCACCCTTCATGACTCTGGAAAGCAGATTTGACATTTCTACTGCCTCATGCGGGCTAAACTGCTCCACACATTTAGCATCAAGATATCTGCCAATCCATCCTGTATTTTTATGATGATTAGCATCTCCCGCGGTATGCCATATATCCATTGCCCTAAAATGCGATCTATCGGGGTTGGGATACCCAATACCATTGATTACCGATAGCAAACCCTCGTCATACAGCCGTTTTAGTGAAGTTAGTTGAGGACTAAAACCATAATCATCACTGGCTACTAAAACTTTATTTTTCTGAATAGCAATTTTTGGCCTATTCGAATAGTAAAGATCATTCTGATAAGGGATCACCGAATTCAACCCATCATTTCCTCCTGACAGCTGAATGACCACCAGTTTATTGATTTCACGGGCTACTCGAGCACTTGGTGGGGGTGTGCAGTTTGTTAGCTGAGCTAAAAAACCCGGCACAAGCACAGAAGTACCCAGTACCCCAGTGGATTGAATGAACTTTCTTCGATTGACCTTCATCTCATTGATCTAGCAAAGTTGGTATTCTGGAAGTTGAAGTAATTCTTTTAAATAGTCTACAAATATATCACCTTCAGATTTGAACCACCCGGATTCCAATCTCCTCGGGTCTACGCTTTCAACTTCCTGGCCGAGAACATAAAACCTCAACTCCATCAGAGCCCTTTCCAAGGGTAAATCTGAAAACTCTGAATAGAACTTACTTATGTCCGCAGAGCCTCTGATTTTATGATAAAAATCATCACTATCAGATGATCCCAAAAAATCAAACCGCTCGTCTTCAACACCCTCATCAAGAATGACTTGCGGAAGTTTCATTCTGAAGAACAGAGATGAACTGTTGATCAATTCTCTTCCCGAAGGCCAACCTCCCACATTAGGGGGATTGAGTAGGTGCTGGCCGACGTATTGCTGCATTACAACCAGTGGATAGTCCTGAGGACATTCAATTCTCAAAAATCTACCTAAGCCAACCAAGTATTCCATTTGGCTTTTGATTTTTGAGCCTATAATCTCATCAGAATAAAACCACTCACTCATAAAAATCTCGTCCAACAAAGACTCAATGTTATAACCTCTTTGATAAAACGTATCAGCCAACTCATCAATCCTATCTTCATCAGGTTCGTCACTTACCAGAAAAAGGTAAATCTTCGTGGCAAGGTGTTTTGCAGTCGCTCTATGGTTAAGAGTGATATTAATGATATCATCACCGGTAAACTGACCGGTCTCTCCTAGAAAGGTCTTGGGTTCATCATCATGTGATTTATGATCGAAATAGTACTGCCATGATCCATCAAACTTATATTTCCATCCGGTGAATGCTCTTGCCGCCTCTTTGATATCTGCTTCAGAGTAGTTTCCAATTCCTAATGTGAAAAGCTCTAAGAATTCTCGGGCAAAATTTTCATTAGGTGCATCTCTGTTGTTGCGTTGATTATCAAGAAACTCAAGCATAGCCGGATGCTTCGATACATTGGTAAGCAACGATCTGAAATCGCCTAATGCATACTTCCTGATCGTATTGAGTAAGTCCTGACACAAATAAGGATTCTTGGCAATAAAAGCAAAGTGATCATGCCAGAATACTGTCATCTTCTCTCGCAGATCAGATTTGGAATTAAACATGGATCTTAGCCATGTCAGATTTACTTTTACAAAGGAGTTAGCTCTTGCGACGCGATAGTCATTCTGCTCCGCAGTGCTTAAACCTTTCGGATATGGGCCCGATACCCGATCCGATAACCCGATGGCATTGGTTTCTTGAACAGCCGATGAGTTATGTTTGATTTCTTGAAATACCTCCGCAGCTGTGAGACCTATCTTGCTTTGCAACGCGGAGTAGGATACCCCAAATCCTGCTCGTTGATAAATATGTCTTGCTTCTTTCTGAGAGAGCTTCATAGCTTGAGTCTGGTTCTTTAGATAAACTGAAGATTTTCAAACTTCTGTTTCAATACAACCTCCGAATCTACTTTGAGCCACTTGTCGAGTATAGTCGCATACACTTGACGGAAGTCGATGCTGTACTTTAGATCTCCATTGTCTAGATCTGACAAGTCAGGAATGTCATTGTAAATACCGGCTCGATTCAGCTGATTGCCAATAAGAAATACACAATTGGCTGTGCCATGATCGGTACCTCCGCTAGCATTCTCTTCGACCCTACGACCAAACTCGCTGAATACAAGAACCAAGGTGCTATCAAGCGCTCCACTACTTCTTAAGTCTTTGGTGAAAGCTGTCAAACCCTCATTAAACACCTTGAGTGGCCAGTTCAAGAAGTGATTTTGATTAGCATGCGAGTCAAACCCCTCATGTGACACATAATAAATGGAAGTATCAACACCCGAGCTGATCAATTCGGATACGGTCTTGAGCTTCCTTGAAAAAGGTGTAGAGGGGTAGGATGTTTTTGAATCAGCAGTCTTGCTAATCTCGTGCAAATAATCGGTCGATGACTGAATACTCTGGACAGACTTGTAGAGATAGTGCAATGCAGGGTTCTGTGCTGGCAACCCGTAAGCAAAGTCAATTCGCTGATCTCTCATGATCGATGGAATAGCATCATGCTGTGAGGGATCAACTACTGAAAATCCGGTTCGCAACTCACCTCTCAGTGCCATATCCAATTTGATCCCGACCTGCAATGCTTTGTATGGATCACTATCATCTTTACAGACAGCATCCAAGTATCGACCGACCCATCCGGATGCTAGTTCAGTATTACCATCACCTGCTGACTGCCAAATATCCATAGATCGAAAATGCGACCTATTTGGGTTCGGGTAACCCACTCCATTCACTACAGACAATAATCCTTCATCATAAAGCCATCGAAACACATCGACTGATGGGTTGAAGCCATACTGGTCGGTGATCTTAAGCGTTTTGTTGTCAGCTACCGCTAAATTCGGTCTACTCCTGTGGTAAATATCATTTCCGGTAGGAATCAATGTATTGAGTCCATCATTACCTCCAGATAGCTGGATCACAACCAATCGTCGACCATCGAGGGTTACCTTACTTAAGTCAGCGCAACCAGAGAGTGCCGATAGGAAATTCGGCAAAAGCAAAGTACCCGCTCCGGCCACACCAGTCGACTTAATGAATTGACGCCTATGTTTGTTATGAATACTCATCGACTCAGCATAGTTGGTATTCTGGTGATTGTAATAATAATTTCAAATTATCAATAAATGCTGTTTCACGAGATGACCACCATACGCCAGGCTCAAGAGATATTCCCTTGGCTCCAGGCTGCAATAGGTGATTTGCAAGTTCCTGATTCGTCGCTCGTTCATCCTTACCTTCGAATCTTTCATATATCGCAGTGACATCTGTGGTGCCGGTAATGCGATGGTAGATATGTAAGTAGTCATCGGTCGCTAAAAATTCAGTTCTCTTACCAATCTCAGCACCCTCCAACATCATTTCAGGAAGCTTCATCCTAAACAGCAAGGTAAAATTATTGATGGCCTCCATACCCTTGGGCCAACCGCCTACATTGGGTGGATAAAACAACTCCTGCCCAAGTAGCTCCTGGATATAATTGATGGGGTATTGTTTGGGGTATTGAACATTGAGCACTCGGGTAAGGCCTATCAAGTACTCATGCGGAGTTTTCATCTTGGCACCAATCACTTCATCATTATAGAACCAGTCGGATAGAAATATCGCATCAAGCAGTGCTTTGATCTCGTACCCGGAATCATAAAATTTCGAGCTAATCTCGGAGACATGCCTTTTATCAATTTCCTCCTTGATCAAATAGCGGTAGACTTTTTGTGCAATGAACTCTGCTGTCTCTTTGCGAGCCAGCAGGATGTTGATGATATCTTCTCCTCCAAAGGGTCCAGATTCATTCATGAAAACCTTGATCTCCTCGTCGTGCTCCTCCTCATTGAAGTAGAACTCCCAATCTTCCGCGAGTCGAAACTGCCAGCCGGTAAAGGCTCTTGCTGCTTCCTTGATATCCGATTCTGTATAGTTGCCCTTCCCTATCGTAAACAGCTCCAACAACTCACGCCCAAAATTCTCATTCGGATTAGCCTTCCGGTTTTGTTGATTATTGAGGTAACCAATCATGGCCGGATGCTTAGATACACCCAATAGCAGTGTCCTGAAATTGCCAAGGCTGTATTCTCGGATGGTATTAACCAGACCCTGAGCCAGGTAGGGGTTGTTTTCTGCACAAGCAAAATGATCATGCCAAAACAGGCTCATTTTCTCTCGAAGATCTGCTTGTGGCTTGAGCATTTGATCAAACCATATACGGTTCAGTCTTTTGACAGTATCTCTTCTGTCGCCGTGGTACTGTTCCTGCTTTTCTTTTGAGGCACCCTTTCTTAGTGGTTTAGAAAGCCAATGATCAATATCAAGGGTATTCAGCGGAGCATATGCCTCAGCACTTTTCCAAATTTCATCATAAATCCGAACACTCTCCCAACCTGTTCTTTCTTCGCAATCTGAGTACGAGATACCAAATCCCGTCCGCCAGTAGAGGTGTTGTATTTGCTTTTGACTGAGCTGCATTGACACCAAAGTTAACGGCTTACAACCTAAAAAAAGCATGCCTCCTATCGCATAACATGTCTCTTAATTGATCTCTAATGATCTTGACCTGAGAATCCCCACATCTTTCTCTCAAAATCCATATCTTCTCGTTAAAATTACCGCTGTGAGAAATTTACTATTCCTTATCCTCTTTTTGTCTGCCGCTACCGCAATCGGGCAAAAGATCGCATTAGTTAATGGCCATGTGATCAATGGTACCGACAATACGGTCTACGAAAATCATACTGTGCTTATTGATGGCAAGCTGATCGAAAACATCCAACCCTCCTCCTCAAGTGTGCCTGAAGGATATGAGCAGATCGACCTTTCCGGTAGGTACGTCATGCCAGGCATGATAGACGCACACACACATATCAGCAGTCTGGCTTCAGCAAAACGAGCACTGGAATCTGGAGTGACCACCGTGAGGAGTGCGAGTGTATCGGCCTATCAGGACATCACCATCCGCGAAATGGTCAAGGCAAGCCAGCTAGCTGGGCCCGATATGGTCGCTGCAGGAGTATTTGTTACTCCGCAGCTTGGGGAAACAGTACTCGCTGATCCACAATTGGGAGCTTTATCAGAAGGAGTGCAGACAGAAGAAGAGCTAAGAACCCTCGTGAGAATTAATATTGACCGGGGCGTAGATGTTATCAAGACACGAGGAACTGAGCGCGCGGGATTGCCCAACACTGATCCTCGCAAGCAGACATACACCCAAGCCCAATTGGCCATAGTGGTAGATGAGGCAGCTAAGGCTGACATACCTGTAATGGTACACGCCCATGGTGATGAGGGCGCTTATGCTGCTGTAGCAGCCGGTGCAAGATCCATCGAGCATGGCACCTACCTTAGCAGAAAAACGCTTGAACTGATGAGTGAGAAAGGCACTTATTTGGTTCCTACTTATACCACCGTCGTAGACTTGGTTGAGCCGGGAGGTGACTATGACAATCCTATATTAATGATGCGAGGTAAGCATATGCTACCCGCTCTAGCGGAATCATTTCAGATCGCACTCGAACTAGGTGTAAAGATCGCCACAGGAGCAGATACGGGGTACGGCCCCAATAGCGTGACCCGTGTGAGTATGGAAGCCGAGAATTTTGTCTTGATGGGTATGACGCCATTTCAAGCCATCCAGTCCGCTACTGTGGTCAGTGCGGAACTACTAGAAATGGGTAATCAGACGGGTCGACTGGCCGCAGGGTACGAGGCTGATCTAGTCGTGCTGACTGGCAATCCCTTGGATAATATCAGGTATCTGCAAGATGTCGTGATGGTGATGAGCAATGGACAAGTCGCCATGAAGCGCTTCCCATTTGAGCTCGAACAAGAGTGAGATGAAACGGATTCTTTACATTTCAGGCCCACTGTTGCTTTTCATCGTCTGGCTCTTCTTTTGGACGCTAGGCAAATACGTAGATCAGGACTTAAATAAGACGGGTGATGTTGATCTCTCCAAGGTGAGTCAAGAGGCGCAAGAGCTACATCAGGAGCTATTGGTGGCAGATTGGCATGCTGACAATTTGCTATGGGATAGGGACATGCTCAATATGATCAGTTATGGTCAGGTTGATCTGCCTCGACTTATATCAGGTGGATTTGCTATCCAGGTGTTTGATGCCGTGATCAAGACTCCTCGAGGACTCAACTACGAACGTAATGATGACAGCACCGACAATATCACCTTACTAGCTATCGCCAATCGCTGGCCACCTAAGACGTGGAACAGTCTACTAGAGCGTGCACTGTATCAAAGTCAAGTGCTGCACGAGACTGTAGATAGATCTGAAGGCAACCTCAGATTGATTAAGAATAAAAGTGACCTGATTGACTTGCTGTTTCATAAAGAGTCCAAACCCACACTCGTAGGTGGTCTGCTTTCGGTAGAAGGGCTGCATGCGTTGGAGCAGAACCTGGATAATGTCGGAGAACTAGAGCGCGCAGGTTTTCGCATTTTAGGGCTGGTGCACTTCTTTGATAATGAGCTAGGTGGTTCTTCAGCAGGAGTCAAAAAAGGTGGAATCACTGATTTTGGCAGGCAAGTAATAAGGGAAATGGAGGAAAAATCAATAATAGTTGATTTGGCGCACTCGTCGGAGAAATTATTCTATGATGTGCTCAAGATGGCCACTCGACCAGTGGTCGTCTCTCATACTGGGATCAAGGCCATCTATGATAGCCCTCGCAACCTCAGTGATGAACAGATATTGGCTATCGCTGAAAATGGCGGCATCATAGGCATTGGCTTCTGGGATGGTGCTAACGGTGATGTCAATCCATCGGCCATCGCGAAAGCCATTCGTTACGTAGTGAATATGGTTGGAATTGAACACGTGAGTCTGGGATCAGACTTTGATGGGGCTGTAAATACACATTTTGATGCTTCCGAGATGGTCGTCCTGACCGAGGCGCTCTTGGCAGAAGGTTTCAAAGCTTCAGAAATCAAGCTGATCATGGGTCTCAATCAGATCAATTTCTTGCTGGAAAATCTACCTGAGGAATACGTGTATCACTAAGCTAACCTGATCCCCTCCTCTTCAATAACTACTTTCTTATCTCTATAAAGACTGCCAATAGCTTTTTTAAAGAGTTTTTTGCTCATCCCGAGTTGGTACTTGATCTTCTCTGGGTCTGACTTATCATGGAGAGGCAAGTAACCCTCATTTTGCGCTAGCAGATCAAGAATCCGCTGCGCATTAGGTTCTACACTCTTATAGCCTTGCTTTTCGAGCGCCACATCGATCTTGCCATCTTCTCGAATGGTCTTCACATAACCGGTAGTCTTGTCACCCGTCCTTACTTCTTTGAAGAGTTCATTGTTGTAAAGCAGTCCTTGATAGCGGTTATTGATGATCACTTTGACACCAAGCTCAGTGCGCTCGCAGATAAGCAGATCTACTTCCTCTCCTTCTTCCAGATCGATATCCTCTATCTCTATATACTTCTGGATTTTGGCGGATGCCGACAAGCGCCAGGTTTCCACATCCAGGTAGAGATAGACTAGGTAACGACCACTCTCGCGCATCTTGGCACGCTGTTCTTTGAAGGGTACAAGTAAGTCTTTGTCCAGTCCCCAGTCCAGAAAAGCACCAATGGGCGTGACTTGCTTGACTTCCAGATAACCAAACTCATCTCGAAGGATATAGGGATTTTCTGTCGTTGCGATGATGCGGTCTTCAGAGTCCTTATAGATGAACACTTCCAGCTTATCATCGGCCTTCATGTCATCGGTGATCCAGCGGTTGGGCAACAATACCTCCTCACCATCCTCATCCTCTAGATATAATCCTGGAGGAGCGAATCGTTCGATCCTTAGCGTATTGTACTTACCTATGGCGATCATACTAGAGTAGGTCTAAGACCTTTTTGATAAGTGAATCCACCACTTTATGTGGATCTTTAGAAAATGTGCCGCGAGACCTGTTGGCCAGGATGGCGTTAGCACTAATGACTTCATGCCCTAATAGGCGACCAAGCGCGTAAAGACCCGCCGTTTCCATCTCGAAGTTGGTGACCCAATAGTCATGATGATGGAAAGAGACTAACCGATCAACCAATTTGGGATACCGAATCGGCACACGTAGTGCTCGTCCCTGCGGAGCGTAAAACCCAGGCGTTGTGGCCGTAAATCCTTTGATCATGTCGCCACCTACCTGCTCCATTAGCGAGCTACTACCAGCGACGGTATAAGGCGTGAAAGTCACTCCGAGATAATCACGGAGCGTCTGGCTATAAGATAACTCAAATTCAGTCTGAGGCAGGTCGTAGTAAGCCATCAAATTGTCCATACCGAGCCCAAATTCAGAGATCACATGAGATCCGATGCGTATATCCTCTTGGATACTACCAGAGGTGCCTATACGAATGATTTTTAGCTTCTTCTTACGGCTCTTGGACTCCCTTGTCTTGAGATCAATATTGGCCAATGCGTCCAATTCGAGCATCGCAATCTCCGAGTTGTCGGTACCCATGCCTGTACTCATCACTGTGATGCGCTTGCCATTATACTTACCAATGTGCGTAATAAACTCACGCTTGTTCATCTCAAAATCTACTCCATCGAAGAATTGACTGATGCGATGCACTCTTCCCGGGTCACCCACAAGCAAGATATACTCAGAGATATGCTCTGGCTTGAGGTTAAGATGATAGATACTCCCATCCTTGTTGAGGATGAGCTCTGATTCTGGGATTTTAGCCATTCATACAGGAGTCAGTACTGGGTTCGCTTGTTCTTTTCCAGCCCTTTAAAGGGTTGTAGCCGTTCATTTCCTTTTTGTAGAAACCTGTGCCGTCATAAGCTCGCACATCTGGGTGTTCGCTGCACTCTTGTGAGCAACATCCGTTGAATACCTCCGCACCTTCTTCTGACATTGGGATGTGCGCATTGCATTCAGGATTAGCACAGTTGACCATGCGATCCGTCGGCTGTCCAGTGACATAGCATCGACTGATCACCTTTGGGTTTACCTTGTTCACATCGGCCACTACCCTACCATCAAATACGTAACATTTACCTTCAAAGTCCTCTCCCTGCGCTTCAATACCATACTTGATGATACCTCCATGGAGTTGATAAACATTTTCGAATCCTTTCTCCAATAGGTAAGCGCTTGCTTTCTCACATTTGATACCTCCAGTGCAGTAAGTCACTATCTTCTTGCCCTTAAGGTCCTCTTTGATCTCTTCTACCTTTTCAGGAAAATCCCTGAAGTTCTCTATATCGAGGGTCACGGCACCTTTGAATTTACCCACCATATGCTCATAGTTAGATCTCACATCAAGGATTACGGTATTGTCATCCTTTTCCTTAAGGATTTGCTTGAACTCCTCTGGCTCCACATAAGTACCGGTGCGCTTAGTCGGATCAATGTGCTGAAGTCCCGAGTGCACTATCTCAGGCTTATAGCGCACATGGATTTTCGCGAATGCGTGCCCCTCATGTGACTCAATCTTGAACTCAGTATGCCCAAACCTCGCATCAGCATGGATATAGGCCATGTAAGCCTTGCAGTCCTCTTCCGAACCAGAAACCGTACCGTTCAAACCTTCGACGGACACGATGATCCTACCTCGAAGATTATGCTCAATACAGAATAAATGATGTTCTTCTCTATACTCTTCAGGGTTCTCTATTTTGGCATAGCAATAGTAGAGAAGTATGTTGTAGTCTTGTTTCATAACCAAAGCCTTGCTTCAAGCAAGGTGTTAGATATAAATATAATTAAAAGTTACTTCCTTAGGCCTTCACGACCTGAGCAGGATTACCAAAGACTGTTTCGCCTTTCTTTACATCCTGTATAACAACCGATCCTGCACCTATCCGGGCATTCTTACCAATCTTCACTCCGCCAACCACGGTCACTCCAGAACCTATGAAAGCGCCCTCTTCTACCTGCACTTCAGCATTGAGTATGGTACCCGCTCCTACTTGCACATAATCTCCCAACACACAGTTGTGGTCCATTACTGCACGGGTATGAAGCAGACAGTGATTACCGATCTTTGCTCCTGCTCCTAGTACGACACCCGCATTCACAAAATTGCCATGACCGAAAGCGGCACTTGGCGCTATCACCGCTGACTTATGATGCGCATTGACCGGCATCATCTTTCTACGATCTAGTAGCAGTTTGGTTAGTCCCTTCCTCAGCTTATTGTCATCTACCGCAATAAAGGCCTCACACTTCTTACCAATCAGCTTTAGAAACCCATCGTCATCAGTCTTTCCAAGTACTGTGACAGTATCGATCTCTGTATTGTGCAATTCCTTGTTGTCATCAAGGAATCCATACACAACAATATCATTACTCTGGAAAATCTCTAGCGCGGCTCTTCCGAGTGCACCACCTCCAAAAATTATTACAGGGTTATCCATAATTGCAATCTCAAATCGACCGCAAAAATACGATTTTCTAAGGGATTTTCCGAGTGCGTGTCAACTGCTGAATTCCAGCTATTACTAAGAGTACCATGAAAGGTTGATAAGCCACCCTATATCTATCCAAAGTTCCAAAATTGGGAGTGGTGATGGCGATTAGACCCGAAAGCAAGATGATCAGGCCAACCAATGCCCAAACACCTGCTGGTATCGATTTCCAGCTTTTCTTGAGTGTCATTCCTATCACTGTGATTATCAAGGTCAGCAGCAGCAGGGAGTTTTGTACCACTACCGCTAATGATGGCAAATCCCATTGTTGGCCTAGTAACGGCATGAAGAGTCCGGTAAAAACCGCCTCTGGAAAATGTGAACCAAATGAGAGTACATCAGGGGTCAAGCCTTCATAGTGGGCTGTTTTTTCAGGTTGGGTTTGCCTGATCGTCAGCTCGTAGTTATCGACCATCACCTGCATTGTTCTATGCAGGTACAGGTTAGGGTGGAGCTGGCTTATCAGCAATAGTAAGCCGATATAGGCTACTACTCCAAGTGCCAATTTCCGGTAGGGAAACCAATCGAAAAAAGTCGATAAACCGAAGAGCAAACAAGCGGGTAATACTATAGCTGCCACATAATACTTGAGCAACCAAAGAATCATGGCTCCCAGCGCAGCAAGTGTCCAATCTACCCATGAGGTTGTTTCACCATCAACTTTGAGCCTAAGAAGCGGTGTGAGCACCAGAAGCATTGCCGGGAATGATACTGCCTCTTTGCAGATTCCGCTGGTCCAGAACACAAGAGATGGAAACAGCAGAAAGGCACCAATGGCCGGAATGGCGAGCGTCGGAAAAGCCCTTTTGATTACGATGTAAAAACGGAAGATCACCACCCCGCCGAACATTGCAAAATTGAGCGCCGTAATCCACATATTTCCCGGTAGGAAATGAGCCAAAGCTACCATTTTAGCCATCAAAATGGCTCTCGGGTCGAAATCATAAACTAGCTGATCGATAATGATATCGGGTGCTCCTGCGCCAACGACACCCCCAATAAACGCTGGTAGGCTAAGCGTCCTGTATATCTCAGCATCACGTATATAATTGAGCATGTCGCCGGTACCGTAGTGGTGGCTGTATACCCAAACAAAGGTGCATGCGGCAAGTGACTTCAAGGCAGCATAACCGAGCCAGACTTTCTTGTCGGCCGCATATGGCAGCCTTTGCCAGACAAACCAGATCAGGAAAAGCAGGAGTCCTGCGTTGAGCGTGGGAAGGAGTAGGCTCATCAATGCCGGTTCAAGATAGTGGCTCCTATGCCACATCGCAAGCATTGGCGCGGCTGGCAGTACAGCTTGTATAGTCCGATGAGGCCCTGACTATCTGCTGCGGAGGTGAGTGGCTGTCCCAGGGTTTTCCATTGTTTTGTAATGAAATTCTGCTCGGGCTTGATGCTCGCGAGTAAGTCGAGCGCCCTCTCTGTATATTCTTCGTTACCTACGGATTTGGCATAAGCTACCAAGATCGTTGCACAAACATTGATCAACAATATATCGATGCTTGCGCTACCCAAGCCTGGAATGAGGTGATCTGTCGGTTTTCCGAATTGATAGTGAGATTGCCAATAGGTCGACTGCTGCGCTTTGAAAATTCCTCGAATCACTTTTGTATCGATTGTTTCGATCAGCTGAGAGAAGAGGTTAGGGTTTGAGCTGAGTATTTGCGCTAGCTGTGCCAAGCGAATGGTCGGAAAATTGGCTGGTCTGAGTCTCAAAAACTTCCACTCGACCGCCGACATTTCTTTTGACTCGAGTCCATATTTCTGGCCAAGGAAAGCATATTCTTTCTGAAGTCTTTTTGAGTATTTATCTTCGGGCTGTGTTTTGAGGAAACCCGCCACTCCAAAAAGTAATGCTTCTAGCTGTGTGAGATTTTGACGGTGCTTTCTGATGATCTTCAAAGGCAGCTGTTGGGTAAGTCGGAAGAAAGCCTCACTGTTTTTTTTGAAACCCATGTGCCTGGTGAGCCATTGATAAGTTGTCTCTTCCCAGTCGCCACCGTTGGCTTTGAGCAAGAGCATTACCTCTTTGGACTTGAGCTCTAGTCGGGACATCAGTGCCCGCTCTGACATGGATATTCGCGTCAGGGGATTAACTAATTGGATGCTGTCCTCACAAGCAATCCTGGTCTCGCTTCTGAGCAGTGCTGAGGAATCACGGAGTAATGTAGGCTTGATCCTGTGCTTCAACTCGAGCGTCGGTATAGCTTCCGCATCGTCATAATGGACTGGCAAATCATCCTCCCAAACCACATGCAGGATGACATTCTGGTAAGCAGGGTCTGCGCTATGTCCGTGTCGACCCCAGTCGGAGGACTTGACATGGATCTCCACATGGCCACTCCACTCTACCTCACCTATACTAATCTTGGCTTGCGCAAAGTCAGGTCCGGAATCTGTGTGCGGAAAGCCAGGATTAAGAATATTGATAGGCTCACCGGAGGTGGTCACCAAACCTGCTTTGTCAAAATACTGGTGTTGCCAGACGAAGTGTAGCAGGTCTTCTTTCACTAGCCTAAATATAAATCCAACATATGATCCATGTCCGCTTGTAGCCTCTCTGCGGCAATTTTTACAGCAAGATCAAATTGCTCACCATCGCCGGCATAAATGATACCTCTGGAAGAATTGACCAGCAATCCACAGTGACTATTCATACCATACTTGCAAACGGCCTCTAGGTCACCACCTTGTGCTCCTACTCCGGGAACTAGTAGAAAATGATCGGGCGCATGCTTACGCACTTCTGCAAACATCTCCCCTCTCGTCGCACCTACCACATACATGAGTTGCTCGGTCGTGCCCCACTCCTGACTCTTGGTGAGTACTCTTTCGAAGAGTTTATCGTCACCTACCGTCAAATTTTGGAAGTCCATGGCGCCTTTGTTGGAGGTGAGCGCTAGTAGGATTGCCCACTTACCAGGAAAATCTAAAAATGGCGTAACCGAATCCTCGCCCATATAAGGAGCAATCGTGATAGAATCAAAATCCATCTGCTCAAAGAAGGCCTTGGCATACATCTGTGAAGTGTTGCCAATATCACCACGCTTAGCATCCGCTATCGTAAAGTGCTCCTTAGGAATGTACTCGAGCGTTTGTGCTAGTGTCTCCCAACCAGATGGTCCTAGGCTTTCATAAAAAGCAATGTTGGGTTTATAGGCTACCGCCAAATCAGCTGTCGCATCAATCACCCGTTTATTGAAAATCAGGATTGGATTCTTTTCGCTCCTGAGGTGAGAGGGAATTTTATTGATGTCCGTATCCAAACCCACACAAAGAAAGGATCGCTTCTTCTGTATTTGGCCAAACAGCTCTTGTCTCGTCATGAAACAAAAAAAGCCGCTTTAGCGGCTAATTGCAAGTGCTTTAGTCAGGTGTTTCCTATCTAAAATCAATCACCTCCACCCCTTCATATTTCGATGGGTCAAAGTTGAAGTAATCATCACCTAGTTCGGTCTCCTCTTTGAAGGTGACAATCTTATAGATGTAGCGGTTGCCATTTTTGTCAAATACCTGAAAACGGTTGAGTTCCTGATTGTCGCTCCGTATCGCCAAGCGAATTTTGAAATAGTTGTTAGAAACATCTTCAGGTACGAGATCGATGATATCAAGGCTGCCATTGTCAGCCGACTCTATATAGAGGTACTTATAGCCTTCTTTGTAGAGGGTGAAGATATTGTTGAGGGAGATGTCCTGCTCCTCTGCGAAGTATTCAGAGATATTGACCTCATTGAGCTCCTCCATATAGGTCCAGACGGTCTCACCATTGTTGATGATCTCCTGGCCTTCCATAGACAGGCGGTACATATCACCCTTGACACTGACCGTTCCGCTGAATGTCTCGGTGAGATCCTCAGATTGATTCTCGAGGATGTACTCAAAGTCAGAGGTGAAAGCGGGCATAGCCTGATATTTGTCGCTCATTGCATCTAGAATGGCAAGGGCTGCTTCGTCTTTTTGGGCTTGCGCTGTTGCAAAACAGCCAGCCATCATTAGTATCGAAAGTACTTTTTTCATTGCTTTAATTGGTTTGGTTGATGGCAATCCAACAATCATGCTAGAAATTCTCAACCGTTGATCTCGTTTAATCTTTGTTCAAGTGCGTACTCGTCTTTGACCAGCACTTCTCGGGCCTTGCTTCCTTCAAATGGCCCGACGATACCAGCAGCCTCCAACTGATCAATCAGTCGACCAGCTCGGTTGTAGCCAAGCTTAAGCTTACGCTGGATAAGTGACGTACTTCCCTGCTGATGAATAACCAATAGTCTTGCTGCATCGTCAAACAATGCATCCCGATCTGCCAAGTCAACATCACCTGGCATGGACTCTTCCTCCCCCTCATATTCTGGTAAGAGATAAGCATCTTCATAGCCGCGCTGATCCCCGATCCACTCGCAAATGCGATCTACCTCGGGTGTATCAACAAATGCGCACTGTAGTCGCGTAAGGTCTGAGCCCTGAGAAAGAAGCATATCTCCCATACCGACCAGCTGCTCAGCACCACCTGCATCGAGGATCGTACGTGAGTCAATCTTGGACGTCACTCGGAAGGAGAGACGCGCCGGAAAATTGGCCTTAATAATACCTGTGATCACGTTGACGGAAGGACGTTGCGTAGCAACTACCAAGTGGATACCAATCGCTCGGGCGAGCTGTGCCAGACGAGCAATAGGTGTCTCAATCTCCTTGCCTGCTGTCATCATGAGATCAGCCAACTCGTCAATCACCAAGACGATATATGGCAAAAACCTGTGCCCCTTTTGAGGGTTGAGCCTACGCTCTACGAACTTCTTATTGTACTCCTTCAGATTACGGCAACCGGCATCCTTGAGCAGATCGTAGCGGTTATCCATCTCCATGCAGAGCGAGTTGAGGGTGTAGATCACCTTCTTCGTATCCGTAATGATCGCCTCTTCGCTATTTGGCAGCTTAGCCAGGAAGTGACGCTCGATCTTATTGAAGAGGGTCAGTTCCACCTTCTTGGGATCCACCAACACAAACTTTAACTGACTTGGGTGCTTACAATACAGCAGGGAGGTCAGCATGATGTTCAAGCCCACGGACTTACCCTGCCCCGTAGCACCGGCCATCAGTAAGTGGGGCATCTTGGCCAGGTCAGTGACGTATACCTCATTTGAGATGGTCTTACCAAGCACTACCGGTAGCTCCATCTTACTCTTGCTGAACTTCTCATGGGTGATGACGGTTCGTGCGTCCACCATCTCACGGTTTTTATTCGGTACCTCGATACCTATAGTACCCTTACCAGGAATCGGTGCGATGATCCTGATACCCAGTGCAGCCAGGTTCAGTGCAATGTCATCCTCTAGGTTCTTGATCTTGGAGATCTTAACGCCCGCCTCAGGTACGATCTCATAGAGTGTCACCGTCGGCCCAATAGTCGCCTTAATACTTGAGATGCCAATCTTAAAGTTGATCAGCGTCTCTACAATCTTGTCCTTATTGGCTTCTAACTCTTCTTTGGACACCTGAACCTTCTTCTCAGGATATTCATTGAGTAGCTCAGGAGTTGGGAACTGGTACGAAGGCAAGTCCAAGGTAGGATCATAATCCTCTTGCTCTTGCACTTTCTTGGCTTCTTCAGAGACTGGATCTACCGTAAATGCTGGTAAAACACTCTCTTTTTCCTCCGTTGGATCCTCTATGGCCAACTCCAAATCCGGTTCCTCTTTGGGGGTTCTTGTTGGCTTCTTCTCTTTGTCTACTGTCCAGGCTTCAGAATTGGTCTCTTTTGGTTCCTCCTTCTGCTCTTCAAGCTCCACTTCTTCCTTGACAGCCGCCAGTACAGCAGCTAACTCGTCTGGCTCTTCCTCCTTCTCCTCAACTTTTTGTTCTATTTCTAGCTCATCTTCCTGAATGGTTTCCTCCTTTTTCTTAGGCTCTCGAACGATTAACGTGAATTCGTCCTCGCCCTCATCTCCATCGGTCTCAGTGCCTTCTTCTTCTGTTTCGTCTTCCTCCTCATCTGAGCCCTCCTCTATAGTTTCTACTAGCTCTTCTTCCGGAGCTATTGAGGTTTGTCCTCGACTCACACCAAAAGCCGGTAGCAGCACATCAGTGATATTGAAATAATAGATCAAGAAGACCAGCAATAGAAAGCCAAGGAATATAGTCGTCCCCCAGCCCATGAGGCTGTCTCCAAGTATGGCCAACTCATAGCCGACTCCACCACTCAGGAAGCCCCATTCGGTGAGTTCATCCGAAGAAAGTAGAATGAATCCCATGGAGATACTCACCCACAGTAGGAAGAATAACACAAAGAACGCAGCACGATCAAGCGCGTATACCTCTTTCCGGTAGGCTACAAAATAGCCAGCTAAAAAGCACAATGGAGGTATCAGGAAAGCGGCAATCCCAAACCAGTTGAATATGAAATAATGGGCCGAGAAGGCGCCAAACAAGCCGAGCCAGTTTTCGGCTTCCAGGCCAGAGTCTTTGAGCCCTATGGTACTTACTGCATCGATCACACTTTGATCTGCCTTACCAGTAAACAGATAGGAAATGAACGAGGTGAGCAGAAAAAGCGACATCCCCAACAAGAAAAACCCGAGCGTGAGCTGGAATCGTCGATCGTTGAAAAAAGAGAAAGAAAACTTTGGGAAGCTCCGCTCTTTAGACTCTTTCTTGAAAGTATTGGATTTGTATGTGTTCTTGGCCATTCAGAAGAATGATATATGACAAAATAAACAAAACGAGCTCAAAACTCTTGGCGTATCCGGCAATTTAGATATCCACAGTGGAAAGCACCTTGTTGATGCGCTTGACCATCGCCGGCCCTTCGTAGACAAATCCAGTGTAGACCTGCACCAGAGACGCCCCAGCCCTGATTTTATCGAGTGCATCCTTAGCGGTAAAAATTCCACCTACACCAATGATCGGAAACTTGCCCTCACCTTTATTATGAAGGTAACGAATAACTTCCGTCGATCTTTTGCTCACGCTCCTACCACTTAAGCCACCGGCTCCAATCTCTTGAACATCCTGCTCAGAAGTCTTTAAGCCTTCTCTGCTAATCGTAGTATTAGTAGCGATCACTCCATCTATCTGCGTGTCCATGACGATCTCCACCACATCATCGAGCTGCTCATTGGTGAGATCTGGCGCAATCTTGAGAAGGATTGGCTTGCGCTTGGGCTTTTGACTGTTTTCCTTCTGCAACCTGGATAAAAGTGCTTTGAGCGGCTCTTTTTCCTGCAAGTCACGTAGGTTGGGCGTGTTGGGTGAACTTACATTGACTACAAAGTAGTCTACATGATCAAAAAGCTGCCGAAAGCATATGAGGTAGTCTTCATCGGCCTTCTCATTAGGCGTGGCTTTGTTCTTACCGATGTTGCCACCAACAATCACTTTTGATTTTCTTCGCTTAAGTCGTTCTACTGCTTCGATAGCTCCACCATTGTTAAAACCCATACGGTTGATCAGTGATTGATCTTGAGGCAGGCGAAAGAGGCGTGGTTGTGGATTACCCGGTTGGCCCTTGGGTGTAATCGTACCAATCTCGATAAAGCCAAACCCTAGGTTGGCCATCTCATCAATGAGTCGGGCATCTTTGTCAAAGCCAGCGGCCAGGCCAACAGGATTCGGAAATTTCAGTCCGAAGAGTTCACGCTCCAGGCTTTCATTGCGGTAGCTGAATAAAGACCTAAACAAGCCCGCCAAACCTGGGATCCAGTGTAAGAGTCGCAACAAATCGAAGGTGAAGTAGTGGGCGCGCTCAGGCGGTAATAGGAATAAAAGTGGTCGGATGAGCCCTTTGTACATGGCCGCAAATATAGAAAATCACCTAGCTCCTCGGGTGAAATTCGGTAATTACCTGACGCAAATAATCACGGTCGAGGTGCGTGTAAATCTCGGTGGTAGTAATCGACTCATGACCGAGCATTTCCTGCACGGCGCGTAGGTCCGCACCGCCTTCGATGAGATGGGTAGCAAAGGAATGGCGAAAGGTGTGCGGGCTGATATTCTTCTCAATCCCAGCGATCTTCGCCAGGTTCTTAATAATGGTGAAGATCATCACACGCGTCAATTGCGCACCTCGGCGGTTGAGAAAAACGAACGACTCTTGACCTGGTTTGATGTTCATGTGCACCCGGTAGCCATCGATATACATATGAATGAACTTCTGGGCCGTTTTTCCGATAGGGACGAGCCGCTCCTTATTACCCTTGCCAATGACCCGCAGGAAACCCACATCAAAGTACAGGTTTTGCATACTCAGGTTGACTAGCTCACTCACCCTGAGACCGGAGCTGTAAAGTGTCTCGATGATCGCTCTATTCCGTGTACCCTCAGCGGTCGACATGTCAATAGCATCTAGCAGCTTGTCTATCTCAACGACACTCAGCGTATCTGGGAGCTTCCGACCTAACTTGGGCGTATCGATGAGCTCCATCGGATCTCTCGTGATCTCACCCTCGAAAAGGAGGTATTTGTAGAAGGACTTCAGCCCTGAAATGACGCGTGCCTGTGTATGAGCGGACAGACCCAGCTCGGCGACATATTCGATGAAGTCATGGAGATCAATACTTTCTATTTTTAGTGGGGACTTGTCGATTTTCTTGAGTTGAAGGAATTGCGCTAGCAAGCGAATGTCATGCAGGTAAGCCGCCACTGTATTCTCTGAGAGCGACCGCTCTAGCTTCATATAGTTCTTGAATTGGCCGATGTACATCTCCCACATGAGGCCTAATTTATCACAATATGCTGCCAGCGATCGTGATTTTCAGGTAAGATTTCTTAATATTCCAATCTGAAAGCAAATCACTGATCATAAGCGCTGCTCTGCCATGAAACTCATTATCATCAACGGTCCCAATCTCAACTTGCTAGGTAAGCGTGAGAAAGACATTTATGGCAATCAGGATTTCGATAGTTTCTTCCTGTCATTGAAGACCAAATACCCTCAGGTGGAGCTCGAATACTTCCAAAGTAATCATGAAGGTGACTTGATTAACAAAATTCATGAAGTAGGATTTAGCTACCATGGTATGATCATCAATGGCGCTGGGTTTACTCATACTTCTGTTGCCCTTCGAGACGCGATCGCTGCGGTCACCACTCCTGCCGTCGAAGTACACATCTCCAATATCGGTGCGCGAGAGCCTTTTCGCGAGCACAGCTATCTGACTGCCGTGTGCGTCGGGATCATATCAGGTCTAGGCTTGGACGGTTATGCTTTGGGCATCCAATATTTCATCAATAAGCCTTAAAGGTGTTTAAAGCAACCTTCTACCCAGGCCCCTCTCGCATCTACAGCAATGTGACGGAATATATATTAGATGCCTACCGAGAAGGCATCTTGTCGATCAACCACCGCAGTGAGGAATTTGCCGAGCTGATGATCGACCTCAAAGCCCAGCTCTATAACAAACTCAATATCCCAGCAGACTATGAAATCGTCTTTGCCTCCAGTGCGACCGAATGTTGGGAAATGATCGCCCAGTCGCTGATACAAGATCAATCCTATCACATTTATAATGGTGCCTTTGGTGAAAAATGGAAGACCTACACCGCCAGGGTCATTGATACTATTGACCATCACAGCTTTGACTGTCAGGAGGAGTTGGACGTTGCTGCCCTTGACCTACCGGAAAAAACAGAGTGCATCTGCATCACGCACAACGAGACTTCCAACGGCACGCAGCTAAGTAATGCTTCGATACGTGAAATCAAAAAGAAGTACCCTGATCCATTGATTGCTGTGGATGCAACTTCCTCGATGGCTGGTATAGCGCTTGATTTTGCGGTAGCAGATGTCTGGTTTGCCTCTGTACAGAAATGCTTCGGACTACCTGCTGGTCTAGCTGTAATGATACTTTCACCGAAGGCAGTCGCTCGTGCTGCTGAGATCAACGAAAATAGCAGGTACAACAGTCTTAATTTTGTGCTGGACAATTATCGCAAGAACCAGGCTCCCTATACACCCAATGTGCTCAACCTGTATCTGCTCAGTCGCACAATGAGTAAAAACAAAAAAATAGGTGATATTGACGATAAAGTGGAGGCGAGATATCAAGACTGGTGCAATCATATCGAGAGCTTGTCAGGGTTGAGCTTAATGATCAAAGATGAGGCAGTGAGATCCAGAACAGTACTTTGCATCGAGGGTGAACCCGGCTTGATTTCAGAATTAAAGCAGGAAGCCCGAAAGAATGGGCTCATCGTTGGGAATGGCTATGGCGAGTGGCAGTCCACCACTTTTCGCATTGCCAACTTTCCCGCGATTAAGTCCAAAGAGATTGCCAACTTCCAGAAGTTTCTAAGCAGAAAATATAGCTAGCAATTCCCCTTTTTTCTCTGCGCGCTATTTCTACATTTGCGGCTCAATTTTTAAGGCCATGTTCCAATTCAAAGAGATTATTTCTGTCAGCCTGATCCTCTTCTCAGTGATCGACATACTGGGCAATGTGCCCATCATTATTGACCTGCGAAAGAAGGCTGGTCATATCCAGTCCGAAAAAGCCACTTTAGTGGCTGGACTGATCATGGTGGTCTTCCTATTCCTGGGTGAGAGCATATTATCGCTGTTTGGTATTGATATCTCTTCATTTGCCATTACAGGCGCGATTATCATGTTCATTATGGGTATGGAGATGGTTCTCGGGCGCAATTTTTTCAAAACCGATCCCGCTGAGTTGCAGAGTTCCTCTATTGTGCCACTCGCCTTTCCGTTGATCGCTGGTGCGGGTACGATGACATCTCTCCTCTCGTTAAGAGCTGAATACGCATTAGCGAATATCCTGGTGGGTATAGTACTCAACCTGCTACTGGTCTATCTGGTACTCAAGACCAGTGGCTGGCTGGAAAGAAAAATTGGTGCCGCAGGCTTTAGTATTCTTCGCAAGGTCTTTGGCGTTATCTTGCTTTCAATAGCTATCAAACTCTTTAAAACCTCGATCACGACATTATGGTAGTGAAATACGTAGATGAATACTGATATAGCTAAATTAATAGCTCAAGGTATAAAACATTTTTTCACATTCAATTAAGATATGTTATGAACCGATCTAAAGCACTAGCTGTCATACTCTCCATCACTTTTTCTTCAATTTCGCCGACCTTGGCACAAGAAAAAGTAGACTTGGCTCCAACTCAGTTCACTGTGAGCTTCTTACCGTTAATGGCACATCTGGAAAGTAAGCTGACTGACCATCAATCAGTGACCTTCGGTGGGGGATTGGCCTACAGCGCCTATTATTCTGAGATCAATGGAGAAGGCGAATTTGAGTTTTATACTACTCCATTTCTGACTGCCTCGTTAAGAAATTACTACAATCGAAAGTTTGTCCGAAAAGATAACCTCAAGCAAAATTCAGGTAACTACGTGGCTTTTTTAGCCAGCTACCAATTTGACACCATAGCTGATATCGATGGCTTAAGTATGGTAGAGACAGATCTCAATTCTTTTACTATTGGGCCAGTTTGGGGCTTCCAGCGAAATTATGGAAGTGGTATCCATTTCGATCTGAGTATAGGTCTTGGCTACCGCAATGGTCAGTCCAACGAGGTGTTCAAAATAGAAGAAGGACTAACATTTATTGGAGGATTCGAACTAGGCTTCAGGCTTTAGTTTTATGTTGATCCCATTTCAAGGTAGTATGCATTCTCTCATCAAATCAAAAAAGAAACCTCTCTCGACCATATGGTAACGATCTACACGGACGGCTCTTCACGTGGCAACCCAGGCCCTGGGGGCTATGGCACAGTGATGCTTTACAAAGGTCATCGCAAGGAGCTCTCGGAAGGCTTTCGTAAGACGACCAACAACCGGATGGAGCTCCTGGCGGTGATCGCAGGTCTGGAGGCTTTGACCAAGGAAGGGGTAGAAGTACTTATCTACTCCGACTCAAAGTATGTGGTAGATGCTGTCGAAAAAGGCTGGCTCTGGGGGTGGGTCAAGAAGAACTTCAAAGGGAAGCAGAACCGTGACCTCTGGGAGCGATTCATTCCCGCCTACCGGAAACACAAGGTGAAATTCAAATGGGTGAAAGGTCATGCCGGTATCCCAGAAAACGAGCGGTGTGATCAATTGGCGGTAGCCGCGGCTGAGAGTGCTGGTCTGGAGCCGGATCATTGGTATGAGCAAAACGCAGCGACGTGACTGAGAGATCAGCACTGATACTTTAAGTAGGAGTTTTCGGCAGACCTTCCTTCTGCTGTTCAACAGCCTCCTTCCGAAACCTAAAGGGCTTTACCTACTTTTCCCTCTACTGGAAACAGCTATCTTCTGCCAAGTACATCGCTCATAATATTCTCTAAAATTTACTACTCGTGAAAGCAACAGAAATTGCTCAATAGAGACTAGCTATTTGATGATCAGTATAGTATGACAAAATTCTACTTGTAGCTTTAAGGAAAATAACGCACATTATGTACGTTGGCATGTAATTGGCGGCAATACTCGAAGAACGTCTAATGAAAAATAGCCCAACAATTGTCGATGCTGCCAAAATTAATAATTGCAACTTTCGGGAAGCAAAATAAAAAATTTCTTGAAACCAACTATCCCCGAGGCAAGCCGTCGGGGTATTTCGCTGGTTTCATTTTGATCTGAAGATCAAAAACCGAAATTATTTATTTGGATCCCCGCCTTCGCCGGGATGACGTTTTTATTGGAACCCCGAGGCAGAGCCTCGAGGAATTCTTTGGATTAATTATCGAATTGACAGTTTTGGGTTTTAACACAAATTCAAAAAAAATGAAAACAGCAACATTTCTAACATTCGTAGGTGATCAATGCGGAAAGGCTGAAGAAGCGATAAACTTCTACACTTCTATCTTTCCGAATTCGGAGATTAAAAGCATCATAAAATACCTGGAAGGAGAGGCTGGAGGAACACCGGACCTTATCAAATATGGGGTATTCACATTGAATGGTACAGAGTATATGGTTTCCGAAAGCAACTATAATCACGCTTGGTCATTTACACCAGGGGTATCACTTTTCGTAGAATGTGACTCTGAAAAGGAGATACAAACTTTATTCGAAAAACTCTCTTCAAATGGAGGGCAGATAATGGTCCCTCTTGACAGCTACGGTCCAGAGAATTACGGCTTTGGTAAAAAATTTGGATGGTGTGAAGACAAATATGGTATTTCATGGCAACTCAATCTTTCAGAATAAACTAGAATACAAGCCGAGCTACCTATTGGATTAATGAAATGTAACTACTACCAACATTTCATATGAAATCAGAGCACCCTGAGGGATGCAACGCTTTGTATACTGACTGGAACAGGTCAATGTTTCCTAAGGAAAGGAAATACCGTGGATAATAAAAAATTTCTTGAAACCAACTATCCCCTGGTCGGGCACCCCGAGGCAAGCCGTCGGGGTACCCATCTGCCGACGAGGCAGGTTTCGCTGGTTTCATACTCAATCAAGTTGAGCACATGTTTTGATCTGAAGATCAAAAACCGAAATTATTTATTTGGATCCCCGCCTTCGCGGGGATGACGTTTTTATTGGAACCCCGAGGCAGAGCCTCGAGGAATTCTTTGGATTAAGAAGTAAGGAGTAATGAAATCTGTAACAGTAAATGGTAAGACCTATGGCTTGGTCGCCAATTTCAAGCACAACAGTGAACTAAGAAGAAGCTTCAATAGACTGACTGAAGATACCTACGGGTTTTCTTTTGAAGCGTGGTATCAGGACGGTTATTGGGGAGAGAGGTATATCCCTTATTCGTTGTTGGATGGGGACAGGGTTATATCTAATGTCTCAGTTAGCACTATTGAGTTTATCATCGAGGGAGGAAACAAGCTAGGCGTACAAATTGGCACGGTGATGACGGACAAAGAATATCGAAAGCAAGGCCTCAATAGGATTATCATGAATCAAGTATTGGATGAATGGAAAGACAAGGCTGATTTTATGTATCTCTTCGCCAATGATACTGTTCTTGATTTCTATCCAAAGTTTGACTTTGAGCAAGCAGATGAATATGAACATTCAAGGTTGATTTCAGTCGATAACCTTTCTTCAGAAGCCAAAAAACTTAATATCGAAGATGAAAAAGACTTAGCGCTTTTGGTGGAAACTGTCAATAATTCAATACCAGTTGCTAAGGTGTCTATGCATGACAACACTTCCTTAATAATGTTCTATTGTACTTCATTTATGAAGAACAACATCTACTATCTGGATGAATTAGAAGCCATTGTTATTGCTGACTTTGTGGGAGATACACTCCATATCAATGACGTGTTCTCGATTGTAGATGCTAGTATTGAAGACATAGTTGCTGCCCTTGTACGAAGAGATACAAAAAAAGTAGTCATGGGGTTCACACCCATAGATGACACTAATTATGAGAGCGACTTACTAAAACAAGAAGGTACAACACTCTTTGTCTATAAGGGTCAGATTGATTTCTTCAGAGAAAACGATTGTATGTTTCCGCTGCTATCGCATGCTTGAGTAAAAAATAGAGTCAAGCTTTGAAGCTGAATAAGATAAAATCTCCTAGCGTATAAAGCACCTTGAAACATGCTTTGTACCGAACGATACCTGCCTTTACATGAACCTTGTAATTTTTGACATTGATGGAACAATAGTAGATTCAGTCTCGGCGGATGATCAATGCTTTATTCAATCCTTTGAAGATTTACACAACATTGATTTATCCCAATCTGACTGGCACGATTTCCGGCATGTCACCGATAGTGGATTAACGATTGAGATTTTCGAAACACACTTTGGAAGAAAACCTCTTGATGAAGAAGTTCAGGAGCTAAAGGACTACTTCTACAAGCTTCTGACCCAACGAAGCAATGACATAACTGAAATTCGCGGTGCTAAGAATACACTAACCTCATTCATTGACAATCCAAAAATATCCATCGCGTTTGCAACCGGAGGATGGAGAGAAACTGCCTTACTTAAACTCTCCACAATTGGGTTTGAACTTGGCGATCTAATACTTACCTCAGCCAACGAACACTTTGACAGATCTGAAATTACCAAGCTCGCCATTGACACGTCGCTGCAAGTCGAGAATCTGGATTCATTTGAGACGATCACCTACATTGGAGATGGGCTCTGGGACTTAAAGACTGCACAACGGTTAGGAATCAACTTTATCGGTATCGACTACCATCAGAACAACAAATTGATCAAGGTAGGTGCTGCAAAGGTGGTTACTGACTTAACCGACCCGCAAAAAATAATTGAATGGATAGATAGCTAATAGAACCTCTTAACCTGAGTCCGACTTTAAAAGCACTCTAAAATTGTCATATCGCAGTGCAGCGGAGATATCTTCTTAAAAAAGGGGAAAGAACTATATTCTCATTTCGGTTTTAGCATTAATAAGGTTTCTCCTATCGTACCAATGACGTATTCTTGTAAACTTCTGAAAATGAGTCTCTTTCGATAAACTCAAGATGACAATCATTTTCAGAATCGACAGTACCAACGTCATTCTAATTTGTCCGTTTGGAACCCAAATGTTATGTCTCGAAAAGACAATTTTAGAGTGCTTTTAAAGGTTTGATTAATTGAACTCGGGTTCTTAATGCATAGGGTGAAACATTCCAGGTATGTAAGAAATACCCAATATTGAAAATGAATGAGCGGGCGGAAGTCATATAATCTGCAGGTGCTTTCTAATCTCTACTCCTCTTGAAACGTTACGTACATTATGAGAATTGCAGTGCTTTCAATCGTCCATGTTCTATCCATTTGCACATTCACTTTGGGGCAGCATACTTACGAGTATTCAGAGCCGGAAATGCTAACAGATGGTTGGCCAACTAATAATCTAAGATCTCTAAATATTGATACCACGAATATTTATCGGCTATTCGAAGAGCTACAAAATCAGGAACATGAGATCCACAGCATACTCGTATTGAAAAACAGTGAAATGATCATTGAAGAGTATTTCGGTGAAAACTCCGCCAACACTCAGCACGATCTGCGTTCAGCTACCAAAAGTATTACGTCGATTCTAATGGGGATCGCCATTGATAAGGGAATAATTGAAAGCGTCGACGATCCTATATCCAAATATGTGAAGGGTCTTGCGCCTAAAAAAAATAGAGATGAACGAAAGGCGAAGATTACCATCAGACATCTTTTGACCATGTCAACCGGGCTCGATTGTAACGATTGGGATAAGAAATCAAAAGGGCAAGAGGATAGAGTGTTCAAGAGCACTGATTGGCTCCAAACCTTCCTGGACTTACCTATGATCAACGAGCCCGGTACAGTTGCTAGCTATTGTACAATGGGACAGGTTTTTGCAGCAGAGATAATTAGTCAAGCTTCTGGGATGACACTCGACGAATTTGCGCAATCTCATTTATTTGACCCGTTGAATATTACCAATGTCAGTTGGGGACACACCTCCAAAAAAGAAGTGCTTCCGTCTGCTAGACGCCTCTATATGACCTCAAGGGATATGGCGAAGATTGGACAGTTACTACTTGATCGCGGTAAGTGGAACGGTATCCCAATTGTATCTGAAGCATGGATTGATGAATCAACGACTGAAAAAACGAAAATAACAGGAATTGACTATGGCTTTTTGTGGTGGGAAATCCCCTTTAAGGTGAATGAAAATGTGATTCAATCTATAGTCGCTACCGGAAATGGAGGACAGTACATCACGGTTTTTCCCGATCTGGATATTGTTGCTGTATTCACTGGTGGGGCATACAATTCTCAAGATGACAAGCTGCCTTTTGCAATAATGACTAACGTTATGCTACCTGCATTAATGGCCGAAAATTAAGGCTCTTCGAGATGCACAACCATATATCCCTAGCAAAGAACGTGATTGACAATCGTCTCTATAATCGTCTGTAAAAGTACCAATTTGGGTAATTAAAAACATAAAGTATAATAATTTACGCAGTTAACTGCGTAAATTATTATACTTGTACAAACTCAAGTAGTATGAATGACGACTTAGTGAAGCATCTAGGCTATGCCAACCTCGACACCAGACTCAAACGTATCAGCGACAAGATGTCTCACAGCTTGAGAGCAATGTATAGAGAACTGGGTATGGATACCGAGCCCAACTGGTACCTGGTATTGTGGATCGTAAATGAGCATCCCAATGTCTCCGTTATGGAAATCGCCACCAGGTTAAAATTTACCCATCAGTCCGTGATCACAATGACCAATAAAATGATCACTAAAGGGTATCTCATAAGCGAAAAAGACCCGGTAGACAAAAGAAAAACCATCTTCAAACTGACCGAAAAAGCAGAAGATAATCTACCCCTATTCACCCAGATATGGGAAATCGGAAAAAAGGTCACCTTAGATCTGCTCGATCAAAACACTGAGATCATGGATCATTTGGAACAACTGGAATCCAATCTGGAGCATGTCACGTTTGGCCAGCGTATTGCTGATGAGTTAAAGAAATATAATCAATGAAAAAGCATCATTACCGCACCTCCCTTGAGTGGACCGGAAACGAAGGAAACGGCACTCAAGACTATCGGTCCTATAGTAGAAACCATACATTTCAAGCTGAAGGAAAACGCCATGAAATACTGTGCTCTTCTGACCCATCCTTTTTAGGTGATCCATCGAGGTACAATCCAGAGGAGCTCTTTCTTTCTTCCATAGCTAACTGCCACATGTTGTGGTATCTGCATCTATGCGCTACTCATCAAATCATCGTCACAGAATATCTGGACAGTGCAACGGGTGTCATGCAAGAAGACCAAAATGGCAGTGGAAGGTTCACAGAAGTGATATTGCACCCTCAAGTAAAAGTTACCCAGGCGAGCATGATTCCCAAGGCCGATGAGTTGCATGAAGAAGCTAACAAAATGTGCTTCATAGCCAATTCTTGCAATTTCAAAATTGGGCATCAACCCACGGTTTTAGTCCACTCCTGATCTATACTGCCGATCAAATCTACAGGTATTCACAAGCACTATGACTTACAAAAAATGGACATAAACAAAGTCAAACTAGTTTCAAAATTAGCCTCATTCAACGACTACTGGTCTCCGAAAGTCGTGGGGGAGCTTAATAGTCAATTGGTGAAGGTTGCCAAATTCAAGGGAGAGTTTATCATGCATCACCATGACCATGAAGACGAATTTTTCTATGTCATTGATGGTCAGGTATTCATACAATTAAAAGACAAAACGATAAGTTTGAACAGAGGTGAATTCGTCATCATTCCCAAAGGAGTGGAACATAAGCCCTACGCACCTGAAGAAGTAAGTGTAATGCTGTTTGAGCCTGACTCCACAATAAATACCGGCAACATCGATAATGAAATGACGGTAGCTGAGCTAGACAAAATCTAATGTCATCAATGAGATTTGCCCATACCAATATCGTCAGTAGCAATTGGAAAGAGCTTGCGGACTTTTACGTAAAGACTTTCAATTGCAAGATTGTACCCCCGCTACGAAAACAATCAGGAGATTGGCTTGACAAAGGCACGGGTCTGAAGAATGCTAACTTGGAAGGCGCGCATCTATTACTCCCGGTCATGGCGCTAATGGGCCGACACTTGAGATCTACCAATACCAAATCATTGACGAACGAGCCGCTTCACTACCCAATACACAGGGCTTTGGACATATTGCCTTTGAAGTCGAGGATGTGCAACATGTATTGGAAAACTTCATCGAAAATGGTGGGCAAGCCTTTGGAGAGATCACAAAAAGAGAAGTGAACGGCGTTGGTGAAATTACTTTTATCTACGCAAGAGATCCGGAAGGAAACTTAATTGAATTGCAGTGTTGGGAAAAACTTGATTGATTTGAATTAACGGAAGCAAAGACCAAATACATGAATTACAACAACAGAAAATTCAGACCTGTCCAGAACTCTGAAAATGGGGAAACTTCAGCAGCAACCATTTTTGAGTATAAGCAGGAGGGCAACATACTCACTTCCGAGTATCAGGGAGGACAGATTCACAAAGGACACCTGATTGGATTGGTGGATGAAAGTGGAAAGATCAACATGCGCTATCATCAGGTCAATAGTAAAGGAGAGTTAATGACGGGCATTTGCTCATCAGCACCCGAGAAAATGCCTAATGGCAAAATACGTCTCCATGAAACCTGGCAATGGACATCTGGAGACCAATCAAGTGGGAAGTCTATTTTAGAGGAAATTTAGAAAAAGCCAGTTGTCAATATTGTGATTAATTAATTGAGCTATGGAGATTAGATTAAACTGTGAGAATTGTGATAAGCCCTTGCCAAATAGTAGTGATGAGGCAATGATTTGCACTTTTGACTGCACTTTTTGCAAAGACTGTGTCGACAACATTTTGCAAAATGTTTGCCCAAACTGCGGCGGTGGTTTTGAAAAAAGACCAACGAGACCCAAGCAACATTTAGAAAAACACCCACCTTCAGATCAGAAAATATTGAAGCCTGTTGACTTGGAGAAATTTCAAGACAAGCTCAATAGGTACAAAGGGATTAAGCCTTCTGACAGGTAGGAATTCGAATAGAGTCTTTAAAAATAAAGAAGGCTATTAATCCTGGTTGAAATGAGGATTAATAGCCTTTCTCGTTTAAACTAGGAAAAGCATTCAATTACCGACGTTGGCACATAAACACTGAGCGTCACTGATAAGCTTTGGCAATGTGGTTGCGAGCTGACTATCGCTCACGCCTTCAAAGGTTACGTACTGCACCTTACCAGAATCATTGATATCCTTTCCAATCTTAATGGTCAATTGAGAGTCCTTTTTTGCAGAGTAGAACTTATAATCCTTCCCCTCCAAGTCTTGAAGGTCAAAAGAATAAACAGTGGGTACCCCCTGTTTATTTTTAGAGTTTGCCTGATTTGTGACAGTGGCTGTACATCCTTCAAATTCCAATGTATAATTGGTTTGGAATCCCATTGTCATTGCACCCATATTGTTGCTAAAGACCTCAGCCAACTGCTGCTTTACATCGGCTAAGCTTACCGTACTTTCATCGCATTGCGCATGAAGATCAACTGCCAGCAATAAGCCAATAGCCAATCCAAAAAGTTTCATCGATTTTGTTGTCATCATTTTTAGTTGTTTTCGAATAAGACTTCTCATGAGACTGCTTGGTTGCATACTAGCGGAAATCTATTGTTGATAGCCTTCATATTTTGCAGCACGGATGGCATCTCATACTGCAGTCAATCATTCAATAAAATGACTCCAGGCCTCTTAGGAGTAGAAATTTAGCCCTCTCCTTTTATATCGGCGCTGAAGTAACGGATGCATCTCAAGAGTGTCCATTATCGAACGTTCCAGAAAGGAGGATTACAAATTATACTCATTTCTAGGTATTGTTTGGGGTCAACCTATAGGTTAAGATCTTAATGTTTTGATAAGTGTGTATTATAAGCAAATGGAAAGCTGCATCGTTGGCAGGAAGGTGCTTACAAATGGATGAGTATTTGCAAAACCAACAAATTAACAGGACGTTTATAATGGAGATAACGTGGAGAATACGCGTTACAATATTTTCATGTGAATAATTATAAATGAACGTAATTCTAGATACTAACGTCATTGGAAGTGATTTTCTAATGAGGTCTCACCGTTTCAGGATTCTTCTGGATTTCGTAGAAAAAACAGCCTCCACGATTGTTCTACCCAAAATTGTACTTGAAGAACTAATATCTCTTTATAAAAGAAATCTTGATAACAATCTCGAAGAAGCCGAAAAAATCTTATCTCAATTGGATAGGTTTTTGTTAAGCGAGGAAAAATTGGGATCAGTACCAAATATTAATATGAGTAAAACCTTGCGAGAATATGAAAATCACGTTCGTGCGCAATTAGGATCGTTTCAACTGAAGGAGATCGAATATCAGAACTCGTATCTTAGTGAAGTAGTAAGACGGTCTGTTCAGAGAATTAAGCCTATATCTCCCAAAGGGCAAGAGTTCAAAGATTCAATATTGTGGCTTTCTATTCTTGATTTTCTAAGGGAGGAACGGTCTAGTGATTCAGTGTTTATTTCAAACAACATAAAAGACTTTGCAAATCAAGATAAGACAGATTTCCATCCGGATTTAAAAACTGAATTGGTAGAAAAAAAGCTACTACTTAAACTTTACACATCTCTTAGTGATTTTATAAATGAGCATGCAATTAAAACAGACTTTATCAGTAAAGCGTGGCTTTTGACTCATATCAATTGGGCTGTGTTAAATCATGGTGCCTTAGAGCAAGGAGGAGTTGCTAGTATTTTTTCTGAAGGTGTGTTTTATGAACAATTCTTATTTGAAAATGATCTTGACTATGATGACTTCTTAGATTGGGAAATTACCAGTGCATCTTTCAAAAAGAAAATACCAATGTATTTTATTCATGATTGCGCAGAAAATGATCATTATAGATTAGAACTGTATCTAGAAGGTTCTGGCGTTGTTAGGTTTGAGGCAAAAGACGAAACACCTTTCAGTAGAGAGCTTGAATTTCACACTTCAGTAGGGGCGGAAGTAGGGAAAGGTGAAATTATAAATTATTCGACTCCTTACTTTCGCGAAGAATCAGGGCTGATGCTCAAATGGGAGATGTAAGGACAGACAACAAAAGATAAAGCGTGTTTTTTTAACCTGGCTATCCCGAGTTTGTAACACAGATGTCATCTCAGGATGCCTTATTGTTCAATACCGTAGTTACTTATCTTGTGTGCGAAACAATTCTAATGTGTGAATTTACATCCTGAGAACAATCTGGTATTCAGCTATGGAACCTTGAAGCGAGGCTTCCCGAATTATTCCACTATGATGGGAGCAAGAGCCTCCTACATTGCAGACGCAAGTACGAAATTCAAGTATCCACTATTACTGGCCGGTAGTTGGAATGCTCCATTTATGATTGACTGTAAGAACTACCCCAATAGCCATAAGATCAAGGGTGAGTTATTTGAAGTCGACGAGAAAGGAATATTAGCACTTGATGAATTTGAAGGGGTCAACCAAGGCTATTACAAAAGACTGAAAATTGAAATAGCATATACTACTGAACAAGAGCAGATCATCTCTAAGGTCGCCTGGTGCTATTTCAGTTATGAAAGCTCGGCTGAGCTGCTAGCTGACTCCTCAAGGTTTATTTCATTTTTTGGCAAAGAAGCATTGAAAAAATATACCCCTGTACACCTTAGGCCAGCGGACTGGAGAGACAGATAACTTGAAAGTGACATCCTGAGTTACAAACTCAGGACAGCTATCCAGTTTTGCTGTTATCCTGAGTTTGTAACTCAGGATGCCTGCTCAGAATACCTTATTCCAATAATAAGACTTCCAACAAACCTTTTCTTCCTTCGTAATTCCTGGCACTGGAGTACCGATAGTCTGACGCATTATCAACGATACCCGCTACTACCGGATTATCGTGCAGATACTTCAACTTTTGATCCATGAATGCATTGGAGAAAAGTTCTATTGGATGATTGTCCTGTTTCCAAAACTGAAAGGACTGATTCCTGGAATTCCGCTCACCTGCTTCCATAAATATCTGTAACATCCAGTCCCTACGACTTTCACCATCATTTTCCTGGATTGCTACGATGATTGCTTTGGAAGTGAACTTCTTGAAGTCTCTAAGCACATTACTCAAATCACCATTTTTGGCGGATATGATCATATGTACATGATTACTCATAATACACCAGGCATAGATGTCTAAACCTTTTTCATTCTGGCAATACCTCAAGGAGGCTAGTACTATATCGGCATAATCTGATCTCGTAAATACATCCACCCACTCTACCACTGCAAAAGTGATAAAGTAGATACCGTCCTTATTTCTGATCTTATAGCCTCCTTCTGGCATGATGGAAAATTAATCATGTAGAATGAAAAGTCCTGAGATAGTATTCACGTTAGATGAAGCAAGTCCTGAGTTACAAACTCAGGACAGCTGCTTTGCACAGCATTTTTTTCCAGCACAACGTTATCCTGAGTTTGTAACTCAGGACGTAACAAAAAAAAGCTCCTCACCATTGCTGATAAGGAGCTTTTCAATGAATGACTATTCCTAAACTTACTTCAGGTCGAAACGATCAAGATTCATCACCTTGCTCCAGGCAGCAACAAAGTCGCTCACGAACTTTGCTTCACCATCAGCACAAGCGTATACTTCTGCTACTGCACGTAGCTCAGTATTAGATCCGAAGATCAAGTCTACACGAGTGCCCGTCCACTTCACATCACCAGTCTTACGATCCCGGCCTTCGAATAGGTCTTGACTGTCAGAAGTAGCCGACCATGTCGTACCAAAGTCAAGTAAGCTAGTGAAGTAGTCATTGGTCAACTGACCCGGACGATCCGTGAAGACACCATGCTTAGAAGCATCATAGTTTGCATCCAACGCACGCATACCACCTACCAAAGCAGTCATCTCAGGTGTAGTCAGCTTCATGAGTTGTGCTTTGTCTACAAGCATCTTCTCAGCAGG
Source organism: Cyclobacteriaceae bacterium (assembly GCA_040222235.1). Lineage (GTDB taxonomy): Bacteria > Bacteroidota > Bacteroidia > Cytophagales > Cyclobacteriaceae > UBA6059. The sequence goes on from JAVKDO010000086.1 coordinate 71,677, forward strand.
TACGTTGTGTCCGCTCTTCTGATAGTTTCTAAACCCATCGGCTAGCGGCTCTAGTGCTGCAAAAGACTCAACATCTGTCTGCTCAGCAGAAGCATCCGCACGGCCAGGTGTGAAAGGTACAGTCACCTCATGACCTGCAGCCTTAGCCGCCTGCTCGATACCAGCACAGCCAGCGAGCACGATCACATCAGCTAATGATACCGTCTTACCAAAGTCCTTCTGGATACGCTCCAAAGTGTCAAGCACATTGGATAGTCGAGAGGGATTGTTCACTTCCCAGGTGTTCTGTGGAGCGAGTCTCACACGAGCTCCGTTGGCACCACCGCGCATGTCAGATCCACGGAAAGTAGAAGCAGATGCCCATGCTGTAGATACTAGATCAGAAACAGATAAACCTGAGTCAAGAATCTTACCCTTGAGCGCAGCTACATCCGCATCATTGATCAAGGCATGATCTACAGCTGGGATTGGGTCTTGCCAGATCAACTCTTCGGCTGGTACCTCTGGTCCTAGGTAAAGCTCACGAGGACCCATGTCTCTGTGGGTCAACTTAAACCATGCTCTTGCGAACGCATCAGCAAACTCTGCAGGATTCTCATGGAAGCGCTTCGAAATAGGCGCATAGATAGGATCTACTTTCAATGCCATGTCGGCGGTAGTCATCATCAATGCCTGCTGCTTGGAAGCATCACCCGCTGCGGGTGCCATTCTCGCCTTAGAGGCTGCAGTAGGTGTCCACTGGTTAGCTCCAGCTGGGCTCTTCGTGAGCTCCCAATCATAGCCAAGGAGTACGGTGAAGTAGTCATTGTCCCACTGTGTAGGATTAGGTGTCCATGGACCTTCTATACCACTAGTGATTGTGCTATCGCCATGTCCAGTGCCATAAGTATTTTTCCATCCAAGGCTCTGCTCCTCGATACCAGCACCAGCAGGCTCTCTACCAACATACTTGCCAGGATCAGCAGCACCGTGTGCCTTACCAAAGGTGTGACCACCAGCTACAAGAGCGACAGTCTCTTCGTCATTCATTGCCATTCGGCCAAAGGTCTCACGGATATCGATCGCCGACTTCATCGGATCAGGATTTCCATTAGGTCCTTCTGGATTGACATAGATCAATCCCATCTGCACTGCGCCTAGCGGATTCTCTAGCTCACGATCACCAGTGTATCGCTTGTCGCCCAGCCATTCTGTCTCAGCACCCCAGTAGATATCCTCCTCTGGCTCCCAGACGTCTGCACGTCCACCGCCGAATCCGAAAGTCTCACCACCCATGGACTCGATGGCGCAGTTGCCTGCGAGTACCATCAGGTCAGCCCATGATAGGCTCTTTCCATATTTCATTTTGATAGGCCAAAGTAGCAGGCGCGCCTTATCAAGGTTGCCATTGTCAGGCCAGCTGTTGAGTGGCGCGAATCGTTGCGTTCCAGAGCCAGCACCACCGCGACCATCCTGGATTCGATAGGTACCCGCACTGTGCCATGCCATTCTGATAAAAAATGGACCGTAGTGACCATAGTCAGCAGGCCACCAATCTTGTGAGTCTGTCATCAGATCATATAGATCTTGCTTCACAGCCTTCAAGTCAAGCTTTTTGAACTCCTCAGCATAGTCAAAGTTCTCGTCCATAGGATTGGACATAGCTGAGTGCTGACGCAAGATGTTCAAGTTCAGCTGATTAGGCCACCAGTCGCGGTTAGAGGTACCACCACCAGCGCTTTGCTTTAGTTCTCCGCCCATGAATGGACATTTGTCAATGTCATTGATGTCGTAGCTTCCGTTATTTCCCATTCTTGTAGATTTTAAAGTTTCCTAGATACATAGATACCATAATATTTATTTATTAATCTTATAAAGCTATAGCCTAAGGTTATATGCTTAAGCCCGCACAGATAGCCATGAATTTAGGCAAATCGGCCTTCAGATATTAGCATATGTGCATGACAAATATCAGTGTGCGTACCCGCAAAATCCGAGGCGACCGACTGTTTGAGAAATTCGCGATATTGTATTTTTACCATGGCCATTGGTCGCTACCGCAAAATCAAACCGAAGCATGCATTTCAGAAAGGCTACCGCAAAAGACATTCCCACGATAGTAGCGATGCTAGCGGATGATGAGCTCGGCAAGCAGCGAGAAGACTACCGCGATCCCCTACCGGAAAAATACACGGCAGCATTTGCAAAGATCGAAGCGGATGACAATCAGGAACTGATTTTGGTAGAGAACGAGGCGGCCGAGATCATCGGCACTTTGCAGCTCAGTTTCATGCAGTACCTGACCTACCAAGGTGGTATCCGCGCACAAATCGAAGCGGTACGGATCAGGAAAGATCAACGAGGAAAAGGCATTGGCAAAACCATGTTTGAGTGGGCCATCGACCGTGCCAAAGCTCGGGGCGCTCATCTTCTGCAGCTCACCAGCGACAAGCAGCGGCCAGATGCGATCAAGTTTTATGAAGGACTTGGCTTCAAAGCGTCGCATGAGGGCATGAAGATACATTTCTGATACTGCTTTGTCAACTTAAAGACTGGTCAGCTTGTCGAAGGCTAATTGTATATGATTTCGACAGGCTCAATCTGACAGCAAGAACTGAAGTACCGCAGCTTGACAAAGTAGTATTAACCCGAACCCGATTTAGCTTGTCGCTCAAATACACTAGTCTAACCGCTCTTCTTACTGTACACTCACTCTTCGACGGACTCCTGACTGACATGGTGAGTCTAAGTTAGTCTCACCGATATTGATCGGGTGGAGTACTACTCCTTACCCCACGTCATGCCGCAGGCATCTTATACGCAGAGAAGGGTGGGCAGACTGCCGCGTGTATAAGACCCCTATCGGGGTGACTGGTTGGTGGGAAAGGTGTTTCCACACCTGCCATGGAACTCCTCGAAATATCAATCTATTGATACTGGTGTATTTGATACATTATTAGTCAAACTTATGTTATCAGTTAATTCTCAATATATTCATCATCAAAACAATCTCGGTTAAACTCAGCAAGAATAGCTTATGTCGATTTTTGAACACGTATCCGTCTTCCTATGCATTATTCTTGGCCTAGCAGTTGTCCACTTGATTGGCGGACTGGCCATGATACTAGACGCACATACCAAAGCCCGACTCTACTGGATTCATATTGCCTGGACTGTCTGTATGCTTTTCATTGTCATACTGGTATGGCTGGGGAGTTTTGTACTCTCACCACTATCGCAAATAGGCGCCCTGCATTTTTTGAATCTATTGGCTTATGCTATGGTCACCTCACTCATGAGTGGGCTCCTATTCCCGGTAGGTGGAGGCAAAGTGGAAGATTATCGTCAACACTTTGAGGCGAACAAGGTAAGGCTGTATTACCTGGGAATAATCTTCGTGATTGTAGATGGCGTTGATGGAGTATTAGAACACTATAATGCTGGGATCGAATGGGATATTGGTCAGTATGGAACCTTGGCAATTTGGTTCCTAGCGCTTTTATCTGGTCTGATCAAAAAGAACAGCAAAATTGATACGGTGATCGTTGTTCTCATGCTAATAGGTATCATCGGATGGTTTATGAGCCTGATAGATACGAGCGTGCTGATATGGTAATGATACGAGGTAATTAATAGATCAAGATATGGAAGGAGAATACTACAAGACCCAAGCATCAGTACAACAGTACATCCGAATGGCGGAGGGTTTCAATGGCGGAGAGTTGATCACACAGTTGAAGCAAGTCTTACCTCTTAATTTGACCGTACTGGAAATCGGCTCAGGCCCTGGTACAGATTGGAATATCCTGAACGAGACCTATGTCGTGACTGGTTCTGATAATTCGGCGGTCTTTATTGAGCATCTGCGCAAGAGTTATCCAGATGGCCAATTCCTGGAGTTGGACGCCAGCACCCTAGCAACTGATCAGCGGTTTGATGGCATCTATTCCAACAAGGTCATGCATCATCTGACCAATGATCAGCTAGCTCAATCGGTGAATAATCAAGCGAAACTCCTGAATTCCAAAGGAATCATTTGCCACTCCTTCTGGAAAGGAGAAGGTTCTGAGGTTTTTAAGGGGTTGTTTGTGAACTACCACACGGAGAATGGATTAAGAGATGCGTTCGGCTTGCACTTCGACGTGATTTCGGTTATGCCCTATGAGGAGTTTGAAGCGGGTGATTCGCTGTTGCTGATCGGGAGAAGGAAGTAGCACTTCATTTTTTCGATGATCCCACGGGGCTCTCAAAAAAAGAATGCCAAATGACTATGTTGGTATTCAAGTGATCGATATTTCGACGGGGCTCAATATGACAGCATAGTTATGATCCTCAGTCATGTTGAGGCTCTCGAAACACTTAGGTTCAGTAACAGCGTAGTGGATCACTTGAATACGCACATATTCGATACAATCAAATCAAATTTCAATGTGGAAGATGAAATCCATTATTTCCAGTCGGTGTACATTTGAATATGGAGCTACTCAAACTCGACGATTTCCCACTCAAAGCCTTTGACAAGATCCGCTACGGAGACACAGATCGACAGGGTCATATCAATAACGCCACCTTCTTGACTTATTTGGAAACGGGACGGGTAGAATTAATTTATCATCCTGACTTTAGGGCACTGGATGAGAACAACAGCTTTGTGATCGCTTCGGTGAAACTTGATTTTATAAAAGAGATCAAGTGGCCGGGAAGCATTGATATTGGAACGGGCATCATTAATATTGGCAACAGCTCCATCCGCCTTCATCAGCAGCTCTTTCAACACGATCAATGTATGGCTAGTTCGGAAACCGTCATTGTGCAGGTCAATGATCAAAAGGGCGTCAGCAGACCGCTCAGTGACCGAGCTAAAGAGGCATTGGAGAAGTGGATAATCACCGTTTGATCCCAGCGCTTATACGATTTGACTATGAAGATTTTGATATTTGGTGCATCGGGTGCTGGGTCTACCACGCTTAGCAAGGCAGTCTGTGAGACCTCAGGTTTTAAGCATCTGGACGTGGATGATTACTATTGGAAGCCTACTCACCCTCCCTATCAGGAAAAGGTTACGCTTTCAGAACGCAATGATGCGCTCACCGCCGATTTTCATCGCTATGAAAATGTCACTGTTAGCGGCTCGCTGGTGAGTTGGGGGAAGCAATGGGAAAGTGCTTTCGACTTGGCTGTATTTATCTATCTCCAACCGGAAGTCCGTCTCCAACGACTCGTAATCAGGGAGCAGCAGCGGTATGGAGACCGACTTCAGACTGATCAAAAGACGAAGCAAACTTCAATCGATTTTTTGGAATGGGCCGAGCAGTATGATGACCCTGATTTCACCGGACGATCATTGACTATTCATAACCAATGGATTGAGTCACTGACCTTCCCGGTTCTGAAATTGGATGGAGATATGGAGCTAATGCAGAAGGCGGAGGCAGTGTTACAAGCGATTAATACGGCCCTCTCAAACTAAACCGTCAAGATGTACGGTCAAGCAAGAACGCATTGAAGGGACAGTTTCTGCTTGAATCAAGTCAAAAAAAAATAATCAAATGACTTCAGGTACTTTTAATTAATAGTTCCCAATTCAAGAACTTTCACTAATTTCATGCGTATTTAAAAAAAGCTGATGGACAGAATATTTGCCAAAAGCACTTTGAGAAAATATTGGGAGAAGCACCCAGACGCTGAACAGCCTTTGAAAACTTGGTATGATACAGCTATCAATTGCGATTGGAAAGATCCTAGTGACGTCAAAAACACCTATGCAAATGCATCAATACTCAAGAACAGCAGAGTAGTTTTTAATATTAAAGGAAACACCTACAGGCTTATTACCAAGTTCAACTTTGAAAAGGCCTGGATCTTTATCCGCTTCATCGGAACGCACGCTGAATACGATAAAATTGATGCTGAGAAGATTTAATAGACATAACCATGAACATCAAACTTATAAGAACAGAAACAGACTATCAGAAGGCACTTGAGAGGCTTGAGCTCGTATTTGACGCGAAAATTGGGACCCCAGAAAGTGATGAAGCGGATGTGCTTGGACTGCTAATTGATGAGTATGAAAAGAAGCACTATCCAATTGAAGCCCCAGACCCAATTGAGGCCATTAAAATACGAATGGAAGAAATGAAGTTGAAGCAAATTGATCTTATATCAGAGATTGGAGGTAAAAGTCGCGTGTCAGAAATCTTAAATCGCAAAAGGAAGCTGACAGTCGATATGATACGGAACCTTGCAACTAGACTTAATTTATCAGCTGGATTACTTATCAAAGACTATCAATTGACTAAATGAAAAGGCTGGCTCTGTCTTAGGCATTTCAAACTTGACTAGTACCAGCGATCAAGTCGCCAAAAAGTCTATCAAATGACCATAGATACTCTTGATCTCCGTCTCCTTATTAGTAAACTCCTGACCACCTAATGCCGTAATCGAGTAGTACTTTCTATCACGGTTCTTCACTGTCTTTACCTTCGATTTGATAAAGCCTTTTTCTTCAAGCTTGTGAAGAATCGGATACAGGCTTCCTTCAGTAATAGCAAAACCCGAATCACTCAATATCTTGATGTTCTTCTCAATCTGGTAGCCGTACATCTCGTCATTTCGCGATAGCAGCTTCAAGATCAGTGTCGGGTAAATACCCTTCAGCAGTTGTGGATCATATTTATTCATGGTTGATAGCGTCAATGGGGTTATTTGTAGCGGCCTTGATGATGATGAATGATGTGGTCACCACTACGATGGTTCCGATCAAAACAGCTGGAATGATCAGGCTCGATGCTGATATATCCACATGGTACGCAAAATTGTCAAGCCAGTCATTCATCAGCCATAGCACCAGCGGTACGATGAGCACAAACCCGATGATGATCAACTGCATATAGTCGCTCAGGAAGATTTTGAGGATACTCAACTTTGTTGCTCCAAGTACCTTTCTGATGCCGATTTCCTTTGACCGCATGGTCGTATCAAAATAGGTCAAGCCGAATAGTCCCATCGCAGAAATCATGATCGAAATGATGCTAAAGGTCAAGACGATCCTCTGCAGTTGCGCTTCTGGCTGATACTGGGTCAGGTATCGGTCATCTACAAAGTAGTAGTCGAAGGGCTCGTTGGGAAAAACCTGTGCCCAACGCTCCTCGATCAGACCTACAGTCATTGCGCGATCGCCACTCTCCGCAAGCTTGATGTTCATAAAGTGATTCCTAGAGGGCTGGATATCCATGACCATTCCGCCAATATCATCATGCAGCGATTCGAAATTGAAGTCCTTCACCACACCGACGATCGGGCCAGACTTGATATAGTTTCCACCCTCATTTTGGGCACTGTAGCTGATCCTATCACCAATAACCTCCTCAGGACTTAGGTACCCCAACAGTCCTACTGCGCTTTCATTGATAATGAAGGCGGTAGTATCATTGGCAAAGTCCTCTGAGAAATCCCTACCGGCCAATAGCTGCATGTCGAAAGTGTTGAGAAAATCATAATCGACATGTAGTCTACCCATCACGATCGAATCCGATTTTGCGGTAGCATACACACTCCTGTACAGCTGGTCACCTGACATCCTATGACTGGATAAGGAGGTGTACTCTACATTGGCCAGGTCTCGAATGAGATTGTCAAAAGGTGCGAGCTGCTGCTGGTCATCGGTGTGTAGCGGGATCTCTATCCTGCCAGCATTGGCATAGCCAGTATCTGCAGACATCAGGTAGGTGACCTGATCGGAGATAATCAACGTAGCGCAGATTAGCCCAATGCCGGCCATAAACTGGAAGATGATCAACGACTTTCTGAGCGTGAATCCTGTCTGGTTTGTCTTCTTGTGCAGCTTCCCCTTGAGTGCGGCTATGATATTGATATCAGCCATCTGCAGTGCAGTGTACAGCCCTGCGGCTACCGCAACAAAAAATACAATGGAAGCACCTACCGCAATGATCAAGGCCGTGGGTGGGTGAATCAACGGCATGTCAAGGAAAAACTCAAAGTCTGGAAATAGCATAATGACCAGTAGCAATGAAATGGCGAAACTCAAAAATGCCAGTAGGAAAGACTCCACCATGAACTGTACAAAAACCAACGACTTAGAGCTGCCCATTACTTTGATCACTCCGACTTCCCTGGCCCGCTTGAGTGCACGTGCATTGGACAGGTTGATATAGTTGATGATCGATAGGAGTAGTATGCTTAGCCCGATCACGATAGAGATGATCAGCGTCGAGGCATTGGCATTAGGGGATAGTTCGTTCTCAAGATTTCCGCTAGTATGAATATCTCGAATGGGCTGGAGCTTGATGCTCATTTCGTTGTTGGTGTGGGCGGAGACTAGCGCAGCGATCCGTTCTCCGGTCTCCACTGGTGCTATCTCTTGGTCAAACTGCACATAAGTATAGTAGTACAATACGTTCCAGTTGTCGATGATATCGAACCAAAAACTTCTTCCAAGGGTGGCAAAACTGCCAATGACATCAGCCTTGATATGAGAGTTGATCGGAAAGTCCTTCGCTACGCCAGTGATGCTCAACGTGACATCATTCTCATAGATAATCCGCTTGCCTATCGGATCTTCATCGCCAAAGTACCTCTTAGCAGTGGACTCGGTGATCACCACTTGGTTGGGTGCGCTGAGCACGGTGCTGGGATCACCCTGTATCAGTTCAAAGGAGAACATCGAAAAGAACGACTCCCCTGCCCAAACCAGGTCTGACTCATAAAACTGCTTAGTACCATCCCCTGACCGAACGGCCACTGGTAGTCTGTACTTCATCATCCTGACCATGTCCACCACTTCCGGTAGGCTAGCTACGATCTCAGGTCCCCAGGGAGCACCGGAGAAGGCCGAACCGCTCCTGCCCCCATCAGCCAGCTGGCGCTCAGTGCTGACGCGATAGACCTTGTCGGCATTAGCATGAAACTGATCGAAACTGCGCTCATGATACACATAGCTACCGATGAATAAGAAAATCGCAATGCCCAGGATCAGGCTCACAAGATTGATGATGGTGGTCAGTTTGTACTTGGCCAATGACCGTAATCCTAGTTTCAAATAGTTCTTTAACATAGCTCCGTAGCTTATCTGATCAATGATGTTTTTGTCGACTTGTGTATAGTGCTGACTTTGTCGCTCGCCCATGGCCTTATTGAGCACTTCTCTGAAGGAGTGCCCCTCCTCCATCAGCTCCTCGATCTGCTCACAGGTATGATCCGTCAACTCACTCACTAGCGGGGCATAGGATACCCCCGAAGCGATAATGCGCTTGGTGACTTCATTGACCTGCTGAGGATTGAGGATATACATTGGTATGCAATGTATATGGAAATGCTAGAAAATCCATGGACGAAGAATGGATTACTGATTCCTCGGGTCAAACCGCAGGGGACTGGTTAGAAGTAGTTAAAAACCTATCGGCAGGTTGACAATGGCAGTGCAGAGTATTAACTTCTGCTAAGACAAATGAGGGTGTGGAATACTTTCCTGCCTCACTGACAAGCTGGCGACAGCAAATGTATGATTATGCATTTACCAGCGTTTTAGAGAAAAATAAAATGAGAGTTGCACTTAGTATAACAAGCAATAAAAATACACTAGTATAGAGTGTAGGCAATGATCTAAGCTCGGTATGTTCACAGTAAATTATATAGCTGATCTGATTGAGATGTTCGTTTTGATACAAACATCTAATATCACATTATAATGTGATATTAAACACTGCTTCTATCCTGATTTAATAACCACACCCTTAAATCACATCAAAATATGATTATTGGCGTATTATTTATCGATTTTGTGTATTTTCATATCCAAATCACATTATAGGATTATAAGCATGATAGGATTTAGCATTAAAGAGCGAAGAAAAACCCTCCGAGTTACTCAACCTCAGTTGGCAGAACTTGCAGAAATAAGTGTTAATACTCTTTATAAAATTGAAAGAGGGCAAGCGAACCCCACTCTTGAGACATTGACAAAAATTGCTAATGTTTTAGGTATGGAAGTAATTCTCCAAGTGAAAAAACTTTAGAAGACTGATTGATGAGACAAGCAGAAATCTACTTCAAAGGCGAATTAGCTGGTATACTTACTCAACTAGATAATGGCTGTTTTACATATGAGTATGATGATTTGTGGATGTCAGATAATAATAAGCCTCCGATCAGCTTGACATTACCAAAAAAGAAAAAGGAGTATAAATCAAACCACCTATTTCCCTTTTTTTACAATATGCTCCCCGAAGGAGCCAATAAACGGATTGTGTGTAAGCATATGCGGATTGACAATAAGGACTTTTTTAGTTTACTGCTAATCACTGCATGTTATGATACTATTGGAGCTGTTACTGTTAGGAAAATATAATTTAGTATGAGCTTACCCACTATAAAATTTTGTCCAGGAACTTTAGCAAATGGATACGACACATACAGTAGAACTTGCTTGAAAAGAATGTTTAATAGTCGTAAAGTAAATCATGTCCTTCCATATGAAACACCAGCAAGCAACGGAGCAACTTATGACCTCTTTCTTGAAAATAGAAAGCGAATCTCAATCTCAGGTGTACAAGAAAAGTTTTCAGTTTTGCTGGAGAAAAATAAGCTTCGGCTTATTGAGGAAGGTGAACGAGGCTCATATATTCTAAAACCTATTCCTAATGTTGGTAAGAATCTTAATCAGATGCCTGCAAATGAACATCTTACTATGCAAATAGCAAGACAAGTATTCAATATTGAAACAGCTGAAAATGCCTTAATCTTCTTTAAGGATGGTGAGCCCGCTTATATAACGAAGAGGTTTGATGTTAAAGAGGATGGCTCCAAATTAGCTACAGAAGACTTTGCTTCATTAGCAGGTCGGACTCCCCAAACACACGGAGAAAATTATAAATACTTGGGTAATTATCTAGAGATGTTCGATATAATGAAAGAACATCTTCCTGCTTACAAACTAGAGACGTCCAAACTGTTTTCATTGCTTGTTTTCAACTATTTGTTCTCAAATGGCGATGCTCATTTTAAGAATTTCTCACTAATAGAAACCCCTTTAGGAGATTATAGATTGAGTCCAGCCTATGATTTGCTTAATACGCGAATACATATTGAAGATTCTGATTTTGCATTGGATGATGCACTTCTACCAAAAAATATTGCAACAGGGAATCTATTGGTTCAATTCAATTTATTAGCTGACAAAGCGGGACTTAGCAAAAAACAAAAAAATGGAACTATTGACAATCTGCTTTCAAAATCAGACAAGGTTGAGAAATTGATTAACGCATCATTTCTAAGTAAGAATCTCAAACGTAACTACACACAAGCATATCAAACAAGATTAAAGAAGTTACAAAGCAAAGTATACACCGAGCGTTAACAACAATTAGCCATAATTAGTCATTATCTGCCGCCCCATTTTTGATATTTCAACAGCCTATTTGTGACTCAAAACCCATAGCTCAACTTGTTCAGATGAACGCCAGTGTTGATCTCTTTTTGTTCTTTCAGAAGCCGCTTTCACAGATTTTGTTAAACTCTTGTCCAATTGAAATCTTCCACACTCCGCTAGTTCCTGCTCTATCGGATGCTCTTTAGTCAGGTTTGTTATCTGAGCCAGGTTCGAAAATAGGATCACCAGTTTTCCTTCTGGTAGCAGTCTCTTTTTTGCCTCTGCAAAAAATTCAGGGAATAGAGTGTCATCGTAGTGTATCGCTTCATCATTTCTATCCTGATTAGTCGATGCTGGCAACCAAGGTGGATTAAAGACAATCAATTCAGTTGGCTTTTCCCATTTACCAAAAAGATGTGCAAAGTCTAGTTCTATCTTTCTAGACAACTTTGTCTCGCCCATAAATTCGCTCAACCCAACAATCGCATTAGGGTTAGTATCAGTAGCAAATACCTTCTGGAAACCATGCTTGACCATTTGAAACGAAAGCACGCCACTCCCAACGCCAACATCTATTGCCGACTTTTTTGATCCTGTATAGCGCTTCAGCCAATTGTCAAAAAGTATCAAATGATCAAAACGAGTGGGGAAATAAGTGCCGTAATAGGGATGTATTTTGTTACGTAGTACCGGAATGGAAATTCCGTTTTGATACCACTGCCATGCGCTATTGAGACCTTGCACCTGAGGGAAGGACAATAAAAACTCAGATGTCTCCGGATAGAGTTTTTCCAGCCAACCAATAGCCGGCGCTTTTTTCACACGCAGTTTATGAGCCACAATTTCTACCAACACAAGATTTGAAAGCTTGTGATAGGCTGACCGATATGCCCGCTGCTCTTCAAAAGACTCGTTTGGCATCTTTCCTTTCAGATGCATCCCCAACTCCTTGAGAAGCAACAATCCGTCGCTATAAAGCTTGGATATCAATACGGGTTTGCCTGCTTCTAACGCTTCTATTGTCAGTTTTATATCTGAATCTCGACTGTACGATTCGGCCGGTTTTTCAGATACAATTGGTTCTGGCTTGTTTACCTCTATGTCCATAATGATCGAGTGGTTTACTACGGAAAATTACACCCCTGCATTTTATCATCGAGCAACGAAATGATAATGAATAGCACAGGTAACTAATATCACGGCGAAGATACTTCCTAAATATGCATCATAGCACAGCCAGCTAGAAGTAGACAAGTAATAATCAACCGGCACATTGACAAAGACGATCTAGCGAAGTAACTTCTGCTAAGACCACAGATCTGCAACAGGTTGCTACTCAATCCAAAATAAAGGAATAGTGATGAATGAAATTGTGCTAAAAGGAATACCAACCCTCAGGGTTCTCGACTATCGAAAAGCAATGGACTTCTACATTGACGGGCTGGGATTTGTTATTGATTGGGAACATCGGTTTGGCCCAAGTGAACCTGTCTACATGCAAATTTCTCGAAATGGACTAACACTTCACCTTTCAGAAAATAAAAGATTTGAAACGGGCGTAATCGTTTTTGTTGATTGTAAAGAGCTAACCCAATTCTATGCTGATTTGATTAATAGGAAAACTAAAATCGAATTGAATAAACCTGAAAGCACAAATTGGCAAACGATACAAATGGAGATTGAAGACCCATTCGGAAATTTATTGAGATTTAACGAAACTGTTATTGAATAGAAACGCTGTACAACAGCAGCTATAAAAAAATTCCCCAGCGAAACTATGTGCGGATGTTTTGTCTACTTTCATATCCGTAAATGCCGGCCCAGCTCAAAACTCAACATATGAAACAATCCATAGTTCATATTGCCCTTGTAGTAAAAGACTATGATGAGGCCATAGACTTCTACACCCAAAAGCTCAACTTCGAATTGCTAGAGGATACTTATCTACCTGAGGAAGACAAAAGGTGGGTGGTAGTGGCACCTCCTAATTCTAAGGGCACGACGATCCTTTTAGCAAGAGCATCCAAAGCTGAGCAAGAGGATTTCATTGGCAATCAAGCGGGAGGACGAGTCTTCCTATTCTTAAACACCGATGATTTTTGGAGAGACTACAATGAAATGATCTCAAAGAGTGTCGAGTTTGTCAGAGAGCCCAAAGAAGCAGCGTACGGCACGGTCGCCGTGTTTAAGGATCTTTATGGTAATCTATGGGACCTGCTGGAACTCAATGCCGAGCATCCCCTTGCAAAAAGAATGAGATGAACGAGCTCCTTCCAACATCATAAAAGGAGGTTTAAGTTTGGAGCAAATGACAGATCAGATAAACTATCAAAATTCAAATCTTAAATCTGTAGACATTGAAGATGTTTCTATCGGATTAAGAGAACTCGGTTCTGGAAATGAAGTCTTCTTTATACACGGTTTCCCAACGCACGGCTACACTTGGAGAAAGATAATTCCCAAATTGTCTGGTACTTACAAGTGCAACGTGATTGACTTACCAGGGCTCGGAGATAGCAAATGGTCTGTCAACTCAAAGTTTGACAGCCAATCCCAAGCAGCTTATTTAGTTGCGCTCATTAAAAAGATGGGTGTCAATAAGTGCTCCTTAATCGCGCATGATTCGGGTGCGACCATTGCAAGAATAATTGCAATCCAAGAACCCCATTTGGTTGACAAACTAGTACTTATAAACACAGAGGTTCCTTATCACAGACCACCTTGGATACCATTTTATCAAGCAGTAGGATTGCTGCCATTGGTTCCTGACCTCATTAGAATTGCATTGAAGATGAATTGGTTTCTGAGATCCTCAATGGGCTTTAGAGAGGCCTATTCAGACAAGTCAATGTTCGATGATCCTAACAATCTAGGTCCATACATCAAACCTATAATTTCATCCAGGGAAAAAACGATTGGCGCTTTTAAGTACCTAAAGGGGATCGACTGGAAGGTGGTCGATAGCTTCAAAGAAGATCATCAAAAGATAAAGGCTCGTACTCTTCTGGTCTGGGGCGAAGACGACAAGACCTTCCCGGTGGAGCATGCCGAAACAATGACACAACAGTTCAACCCGACATGTGAATTGCGGAGAATCAAAGGAGCCTCATTGCTTCCTCATGAGGAGAAAAGCCATGAAGTAGCTATCGTTATTGTTGACTTCTTAAGCGGTTGAGTTTTAGCAGCAAGCCGATAAGTACACCCTAAATGAAAAGATCAAGTTGATAATACGAAAAGAGGAAATGCAAGACGTGCTTTACAAGCTTTTCAGAAAATACCAGTTTTCTGAAAGCAAAGCATTGGCACTTGCTGAAGTGCACACAGAAAATACATTGCGCGGGGTAAATTCTCATGGAGTAAACCGGGTACCACACTTCATAGAGGCCGTGGAGAAGGGAATAGTAAAAGTCGATACCGAAGCTCAGAAAGCCGAGAGTTTTGGAAGTATTGAGCGGTGGGATGGCCACTTTGGTGCTGGCGTGCTCAATGCGATCATATGCACAAATAGAGCCATAGCGCTAGCCATGACTAGCGGGATCGGACTCGTAGCACTACGCAACACTAATCATTGGATGAGAGCAGGATACTACGGATGGCAAGCCACCGATAAAGACTGCATTGCCATCCTTTTTAGCAATACCAAACCCAATATGCCAGCATGGGGTGGACAAGAAAACAGTATTGGAAATAATCCCTTTGTGGTATCTATTCCCAGAGCGGAGGGGCATGTGGTGCTAGATATGGCACTCTCTCAATTTTCATTTGGTAAAATACATGAGTATCAGTTGCAAGGAAAGCAACTTCCCTACCCCGGTGGTTGGGATGCTGACAATGCGCTTACAAATGATCCTGAAAAGATACTCTCAACAGGACGTGTTGTACCAACGGGCTATTGGAAGGGCTCTGCGCTCTCCATGGTACTGGATATGCTGGCCACCTTGCTGTCAGCCGGAAACTCTACCTCGAAATTGAGCGAGAAGGAATATGAAACCGGAATCTCGCAAGTATTTCTTTGTATCAATCCAGATGTTTTTCATGACAAAGCTCTAGGGCAAAACCTACTCAATGAAATAATTGAATACACCCGTGACTCGACACCATCGCAAACTGGAGGCAGTACCTATTATCCGGGTGAAAGATCTATGCTTGCTAAAAATATGAATTTGAAAAATGGAATGGAGGTTAATCAAACGATCTGGCAAGACATTCTAAACTTGTTGGCATAACCCTCCCAACTCACATTCAAAATTTCCTCATGCGCTCTGAAGAATGGCATAGGGTTTCGGATAAATACTTGAGCAAGTACGCAATCTCCAAATACTTGCCTACAGACTCGCGTCCTTCTACAATAAACCCTTCTTACCAAGCAGCCGAAAAAACTCTTCTTGGTAAGTCTTTCCTATCGGAATTCGTGCTTCTCCCAGCCTGATGATTGATCTTTCGATGCTATCAATCTTGTCAATCGATACCATGTACGACTTATGAACGCGGATGAAACTTTCTACTGGCAGTACCTCCTCAAACGAGGCAAACTTTTGCAGGCTCATGATGGGTTTGCTAGTAGTATGAATCCTAAGGTAGTCGCTCATCCCTTCGATATAGAGAATAGTATCGGTAGGCACTTTTTCGATTCGATATTCGGTCTTTACGAAAATGATAGCTCCTGACTGGTCATTCTGATGAGCCCGTATGGTGAATTCCTCATACACCTTGTCCACTGCCTTCAAGAACCGTGTAAAGTCAAAAGGCTTTAGCAGATAGTCACTCACATGCAGCTCATAGCCTTGCAATGCATATTCCTGATAAGCTGTCGTCAGGATAATCAACGGCTTTTCCGATAGGCTCTCAAGCAACTCAATACCCGTCATCTCATCCATGTGGATGTCAAGAAATACAAGGTCTACGCTACTCTCCTTGATGTACCTCAGTCCATCGAGACTGCTCCGGAAGCTTTCTCTAAGGGTGAGATAAGGTGATCTCTTCACAAAACCCTCCAGCTTGGTCGCAGCTAAGGGCTCGTCTTCGATGATGATACAGGAGAGTGTCATGCCATTCTTATGGATAGATCTACTTCGAATATATTATCTCTGCTCGAAATCTGAAGATCGAAAGCATCGGGATAAAGCAGCTCCAATCTTCTACGAGCATTAGCAAGCCCTATTCCTTGATACTTGTCTTGATGATCTCGTGATGCAGGGTTAAAGTAATTCCTACAGATCAAACGTACCCGGTCGTTTGCCGCTTCCAAATGAATGGTTATTGCCGGCATAGTGGATGGTTTGGAGACAAACTTAAAAGTGTTTTCAACAAATGGCAGAAACAGCAGTGGAGCTATTGTCACTCCATTGGACTTATTATCAATCTTTAGTTCTACATAATCCGGTTGCTCAAACCTCATCCGCTGCAACTCAGTCAGTTGACGGATATACGCTATTTCCTTTTCGATAGGGACTTCTTTACCATCACTTTCATAGAGCATATACCGAAGTAAGGCCGACAACTTTATGAGCATGGCCGATGCTTCATCCTGAGACTGATAGATCAGTGTATCTATATTGTTGAGCGTATTGAAGAGAAAATGAGGGCTCAGCTGGGCTTTCAGCATCGCTAGTTCATTGCGCAATGATTGGTTTTCTAATGCTGTCTTGTTTTGCAGGTTTTGGTTCCAACTGATGAAGCCTCTGAGCAGACTCCCACATTGACTGATAAGAAAGGAACCTCCCGTACCCTCAATAAACTTCTGAAAGGCAAACTCTCTAAATGACGGGTAGATCAACCAGAAGACTCCAACAAAAATCAGAGACATCACTACACTGAATAAAACCGATACGATGAGATAGGCATAGTATCTCCTCGAGTCAAGAAAAAGTGGTTGAAAGTAGAAGTAAAACGAATAGAAGTTGATAATGCCCCACAGCAAAAGGAGAAAGGGTGCCACATAGTTAGTGGACATAAATGTCAGCTCTACTGGATTGGAGCTGACGCTCATCCATGAGAGAGCGACAAATACAGTCCAAAACAAAAAATGAACAATGAAGTAGAGAAGTTTCTGCATTCCGGTAGGTATCAGATCATAAATCTGAGTTCGATTATTGAATATTTTAAGAACAACCTAGAATTGTCTTTTCTTTACGATAGGAGAAACCCTATTAATTTTTGCAGTCGAATAAGAGCATAGTACTTGCCTCCAATTTAAGAAGATATCTCCGCTACGCTGCGATATGACAATTCTAGGGTGTTTTAGTCTCAAGCTCAGGTTATGAATATAATCAACCAGATATTGAAACATCTTGCCTCTGATATTTTTCCCACTGCCGACCGATGATTTTGAGCATGACCGGATAAACGACATACAGTCTGAAAGGCTTGATCAATTGCATATAAAAATGACCCAGTAACCCTTTTGGTTTTACATAAACAGTCATTTGCACGCCATACTTGCCATTGCCTCTTGCCACCCGACCGAAGTGAGCAGCTGCGAGTACGGTCGCGTTTTCTATCTCTGACAGCATCTCCTCCCTGAGGTCATATACAGGCACAAAATCCCCGAAACCTTCAAAGTGAGTATCAAGGTCATGCAATCCTTCCTGGCTAGCATATCGCTCTCTTATACTTCCGATAGGTAGTGATTCTTTGAGCTTGGTGTCGTCCTCCCATCCAAACACTCTGCCTAGGAAAAATCTCAGCTGGAACAACCACCCTGCGAATCCACTTGATGCTGTTTTCTCTAAGGCCTGTACGAAGGCGGTATTTAACTCACCTATGGGTTGGTCGGCTTTCACTTCGACGGGTAGCAACCACACATCTTCTATTCTCAAGTCCTTTAGTAGACTATGCACTCTCCATGGGTGTTTCAAGTGTTCTTCTTTATTGATTCGCATGACTTAATCGATTAGTCTGCACTAAGGGCAGTGTGAAGAATAAAACTGTGATGATCATGAAAATGGCGAATACCAAACTCCCGTTTGGAAAATAGAATTCCATTGCCAAACGTGACAAATAGAGGGTAACAAACATCCCAATAAAGATGCGGCCAGCGGCATTTGATAATAGCCTACGCGGCATAACCAACAAGACAAAAGCCGTGTAGAAAAAGAATACGATCGAGAACAGATTGAGCATCTGCACAATATTGCTATTGTCTAGACTTAGCAGAGACAACTCCTCAGACCAGTCAAATAGTCGCCAATAGCTAATGTGTAATACACCAATCAGTAGGTTGATCAGTCCTCCTAGTCGAATTAATACAATAGATGTTTTCATATCTTTTTGAGACAAAGGAGGAAGAATGATGCCATCATGTCAAACGTAATCGGTGAACTGTCGAATTGTATCTGCGAACAGATTGGGGGACTCATTCTCGAATTCGGTTGATTTACGTAAGTCAAGATCTCCTCGGTATTGGAGGTATCCCAATTAGAGAAAAATGGAGGGCTTTTGAGCTTTCATTACTGATAATCCTACTTTGTCAATTCAGACAAGCTGTCACGTTGAGGCTCTCGAAACGTCCTATTTGATTAGGGTTTCGACACGCTCAATCTGACAAGTTTTATCGGAAACTCCAATCTGACATATATAGGAATAAGGAAAGATGATCAGTTTGTCTATTTCAAATTAGCAACCTATTGACCGAGCTAGAGAGTATTGCGAACTTTACTAGACCAAACCTGGAGGATGAGAAATTTTATATAGCGTAAAAAAATACCCGATTGACTTTTCAGGAAGCGTAACTCATTATACGGTGTTTGCCAAATAGGTTCGCACTATACCGGCTTTTCTATTATGTTAGTCTTTAGCAATGAACGATAAAGATTATTTCTCCCACCTCTATGAAATAGCGAATCACCTCAACAAGGAGTTTTCGCTTCAATCTGCATTGCGTAAGTCACTGGAGAAGACGGTCGAAATCCTGGAAGTAGAAACTGGCTGGATATGGCTTACTGAGCAGGATAACAAATCAGTATATCTGGCTGCATCGCACAATCTACCACCGGCCTTAAGCGATTTTCCAGAGCGACTTTCAGGATGGTGCTATTGCATCAAGCAATACTTGTCAGACGATATAGACGAGGCGGTGAACATCAGTGAGATCGCATGCTCTCGGCTGAAGGATATACGCACGGGTACTAAAGAGCTAAAGTTTCATGCCACTATCCCTATTACCATCAATGGAGAGAAAGTAGGTATCATGAACCTGCTCAGCAAGGAGTCACGACACCTTGATGACAGGGCACTGGCGATTCTCAATACCATCAGTGAATTGGTGGGTACGGCCATTCAACGTACCCAGCTTCAGCAAACGGGCATGTATGACAGCAGTAAATCAGATTCAAAACTGCTAGAGGTGCTGGAGAGAGTTTTTAAACCGCAGTTGGCATCCATCATCTCCGACATTGAGGACTCGAAAGTCAAGGATAAAAAAATCACCGAGGCACTGGCCAAGGTTATGGGTCTTAAACAGCAACTGTCATTGATTAGCAAGGAAGCAGCCGAGCACGAGCTGTCCTCAAAAACCCAAAAA
Organism: Cyclobacteriaceae bacterium; assembly: GCA_040222235.1. Lineage (GTDB taxonomy): Bacteria > Bacteroidota > Bacteroidia > Cytophagales > Cyclobacteriaceae > UBA6059. Next base: position 91,563 of record JAVKDO010000086.1, read on the forward strand.
GAATTTCAATACCCCAACGCTCCATTGACAAAACGTGAAGAGGAAGTATTGCGACTATTAAGGAAAGGACTGACCAACGGCCAAATAGGCAGCCAACTGTTCATAGCCGAGCGTACAGTCAAGTTTCACGTTACGGCCATTCTCTCCAAGCTCAATGCCGAGACGCGCACGGAAGCTGTAGATGTCGCATTGAAAAGAGGTTTACTCGGCCTCTGAATTAGCACCATAGTTTGCTACCTGTACTTTAGTACAGTAGCGTTTCTGTACGAAGGTCCGTTTTCTCAGTCATACGCTCATATGATCTTTGCTGCGAACAAAAACAGAAAAATATGAAGACACAGCGTATGTACCTGGAGCATTTTAATATCACAGTGAATGACCTCAAGAAGCTATTCGCTTTTTTCAGACAGCCTTCCCACACTTCAAGATACGAGGTGGTGGCAATGACATGAGAGAGTGGGTACACCTCGGAGATGATACTACCTATATCTCGATCAATCAGGCGGTCCAAAATGACAGCAAAACGCATAACAACTATGATGCCATCGGGGTAAATCATATGGGTTTTGTAGTGGAGGATGTAGCCGAGATCGCCAACAATCTATTAAGCAATGGATACAAGCGTGATTACCCAAAACAAGAGGAACGAACCAGAATCCGAGACTATTTCGTCGATGCGGATGGCAATCAATACGAATTTGTCCAATACCTCAGCGAGGCACCACAGGAAAGGAATAGCTACAGCAACTGAGCCCCTTTGGGCATTAATCAGCCAATGACTGATAGCCAGTCATACTCAAGAACAATTCATATCAATTTCAACCACTAAAAATATGGAATTTAGAAGTGCAAGACACACCGATAACCTGCCCTCAATAGTTAATTTTTACACCACCATCCTGGGACTGGAGTTACTCTTCTCCTTTGAAAATCACAATAGCTATAGTGGTGCCTTCCTGGGTAAGCCGGATCACAACTGGCATCTTGAGTTTACCTCCTCTAGTACTAAGGCCGGCCATACTTCTGATCCTGAAGACCTACTCGTCTTCTATCCCACTCAAAAGGAAGAATACGATGCTATTATTCAAAGCATTGAGAAGAACAGCATTGAAAGAATAGCTCCGAAAAACGCATACTGGATCGAAAATGGGGTGATGATTCTAGACCCAGATGGGTTTGGGATCATTGTCAGCCATCTCAAGATAACGTAGGCGTGGTACAGCTAGCTGGTGGATTAATGCTACGCTGAGCTTTAACTCTGATCAAAAGGTCGGGTAAGAGCAATACCCTTCTTCTACACAACATCATCGACTTTAGTCAGCTTGTTCCTACCTACCAAAATCGATATCTTAGTTTGCTCAACCAACACAACAATTGTCATGGATTTGTCAGAGTTTCCTATGCCAAAAGAGGGCTTTGTAGTTACCCAGTTTTTAACAGTCAGGGATGCTATCGCTTCTGCAAAGTACTACGCACATATATTTGGGGGTAAGGTACTCCACGAGGGACACCCTTCTTTCGTGAAGCTGGCCAACACATGGCTAATCCTTAATGAGGGAGGTGGCCCAACTATAGATAAACCTGGCTACTACCTGGAAGCGCCTACACCTGACGATAAGACCTTCCGCAGCTTTCTTAACATCCGCGTAGCGGACATACAGGAATGCTATAGCGACTGGCAAGCCAGGGGAGCTGAGTTCCTAACGCCTCCACAGGACATGGGAGCTGAATGGCGTACTTACGTCAAAGATCCCGATGGTTATATCATCGAAGTAGGCCAGGCTAAGGCTGATATTCCTGCATCATTATCCAATAACTAGAAACGCAGCACCAGCCAAATACACCAAAAAGCACTCTGGAAATTTCAAAACCTATGCTAACTGACATTCATCCCAAACTACCCATGCGTGACAAAAATGTTACGAGAGACTTTTATATAAAAAAAACTGGGCTTTAAAGCATTCGGAAGTGGTGACTTTGATGGCTATTTGATGCTAGAAAAAGACCAAATTCAAATTCAAATTCACTTCTTTGAGTTATGGGGCTTGATCCCAAGGAGAATTATGGACAAGTCTATATTAGAACAGACAACATTGATGCCGTTTACCAAACACTGTTAGATAATCAAACGAGCATCCATCCCAATGGGAAATTGGCTATCAAACCTTGGGGACAAAAGGAATTTTCTCTGCTCGACCCGGACACCAACCTATTGACATTCGGACAGAGTCTTTGAGGTAATTAAGAAGATATTAACAATCCCTCCTCTATCCTGAGATTACAACTCAGGATTCTAATTACAATCGTTTAACAATAGTGCAACGATCAAAAAAGCCCTTTTCTACTCGAGAGAAGGGCTTTTGAGTTATTGGCCTTATTGTGTTCTTATAGCACGATACCGAAGGTGAGTGAATTCAGCTTTTGGCCTCTGTTTTCTGCAAAGATGGTATTGAGATCATACTTCACGAAGAAGTCAAAGTCTCTGAATCCCACCTTACCAGTGACTCCATAGCGGAAGTTGTTGAGGTAGTAGGAGTTTTACATTACTCAAACAATAGCGATGAGCAACAACTACTATTGCAATTCGGAAATGTTTACCTTTGTGATTATGACCAAAGAATCGAAAGCGCATTACCTAAACGAAATCAAAATCCGAATATCAAAAGAAATGCCTAAGGTTATCGCAGAAGTTAAGGTCTACGAAAATAAGCTTCGAAGCGGCCAGCTAAATCAAAGCCCTAAAATTGCGCCCCAGTTTAGTGAATGAACCAATTCTAACTGTCGTAGCAGGCTGCAATGGATCAGGAAAATCATCATTCTCTGCTGCTCTAACTCCCGATGACTCCCTAGCCTTCGATTATGACAAAGAATATCTAAACATTTACCAAAATGAATTCGATTCAGATATTAGAGAAATTGTCACTCACAATAAGACTAGGCAATTGCTAGAAGATAGGGGTGGAGAATCAATATTTACGAGATCACACTTCACTTACGAAACCAACTTCAATTCGACACCTCTATTCTGGCCTGATAAATTCAAACAGGCTAATTTCAAATTAAGGCTATTTTATTTTTGTCTCAACTCAATAGAGGAAGCAAAAAGAAGAGTGCAAATCAGAGTTGAAAATGGAGGTCATTTTGTACCGGAATATGAAATTGAATCTCGCTACAAACTAGGCTATGAAAATTTAAACAATCACTGGACCTATTTTGATGAAGTTTATCTATTTGAAACCAGTGCTTACAAAAAAGAGCCGCATCTTATTCTGACAGTTATTAATGACAAAATCGTGATAGAAGATAAAATACCTGACTATTTGGATTCATGGATCCCTACTATCTTAAGGTAAGGTGCATAACATGTAAAATTAAGCATCAAAAAGCCCTTCTCTACTCCAGAGAAGGGCTTTTCAGTTTTTGACCTTGTTGTTATTCCTTACAGCACGATACCAAATGTAAGGGCATTGAGTTTGGGTCCTCTGTTTTCTGCAAAGACGGTATTGAGATCATACTTCACGAAGAAGTCAAAGTCTCTGAAGCCTACTTTTCCAGTGACACCATAGCGGAAGTTGTTGAGGTAGTAAGAGTCATTGTCCCTGTCCTTACGGGTGTTGTTATCCTCCTCATACTTGATCTTGGTGTGACTACCCAGGCGATAGCCGGCGTACACACCCGCTCCGATGCGGAAGCCGCTGCGGTTGAGTCGGGTCACTTTTACGGTAGTGCCATCAGCTTTGGTATAAGACTTTTTGTGGTAACCAAAGTCGAGCATCGGCACAAAGCTGGCATTGATAAAAGTGGCCGTAAGCTTGCTCTTGATCGAGCTCACATCTCTGATTTCCGGTAGGAACTCTACTCTGTCTGGCCCTTTCACCATACGCGTCTCATCATCCTCAAACTTCCAGTTGTACCAGCTGAGATCAGCACCCCAGTACAAGAAGAGTTTCCCGCCGAGAGACGTCTTGTTGATCTGGCCGACGGAGATGTACCAAGAGCCCCAAGGACGTACGGAATAAGGGGCATTGCTCTCGCTCGGGAAGCCACCATCCTCCATCCAGTTGTTGGTGCCGAGCTCCACCTGACCATCGCTATCTGTGCCGAGCGTACGACGACCATCATAGCGCTCCCAGTGGTCGGCATCCTCGATACCATCGCCCTGTACGACCACTTTGTAGTTCTCGCTCACCACCACGGTCTTCTGCTCTCGTACCTCGACTTCCGTATTACGTACCGTGTCTTTTTCATAGCCTCGACCGTCATCTTCGATACGGATGTATTCCACTCCACCAGCAGCAGAGTCTATGGATGTGTTTAGATCCGAGATCATCTGATTGAGGTCATATTCGCTGAGGGCCTTGAGCTCCTCCGCATTTTCCGTCTGTATGATGATCTGTGTCTTACCTACCCGCACGATCACCGTGTCGGCCTTCTCGCCTGACGGGACTCCCGTGGCACCAGCCATTGACCATGACAGGGCAAGGGCAAGCATCGTTGTTGTTAGTAGTTGCTTTTTCATTGTCCTTTTTATTTTAAGTTTTGATTGCGAGTTAAATTCAACCAATTCACATGAGCTGCCAGTCGCGGTTTTTTTAATAATTGCCTCATGCCTGTCCGCCGAATACTTCGGCAGGCGGGGGCTCCATGTATTTAGTTTTCAACCTTTTTCGTTTTGAGAGGGATGTCCAAATTGAACAGGTCCTCTTTTGCCTTTTTGAATTCTGCAAACAGCGATCCGTTTCCCGCATTTTGCAAAATGGACTTGAGCGAATTATCACCCTCCGAAGAGAGAGTATCCACGTCATCGCGGATATCCTGCATGGCGATCAGGCTCTGATCCGCACTCGACGACTTATAGATGATCGTCACCGGGAGTCGCTTCTTCTTTGGTGCCTCCTCAGCAGCAGGTTCGTTGGCTGCTATAGCCACCTCAGTCGACAGCTCTACGCTGAGCGCTTCAGTGCTTTCTATATTTTCAGCCACCCCAGTCTGACTCACCTCTGGCTCCTTTTCATTATTATCCGCTACCGCAATGGTGCTAGCAACCTCAGCGATATCAGTTACATTAGATACTGCAGGCGTCACATCACTTGGTGCTGGCTGCTCTTCTGAAGTTTCTTCATTTGCCGCTAGGGTGACCAGGGTCTGAGGTACTCTCATCTCGATTGGCTCAGTTGTCTCCCCCACTTCCCTATCGGGAATAATTGCTGGACTGTCAGCAGACTCAGCTACAGGATCGGTGGTCGTCGCTATCGGATCAGTTGCTATTTCCGGTAGGTCAGCCGTCATAGGCTGCCTGTCACCAGCAGGCCAACTGAGGTAAGTGACCGTGCTCACGGCCAGCAAGAGTACGGCGGCAGCTACCCTCCACCAGATCAGCACTGGCTTCTTATGCTTTTGCGCTAGCAGCTGGTCAAAGCTGGCCTTGGCCTTATCGCTCGGCTCCTGCTGGACTGCTCCTAGCTTCTCTTCAAATAATCGGTCGAGTTGATGCTTGTTCATGACCTTGATAGTTTATTGTTTACGTCGGTTTCGAGGGCGATCAGCTGCTTTTGCAGCACTGCCCGTGCTCTACTGAGCTGAGACTTAGAGGTATTGACATTGATGCCAAGATGCTCAGCGATCTCGGCATGACTAAAGCCTTCGATGGCATACATGTTGAAGACCGTGCGGTAACCCATCGGTAGCTCCTGCACCATCCTCATGAGGTCTTCTGCCTCAAGGTGATCGGAGAGCTGGCCATAGTTGGGATCGCGATCAGCCTTTTCAAGATCGACCTCCAGGTACATATTCTTGTTTTTGCGGAGGTACATGAGCGACTCATTGACCATGATCCGGCGGATCCAGCCTTCGAAGCTGCCTTCACTTTTGAATTGGTCTATTTTGTCAAAAACCTTCATAAAACTCGTAATCATCACTTCCTCTGACTCATCTCTGTCCTTGATATACCTCAGCACAACCCCTAGCATTTTGCCAGAGTACTTGTCGAAAAGTGCTTTTTGGGCTCTTGCCTTGTTTTGGCGACAGCCCTTTATCAGCTCTTCTTCCGAAGTGGAGGTGTACAAGTTCAGCGTCATTGGTCAGTGTTCGCAGGGTAGATGCAGGGTTGCTCGGGGGGGTTGCATCCTACCGGAAAAAATTATCGAAGTGGTGCGGGTCGTCCAGCGCATGGGCTGAAGCTAAGCATTTTGAGGAAAATGGTGTGGATCTATAGTGGTCGGACGAGTGTTCTAACCACCTTATCTTATCACATGCTCTTGATCTTTAAAAACTTCATGCTATACTCGTCCACTGGCCTGAGAATATCCGCTCAAGAGTCTTTCTAACAGAACAAACGCTCCATGTCCAAATCCCTTGCATATGTTTTCATCATAGGACAGGACAGAGTGGTCGGACGAGTGTTGTATTTGAGAACAGCTTGGCATATGCCCTGGTGCATAGTTCGCAGTAAACTCGTCCGACCACTTGGAAGTAGCTGAGCAGAATCACTGAGGGTTGGACTAGTTTTATTCTACCGATTTGTCTCCAAAACGCATCCAACCACTGAGTAAGAGTATCACTTCAAAAGCCTTTCTAGCAAAAGAAACGCTCCATGGTTAAATCACTTTTATACGTTTTCATCATAGGAAGGGACCGAGTGGTCGGACGAGTGTTGTATTTGAGAACAGCTCATCATAAGCCCTAATGCATAATTCGTACTATACTCGTCCGACCACTAGCAGCATTTGACTAATTTTATTCTATGGAACTCTCTCCAGAAGGAATATTTCATATTTACAACCGAGGAAATAATAAGCAACAGATATTCTTCAGTGAGGCCAACTATGCATTTTTTGCCAGCAAGCTCCGTAAGCATATCAGCGACAAGGTCGATATTCTTGCCTTTTGCTTAATGCCAAATCACTTTCATCTATTAATTCACACCACTGCTGAATTTGATCAAAGCGGCTTCACAAAGGCTTATCGGATTCTGTTGAGTTCCTACACCAGAGCCATAAATGCTCAGCAAGGCAGGTCTGGTTCTCTTTTTCAACAGCACTCAAAGGCCAAGGAAATGGAGTCACATCTATCTGCGACAGTCTGCTTCAATTATATTCATTTTAATCCAGTCAAGACAGGATTAGTCAAGTCAATGAAAGACTGGAAGCACTCTTCTTTCAATGATTATTTGGGAGAGTCAAAGTATCCTCTAGTTAGGATAGATACGGCTCTCCATTTGCTTAACCTGCCATCTGATCCTAAGGAGTTTGAGCAAGCCTCAATGGAGATGTTACCTGATAACTATCGAAACATGATTTTTTAGGGTGTTTGATGAATTAGTGGTCGGACGAGTATTATAATTGGGAATAGCTCGATAAAGGCTCTAGTGCATCATTCGTAGTATACTCGTCCGACCACTGGAGTGAGAGTACCAGCTCAAGAGTCTTTCTAACAGAACAAACGCTCCATGTCCAAATCCCTTGCATATGTTTTCATCATAGGACAGGACAGAGTGGTCGGACGAGTGTTGTATTTGAGAACAGTTGGACAAGAGCCTTAGTGCATCATTCGCTGCATACTCGTCCGACCACTGGTAGCATAACAAAGCCCTATCATCAAATCCCTCGAAACAGCGAGACTGCCTCTCCTAATTCGGGTACGTGAGCGTGGTGACCAAGGTCGGCATCTAGTATATTGGCAAAATGTCGGGCACTCTCTAGTTCACCGTGTACAACGAATGTCATCTTTGGTGGACTAATGAAATTGCCTGCCCATCGCAGCAATTCCGATAGGTCAGCGTGTGCAGACAATCCATGGATCGCATCTACATGGCACAGGACAGGCACCTCCAAACCAAACATCTTCACATGCTCCGCCCCATCGACGATCTTCCTGCCTCGGGTGCCTTCTCCCTGATAGCCCGCAAATAGCAATGTATCATTAGGCCGTGGAAGTCGATGATAGAGGTGATGAAGCATACGCCCTCCGGTGCACATACCGCTGGCCGAGACGATAATCGCTTCCTTCTCGATAGTATTGAGTGCCACCGACTGCTCTTGCTCCTGTACATAGTAAAACTGAGGGTGATCAAAAGGTGACTTGGCTCCTTCTTCATTCCCAATCGACAATCGATGGCACTCATCATACCTTCGATAAAGACCGGTGACAGACAAGGCCATTGGACTGTCTATATAAACTGGTAAACGAGGAATCAGGCCTTCATCAAAGAGCTTGGCTAGATAATACAAGATAAGCTGGGTACGCCCTACAGCAAATGCGGGGATGAGTAAACAGCCACGTCGATCCACTGTATCGTTGATCACTCGTGCCAATTCCTGCTCGGGATAATCACTATCATTTTCTCGGTTACCGTACGTGGACTCGATGAACAGCACATCTCCTGTTTTGATGGCTGTTGGATCAAAGTGTAGTGGATTGTCATAGCGACCAATATCGCCAGAGAAGACAATCTCCTTGGTCTGTTGTGCACCAGTGAGTCGCAACACGATCGAAGCAGCGCCTAGGATATGCCCCGCCAATACAAAATTGGCCTCTACCCCATTTGTGATCACTACAGACTTATCCAATTCACATCTCACCAAATGCTCCAAGGCTTTAACGGCTGACTTGACACCATAGAGTGGCAGTGGGTTAGCATGCTTGGAGTAGCCTTTCTTCTTTGCAAATCGAGCTTCCTCTTCCTGCAGCTTAGCAGAATCGGTAAGCATGATACGAAGCAAGTCAGCAGTAGCCTCAGTGCAGTAGACAGACCCTTCAAAGCCATCCTCGATCAGTCGCGGCAGATAACCTGAATGGTCGATATGCGCATGAGTGAGCAGTACCGCATCGATCTGCTTAGGTTCGATATCTAAAGGCTGCCAGTTTTTGAGCCGCAGTTCCTTTAGACCTTGAAACAATCCACAATCTACCAATAGCTTGAAATCATCTATCTCCAATAGATATTTCGAGCCGGTTACCGTCCTAGCACCTCCGAAAAACCTAACCCTGACATCCATAGGATCAAGCTAAGCTCTTTATATAGAATAGATTATGATGAATGATGGGTGGGCGATTGATTGATATCTGAAACGAAAAGTGATTAGGGGCATTATAGTGGTCGGACGAGTGTAGCCTAAAAGCTGTAGGGTATTCCAGCATTAGGTGTATCAAGTAGAAGACTCGTCCGACCACTACTCGGCTAGAAAAAGAAAAAGCCCTGCCATAGACAGAGCTTTTCAAATTGAACTTGAAATAAAAACTATCCTCGTCGAATGCCCCTGGCACTGCGAGTATTTCCTTGTACGCTACCTTCTCCTCGGTATTTGATATTGCTCAGCCCTGTGGCCTCACCGTCGATCTCTTTGTTGACGTAGATCTCTGCGCTGCTTGCCCCCTGTGCCCTGACTTCTGCATAATCCACTTCATAGTCATAGGCTTCTATAGAGCTGGCACCCGTGAGGTTTGCGTCCATTTCTTTTCCACTACCGTAAAGTTTGAGATTAGAGGCTCCCTGGAGCTTAGCCACAAATCGATCAGCATCCACGCTCATATTGGCTTCAGAAGCTCCGGAAAGAGAGACCGTGACCTGGTCTTGCTCAAACCCTCTCACCTTGGCAGTACATGCGCCACTCAGGTCCAGGTCAGTAAGCCTTGGTGTAGTGATGAAGATCTTGACTCTGGGGTCGTTTTCATTATCAAACCAGCGCCAGTTACGCTCATCAAAGTCAAACATGATCTTATCTCCAGACTGACGCGCCTCCAGATTTTTCATTTTCTTGCCTGGACCCTTTACTACTACCGAGTATTCGTTAGACTGGATGATCTCCAGATCAAATCGGAAAGTTGCCTCAACCTCGTCGAACCCCTCAAAGTCTAATCGCTGGCTATCACCATTGCTGTCCAAATCACCAAATGAGTAGTCCTCATCATCTTGGTCATACTTATCCTCATCACAAGTCAGACACTTCAGGCCA
>JAVKDO010000087.1:0-3254 GCA_040222235.1 Cyclobacteriaceae bacterium
CTTGGATCAGGTGGCCACTGTCAACTCAGTCAGCAGCCCTGGATCGATCAGCCGTGAGGGCGTGCAGCGGAAGATAGTCATCGCAGCAAATGTACAAGGCCGTGATCTACGTGGTGCCGTGACTGATATTCAGGAAGCTATTCGTACCTCAGTAGACCTACCGGAAGGATACCGTATAGAGTATGGAGGTCAGTTTGAGAGCGAGTCCCGTGCTTCTCAACTGCTGCTGATGACAGCCGTGTTGGCGATCTTGGTTATTTTCATTTTGCTATATATTGAATTCCGAAAGGTGAAGTTGGCCTTGGTCGTACTCCTCAATCTCCCCATGGCACTGATCGGAGGTATCCTTATCGTCTATTTCACTTCAGGTATTATCAGCATAGCCGCCACCATTGGTTTTATCAGCCTTTTTGGGATCGCTACCCGGAACGGGATTCTGCTGGTTTCCAGATATGAAGACTTACGACGAGAAGAGGGGATAGGTGGCCTTGAGCTCATCAAGGCTGGAGCAATCGATCGCCTCAACCCAATCTTAATGACCGCTTTCACCACAGGCTTAGCATTGATTCCGCTAGTGGTCAAGGGTGGGGAACCCGGCAATGAGATCCAAAGTCCGATGGCAATGGTGATCCTTGGAGGGCTGCTTTCGGCCACTATTCTCAATCTATTTGTGATTCCGTGTGTCTATGGACTGTTGGACGGCCCAGGCCAGAATCATCACAAAAAGCTATCAACGAACTAACATTATCACTAAATTCATTTCTCTAACCTAAACTATTTAACATGAGATATTCATCCATATTACTACTTGCCTTAGCTCTATTTTGGGCTTGTAGCCAACCTGCACCTGAAGCTGAGGAGGGTCACAGCCATGATGGTGGGGAGCCACATACACACTCAGCAGAGGCAGCTCCAGTCGCTAATGCTGAGATCAAACCTGCCGAAGTGGTTCCGGCCACTGCGGTATCCCCCGAATATATCCAGCATGCCAACAACATTGAGATCATCACCAACATCAGAGATGCTGTGGAGTCAGTAGGTGTCATGACCCACGAAGGAATTTTTGGCCCATTACTTTATGCTGAGAATATGCGTTCGTTTTTCATAGAGCTACAGCCAGGTATGTTCCTTTCTGAGCACCCACACCCTACCGAGAGTATGATTTATACCATTAGCGGTAGCTGGGTACTATGTAGTGAAGGTAAGCGCCAGGTGATGGAGGCAGGCTCCACTTTCCACTTTGGATCAAATATGCCTACGGGCTGGGAAGCTCCTTTTAATGAGCCCGCATTGCTTTTCGTTGTGAAGTCGACAGGCGAGGGTGAGAGCTATGCGCCATACATGCAAGGGCTGAAGGACATGCAAGGAGATCTAGACAAGCAAAGAGGCGAGGGTGGAGTATTCTACTTCAATGAGCTGGAAGAAGATCACGCTGCGATTCAGTTTGCACGATCTGTCAATCCTAATTTTGATGAGGTCCTAGCGATAGAATATAAGTAGTTCTACTTATTGATTCATAACCAGAGTTGTCAGATTGAGCTTGTCGAAATCGAGGATAATAAACATCTATAGAATCCTGCCTTGTCGGCAGGTAGGCTCAATGTGACAGTTTTGCGAGTGTCATTAGCAGAAGTAACCTCCAAATCTCATGGCGTGATGGTCGAAACTAGACCATCCGCGTACTATAAACTTACTCGATGATTACAGCTTTCCTCATTTTGTTTCTTGCGGTAGCTTGGATCATTGTGTCCATCTCGGTATGGAAATGGCACCCGTTTCTCTCGTTGATCGTCGCGGCTTTGGGTGCAGGTGTGGCCTTGGGTCTTCCCCTACCTGAGGTGGTCAGCAAGGTTGGTGAAGGTTTCGGAGGACTGCTGGCCTCTATAGGGGTGATTATCGTACTCGGAAGCATCTTGGGCATGATGATGGAGCAGTCCGGTGCTGCACAGACGATTGCCACTGTACTGATGAATGGGATTGGCAGGAAGCATCCGGTTGCAGCTTTGAGTTTTCTAGGTGCTTTTGTGGGAATACCGGTTTTCTGTGATGCTGGGTTTATCATATTATCAAGGCTCGTCAAGCAAGTCAGTGAGCGCACCGGGCAAACTCCGGCTAGTTTATCTGTCGGTCTGGCAGCCGGTCTATATGCCACGCACACCTTGGTGCCTCCGACACCAGGTCCCATCGCCGCAGCTGGTAACCTTGGAGCCACTTCCTATTTAGGCCTTGTGATCTTGGTTGGCTTTTTTGTGGCTTTCGTGACCTTGCCCATCGCACTATGGGTGGGTAGTCGACTTACCAGAAATATGTCGGTACTCCTACCGGAAACCAGCACTGAAGAACAACCAGAACTGATCTCTCTCGCTACCTGGCGGGCCTTGGTGCCTATCGTTTTACCTATTCTCCTGATTAGCCTGGGGACGATTAGCAATCTGGCTTCATGGGATATGGCAATCATTGACTTTGTAGGTAATCCCATGATTGCCCTATTGATCAGTGTATTGGTTGCGTTCTTTTGTCTTCAAATCGAAAGCGTCAGAGCTTTCACCAATATGACAACAACTGCCATATCACAGGCAGGGCCGATCCTCATTATTACTGGAGCAGGTGGCGCTTTCGGGGCTGTATTAAAAAGCTCCTCCTTGACAGGGCATCTAACAGGACTGATTGGAGGAAGTGATCAAAGTGGCTTGGTGATATTGCTAGCAGCCTTTGCAGTAGCAGCTGTCTTGAAGACCTCTCAGGGTTCATCGACTGCAGCAATAGTGGTGACAAGCTCACTGCTGGCTCCAATGATTGGAATAGACGGATCAAGCAGCCCTATGTTTGTTACCCTATGCGTGATCGCCATTGGTGGAGGCGCGATGACCTTCTCCCATGCCAATGATTCTTATTTCTGGGTGGTGAGCCAGTTCAGCGGCCTGAAGGTTGGAGATGCCTACCGGAGTTATTCCATTGTTAGTGCTGTGCAGGGGCTGAGCGTATTGGTGGTGGTATTGCTTTTGGCTTTGGTATTATTATAGATAGCAACTATATTTAGTTGCTATTCGTTATGTCAAGAAGAGAAAAACTACTTGAAAGGTTTATCAAACTACCCTCTGATTTTCACTATGACGAGATGGTCACACTTCTTGGCTATTATGGGTTTAGCGAGATCAAGAAAGGAAAAACATCCGGATCGAGAGTCAAGTTTGAGAGCATCATTAGTGTACCGATCATTTTGCATAAGCCTCATCTCAATGGGATTATGAAGA
>JAVKDO010000088.1:0-3603 GCA_040222235.1 Cyclobacteriaceae bacterium
ATATGACATCTTATTAAAAGGCTACATTTTGAAACAGCTTCCATCTATCTGCTCAGGTAGACCATCCGATTGACCGCCTTGTAACTTGGCGTCTCCATCTTGTACATATAAACTCCTGGCAGTAAATCTGAATTATCAAGATCGATCGAATAGCTGCCTGCTCTCATATCATCATTCACAATAGTCTTGATTCTTCTTCCGGCCATGTCAATCATTTCAATACTGACAAATTGATCTTCTTTGATTGAAAATTTGAACCTGGTTTTATCAATAAATGGATTCGGATAATTCTGCTCAAGAATGGTTGAGAACGAGGATATTTCTTCTTCTAACTCGTCTTCTATTTTTAGCCTTAACGACAGAGGATCAAGACTGCTACCGGCATTGGCGTCAATACCGAAGACTATTGGGTCGCTGGTCAATCCAATTAGGTCTTCTGTTTCATTGATGAGACTAAAAGACAAGGAATCTCCGGCATTGATATCATTACCATAAATCATCATGTAAGTTCTATTCTGGTCATCGTCAGGATCATAAGTAAGCGTTCCTATCCCTTGAGGTTCACCATTTATTTCAGCTATGATCTTAAAGGTGCCCGGGTTGAAACTACCTTCGACCTCAAGGTTTGCTATGACTATCATATTGTGTTCAAAAGAGTGGGGATTGATGTTGTGTCCATCGAGCAGCCTGCCTGATGCTGGAAAGTCAATAGTTGCATCACCGGCCAGTCTCATTTTATAGGCTTCACCAGGGGCTAAGTTGGTAAGATTGCCGACCCAGCTACTAACGTTACTTGAGTAGGATGCAAAGGTTGACTGATTTTTAATCAGGTCTTGTTCTGAAGCCTCAAAACCCACCAGGGCCTCATTAATGCTGAGTTCAGCTGATAGTGGATAACCGACCCAGTTCCATCCTGCACCAATAGGAAAGGAGGGTTGGTCTGCGATGGGTTGTCCAATGACGCGTAGGGTATCCGCTGCTTTACTGAGATAGAGCAGATAGCCTTCCTCATTATTAAATGTAGTCAACGTGCCATTCCAGCCTGTTGCCTCAATGTATTCTGAGAACTCCGTTTGAGATTTGATCAACAGTTCGTTACCAGCCTCTTTGCTTAGTAGTGTTTCGAAAAGCTTTGACAGTGCCAGCGTCGGGTCTTGCAGATAGTCATTGGTAACATTGAATGAAATCCAGTTCCAACCCTGAGTGACTGGAATGATCTGAAAAATGCCTTCCGAATGAAGAATCAGGGGATCTTCAACAGTGCCAATACTACCGTCAACTTCAAAGTTCTCTTCTTCTTTCGCGCCATATTCTATTCCATTGGTGCCATCCCAAAATCTAAACTTTAAGGTTTCTCCCTGCTCATTGGCGTATGCCGTAATGAAGGCTACATGTAAATCCAGCGAAGGCACATATTCGATATTCGAAAACCCTCTTAAACGACCATTGACGAATACACCTATGATATCTCTTGGGCTTGTCGAGATGGCCGTATCCGAATCATCAAGGCTAAACTGAGCCGTAATACTCATGCTATGCTCATAGTCGCTAGGGTCGATTTGCCAGCCGATAGGAGTAGGCAGGAGGGTGTAGTCGATCGACATGATTTCTTCTATGCCATCGATCAGGGCGATGATCTGACCGGTATAGTTGCCAGGGTCAATGTCTGTTCGGAACGAGATGTCGATCGCATCGTTACTCTCTGCAAGTATGGCTCCTGCAAGCTGGTCTACCGTAATCCAGTCAGGATGATCAATGATTTGGTAGGATTGGGTGGTGGTAGATTCATTGTTGAGTACGATAGTCTCTTGTAACGGTGAGCCTACAATCGCTGAAGCGACAAGGTTTTTTTCTCTCCAAAAAACAGGACTGACATTGACGATAAATGACCATCGAAGTGTATCCTCTTGTACATTGCCGTTCGTATCCTGAATACCAAAAACGCTTGCTTGTAACATCACACTATCTAGTGAATTGATCAGCTCAGGAGGATCAGTAGTGATGATCAGCTGATCGGCACCACATGAGAGTAGGGCAGGGACAGCTTCACCGGTTAGCTGATTGATAAGGGTCAAATTGGATTGTGATGACGCTGATGCACAGTCGATGGTTTGGTCAAACTCCGCATATATTTCTTCACCTTTGCGTAAGAACCCTGAATTGGGGAAACTGCTACCAAAGGGTGCGATGGTCGTCCGGTCGATCACACCATTCGCGATAGGAGAGTAGGATATACCAGTGTTGATCCCACAATTGGAAACGGCACGCAATTGGTATTCGCCATCCGGAAGATCAGCAACATCGAAGTTGTAGTCAAAGTAGGCGTCTACTAGCAGGTTTTTATCTGTGATAAATGCCGTGTTCCAGTTTTGACCGATTTCTCTGTATTGCAGTCTAACATCTTGCAGACTATCATTATTGACATCATAGCCCGTTAGTGCAATATCGATTGCATTACTATCCGCCAGATTAATTCTCCATTCGTCTTCTGGAAAGGAGAGATCAATGCTGCTACATTCACTTTGAAAATGTACTGAAAATGTGATGGTATCCGAGTTGACAAGGGATCCATTATTTTCCCAGAGTTCATATTCGCATGGTGGAAACATTATCAGCTGTAGATCTTCATAGTCAAATGCCAGTGGCCCTCTTTCAACACTAATTACGGTAGTGAGGGTCTCTCCTGGAGGTATAAAATAGGAGCCTGCCTGACCAGTCACATTAGTACCACCTACCGTAATGATAGCCCCATCGAGGTTTGAACTGGATACATCGATTATTTGGTATTCACGCGCTTCACCGCTCTCACCGAGATTGGATAAGTAACCTATAAAGTTGGCTGCCTCATTAGTGGGCACATTCCTTTTAGTCTCTGTATCTAATAAGATCTGAGCCCTATCTCTTGACTGAGTTCCGGCCTCCTGCGGACAAGAACTTGTGCCTCCTTCTAGCCTAAAAATAGGAGACCCATGGGCAGCATCTTCGCCTATAGATACACTGAAGAAGTCCCCGACATCATCGTCATCTAGTACATAGCCGAATGTCTCAACGTCCGATGTGGTCTCAATGGTATCTTTAGCGGAACTAGTACTTAGATTTAGTTTAATACCTAATTCTGTCTCATTGAACGTGCCGCCCGCAATTTGAAGTGCTCTTACATACTCCGCACTCGTGTTGACGGTAAATGTGTAGGAGGTTTGAACTATGTCCTCAATAGATGAATTCCCTTCAAAGGCAGCTCCTGCGCTGAAGGATCGATTATTCTGATATTGGCTGTTCTTTCGAAGTGAGTCATTATTGTGGACTACTTTTTCCCATAGAGAAATGTTGTTGACCAATGCTTTTTGCTCAATGGGATCATCTTCCAGATCAAGCAAGGACGTCAACTGCGGAATCAGTATGGATTTAATGTGATTCTCTGTGTAGGCGTATGTGGTTTCTACTTCTTCTACCTGCCATGCCATTGAGATATCTGTTAGCACTTCACACTTATCTCTATCAAAGCTGATGACATCTGTCAGAGCATAAGCCATATTAAAACTCGCTCCGATATAAACATCCCCATCTTCTCCAGTCAGTATGTCATTATCTGAAGAAGAAAAC
>JAVKDO010000089.1:0-37843 GCA_040222235.1 Cyclobacteriaceae bacterium
CCTAAGAAGTGATTCTCGACCCACTTCTTCTTGACGAGAAGGCCGTGTCGGTATTTATCAGACAGTTATCAATATATAACAGTCTGATAAATAGATATTTAAGGGGTTTTCCACAAGTTTCCCACCCTTTAGGTTTTGGGCTATCATTTATGTCTTAAACTTCTATATTTGTGATTGTGTGATGACGCCAACGGGCCTATCCTCATCAATCCAAACCATTAAATAAGACATCTCGATGGGTAAAATCATTTCTATTGCCAATCAAAAGGGCGGTGTAGGTAAGACTACAACAGCTATCAATCTGGCAGCTAGCCTTGCTGCTTTAGAGTTCAAGACACTGATCGTAGACTCTGATCCCCAGGCCAACGCCACTTCAGGTATTGGGCATAACCCAAAAGAGATTGAGTATAGTATCTATGAATGCATGGTTGATGGTGTGTCACCAAAAGACTGCATTGTTGAGACCGACATCAGTTATTTAGACTTAATGCCATCGCACATTGACCTGGTAGGTGCAGAAGTGGAGATGGTGAATATCGATGAGCGTGAACTCAAGATGAAGGAGGTTCTACTTTCTATCAAAGACGATTACGACTTCATTATCATTGATTGCTCTCCATCACTTGGCTTGATTACTGTCAATGCCTTGACCGCATCTGATTCTGTGATTATCCCTGTACAGTGCGAGTACTTCGCGCTTGAGGGCTTAGGCAAGCTCCTTAACACTATTAAGATCATTCAGTCGCGACTCAATCCTGAGCTTGAGATTGAAGGTATATTGATGACGATGTATGACGTACGTTTGAGATTGTCTAACCAGGTAGTCGATGAGGTGCAGACTCACTTTAATATGCTTGCTTTTGACACTATCATTCCTCGCAATATCAAGTTGAGTGAGTCGCCGAGTTTCGGCCTACCGGCAATCGCCCACGACGCGGAGAGCAAAGGAGCAATTAGCTATCTCAACCTTGCACGTGAGATTCTTGTCACTAACGGAATGTTGGTTGAGCAGGTATGAGCGAAGACAAAAAGCCCAAACGAAAAAATGCCCTTGGCAGAGGCTTAGGAGCATTATTAGATAACAAAGAAGGTACTGCAGGCAAGCGTAGAAATGTAAGTGGTGCTGGTGCCTCTGGAACTGGCAACATCGGTGAAGTCGATCTATCGGAGATAGAGGTTAATCCATTTCAGCCGAGAACTGACTTCAAGCAAGAAGCCCTCGAAGAGCTGGCTGAGTCCATCAAAGTTCAAGGCATCATTCAGCCGATTACGCTTCGCAAACTTGCTACTAAAAAGTATCAGCTGATTTCTGGAGAGCGCCGGTTTCAAGCATCCAAGCTTGCAGGACTCACCAAGATTCCAGCCTACATCCGAGAGGCCAATGACCAGCAGATGCTGGAGATGGCATTAATTGAGAATATCCAACGTGAAAATCTCAATAGCATTGAAATTGCCCTCTCCTACCAGCGACTGATGAGCGAATGTCAGCTCAAGCAAGAAGAGCTAGGTGATCGGGTAGGTAAGAATCGAACTACTGTAAACAATTACCTCAGGCTGCTAAAGTTGCCGCCAGATATACAGATTGCATTGAGAGATGGCAAGCTGACTATGGGACATGCCAGAGCTATCATCAGCATTGACGATGTGGGTCTTCAGCTTGACGTATTCAAGCGAATCTTGAGCGAGGACCTTTCCGTAAGAAAAGTTGAGGCGCTGGTTAGATCATTGACGTCAAAAGAAGATAAGGCTGAACCGAAAAAAGCGGAAAAGGAGTTTTCCCCAGAACTCAAAAAACTTCAAGAAAGCTTATCTTCGCACTTTGGAACCAAGGTTCAAATCAATCAAAAAGCAAAAGATAACGGTGATATCACCATACCCTATTTTTCAACAGATGATCTCAATAGAATATTGGAGATCCTTGAATTATAGATTCTTTCAACTTCTATTCCTTCTCATTTTTCTTGGAGCATCGCATATGCTCTCAGCTCAAGACGTAGATATTGTAGATGTACAAGGCAATCTCGATAATGTCGAAACTATCGAGACAGTCTCCACACTTGATCCCCTAAAAGCTGCAATGTACTCGGCGGTATTGCCTGGTCTAGGACAAGCGTACAATAGAGACTACTGGAAAATCCCTGTGATTTATGGAGGTGGCATTATCATACTTCACTTCATCAATCAAAACCATGATCTGTACAACACCTTCAACAATGCGCTGCTAGCGGAGGTAGACGGAGTAGCTGAAACGACTAATCCTTTTGATCGATTTAATGAATCCTCTCTGCAAAATAGAAGAGACCGCTACAAACGAGATAGAGACTTTATGATCATCGTAGGGATGATTTATTACTTGCTCAATGTCGTCGAAGCACACGTCTCAGCTCACTTGAAGGAGTTTGATGTCAACGAAGACCTTTCCTTGAAAATTAAGCCGAGTCTTCAACCCCTTCCTGGTCTATACCCAGCGGCGGGAGTTGGCATATCACTGACTTTCTAGTATTATGAATATAGCATTGATTGGGTATGGTAAGATGGGCCAAACTATTGAAAGAATAGCCGAAGATAGAGGGCATACAATTGTTGCTGTAGTAGACGAACAAACTGAGACAGGTGTGGCTCAACTCGAACCGCAGCAAATTGATGTCGCTATAGAATTTACCCAACCGGGTTCTGCCTATAACAACCTACATGAATGTGTCGCTTTAGGTATTCCTGTCATCTCTGGTACCACGGGGTGGCTTGAGCGGTACGAGGAATTAAAAGCCTACGCTATTAAGAAAAATGGTACGCTCCTCTACTCTTCCAACTTCAGCCTTGGCGTCAATCTCTTCTTCAAAATCAATGAGCATGTAGCAAAGCTCATGGATCAATATTCCGGGTACGGCGTGCAGATGGAAGAAGTTCACCATACCCAAAAGAAAGATGCCCCTAGCGGAACGGCTATCACCCTTGCTGAAGGAATAATTAAGAATAGCCATAGGTTCTCAAGCTGGATGAATCAAATTTCTGATAAGAAAGAAGACCTGCCAATCATCTCAAAAAGGATCGATGACGTACCTGGCACACACACCATATCCTACGAATCTGCAGAAGATGAGATCACGCTGACACACACAGCACACAGCCGACAAGGCTTTGCCCTTGGTGCGATACTTGTCGCTGAGTGGATTAAGGACAAGCGAGGAGTTTTGACAATGGATGACTTCCTTGGGTTTTCATGAGGTGCAGCGTTCAATGGCGCAGATGGTTAGCGATTGACACCCAATATCAAGAGATAATCGCCACATCCGAATCAGCCTTTATTTAAGTAAAATAGTTTCTAAATTTGCCGCCGGCTGAATCAGGAAGAGTAAGATGTTTACAAAGAAGAAGAAAGAAGAAAAACCAAAGAAAGGTCCTGTCAAAGAGTGGCTCGATGCTATTGTCTTTGCCGTTGTGGCTGCCACCATCATCCGGTGGGTGTTCATGGAGGCCTTTACTATTCCTACCCCTTCGATGGAGAAGTCGCTGCTCGTTGGCGATTTCCTCTTTGTGAGCAAGATCAGCTATGGACCAAGGACGCCTAAGACACCTTTGCAAGTTCCGCTGACCCATGCGAAGATCTGGGGGACTGATATCCCCTCCTACCTTGATTGGATTCAGCTACCGCAATTTAGATTACCTGGACTCGGAGATGTAGAGCGCAACGATGTGGTGGTGTTTAACTATCCTCCAGAGTTTGAACATCCCATCGACCTCAAGACTCACTATATCAAGCGCTGCATTGGGGTACCGGGTGACCTCCTCGAGGTAAGAGATACTCAGGTCTACATCAATGGCGAGCTTGGTCAAAATCCTGAAGAAATGCAATTTCGATACTACGTGATCACAGACCAGACAATCAATGAGCGTATTTTCGATAAGCATGAAATCTGGGAGTACAATTCCATCAACGGTGGATATATCCTACACACTACACCTGAGGCGGCTGCAGAACTAGAGAAACTTGATTTCGTAACCGAAGTAAGGTTGGCTAAAATGCCCGAAACTCAGGTAAATCCAAGAATATTTCCGGACTCTAGGTATTACGCCTGGAATAGTGACTTCTATGGTCCTATCGAAATACCTGGAGAGGGTAAGAAAATCCAGCTGGATGAGGAGACCCTTGCAATGTATGGCTCCACTATCACAAACTATGAGAATCACGATGATGCTAAGATCTCAGAGGGTAAACTACTCATCGATGGTGCTGAGGTCACAGAGTATACTTTCAAGCAGAACTACTACTTCATGATGGGCGACAATCGTCATAATTCCGAGGACTCAAGATTTTGGGGCTTTGTACCAGAAGATCATGTCGTAGGTGAAGCTGCCTTTATATGGCTGTCACTAGATGCTAATAAGAGTCTTTTCAGCAAGCTTCGCTGGAGAAGATTCTTCAACATCATCGGCTAAACCATCACCAGTCTATTGTCTGAAGACCTTTTGAAGCCAAGTATTCATTGGTTTTGCTGAAGTGCTTATTGCCGAAGAAGCCTCTATGTGCTGCAAATGGTGAGGGATGTGGTGACTCAAGCACGTGGTGCCTGGCCTTGTCAATAATAGCACCCTTCCTCTGAGCGTAGGAGCCCCATAGCAGAAAGACTACATTTTCCTTTTCATCAGAGACCGTCTTGATCACTGCATCAGTGAACGACTCCCAGCCTTTGTTTTGATGTGAGCCAGGTGCACTCGCTCTAACTGTGAGCGTCGCATTGAGCAATAAAACTCCCTGATCTGCCCATCTCACCAAGCTTCCATTAGGTGGTATAGGAAGGTTGAGGTCGTCTTTGATCTCCTTGAATATATTCACCAAACTCGGTGGCATAGGTATGCCTTCATTAACAGAGAAACACAATCCATGCGCTTGGCCATTGCCATGATAGGGGTCTTGTCCTATAATTACGACCTTCGTTTGATCAAAAAAACAGTGATCAAATGCATTGAATATCTGCTTTCCTGGCGGATACACTTTGTGCGACTGATATTCTGACTTGACAAATTCCACCAACTGTTGGAAATATTCCTTTTCAAACTCGGCTTTCAACCTCTCCCGCCAGCTCGACTCAATTTTCACGTTCATTATTCAATAAGTCAGGTTTTTTTTGTTTCTTTCATTCGAAATTATAGCGGTTTGGCAATCTTTACTGCTGTAACCTCGTAATAATTTAAATGGAATCTCCGTCTGCCTCGGTGCACGGGGGACAAACATGAGACAATTACGCACGATACCATTTTTAGCAGCTCTGCGCTCATTAATTGATATTCTGCATTAATTAGATTTTAGAGTAAGTGACTACAGAAATCACACAAGGAATAAAAGTCAGTGTTGAAACTGAGTATCAGCCCGAGTATTCGAGCCCTGGCCAAAAGCATTTTGTGTTCACTTATCGCATCACTATCGAAAATAACAGCCAACACACTTTTCAATTACTCAAGCGACATTGGTATATCCATGACGCTACTTTCGAGGTAAGAGAGGTAGAAGGTGATGGTGTAGTAGGTCAGCAGCCTGTGCTAGAGCCCGGTCAATCTCACCGCTATGTCTCAGGGTGTAACCTACGCTCAGGTACCGGCAAAATGTATGGCACCTATACAATGGAGCGCTCACTTGACGGCAGTACCATCGATGTAGCCATTCCAGCCTTCAGCATGGTCGTCCCCTTCAGACTAAACTGATCACTTGCTGATCCGTCAGAAGCTATTTCAAGCCCAGGAGTATTTTCACTACCTAATGTCTCAGGTAGATGAACATTCACTGCATGCTCCCTTCATCTTCGATCTCTACACTAAAGCGGTCAAGGCCACAGGTACAGATGACCGACATCTCCTTCAACTGAGGAAAGAGCTAAGGCATAATCACACGGGAATTGAATTAGTTGATCTCGGCGCAGGATCACTGATGGAAGCCTCGGACAAACGTAGTATATCAACGATCGCCAGACACTCTATATCATCAATTAAGACAGCCAGACTTGTTGCTCGCATAGCTGCCTTTGCACAACCAAAGACGATAATTGAGTTAGGAACCTCACTAGGCTTACTTTCACTACAACTGCACAATAACAGTCCTCAAAGCAGGATATATACAGTAGAAGGCGACCCTACACTGAGCGCGCTATCAAAGTCCCATTTTGAGAAGCACGCCAATGGCAAGATTGATCTGCGAACCGGAAATATCGACGATTTGCTACCGCAGCTTATTGAAGAAATAGGCCATGTGGATATGGCAGTTATGGATGCCAATCATACCCTGCAAGCTACATTGACCTACTTTTATCTGCTTCTCAAGAGGTGCCACAAGAACTCAGTAATTGTCCTAGATGATATTCATTGGTCCAAAGAAATGAAGATCGCATGGGATGAAATCAGAAACCACCCTGAAGTGACTTGCTCGGTTGACCTGTTTCAGGTCGGAGTGATCTTCTTCAAAGAGGAAATTCAAAAGCAGCACTGGACACTTACTTACTAGTGCAGTGAATAAAGAGTTCGCTTCCTTGTCGAGGCGGAATAGAATTATAGCACTCATCGAATGTGTTCAAAAAGAATTGCTGCTCAAAAAGCCGGACATACTCCTCTTTGGCACCACCAAAAGGCGGGCGATCAGAGTTCAGAGGAATATTGAACAGCACACCAACAAGCTTTCCTGCTGGAGCTAGTAGTGATTGCATTTTATCAATGTATTGAGCCCTAAGTGAAGGGTTCAGGGCACAGAAAAATGTCTGTTCCAAAATAAGGTCGTATTCTCCAAAGTGGTCAAAAAAATCCCCATGGACAAGTTGATCTCCCATAAACTCAGGACATCTTTCTGATAAGCGATCTAAAGGTGCCTTTGATAGATCAATAACCGTCACCTCCGAAAAGTCATGATGATATAGGTACTCTGCCTCATAGGCATTGCCCGCGCCGGGTATAAGTATCCTCAAGGATTTATTCTCGAGTTGATCGATATACTCTCTTATGGGCGTTGATGGGTAGCCGATATCCCAGCCCATCTGACCGGAATCGTATCTTTCCGTCCAGTATGCCTCATTTAGTTTCATATTCTCACCAAATATATACGAAGAAAGGGCGTTTTTTAGAAGAGAGGGTGTTGCTATGGTTTTATAACACATTCCTCTATTTTTGCACCGATTTTTAAAAGGGATAAAGGATTATGGAGGAGCAGCAAAAACCGGATCAGCCAAGCCAAGAAAAAGAGAAGAAAAGTAGATCACCGATTGTACCTATTCTTATAGTGGTGCTTTTGGTGGTGGCCGGACTAGTTGTATACAACTATTTAGAAAACAAAAAACTCGAAGAGGAGAAAGCTGCTCAAGAGGTACTAATTGAGCAGACTTACGCACAGCTCGATTCAATCACCAATCAGCTAAATGATAAGATCATCACTATCTCACAGCTTGGTGGAGAGATCGATACCCTCCTCAAAATCAGAGAGAAGCTGGAGACAGAACGTCAAGAGTTTCGTACTCGCGCCTTCAGACAGATCAATGATCTTCAAGAACGTGTGGATGGATATAAAGAGTTGCTTGTAGCTCAGGACATAGAGATAGATCGACTAAAGGAAATCAATGAAGAGCTGGTGGTTGAAAACACTACCTTAAAAGAAGAGAAAAACGAGCTGAATGAGTCACTCAGAGATCTGAATGTATCTAAGACCGAACTAGAGGAAAAAGTAGCTATTGCCGGTAGGCTAGGTGTAGAAGGTCTACAAGTATTTGCGGTAGCAGAAAATGGCAAAGAGCGAGAAGGTGAATTCAGAAGTCGTCATATCAACAAACTTAAAATTGACTTTTACATCGAAGAGAATCAGGTGGCTCCTATTGAGGGTAAAGACATTCTGG
Organism: Cyclobacteriaceae bacterium; assembly: GCA_040222235.1. GTDB lineage: Bacteria > Bacteroidota > Bacteroidia > Cytophagales > Cyclobacteriaceae > UBA6059. The sequence goes on from JAVKDO010000089.1 coordinate 7,866, forward strand.
TAAGAATAATAGCCCCGGACAGAAACGTGCTCTTTGATGTAACTCGTGGGTCTGGAAGTTTCATGTTTGAAGGGCGTGAAATGTTCTTTACTGCAAAGCAAGAGATACTATATGACCGTCAGCGCCAGAAGATGACCTACTACTATGAGAAAGGTAGCGACTATCAGAGTGGACAGCACTTAGTAGAAGTCTACACGGACGACTACCTGATGGGTAAGGGCAGTTTCACTGTCAAATAATTGATTTATTGATGCTAGGCTTTTGAATCTTAAGTGGATGAGCTAATTTCGCACCTCATTTAACAAAAATTTATTATGAACAAGAATTACGAGACGGTATTCATTATGACTCCCGTTCTATCTGAAGCCCAGATGGAGGATGCTGTCGACAAGTTCAGAAAGGTACTCACCAGCAATGGTGCAGAGCTTGTATCTGATGAAAATTGGGGCCTTAGAAAATTGGCTTATCCAATTTCTCATAAGTCCACAGGTTTCTATCACCTTTTCGAATTTAAGGCGGCTCCAGAACTAGTAGACACACTAGAAACAGAGTATAGACGTGATGAGCGCATCATGAGGTTTCTCACCGTATCACTTGATAAGCATGCAATTACTTACAACGATAGAAGAAGAAACGGTGCATTTAATAAGAAAGACAAAAAAGAGGAAACTGCAGCATGACGTTACAGAACGAACCAATTAACAGAGAACAGCAGAAGAAGAAATACTGCCGGTTCAAGAAAAATGGCATCAAGTACATTGACTACAAAGACGCCAATTTCCTTTTGAAATTTGTGAATGACCAGGGAAAGATTCTTCCAAGAAGATTGACTGGTACTAGCCTTAAGTTTCAAAAGAAGGTTACTCAAGCTGTGAAAAGATCACGTCACTTGGCGCTCCTTCCGTATGTATCTGATTCACTAAAATAAACTACTGAGACGATGGAGATTATTTTAAGAGAAGATGTAAAAGGTCTGGGTTATAAGAATGACACAGTCAGCGTAAAGCCTGGATTTGGTAGAAATTATCTTATTCCTCAGGGTTTTGCCATTTTGGCAAATACTAGCAATAAGAAAATGATTGCAGAGAACATTCGTCAGGCAGCCCATAAAGCTGATAAAATCAAGAAAGACGCTGAAAGCATTGCTGAGAAGCTAAATGGCTTGACGGTAGACATAGCTACTAAGGCTGGTGAGAGTGGAAAGATCTTTGGTGCTATCACGGCATTGCAAGTTTCTGACGCGCTGAAAGCTAAGGGTATAGATGTAGATAGAAAGAAGATCTCTATTGCTAGCGCAATCAAAGCGATTGGTGAGCATAAAGCGACGATCTTACTTCATAAAGAGGTACAACCTGAAATCACACTAAATGTAATTTCAGAGTAAGTCACGCTCTGAATATCATAAAAAAACCTCAACTGAATACAGTTGAGGTTTTTTTATGTCCCATTGTGAATGGGCTAGTCCCACTTCAATTCCGTATCATCCGACTTAGGTTCTGTGTCAGCTGAAGCCGTGCTCTCCCGCTCTTCGTACTCTCTTTCGAACTTACCAAAGTCAACCTCCGGAAGCAGCTCGGTCTTTACATGTCCCACTGTATCATTTAGTGCCTTGACGAACTTGTCAAAATCTTCTTTGTACAAGAATATTTTGTGCTTCTCATAAAAGTAGCCGTCATCCTTGTACCTACGCTTGCTCTCGGTGATAGTCAGGTAGTAGTCATTAGACTTAGTAGCCTTAATATCAAAAAAATAGGTTCTCTTTCCAGCTCTTACCCTCTCAGAGTAAATCTCCGCTCTATCATTCCCCTTGTCTTCGTCCACTTTCTATTGGTTTAGGTTTTAAGTTGCCCCTAAATAATTTTTTCTTTTCAAAAAAACCAAATCTTGCCTTACTTAAAATGGGCTCGATTGTTTATTCATTGAAAATAAATTAACTATACGATCAGTTTGTTAAGAATAACAAAAGCGGCTCGCCTTGCCTGAAACAGGTTTTCAATAATATCTCCATGAAGCTTGATTTAAACAAAGTAAAAGCATTTGGCAATATCGAATTGCTGGCCAAGCAAATGGTGGAAGGATTTATCACAGGCCTGCACAAGTCCCCCTATCACGGTTTTTCGGTAGAGTTTGCAGAGCATCGCTTGTACAATCCAGGAGAGAGTACGAGGCATATCGACTGGAAGGTCTTTGCGCGTACTGATAGGCTCTATACCAAGCGCTACGAGGAGGAAACTAATCTCCGCTGCTATCTGATTCTTGATCAGTCCTCATCGATGTACTACCCTGCTGACTCTAAGGCCAAGATCAAGTTTGCGACGATGGCTGCAGGAGCTCTTGCTTACTTACTTCACAAACAACGTGATGCTGTTGGCCTTTACACTTTCAGCACTGGAATAGATACCCAGACCGAGGTAAAATCCACCTCGACACACATCCACAAGCTATTCTTAGAACTACAGAACGTACTCAACTCAGAAGCGAAGGAGCAGAAGACCAATGTAGCCAGTACCCTGAATGAGATCGCTCAAAAAATCCACCGGAGATCATTGGTGATTATCTTCAGCGACATGTTTCAAGATCGGGAGGATATGACGGATATTCTTGTGGCATTGCAGCACTTGAAGCATAAGAAGCATGAGATTCTAATGTTTCATATCACTGATAAGAAGACTGAATTGGATTTTGACTTTGAGGATCGTCCCTACGAGTTCTACGATCTGGAGGAAGGCACAAAACTCAAAGTGACGCCTTCGGAAATCAAGTCAAACTATAAAGCAACGATGAATGAGTATTACAGCGAATTGAGACTTAAGTGCGGTATGCTTAAGATTGATTTCATTGAAGCTGATGTCAATGATGACTTTGACACCATCTTCTCATCCTATTTGATTAAAAGATCTCGCATGGCCTAGCTTTAGGCTGCCTCTCCTAACCTATCAGGTTAATTCTATTTGTCTGATCAACAATCGCTTAGCTACTGGCAATAGCGTCTCTGGAAGCGGGAATGACAACTTACTCAATACCAGATAGCTCGCTGGATTAGGAAGAAAAGCAAACCGCTTGGCAAGACCCAACTTGATTGTCTCGTATGTATTGGTAATTGATCTCACTTCCTTGTCGACGTAGGTGGTGTTTATAGATCTGTAGTTCTCATGAGCATTCTCAAAAACCGAAACCTGATATCTGAATATGTTGACCTCCGGAACTCGATCTATCTGCAAAAAGATGTAACCTTCATTGGCGTATAATGGCGTAACACCTATCGGACTAATCTCCAGGTGACTCTCCACCATTTCGAACAATTCTTTGCCCTGAGAAAGTGCTCCTTTCAATTGCGGTAGTGCATATGACAATATGTCTTCTATCTCGCGCATGACATCATCATCTTTCACTATCTTCTGATAACTAACCTCTAGCTTCTTGAAGTCAGCTTTGCTTATTGACTTAGGAAATAGTTCGTAGATAAGCTCTTTGCTCTCTTTGACCTTTAATAGGTTCTGGTAATGAAAAACCAGATCTGCCATGAATGGGTAAAGCTTCTGTTCGTCAAACCTCAGCCTTATGTCTTTTAAATAGGCGAGTAAGATGTACTTCTTGTACTCAAAATCAATCAATCCATCGGTCAGCCAATCCTTTTGCAATTCTGTCATAATCTTATTCCTAACTATTGGTTTAAGTTAAGATAACAACCAAAGGATAAGTTATCAAGCATGCGAGGCTGACAAAATGAAAAAGTGCGTGACAAAATTGCAGTCAGACTGTCAGTAAAAATGTCATAAAGCCTGACAATCGTACAATGGCACGAGAAATGCAGGTGCGGCATCAGTTAAGATTTTTAACAAGAAACTTAAAATTCATACGAAAGATGTCAAACGTAAATTTCAAACCATTAGCTGACAGAGTTCTAGTAGAACCTGCTGCTGCAGAAGAGAAGACTGCTTCTGGAATCATTATCCCTGACACTGCAAAAGAGAAGCCACAAAGGGGTGCGATCGTAGCTATTGGCACTGGTAAAAAAGATGAGCCTATCAATGTAAAAGTAGGTGACCAGGTGCTTTATGGTAAATATGCTGGTACTGAGATCACAATCGACGGTACTGATTACCTTATCATGAAAGAGTCCGATATTTTCGGCATTGTTTAATTCATCATTGTTTAATCCCAAAAATTAAAAACCTAGAATTATGGCAAAAGATATATTCTTTGATACCGACGCTAGAGATAGAATCAAAAGAGGCGTTGATAAATTAGCCGATGCAGTAAAGGTGACACTTGGACCTAAGGGCCGTAATGTCATTCTTGATAAGAAATTCGGTGCTCCTACAGTCACTAAAGATGGTGTATCTGTAGCGAAAGAAATCGAATTAGAAGACGCAGTAGAAAACATGGGTGCTCAGCTTCTAAAAGAAGTAGCCTCTAAGACTGCTGATGACGCTGGTGATGGTACTACCACAGCTACTGTACTTGCTCAGTCAATCTTCGCACACGGCATCAAAAACGTGGCTGCTGGTGCAAACCCAATGGACCTTAGAAGAGGTATAGACAAAGCTGTAGCGGCTGTTGTATCTGAGCTTAAAAAGCAGTCTAAGACAATCTCTACAGGTGATGAAATCTCTCAGGTAGCCACTGTATCTGCTAACAACAATGCAGAAGTAGGTGCGATGATCGCTACCGCAATGGAGAAGGTGGGCAAAGATGGTGTGATTACGGTAGAAGAGGCAAAAGGAACTGAAACTGAAGTGAAGACTGTAGAAGGTATGCAGTTTGATCGTGGTTACTTATCTCCTTACTTCGTGACTAACACAGACAAGATGGAAGCTGAGCTTGAGAGCCCATACATCTTGATTTATGACAAGAAGATCAGCAACATGAAGGAACTCCTTCCTGTGCTTGAGGCTACTGCTCAAACTGGAAAGCCATTGTTGATCATCGCTGAAGACGTAGAAGGTGAAGCGCTTGCTACCTTGGTGGTAAACAAGATAAGAGGTTCACTGAAAATCGCTGCTGTAAAAGCTCCTGGTTTTGGTGATCGCAGAAAAGCTATGCTTGAGGACATTGCTACCCTAACTGGTGGTACTGTGATCTCTGAAGAAAGAGGCTACAAGCTTGAAGGTGCTACACTTGATTCTCTTGGTACTGCTGAGAAGATCAATATTGATAAGGACAATACTATCATCGTGAACGGTGCTGGTACTAGTGCGGATATTGAAGCTAGAGTAAACCAAATCAAGCAGCAGATCGAAAACACAACTTCTGATTATGACAAAGAGAAGTTGCAAGAGAGATTGGCTAAGCTATCTGGTGGTGTGGCTATCCTATACATCGGTGCTGCTACTGAAGTAGAGATGAAGGAGAAGAAAGACCTGGTCGATGATGCATTGCATGCAACTAGAGCTGCTGTACAAGAAGGTGTAGTAGCTGGTGGTGGTGTTGCGCTGATAAGAGCCCTATCTGCTGTAGAAGGCATGAAGCTTGAAAATGCTGATCAGAATACTGGTGTGGCTATCGTAAGAGCAGCCATGGAGTCTCCTTTGAGAACTATCGTTGAAAACGCTGGAGGTGAGCCTTCAGTAGTTGTGAATAACGTGAAAGCTGGAAAAGATGACTATGGCTATAACGCAGGTACTGAAGAGTACGTGAACATGTTCAAAGCTGGTATCATTGATCCTACTAAGGTGACAAGACTTGCTCTTGAGAATGCAGCCTCTATCGCTGGTCTATTGTTGACCACCGAGGCTGTAGTGGCTGATCAGCCTGAGCCAGAAGCTCCAGCTATGCCTGGTGGTGGTGGCATGGGCGGCATGGGCGGCATGATGTAATCACAACATCTTTCAGATATACAAAAGGCTTCCGAAATCGGAAGCCTTTTTTTGTGCCAAACCTGAAAGGTCTTGAAGACCTAGAGGTTAAACCTCTTTATCGTCTCCACTTTTTTCTAAGCAAACCCTCGACTATTTTTGGAGGATGGAACGAGTTATCGATGTGGCCATAGGTATGTTAGCGATGAACGCGTTTCGCTATTTTCTGATAGCAGGTGTAGCCTTTCTTGTCTTTTATATAATCCTTAAGGGACGCATTGATTCTTCAAAGATTCAGCCTGCCTTTCCTGGTAAGAGTGACTATCTAAGGGAGGTAATCTATTCAGTCATCACCATTTTTATTTTTGTGCTAGTTGGCTTGACCATCTACGCCACTCCGATGTTCGACATTATTTTGAGGTATGACACCACCGCAGAATATGGCTGGGGATATTGGGGACTGAGCGTCGTACTCATGATCTTCATGCATGACACCTACTTCTACTGGACGCATCGTGCGATGCATCATCCGAAGCTATTCAGGTACTTTCATAAGATCCATCACGACTCAATCAATCCATCTCCATGGGCCTCTTATGCTTTTCACCCACTGGAAGGTGTAGTTGAGGCGGCTATCATTTTTCCCATAGTTCTGCTTATACCTCATCACACCTCGGCCATCCTGGTCTTCTTATTCTTTATGATGACCTACAATGTTTACGGCCATCTGGGTTGGGAGCTTTACCCTGCTGGATTCCAAAGAACTTGGATCGGGAAATGGGTGAATACTTCAGTCAATCACAACCAACATCACAAGCATTTTCATGGCAACTATGGCTTGTACTTTTTATTCTGGGACAGATGGATTGGAACCATTAGACCTGACTATGATGAGGCTTTCGATGAAGTAACCAGCAAAGCTGTCCACTCCAGCTAGTCTGCCCTTTCTTCTCTTACTTGATTATTAGCTACCGCAATGACTAGAGCTTCTTAAGCTCTGCTCCCTCAGTGATACCAGATAGTATCTCAATATTAATACCATCAGACAGCCCTGTAGTCACCTCTTGCTTCACAAACTGCTGATTACCCTGAGCGACTTCTACGAACATCTGATCATTCTCGAAGATCAGATTGCTTTCTCTGATCGCTAAGACATCATTGCGGCTTTCAAGTACTATGTCGGCTGTCGCGCTATAACCGGCTCTTAGGAAAGTGTTTTCCTTCAGAACAATATTTGCCTTGATATCAAACTTGATCGCACCATCCTCTAGCACACCCTTGGGTGAGATAAACTCTAATTCTGCTTCAAAAACCTCCCCTTCTATCGCTCCCACGGTCATGATAAGGTCCATGCCCACACCAATTTTACCCACTTCAGACTCGTTCACTTTTCCTTCAAAGATCATCTCGCTCATATCTGCGATAGAAGCTATAGTCGTACCTTCATTGAAGGTATTCGACTCGATAATGAATGTACCTTCCTTAACAGGAATGTCCAGGATCATACCGCTAACAGTAGATCTCACCAAGTTGGACACATTACCAGTTTTCTTAGAAGCACCTTCTCTTATTAGATCAAGATTGTTTTGTGCTGCCTCCAACTCTTGTTGACGCAATCTAAAGGCAAGCAAAAACTGATTGTAGTCAAAATCAGAAATCACCTTATCATCGAACAATTCTTTCTGACGATTTTTCTCACGCTCAGCATTTTCAAAATTGATAGCAGCCGCTTCTACTTGCGCCTGTGCATTATTGAGTGCAACTACGTTGGGTATGATTTTAATTCGAGCTATTAGATCACCTACTTTTACATTCTCGCCTTCCTCTAGGTAGAGTTCATCAACAACACCTGAGACCTGAGACTTCAGCGCTATCTCTTTTCTCGGAACGATAGAACCTGTCGCGATGGTTTTCTTAATGATATCCGTCTTAAATGGCTGATCTGTTTCATAAACGATAGGTGGCTCCTCTGATTTTTGATAAAGAAAATAGCCAGTACCGACAAACATGCCAAGGATGATAATGATGGTCAGAAAAATGAGAAATCGTTTCATGAGTGTTTGATCTTCTATTGATGATATTACTATTCGTCTCTTAATGCAATCACAGGGTCTACACTGGCTGCTTTGATGCCTGGAATTAACCCTGCAATAACTCCTGATATGAGCAGCACTACTATTGCGGATACGGCGATATTGAAGTCGATCTCTGGTCGGCTGAAGAAGTCAGATTCTATACCGAACTCCACAAGGGCATAGGATATCCCCTCAATAGTAAAAACGCCAAATACTAATCCTAGGTAACCTGAAAAACCAGAGATGACCAATGACTCTTGCACGATCATGCTAATAATCGACCAAGGCTTAGCTCCAAGTGATTTGCGAATGCCAATTTCCTTAACACGCTCTTTAACTATGATTAGCATAATATTTCCAACGCCCACCATGCCTGCAACAATAGTACCTACTGCCACCAGCCAGCTAAAAGCAGCAATCCCAGAAAAAAGACCTTGCATCTCCCTAAATTCTTGCTCTACATTGAAGCTACCCAGAGCTCCCCTATCATCGGGTGAGATTTTGTGACGTTTCTTAATATCCGCTTTGACGATCTCCTCAAGCTCTATTCCCGAAGTACCCTCATTGGGCACTAGCCCAAACCAACCAATGTAATTGCCCCAATTAAAAGCCTGCTGCAGGGTAGTATTGGGAATATAAACAGACTGCAGATCCTCCATCGCGTCTTCTCCAGTCAGCTTGGTGCCTACTATCCCCACTACCTTGAAAGGTGTCCCTCCAATAGTGATGTATTCCCCAACAGGGTCTTCACTGGGCTCGAAAAGGTCAGCTTTCACACGCTCGCCTATGATAATAACTTTTCTCTTTTCTTTAATGTCAATCTCATTGATAAAGCGACCTTGGTTTATTTTGATCGGCTTGATCTCTTGGTACTGCGGATAGTCACCCATGATGGTATAGGCCACTTCATTGTTACCACGCTTCAGTCGGTATTCACTCCCTGAAAATCGTCCACCGATCTGAGTCCGGGGTGAGGCAAACTTCACTTCTTTGATTCGCTTAATGATCTCAAAATCATCATTAGTCAAGTCTATATTTCTACCTGGCTGAAATCCTGCATAGGCGATAGAGGTCTCCTCGGTCCAGACGAAAACAGCGTTTTTAGCAATATCAAAGTTCTGAAGCACGCCGTTTCTCAGACCATTGCCAGCTCCAAGCAGCACTACCAGCATAAATATTCCCCAGAATACACCAAAGCTAGTAAGCGCCGTTCGGAGCTTGTGCTTCTTGATGGTCATCCATATCTCTTCCCACTTGTCTATATCGATCATATCAATCGCTTTTAAGTGCTTCTACTGGCTTGACTTGGGCTGCCTTCATCGCTGGAAACAGACCAGCAATTGCTCCAGCTAGTACAAGAAGTACTACTGAAGATATAGCCACTTGAAAATCAACCTCAGGTCGTTGAAAAAACTCTATATCCGCTCCCATCGCTTCCATCATTTGATTGACTCCTTCAAGTAATACTACACCGAGGAAAAGGCCAAAATAGCCAGCCACCGCTGTGATAAAGACAGACTCTTGCATGATCAAGCTGACTATTGACCAAGGTGTCGCACCTACCGCTTTTCTCACTCCGATTTCGCGGGTACGCTCTTTTACTACGATGATCATGATATTGGATACGCCTACTATCCCAGCCATCAGCGTGCCTATGCCCACCAGCCAGATGAACAGTTCGATACCTGAAAAAAGCTCAGTAACCTTCTTATGCTCCTCTTCTTGATTATGCACAAAAAAGGCCCTGGAGTCATCAGGATGAATACTATGACGCTGCTTCATCAGCTTTGTCACATCGTTTTCTAGATCTACACCGCTCGTCCCCTCTTCTGTGGTAACCACAAAAATATTGACCGCTCTATCTGGATTGAATGACTGCTGGAAAGTGCTAAAAGGAATGTAAACACGCTGCGCCTGATCCATACCAGCATTGCTATTGAAACTAAAGACACCAACTACTCTAAAGCTGAGTCCACGCACTGTCACATACTCCCCGACAGGGTCTACACCTACCGGAAATAAGGACTCAGCAACACGACTACCAATAATGCAGACTTTTCGCTTTTCCTTATCATCAAGCTTATTAAGCGATCGCCCACTCGCAGTTTTTTGGGATACCTTAATATTAAAATAGTCAGAACTCGCACCGTAAATAGTATAGCGAGAAGCATTGTTTTTGTACTTGATGATATAGTCACCTCTGAGCCAGTTCTCTGGAGACAGAAACTCCACACCTTCTATTTGATTATCTACCGCGTCAAGGTCATCTTCATACAGCGTATAGTTACGTCCGGCAGGCATTCCCTGATAAGACATGGAGGTACGGGTCGGAATAACCCAAATGCTATTCGTGGCGTCCAGAAGCATACTGCTTCTCACGCCGTTCTGAAGACCTTCTCCTGCTCCTAGTAGGAGTATCAGCATCAATATGCCCCAAAAGACACCAAACGCAGTGGCAAAGGTCCTGACCTTATTATGCCGAATGGCATCAAATATCTCCTGCCATTTGTCCAGATCAAACATGTGCTAAAGAGTAATTTTCATCTAATATGGCACCATCCTTAATGTAGATCACGCGATCAGTCTGAGCAGCGATCTCGTTTTCATGCGTGACTATGATGATGGTCTTACCAGAATCATTGACCTCTTGAAATATCTTCATCACCTCCTCTGAGGTCTTACTATCGAGCGCGCCGGTGGGTTCATCAGCTAAGATGATTTTAGGATCCGTGATAAGCGCACGAGCTATTGCTACCCTTTGTCTTTGGCCGCCCGACATTTCGCTCGGTAGGTGATCAGACCAATCGGCAAGCCCAACCCTTTCTAGATACTCCTCTGCTATTTTGTTCCGCTTCTTGCGCCCTACTTTCTGGTAATAGAGAGGCAATGCTACATTCTCAACTGCATTTTTGAAGCTCAGCAAGTTGAACGACTGGAATACAAATCCGATGAGTTGATTGCGGTAGTTGGCGGACTTGGTCTCACTCAAGTTTTTGATCAAGTGATCACCGAGTCGGTATTCTCCTTTATCATAGCTATCCAGTATGCCGAGTATGTTGAGAAGAGTCGACTTACCAGAACCAGAGGACCCCATGATAGATACTAGTTCACCGCTCTCAATGCGCATATTGATACCCTTCAATACGTGTAGAGACTGCTTGCCAATACTATAGGACTTGTGAATGTCGGTGATCTCGATCATCTGGATTCTTTTCCGTGTTTAATGATTCACAGGCAAGGTATATTGCCTCCCACACAGCTCTAGAACTAACCTGTCAAAAAATGTCACTGACTTGTCAGCAATCTTTATCAGGCTAAATCTCCCAAATAGAGAAATCAGCCCCTTTACCATAACGTGTAAGATCGCTAAGTAGATACATTTCCAGCGTGTGGATATCCTTTAGGTGAAAGTCATTGGAAGTAATGTCAGTAATAGTGAAATCAAAAGTCTCACCATGATTTTTTAGTCTATATCGCTTACCCGATCTAAGACTACTATATGCTATTCCCTGTGATCCTGACACTCTTTTGTTCCCTTTATTTTGGTAACACCAAAAGTAGCCATTGGTCAGAGAAAATCGCCTGAAGCTGTACCTCCAATTAAAAATATTGAAGTAGGCATTTAATAAATATCCTAAATTTCGTGCTGGTCACCTTATAAGCACCTGAAGTCACTCCCGAAGAGAGTCTCTGTTGCAGGAAGCACAAGGTTGGATCATAGATTCCCTTCGGGAATGACTTCTAACCGCAGTTTTGCCACAAAGCTGTTATTTCTTAAGTGCCTACTTCAATAAAAATATTATGAGGCTAAAAACAAGAGATGCAATAAAAACTCCCCAGATCTTGATCAAGTCACAAAATCGAAATGGCTTGTCACGGGTGCCCTCACATATAATGGTCAGCAGCTATGATTAGAAGGTAAAAAACGTTAAAATTGACAACCTAACTAGAAAAGTATCATGATTTTGAAAAACTACAACCACCTCACTTCATTGGCGCTCTTAGTTGCACTTACTGTCGGCTTGTTTTCTTGCGGCGGAGGCGGCAAAAAGGATGAATCAGCATCAGGCGAGTTCACCGAAGCGCAGCAGCAAGTAGCAGAAGATATAGACAAAGTAATTCACGATCTTCCTGCACCATCGGAGATACCATTCATGCTCCAAGCTACGGGCAGTGAATTCAACCCAGAATTGATTAGCTCATTGGAAGGCATGGAGTCATACAAGACTTCTATTGACAAGTCTGCCATGAACCTAGGCGTGTATGCCACAGATGTTGGGTACCTAGCTTCATACGAGCAGGTTCAGGATGCGCTCTTGTATATGGAAGCTTGCCAAGGACTGGCGGAGACTGTTGGAATCGCCAGTTCTTTCGACCTTGATCTGTTATCCAGATTCGAAGAAAATCTTGGCAACCGAGATTCGCTAGCCAACCTACTCAATGACGCACTCGTAGTGGCTGAGAGTCGACTCGAAAACGATGATAGACTGAATAGCGCCGCGTTAGTCTTGGCAGGTGCATTTGTTGAGGGGCTTTATCTCTCTACGATGGTAGTAGAGACTTATCCAGATGATCTCCTACCGGAAGAAAGCATGAACCTTATCTTGGAGCCCCTTATCAAAATCGTGCTTGACCAAAAGAAACCTTTGACAGACTTGATAGCTCTCATGGGTGATCTACCAGAAGATGATATGATCAACTACATGATCGGAGAGCTTAATGTGCTAAAATTGATCTACGAGGATGAGTTGGATGAGATTGGCGATAAGATTAAGACCAATACAGGTGATTTTGTCCTCACTAAGAATGACCTTGCCACAATTACCTATGAAGTAAAAAGAATTAGAGGGGTTATTACTGAGTAAGACACTCTGCAGCCATCAAAAAAAGCATTGGGAGACTATTCCAATGCTTTTTTTATCTTTAGGCTACCGCCAACCACATAACCGACCAAGATGAGTGAAAAGTTATTGAAAGTCATTCTTCAACTCTTGGCTATTGTAGCCAAAGAGGATGATGTGACCAGTGATGAAATTCTCTCTATCAAAAAGTTCTTAGATGAACACATCAATAGGGCGGATGCAGACAAATACCTTGAATACTTCAATGCTCGAATAGAGGAACTCGCCGCAAATCGCGGTACTTCCATTGACGAGAAAGAGCAAATAATCAGCCTAACTAAAAAGGTTAATCAGGAGCTGACAAAACAGCAAAAACTTGTTGTAATGATCGACTTGATGGAGTTGATTGTGGCAGATGGCTCCATCAGTGAGCGGGAAAGTGAGCTGGTCTACTTTATTGGCGAATGCTTCAATTTTAGCAAGAATGTCGTAAACCATATTCGATCATTTGTAGTCAATACCAAACGAGAAAAATTTGCTGCCGACAGTGTACTCATTGTTGATAGTGGAGAAACTGACATAAAAGCAAGACATCTGCATGTGAAAGAAATGCCTGGCTTCCTCGCCTTCTTTAGGATACCGATGCTTGAAGCCTACTTTGTGAAGTATGTAGGTACGGCATCACTAACACTAAATGGTCTCCCACTCAGAAGGAATAGAGTTTGGGTATTCCCACATGGAAGTACAATCAAAGGCAACACCAACACCTCAGTGTATTTTAGTGATGTCGTTAGTAGTTTTCGAAAAGACTCCCATGAGTCAAACATTTCCTTCGTAGCAGAAAATTTGAGCTACAAATTCCCGAATGGGAATGTGGGTCTCGTAGATGTCAATATTGCCGAGGCATCAGGAAAGTTGATAGGAATCATGGGCGGTAGTGGGGCCGGAAAGTCCACCCTTTTCAACGTCTTGAATGGCAATGATCAGCCAGCGGCTGGATCTGTAAGGATTAATGGTAGTGATATCCATAAGGATAAATCAGCCATAGAGGGATTAATCGGTTATGTACCTCAGGATGATTTGTTGATTGAAGATCTGACAGTTCATCAAAACCTGTATTATGCTGCAAAACTATGCTTTGACAGTGCCAGCGATGATGAGCTCAATGATCTTGTAAACAAGACTTTGAGCGCTCTCGGTCTTATGGAGCGTAAAGACCTTAAAGTGGGAAATCCACTTCAAAAAACAATCTCAGGAGGTCAAAGAAAACGACTCAATATTGGCCTTGAACTCTTACGAGAGCCGGCCGTCATGTTCGTAGATGAACCTACAAGCGGTCTTTCATCAAGAGACTCAGAAAACATCATGGATCTGCTCAAGGAGCTCTCTTTGAAAGGAAAAATGGTATTTGTTGTCATACATCAACCTTCTTCAGTCATCTTCAAGATGTTTGACAAGCTACTAATCCTCGATGTTGGCGGCTATCAGATCTATTATGGTAATCCCATAGATGCGGTGACCTACTTCAAGTCAATCGTCGATATGATTGATAAGGACCTTGGATCATGTATCGAGTGCGGCAATGTCAACCCTGAGCAGATATTCAATATCATCGAGACCAAGGTAGTGGATGAGTATGGTCAGTTTACAGACGCCCGTAAGATCTCCGCAGAGGAATGGTACTCCTACTTTCAGGAGCATATCAAGATCGAGTCGATTCAAGAAGTAGAAGAGGCTCCAGAGAAGACACTCAAAATTCCAAATAAACTCAAGCAGATTGGAGTGTTTGTCACACGAGATGTACTGTCTAAGCTGAGTAATCGGCAATATCTAATCATCAATCTACTCCAAGCACCAATGCTCGCCTTTTTATTGGCGTTCATTGTACGTTACTCCCAGGCAGGTGAAGAATACACTTTTAGAGAAAATCTCAACATTCCCGCCTTCTTCTTTATGAGTGTGATTGTCTCACTTTTCATGGGACTAACCATAAGCGCAGAGGAGATTATCAGGGATCGTAGAATCCTAAAAAGGGAGGCCTTCTTGAACCTAAGTAGATTGAGCTACCTGCTTTCGAAAACGGGTATACTCTTTTTCATGTCAGCCTTACAAACATTTATGTTTGTGCTCATTGGCAACTATATTCTCGAAATCCGAGATATGGGTGTTGAATACTTCTTAGTACTCTTCTCTATTTCCTGTTTTGCTAATATTTTGGGATTGAATATCTCCTCAGCTTTCAATTCTGCGGTCACTATTTACATTCTCATCCCGATTCTCATTATCCCACAGCTTATACTAAGCGGTGTAGTCGTGGGTTTTGATAAGCTCCATCCCTCGCTCACAAGTGAAGACAAGGTGCCCCTGATAGGAGAAATGATGGCTTCTAGGTGGGCTTATGAAGCACTAGCGGTCAATCAGTTTAAGCATAACCCGTACGAAGAAGAGTTCTATGAACTGGATCGGGCCATAGCCGAAGGCGAATTCAAGACAATCTACCTTATACCGTTTTTGGAAGCTGACCTTGACTATTGTCACCACCATCTCAATACCAAAGACCCTGAGATTAGAGAGCAAATGACAGATAAACTAGACTTGGTCAGGGATGAATTAAATAAAGAGCTTTCATTCATTGGCAAAGACAAGTTTCCCCAGGTAGACAATATCACCGTTGACAAATTCGATAGTCACCTTTTTGAAGAGACCATCGAGTTTCTAAAAGCGCTGAAGAAGTTTCATAATAATCGAAGAAATAAAGCAACCAGTGACAAGGACAAAATGATTGCCAAAATCAGTCGGTCGCCAGAAGAAAAGGCTGCACTGCTAGCGAAGCGTGATGCATATCAAAATGAGACGATCATTAGAATTTTAAAGAATACAAATACAGACACGCGTATCATAGAAGAAGGCGGGCATCTTATCAGAAAGGTCTACCCCATCTATGCCCGTGACGAATTTCCCAGCTCACCGCTGGACTTCCGGGTAAATTTCTATTACCCGGAAAAGCACTTTTTGGGGGTTTACTTCGATACACTGAGTTTCAATGTGACCATTATTTGGATCATGACGATTCTACTGTTCATTACACTCTACTTTGACATGTTGAGAAGAGTAGTCTCCGGGAAAGACTGAGTTTTATGTTCTTCGCGCTTTCCAAGCTGCTCACCTTTCTAATTATGCCGCTCAGTTGGATTATCCTACTCAGCGCGGCATCATTTATCATCAAGCATGAAAGGACTAAGTCTATCCTTCGCAGGCTAGCTTTTGGACTACTAATTTTCTTCACTAACCCTTTGATCGTAAGTGGCCTGCTCGGATGGTGGGAGGTTCGACCTGTTCCCTACCAGGAAATCAAAAAGACGTACGAGGTAGGCGTTGTGTTAACAGGTATGGCTGATCTTGAGCGACTCCCAGATGATCGACTCCACTTCAACGAATCGGTGGATCGCATTAATCACACAATCGAGCTTTACAAAAAGGGGTATATCCAAAAAATCCTCATCAGTGGAGGGTCAGGGTCTGTGCTAAAGCCAGAGTTAAAGGAAGCTCCTAGACTTAAAGAATATGCAATCAAGGCTGGTATTCCCACTGAAGATATATTTATCGAACCTTTATCCCGAAATACAAACGAAAATGCCAGCTTTTCCAAGAGCTTTCTGGATGAAAATGGCTTTAGCGGAAGTACCATAGTATTGGTGACTTCTGCATTTCATATGAGAAGAGCTTCCGCTTGTTTTGAAAAACAGAATGTCAGCTATGTACCCTTCTCTACTGGATACAAGACAAGGCCTTTGGATTGGACGCCTGATCAGGTTTTTATTCCTTCCTTAGGGGCTATGTCCATTTGGCATCTGCTCATACGAGAGTGGGTAGGAATGGTGGCTTACAAGTTGGCTGGTTATATTTAGACCCCTTATAACCTGAAGAAAGCCGCTGTTTGTAGCAACAACTATACATTTATCGAGTATTTCGACCCAATCGACGAGTCGTTATATGAAACAGCGCTATTAATCCTTTCTGTCATCAGCTTCTACCTATCTTTGTGGCGATAATATTAGTCCCACAGAGAAAGAAGTTAAAATATGAGATCATTGGTCATTGCCGTTGATTTTGACGGCACCATTGTAGATCACGAATACCCAAGAATAGGTGCTGAGAAGCTCTTTGCGTTTCAGACATTGAGAGCATTACAAGACAAAGGTCACAGACTGATATTGTGGACCATCAGAGATGGGAAAACTCTGGAAGATGCCGTGGAATACTGTAGAAGTAACGGTATTGAGTTTTATGCAGTCAACGAAACTTTTCCTAATGAAGGATTCGAAGTAGGACAAAGCCGGAAAGTGAACGCAGACATCTTCATTGATGATCGAAATGTCGGTGGCTTCTTGGGCTGGGGAGAAATATGGAATGCTATCGAGGGTGAGGCACTGGAGTATGACACTGAGAAAAAGAAAGGTCTACTAGGCAGACTTTTCGGATAGTTGTCGATCACTTCCAAATGCCCAAACTAGAAAATCTGGAAAAACCTCACTCCAAGTGCGGAAGTTGTGCTCCCCTCCTTCTATTTCCCGGTAGGCAATTGAGGTATCCTCATAGCCAACTCCTTTAAGTTCTTTGATGATATCCAAAGTATCGTCTATCGAGTCGATGATTCCATTATTGTTCCTATCGCATTGTTCGTCTGCCGTCCCTGTCTGGAGGTAGAAACTTAATTCTTCTCGCCTTTCGCTCGACTTGATGATATCATGCATGATCCGGTAAGCATCGAGATCAGTATCATCCATACCCTTATCTCGCCACCAAAACGAGCCACTAAATACACCTACCTTGGAAAACCAGCGAGAATAATTCCATGCAATATCCATAGCGCTAAGGCCCCCTAAGGAAAATCCTGCAATGACTGAGTCCTCTGGGTTTTTCAGGCACCTGAAGTGCTTGTAGATATAGGGTACCAGCTCTTTAATGATAAACTGAGCATAATCCGCAGCTTTGCTTCCTCGGTTCATATAATCAGGCTTTCCAGCTGTACCATATTCATGCAGTCGGTCACCAGCATGCACGGCGATGACCACAATCTCGGCAATGCGTCCGTCTCTGTAGCTTTCCCCAAGAGTGTCAACTAGCCTAAGCTGCTCCATGTCTTGCCCATCGTTCATGATAAGGGCCGGATAGAAATAGGGACGGAATTGCTGATAAGAAGGTGGTAAAAATATGTCAACGACAACCTTACGGGCGAGGTACTTTGACCTAACTCTTAGATGGTGCTGCACTATGCTGTCTGGCTGCTCAATGACCTGTCTACTCTTGACAAATGGCTTGAGGGAATTGATGTTAAATAGACCTCTGTTCACTATCGCAAAAGTACAAAATCAAAAATGAAAATTATTTTCAGATCCTTTTGAGGCAATAGACGTCTAGCAAACGATTTCTCATGATTTACGCCCTTCATATAACCAAACAATGTTTTATTTTACCATAAATAGGTCGTAAATTCGCGGGAAAATTGAGGTCATTCTTAATATAAACAAAATTTCATTTTGAAAGAAGAATATCTAAAATGGTACTCTCACAATCTCAGTAAAGAGATTGAAATGCTGGTTTTTGGACATGCCGGATACCCAGTAATCATTTTTCCTAGCACCAAGGGTCGCTATCATGAGAGTAAGGATTTCAAGCTGATAGAGTCAGCTCAATGGTTTATTGATCAGGGTCTTATCAAAATCTACTGTCCTGACAGTGTTGATGCTTATAGCTGGTACAATAAGGACATCCACCCTGCTGACCGTGTGAAGAATCACATGTGGTATGATAAGTTCGTCAAAGAAGAGATCGTAGATGCCATCAGGCACAATCACGGTCATCACAAGGTAGCTGTCGCAGGTGCAAGTTTTGGCGGTTTCCATGCTGCAAATTTTGCCTTTAGGCATCCTGAGGTTGTTGGTCACCTTTTTTGTATGAGTGGCGCGTATGACACCAGCTCATTCCTTGATGGCTATCATGACGAAAATGTCTATTTCACCAACCCCATGGAGTACCTGCCCGACAATAATCATCCTGACCTCTGGAACATGAATATCGTTCTGGGCGTAGGAGAATGGGATATTTGCCTAGAAGCAAATCAAAAGCTGGCTGATATTCTAAATAATAAAGGGATCAATTATTGGTTTGATCTTAGAAAGTGGGCGAAACACGATTGGCCACTTTGGAGGGATATGTTCCCTCACTATCTATCACTCATTCACAAGTAAACACCCATAATACCTGATTAAAATGAAAAAAATAGGAATCCTTTTCGGCAAAGAAGACACCTTTCCAGGAGCTTTTGTCGATAGAGTAAACGAAAAGAAAATCAAGGGCATTCAGGCAGAGGCAGTATCCATCGATATGGTGCAGCAGGCTGCCCCTACTGACTATTCTGTAATCATTGACAGGATCTCTCAGGACGTGCCTTTTTACAGAGCCTACTTAAAAAATGCAGCCCTAAGTGGTACAGCTGTCATCAACAATCCTTTTTGGTGGAGTGCTGATGAGAAGTTCTTCAATAATGCCCTAGCGGAAAAAATTGGGGTACCTGTACCTAAAACTGTGCTTTTGCCATCTAACCATAGGCCTGACGATACGGACGAAAATTCATTTCGTAACTTGAAGTTTCCTACAAGCTGGGAGCAAATCTTTGATTACATAGGATTCCCAGCGTATATGAAGCCCTTCTCTGGCGGTGGATGGAAGAGTGTCTACAGAGTAGAAGACGCTCAGGATCTCTTTAATAAGCACGCTGAAACGGGCCAATTGGTAATGATGCTTCAGGAGGAGATTGTATTCACAGAATACTTCCGTTGCTACTGCTTAGGCGGAGACAATGTGCACATCATGCAGTATGAGCCTCGAAATCCGCACCACTTGAGGTATGTAACTGACGGAGGACCTATCGCCAAGATGCTCCTATCGGAAATAACAAAATTGACCATTGATTTGAATAAAGCCTTGGGCTATGACTTCAATACGGTAGAGTTTGCAGTGCGTGATGGTGTTCCTTATGCTATTGACTTCTGCAATCCTGCTCCAGATGCTGATATCAACTCGGTAGGTCAGGCTAACTTTGACTGGATCGTGGAGAATGCAGCCAATATGGCAATCGAAAAGGCTAAATCTTACAAAGAAGGTCAGCTAAACCTCACTTGGGGTACATTCATCAGCAATGTTTTCGATGCACCAAAAAAGGCTGTAACACCTGCCAAGAAGAAGCCTGCTAAGAAGGTAGCAAGCAAGGCGGCTCCAGTCAAAAAGGCAACTGCTAAGAAACCTGCAGCTAAGACAGCAACCACTTCCAAGACAACAACAAAAGCTGCAACTAAGACAGCTGCTAAGAGGACTACAAAAAAATAATCCTCAAGTAGGTTGATGGGATTGAGAAATGAATCAGGCTGAGTATATTAGTCCGATTCATTTCTTAAAAAATCTTGCAATATGCAGTTTACGCTAGGTATAGAAGAAGAGTATCAGGTGATCAGTCCTGAGACTCGCGAGTTGACTTCCCACGAGCAAAAAATAGTGGAAGTGGCCAACCGCCACATGGAAGATCAGGTGAAAGCCGAGATGCACCAAGCGGTTGTAGAAGTAGGCACTAAAATTTGTAAGGATATTGATGAGGCTCGCGAAGAGGTCAAATATCTTCGTAAGACCATAAGCAGTATTGCTCACGATCTTGATCTGAGAATCGGAGCGGCTGGCACTCACCCGTTTAGTGCCTGGCAAAAACAGTTACTCACGCCTCACCCTCGGTATAATGAAATCATCAATGAGCTTCAAGATACTGCCAGGTCAAACCTGATTTTTGGACTACATGTACATGTGGGAATTGAGGATCGGGCCATGGCTCTTCACATTGCCAATTCTCTAAGGTATTTTCTACCACACCTTTATGCCTTGTCCACTAACTCCCCTTTTTGGGAAGGAAGAAATACGGGCTTCAAGTCATTTAGGACAAAGATTTTTGACAAATTTCCTAGAACCGGCATTCCCGATTTCTTTGATAGTGTAGCGGAGTATGACGACTATATCAATTTGCTTATCAAGACTAGATGCATTGATAATGCCAAGAAAATTTGGTGGGATATCAGAGTGCATCCATTCTACCCTACCCTAGAAATCCGAATTTGTGATATACCGCTGAATGCTGATGATACTATTGCTATCGCCGCTCTCATTCAAGCGCTAGTAGCGAAGCTCTATAAACTACGTGAGTCCAATCTCAACTTCATGATTTATAGGCGTCACCTGATCAATGAAAATAAGTGGCGAGCCAGTAGATACGGAATCGATGGTAAGCTGATCGACTTTGGTATAGAGCAAGAAGTCAATACGCGCGTCTTAATCTCAGAGATAATTGATTTTGTCGATGATGTATTGGATGACCTAGGATCCAGAGAGGCAATAAGTCACATACATAAAATGCTTGAGATGGGCACAGGAGCGGATAGACAACTGAAAGTATTTGAAGAGACTGGGAGTTTAGAAAAAGTGGTAGACTTCATTATGGAAGAAACAGTGAGAGGTTTAGAATGAATACAGAAAACGGCAAACTAAAACTCGCAATACTCGATATGAATAATGGTCATCCCAACCAGGGTATGCGTTGTATTCGTGAGTTGGCCTCTTCTTATGGCGAATATGTGACAATTAGCGAGTACGATGTTAGAGTGACTAATGAGGTGCCTGGCACTGATCATGATATCTATATCTCTAGCGGTGGGCCCGGAAATCCACTTGAAGGTAATGGGATATGGGAAAATAAGTTTTACGATCTTGTGGATTCACTTTGGGAGCATAACTTATCTGGAGAGCTTCCCAAAAAACACTTTTTCTTCATCTGCCACAGTTTTCAACTCGCTTGCAATCATTTTGATTTGGGTGAGATAGCACCACGTAAATCGACTTCATTTGGTGTATATCCAGTTCACAAAACCAAAGCCGGAAAAAGCGACCGTATCTTGAATCCATTGAATGACCCTTATTATGTAGTGGATAGCAGGGACTGGCAATTGATACAACCTAACCTGCACGTTTTTGAAGAGCATGGAGCCCAAATTCTAAGTCTGGAGAAGATTAGAACACACGTAGAGTATGAAAGGGCTATAATGGCGGTAAGGTTTTCAGATGAAATGGTGGGTACCCAATTTCACCCTGAGGCTGATGCCGAGGGTATGAAGTCACATTTCTCAAAGGAAGAAAACAGAGAAAAGGTGATTAAGAACTTCAGCAAAAGAAAGTACAACAACATGATGGCGCACTTGGATGATCCTGATAAGATAGCAATGACGCATAGTGCCATACTTCCTACCTTCATCGAGACATCAATCAAAAAAATAAATCAAGCCAAACTGCAGGCAGTAGTATGATCAACAACTATCGGAATAACTTTCTCGCACAATTCACAGACGAGAAATATCAGGAATTTCTTGACAGCATTGCTAAAGCGTATAATCACCGCCCTCCCTTTCGCATTGCGGAAACACCTATATTTATTCCTAAGATCTTAAAGGATCGATTGATTACAGCTTGTAATGATGTTAGCAAAGTTATTTCACAGCCCAACTTTAAGGAGATTACAGCAGATGCAATTAAGCATCCTCACTTGCAAGTACCTGGAGAAGACTATCACACCCGTTTTCTACAAATGGACTTTGGTATATGCAAAGATGAACATGGGGATCCTACCCCACAGTTGATCGAGATTCAAGGTTTTCCATCACTCTATTTTTTTCAAGACCTTCTAAGTCAAGCCTACAAGGATCATTTTGACATCCCTGAAGGACTAGACGTGCACCTAGGTGGTTTGAATTCCAAATCCTATATACAACTACTGAAAGACGTGATAGTTGGCGAGAACGATCCTCAGCACGTCGTGCTGCTAGAAGTTGAGCCTGAAAAACAAGCCACTTACATTGATTTTCTTGGAGCAGAGCATCACCTAGGCATTAAAGTGCTTTGCATTAGTAATCTCAAAAAAGATGGTAAAAAGCTCTATTACCTATCGGAAACGGGGGAGAGAATAGACATCCACAAGATCTATAACCGAGTAATTTTTGATGAACTCAATCAAAGAGATGATATCGAACGGGAATTCTACTTTAAGGATGAGGTGGATGTAGAATGGGTAGGCCATCCCAATTGGTTCTTTAGAATAAGTAAATACACCATGCCACTTCTCAAAAGTAAGTATGTCCCAGAGAGTGTCTACTTAAATAAGATTGCTGAATACCCAACCAATCTTGAAGACTATGTTTTGAAGCCGCTCTATTCATTTGCAGGAGCCGGAGTTAAACTGAACGTCACCAAGGAAGAGCTTGATCAAATCGAAGATAAAGAGAACTTCATCCTTCAGAAGAAAGTCAAATATGAACCAATCGTTCAGACGCCTGGGGAAGCTGTGAAGTGTGAAGTTCGTATGCTCATGTTATGGAACAAGGGAGAGTCACAAGCTCGGATAGTCAATAACCTTGTCCGGCTCAGCAAAGGGGAAATGATCGGGGTGCGTTACAACAAAGACAAAGACTGGGTAGGTGCCAGCGTCGGCTTCTTTGAGGCTTGAGTCTATCTCCTGCTGTCATGGTTCCGAAAGGCACCATGGCTCCTTCTTATAAACCACTTATTCTGAAAATTGTAGGTAATCCTGAAAAGCGCTGAGACCCCAGTTGTCGACATTGCTATCTTTCCAAAGTCAGCGACAAAATGGTTCGACCTACCATAAAAGCCTCTTAATTCAAATCCAACGTCTAGGTATCCATCAAATGTGTAATTAAGGCTTCCAAAGCCTGTCGCCATTATTGGGTAGCTCGAGGATTCAAAAGAGTCCATAGTATCTGCTATGAATCTTTGATGATCACTGTACATTCTGCCTATTACTCCACCAGCACCTCCCCGGGCATACAGGTGACGGCTCAACTCCAATTCGTACACAGCAGTGAGTTGTGCCATGATCAAATTCACTCTGAGACGCTCAGAAACTGGTTGATCAGATATAATAATTTGCTCAGTACTTACACTTTGTGTCCAATAATCCAGCCCTCCTCTTAAGTACCAATTATCTATAAGGCGGTAAGAAAGCGTTCCTCCAAAAGTAGTGTTAGCCGTGAATTTCCCTTCACTAAAGTCAGCAAAGTAGACTTCATTGTACGCATAAAGCCTAGGGCTGTAACTACCAACATGGGCTCCAATAGAAGACCATTTCATGTTTTGGGAAACACCATACTTGGTCGCATACTGAGCTAAAGCCAGCTGAGGTATGATTGTCAGTAGAACAATAATATACCTCATTGAATCAGGTCGCAAAGCTTGGTATTGAGTTTAAAGGAAACATAAATCATGGTTCTGATTCTATTGAATAATTAGCAAAATCAATAATTGCTTTGGCAACCTCTCTGTTCTCAGAATCCCAAGCAGATTGAATACTAAAAGCATCTATGGTTGTAGATATATCGGATATATCCAAAGAAGATGTTTCTGCTATCATGATCTTCTCGTGATGTGTACTCAGCCGTCGTTCATCTCCGTGCCACAGCTCTTCATAGAGCTTCTCTCCAGGCCTCAACCCCGAATATTCAATGCTAATGTCAATATCTAATCGCATTCCGCTGAGTCCGATCATTTTTTTTGCCAAATCGACTATTTTCACGGGCTCACCCATATCGAAAATATAAGTCTCCCCTCCAGCTCCCATTACTCCTGCCTCAAGCACAAGCTGGCAGGCTTCAGGTATGGTCATGAAATATCTTGTAATATCAGGGTGCGTTACTTTGACAGGGCCTCCCTTTTCAATCTGTCTTCTAAATGTTGGAATGACAGACCCATTAGATCCCAATACATTTCCGAAGCGGGTGATAATAAATTTCGTGGAGTATTTTCCAGAGTCCTGGAGTGCCTTGATATACATCTCCGCAATACGCTTAGTTGCACCCATTACATTAGCAGGCCTAACCGCTTTGTCCGTACTCACCATCACGAATTTTTCGACACCAAAGTCACCAGAGATCTCCGCCATGAGTCTCGAGCCAATTACATTAGTGCCGAATGCAGCTTTCGGGTGTCTCTCCATTAAAGGAACATGTTTAAGTGCCGCTGCATGAAAAACGATATTTGGTCGATGTTTTTCAAATACACCTTTTAAACCCTCTTCATCAGTAACACTTACAATCTCCTCGCACAGTAATTCTGGCGATATCCCCTCATCTAGGAGGTTCTGATGAAGGTTGAATATTGGTGTTTCAGCATTATCAAGAATAATTATCTTCTTAGCATTGTTCAATGCCAACTGTTTCACGATCTCGCCACCAATCGAACCAGCGGCCCCACTTACCAATACAATCTTTGAATCAAAGAAGCCTTTCAGGTGTGATTGACTTATTTTCAGTGGTAACCTTTGAAGCAAATCTTCAATTTTGACCTGTCTGATTTGATTACTATTTACTTCTCCTTTGATCCATTCATCTAATGGGGGGGCCTGCTTAATAGTTATCTGATGCTCTAAGCAGAGATCAATAACTCTAGATTTTTTCTCAGGATGAAGATTCTCAATTGCTAATATGACCGTTGTAATTCGCTGACTTTGAATAAAATCAGCATTTAGTATCGCGCTGTTATATACATCTATTCCTTGAATTCGTTTTTTTACTTTGTTTGGGTTATCCTCCAAAAAAGCAATGATCTTATTTGTACTCGTACCATCATTCAGCAAGACGTTCTTAGTTAACATACCGATTTCACCGGCACCATAGATTACTGTATTGTTCCCGAGAACCCTTGGCTTAAGCAGTCTGAAATAGGTCAGTTTGGTGCCTAATCGAAAAACTATGAGTAGAAAAGTTGTGAAGAAATTGTGAAGAAAAAGTAAGGCGTAGGGGAACCTGATATCAAAGATTAACTTGGTCTGATCAATAAAGACGTTAAGTCCTATGAGAATGATCAAGCCAAGCAAGGTTCCCAGCACAACATTTATAGCATCTTCCAAAGAAGTATGCCGAATCACCCCCCTATAGGACTTGCTTATTAAAGACCCTAGTCCGTAAGCGAAAAATGCACCGAAGCAGTACTGAACTATCTTGGTTACGACCAGTTGGTCAGCGCGCAGATTGTAGACAATCCAAAAGGCCATTGGAGCAGTCACAAGAACAATCAACAAGTCTAGGATTAGAATAAGCCATTGCGAGATAAACTTATCAGAATGTCTTAGAAAGTATTGTCTTATCATAACTCAGTATTGCCCTTTCGAAGAGACATCATACTTGTTTTAATATAGTGTCGAACAGCAAAATAGAACATAGATGCGATCAAAAACATGGTTACAAACCATAGATTCGAGTTGATTGGCAAAAACGCTAATTCAAAATAAAGCAAAATATTGATAAAGAGCTGAATTGCCACATAAACGAATACAACCTTTAGATGTCCCCATTCAAGCTCATTGGCAAGCAGCTGAAAAATATGCGAACGATGTGCTTCAAAGATGTTTTCTTTTTTAAGTAGCCTTATCACAATAGTCCATCCGCCATCTACAAGATAGAGTATAATTAGACTCAAGTAGACAATAGAACTTTGTTGTATACAAAGTATCGAGATGCAGTAAATCAATAGAAATCCCGATGTAATACTTCCGATATCACCTGAAAAGAATACTGCCCCCCCCTTGGGCCGAACATTAAACACCGCCATGGCAATCAAGGGAATACTTACAAAGAGATAACGGTCGGCATTTTGTTGATCTATCAGAAATAATGAGATTAACCCAAGCAGAGTGTAACACACATTTAGCCCGTTGATACCATCCATGAAGTTGTAAATATTCAGAGCGCCCAAGATGATAACCAGGGAGATAGGTATTGTCATCCAACTCCAGCTTAATAAGGTATTGAAATGGCTGCTAAGTAATAACAAGAGCAGTACCGCAACGAGCTGAACAATTATTCTAGCAATGGCCGGTATTGAAAACAAGTCATCAACAAAACTTGCAAGACCCAATAAGCCTATTGCTAGTCCAAATTCTACAGTAAATTGGTTGAAAATGAATGTCGACACCATGATGCCTACCCAGAACACAATCCCACCACCTCTAATGGTAACATGTTGATGGGAGCTTCGATGGTTCGGATGATCTACTATATTGAAATGGCGAGCTACATAAATGTACACTCCAGATAAAAGCAGCCATAGTCCAAGCCACAATATTGATTGAATCAAAGTCATTTCAATGCTATACTTTTCAATCCCTCGTAAAAGCTAAAAGGCATTTTTTCTAGATTCAAAGCCTCTTTGACTTTGTCATTTGAGATAAGCAACTCCTTGGTCAACTTTGCGTGAACCTCACTATTATATGGTAAGCTCAACTGGTCACCTACATTAGCCAGAAAACTCAGGGCAACTTTTGGTATATGTATGTTCAATGCACGTCGAGATTTCAACTGACCCAACAGATTTATGAGGTGTTTTAAAGAAATTTGCTCATCATCGGCCAAGTTATAGATTCCGCTAGGTGGGCGAGTGGAGATGAGCCTAAGAACTATCTGATTTAGATTTTCAATATACAAATAAGAACGCTTTGCATTAATTGCGCCAAGCGGTAATGGTATTCGGCGCTCGATCGCTGAAAGCAATTTTTCTAAATTTCCTTTTACGCCTGTGCCATAAACTAGCGCAGGACGGAGTATAAATACATTTCTATTTGCAGGTAACTTGGCTTTGATGTAACCTTCAGCCTTTCTTTTCGAAATTCCATAATGACTATCAGGCATCCCTTCGGCTTCTTCTGTCAACTTCCTGTTACCATGATCCTTCACAGCCAAAATAGAACTCATGAAGATAATAGACTCAGAATCCGAAGCGTTCCACGAATCAAAAATCAATTTGCTCAGCTCATAGTTAACCTCGTCATATTCCCTCTGGTCAGACAAGTGCTTAGTATCATGGGCTTTACCCGCTAAGTGAATGACAGCAGAATACTGTGACAAATCAACTTGTCCCAGTTCTTTCCAAAGAAGGTTCTTCTCTCCGCTAGCTATATTATCTTTTGAGTTAGCTCTATTAAGTGTATCTACTTTGTATCCTTGCCCCTGCAAGTACTTTAACATGGACTGGCCAATAAAGCCAGTAGATCCGGTCATGAGTATTCTATTCGCCATATCGCTACAATAGCTCTTTCCACTTAAAAAGGTACTTGCTGTATATTTTTAAGTAGTTCGTAGACAAACCATTCTCTCGGCAAGCGCGCTTTATTTCTCTATTGAGTATGACATTGCTATTCAGGTTTCTTGTACTCACTCCACCGAGAGACATATTAGCGGTCACTATCGGAATATACCTTGATCTTATTCGATGCTTCCAAAACAATCTAATGATCAGTTCATAATCGGCCGCAATACTATAGTCCGTTTTATAATATCCAAATTGATCAAAAAGTGACTTTCGTAAAAACACCCCTGGATGTGGAGGCATAAATCCCCAACTAAGACGCTCTGGTGACCATTCTTTTGCCGAATAATGGCGCCAGGTTTTACCATTCCTCTCAAAAATCACGTCAGCATAAACCGCATCCAACTCAGGATTATCAATAAAAATGGACATCACCTGTTCAATAACCTCATCAGCATAGAAAACATCATCAGCATTGAGGATACCAACTATCTCTCCAGTACTCGTCAGTATGCCATTATTCATAGCATCATAGATACCTTGGTCTTTTTTACTCGCCCAGACTAAATCATCAAAATCAAGACTTTGTAGATAAGGCAAGGATCCATCCTGTGACCCTCCATCAACTACGATCTGTTCCTTATTGGAATAGGTTTGTGATTGAAAACTCTGGATTGTATTTGGAAGGGTTTGAAGCGCATTATACGCAACAGTTATAACTGAGCACTTCACTGAATTACCCTTTCCCTAATTGCTTTGGCAGGATTCCCTTGATAAATTGTATAGGGTTCTAGATGACCGGTGGCCACTGACCCGACAGCAAGTACCGAGTGACTTTCACAATGCACTCCTGGACACACGACCGACTGTGCGCCAATCCAAACCCCATCCTTAACCTGAATGGGAGAAACCATAAGATCGAAACTAGAAGATTTGAAATTATGATTACCTGTGAGTAACATGGCACCCTGTGAAATACAACAATGATTGCCGATCACCACTTCTCCAAGGTTATCAATCCAGACCCCCTCTCCTAACCAAACGTGGTTTCCAATATGTAAAAACCAAGGGTACTTGATGTTGACTTTTGGCTTAATCACCACTCCATGTCCCACTGTAGCTCCGAACACTCTTAATAGCAGAGTTTTAAAGCTAGATATTGGCAGGATCGCTGAATCAAACACAAGAGCATTTACCAAATACCATAAACCACGCTTTATGTAGCCTCCAGGCTGGTATTCTGAATTGTCAAATGAAGATAAATCAGTTGTTCTACTCATTCCAGCAGCCAAATTATTGCTTCTTAAACAAAGAGTCTATATTCACGGTCAAATATCTGAATTGATTGAAAATCACATTTTTCTTTCGCAAACGTAAATCCGGCTACAACAGTATTGAAGAAGTATTCAATACCATCATTCCCATAATCGGATCCTCGCACCAAACGAACAGGATAACCGCACCCTGCCAATCCACGATTCTTGGGGTTATCCCTAATTGGCTATACACGTTTTGGAGGAGAGCTGACATCATTCATATAACTGGAGACGCCCACTACCTTGGCCTATTTTCAAAATCTCCGTTAGTCATTACAGTTCATGACTTAGCATCCATTTTCAGGTCAAAAAGCATTCTGAATACATTTAAGAAATGGCTTTGGGTCAACGGCCCATTAAAAAGAGCCGCACAAGTCGTTGCTATCTCAGAGAACACGCGCAACGAAATCTCTCAAATGCTCCCCGAAGTTGATCATAAAACCACAGTCATTCCAAACCCAATCTCATCTCTATTCAAGTTCTCCCCAAAGAAATCAATGAACGAAACGCCGATAATTTTACATATCGGTACTGCTACTCATAAGAACCTTGTGAAGGTGATCAATGCGATCGCTGATCAGAAAGTCGAGTTGATAATACTTGGGATGCTCTCATCACCTCAGAAACAACTTCTGGATGAAACATTTATGGCTTATCAGAATTTCTCTGGTTTAACTTACGAAGAAGTATATCAGCTATACTTGAAAGCTGACATCATAAGTTTTCCCTCAGAATACGAAGGATTCGGAATGCCAATTATAGAAG
>JAVKDO010000090.1:0-83034 GCA_040222235.1 Cyclobacteriaceae bacterium
TGGGTGTTTCCTCGATAAAAAGCTGTATTTTTATTACTCATATTTGGGTGTGCTTAAAAGGTGTTGTTTTGTTGCTAACTACCTTAAAATTAACACCTTACACCCAAATTACCTCCCCCGAAATGAATTTTTCGGGTTAAATTCCAAGCATCAAGAATACTAGAGGTTCTTTCCCAATAATACAAATGACTCTGGAATAGTAGTTTTGAACTGAATCTGGAAAAGTAGGAATCATCTAAATGCTTAACAACCCAGTCTAAAGAGACATTCAGGACTATTGAGAACCGAGCACTGTCTAATTTTTCATGATCCTTTAAGGTGCTATATAGCTCGATTTCCTTCCAGTCATCATACCAAAAACAGTCAATGGCCGACAGGGTACCATCTAAATAGCTTTGTTTTATGGCTTCAAGATGCTTTAGCCTTAGCCTTTTACTCTCAACTTTTCGTTCTTCTTCTTTTAGATATTCTAAGTACTCTTCGTCCATTCATCAACAAGGTTTATTCCCAATGGGTCAACATGTTCTTATGCACCTTGAAAATTAATTGAATGCACCTTAGTTGTGATGTACTTCAGCCCTTTGTTGGTCTTATAGGTGCCAATGATTTTGAGATTTTCTTTAATGAATGTTCCCTGAGCTGGACGGAGAGTAATCGTTGCTGTCCCGTTTTGAGTATCGAGTGCAGAGACTTTTGCCTCTTCAAAGTACTCACCGCTGGTCAGTGCACCCTGATAGAATTTGGCATTACGAACCTTATCTGAGAAGCTGATTTTGATAACAAAGGAGCCGTTACTAGCTACCCTATTGATTTCTCTCACCACGATGTGAGCATGCTTGGTGATCTCTTTGCCGCTTTTGAAGTATTCTTTCATCTTTCGGGACTGTATTCCATTCATATAGGGTACTTCGGCACTAATGTTCCCATTGGTGAAGTAGTGTTTTTGAATGCCTTCTAGTTTTCCTTTTACATAAGGAGACTCTTTTTTGACCACTCCAGATTCATAGTATGTCGTGGCTAATCCGTCCTTCAAATTGTTTTTGTAAAAAAGCACCAGTTCCTCTTTCCCGCTAGGGAAGTAGTTAAGTGCTCGGCCTTCCTTTTTGCCTTCCGCATAGGTCACTTCTGAGATCTTACGCCCATCCTTCTTTTTCACCACCAGACCTTCTCTCGATTCAGAAAGCTGGGATTCTTCTTCTTTCGGTTCATCACTAGGTTCTTTAGGTAGCCAGCTGAAGTTTTCACAGCTAGCGCATACTGCTAGTAGGGTAATGAAGAGAGCGTATTGCAGGAAACGAATCATGAGTTGTGCTTTAGAATGATGATACAAAGATAGCACATCGAGAATGCTTGATTTAGAGCGTCTGAATTAGGGCCATCAAATTAAATCGAAGAGAATCAACCCCTCCTTAGAAAATCCCTCACCAATTGCTGAACATGTTTGTCGGCGGCTAATGAAAAATGGTCGGCTCCCGCGACTTCAGCATATTCACCACTGACGAAAGCCTCTGCAAGACGCTGACCTGTTCCGAGTACCAGGTCTTTTCACCACTGACCACAAGGCAGGTCTATTTTCATTCAATTGATATAGTTTAAGACATGCCGTTGACGGAAATTACCGACATGGTTTCCTGATGTACTTGGACTACCTTAAATTTGCCCCAATTTATCTATAGCTGACCACCTAAAACTCCATTCATGCCAAGAGACAAGAGTATCAAATCCATCCTGATCATCGGTTCTGGGCCGATAGTGATTGGTCAAGCTTGTGAATTTGACTATGCTGGTTCACAAGCCTCCAGGTCACTAAGGGAGGAGGGCATAGAAGTCACGCTCATCAATTCCAACCCAGCCACTATCATGACTGATAAAGTGACGGCTGACAATATTTACCTTAAGCCCCTCACTAAGGCGTCCATCAGAGAGATACTCGAAAAGCATGACATAGATGCAGTCTTACCCACAATGGGAGGTCAGACGGCATTGAATCTGGCCATTGATTGCGAGAAGGCAGGTATTTGGGATCACTACAATGTCAAGCTGATCGGTGTTGATATCAATGCCATAGAGACAACTGAGGACAGGGAGAAATTCCGCCTCAAGATGAAGGAACTGAATGTCAATGTCTGTAAAGGTGAGACTGCTACATCATTCCTCAAAGGCAAAGAGATCGCACAGGAAATTGGCTTCCCTCTGGTTATTCGACCTTCGTACACACTTGGGGGTACAGGTGGAGGTTTTGTGGAGACACCTGAGGAGTTTGATCAGGCATTGACTAATGGACTGACTGCCTCACCGATTCACGAAGTGCTCGTCGAGCAGAGCATCATGGGCTGGAAAGAGTATGAGCTCGAGCTCCTCAGAGATGGCGCAGGCAACATCATTATCATTTGCTCTATCGAGAATTTTGATCCGATGGGCGTCCATACAGGGGACTCCATTACGGTAGCCCCTGCGATGACCCTTCCGGATACGGTCTACCAACACATGCGCGACCTGGCCATCAAGATGATGAATGGTATTGGCGAATTTGCTGGCGGCTGCAATGTCCAATTTGCAGTCAATCCAGATGATGATATGATTGTGGGTATTGAGATCAACCCACGAGTGTCTAGATCCTCGGCATTAGCATCTAAAGCTACGGGTTACCCTATCGCAAAAATTGCTGCTAAACTAGCCATAGGATATAATCTAGATGAGTTAGAAAATCAGATCACTAAGAGCACCTCTGCTTTCTTCGAGCCTGCAATTGACTATGTGATTGTCAAGATCCCAAGATGGAACTTTGATAAGTTCAAGGGCTCTGATCGTAGATTGGGTCTGCAGATGAAGTCGGTAGGTGAGGCCATGGGTATTGGCCGCAACTTCCAGGAAGCACTTCAGAAGGCTTGTCAATCACTGGAAATCAAGAGAAATGGATTGGGAGCTGATGGCAAGGAGCTGACTAATCAGGAGGAATTGCTGCACAGCCTCAAGAACCCAAGTTGGAACCGACTGTTTCATATCTATGATGCATTTAAACTCGGGATACCGTTTAAGACAATATTAAAGCTTACAAGGATTGATCCTTGGTTCTTGCATCAGATCGAAGAGCTTATTGCTCTAGAGAAGGAAGTGGAGGAGCATACTATAGAGAATATTCCGAAAGAGCTTTTGTCACATGCTAAAAAGAGGGGCTATGCGGACCGTCAATTGGGTCACCTCATGGGCTGCCTGGAGAGCGAGGTTTTTGATAAGAGACATGCCCTTGGGATTCATCGTGTTTATAAGCTCGTAGACACCTGTGCTGCTGAATTTGAAGCTAAGACACCCTACTTCTATTCTACTTTTGAGGAAGAGAATGAATCGATACCAACTGATAATAAAAAGATAGTTGTATTGGGAAGCGGCCCCAATCGAATAGGCCAGGGGATCGAGTTTGATTATAGTTGTGTGCATGGTGTTTTGGCTGCTAAAGAATGCGGTTACGAGACCATCATGATCAATTGTAATCCTGAGACAGTTTCGACTGACTTTGATATTGCTGATAAGCTCTATTTTGAGCCTGTCTTTTGGGAGCACATCTATGAAATCATACTTCAAGAGAAACCAGAAGGTGTGATTGTCCAGCTAGGCGGTCAAACAGCACTCAAGCTTGCTGAGAAACTCAAGCGTTTCAACATCAAGATTATCGGTACTGATTTCGAGTCTCTTGACCTAGCGGAGGATCGGGGCAGATTTTCAGATTTGCTCAAGGAACTTGACATCCCTTATCCTCAATATGGCACCATCGAAGACGCAGATGAGGCGCTAGAGGTATCAAAAACCATTGGTTTCCCATTGCTGGTAAGACCCTCCTATGTGCTTGGTGGCCAATCGATGAAAATCGTCATCAATGATGAAGAGCTAGAGCAACATGTAGTGGAACTAATGAAAACCAAGCAGGATGGTCGTATCCTACTTGATCACTTCCTGGAAGGTGCGATAGAAGCTGAGGCAGATGCCATTTGTGATGGTGAGGAAGCATACATCATTGGTATCATGCAGCACATTGAGCCGGCGGGGATTCATTCCGGGGACTCTTACGCTGTGCTCCCTCCTTACAACCTCGGAGATTTCGTGATGCGCCAGATCGAGGAGTATACTAAGAAGATTGCGCTAGCGCTAAATACGGTTGGGCTCATCAATATTCAGTTTGCGATCAAAGATGACAAAGTCTATATCATCGAGGCGAACCCTCGTGCGTCGCGAACAGTGCCTTTCATCTGCAAAGCATATGATGAACCGTATGTGAATTACGCTACAAAAGTGATGCTGGGTGAGAAGAAGGTCAAGGATTTCGACTTTAACCCTACGAAGAAGGGCTATGCCATCAAAGAACCTGTGTTCTCTTTTAGCAAGTTTCCTAACGTAAATAAGGAGCTTGGGCCAGAGATGAAATCTACAGGAGAGTCGATTTACTTTATTGATGATTTGATGGACGACTACTTTCTTAAAATCTACTCAGAACGAAACTTCTACCTGAGTCGCTAAGTTAAAGAGTTAACATGTTGAAGTTTCTCCTCATACTATTCCTGATAGGGTATATCTTCTTTAAGGTATCTGGCTTCCTATTCAAAACTTTGTTTTTCAAAGCATATCAGCAGCAACAGGCTCAGCGCGCAGCGGGTCAAGGTGCACAGACCAGTGGCTATGCACGCAAGCCCGCTGATGGTAATGTACAAATTGATCATGTGCCACAGTCATCCCCGAAGGCAAAGAGCAAATCTGAGTTTGATGGTGGTGACTATGTGGACTATGAGGAGGTAGATTGACTGTACTTACCAGAATGGTTTTACAACAGTAATTCCCCCACTACTATTTTAAATAATCAATATCTTTGCGACCCTAATCGACGTAAGCATGGCTTGGTTTAAAAGAACAGATAAAGGTATTCAGACACCTACCGCCAATAAAAAGGAGGCACCTGATGGGCTGTGGTACAAAACGCCTAGTGGAGCTATCATCCACATGCGAGAGCTGAAGAATAATGCTTATGTCTGTCCTGAAGATGACTACCACGTAAGAATCGGCTCAAAAGAATATTTTGAGATTCTATTTGATGAAAACAAATTCAAAGAGCTTGATGCTAATCTCACGTCCAAGGATCCATTAACATTCGTTGATTCTCAGCCCTATCCTGTTAGAATAGAGAAGTCTCAAAAGAAGACTGGACTGAAAGATGCTGTTCGTAACGCAGTTGGTAAAGTCAACGGCTTTGATTTGGTTGTTTCCTGTATGGATTTCAGCTTTATTGGAGGCTCGATGGGCTCAGTAGTTGGGGAGAAAATAGCTAGAGCGGTTGACTATGGCCTTAAGCATAAGACGCCCGTGATGGTCATTTCTAAATCTGGTGGAGCTAGAATGATGGAGGCAGGTTTCTCCTTAATGCAGATGGCTAAGGTATCGGCCAAGCTCGCATTACTTTCCGAAGCAAAAATTCCATATATATCTCTACTGACAGACCCAACTACTGGCGGTGTTACAGCATCATATTCGATGCTGGGCGACTTCAATATTTCTGAGCCAGACGCTTTGATCGGCTTTGCAGGGCCAAGAGTTATCAGAGAAACAATTGGCAAAGATTTGCCAAAGGGCTTTCAAAGCTCTGAGTTCGTGCTTGATCATGGTTTCCTTGACTTCATCGTTGATCGTCGCAACCTCAAGAATAAGATAACCACCCTGCTAAAGTTGCTTGAAAAATAGCTCTTCTCAGTAACATTTTACCTGGACAGGCTGTTGGCTTGGCATTAGTAATTGACTCTTTTGAATATCATATTCTGCGCTGTTGCAAATAGGGAAGATGCACTATATTTGTTGTTCTTAAATCAAAACTAACAAGTACGTTTCTATGTCATTTGTAGTTATTACCTCAATTATCGCGTTTACAGCAGTTATTGTCATGCTAGTGCTGATTTTGTTGTTCGCGCAATCAAAGCTGGTTCAGTCCGGAGATGTAAAAATCATCGTGAACGGGGATGAAGCTAACCCAATCATAGCGTCAGCTGGATCTACGCTCTTATCTACACTATCCAATCAGAAAGTATTCCTACCCTCCGCATGCGGTGGTGGTGGTACTTGCGCGATGTGCAAGTGTAAAATTCATGAAGGCGGAGGAGATGTGTTGCCAACTGAAGTAGGCCATCTTAGTCGTACTGAGCAAAAAGAGCAAGTACGGTTGTCTTGTCAGGTGAAGGTGAAGCAAGATATGCGCATCGAGATTCCTGAAGAGATATTCGGAATCAAGAAATGGGAGGCGACTGTTGTACGAAATTACAATGTGGCTTCATTCATTAAAGAATTTGTGGTTGAGCTACCGGAAGAAATGGACTATGAGGCTGGAGGATATATCCAGATCGAAGTTCCTAAGTGTGAGGTAGACTTCAAGGATATGGATATTACTGCTCACCCAGAAGAGCATGACACACCTGACAAATTCCAATTGGAGTGGGACAAATTTGGGTTATGGGATCTCAAAATGAAGAATGATGAGACCATAGAACGAGCGTACTCAATGGCTTCCTATCCTGCTGAGGGAAGAGAGGTTATGTTGAATGTGCGTATTGCTACGCCACCATGGGATCGTGCTGCGAACGGTTGGATGAAAGTAAATCCAGGTATCGCATCTTCATACATCTTTGGTTTGAAGCCAGGCGACAAGGTGACTATTTCTGGACCTTACGGAGAATTTTTTATCAATCCATCAGAAGCAGAGATGCTCTACGTTGGTGGTGGAGCTGGCATGGCCCCAATGAGATCACACCTCTACCATCTGTTCAGAACTTTAAAGACTGGCCGTAAAGTGAGTTATTGGTATGGCGGTCGTTCTAAAAGAGAGCTATTCTATATTGATCACTTCAAGAAACTTGAAGAGTCCTTCCCTAACTTTAAGTTCTACATGGTTCTTTCAGAGCCTTCAGAGGAGGACAATTGGGTAGAGAAGAAGGATATGAGTGATGAAAAGGGAGATGGATTCCTTGGCTTTGTACACCAGTCTGTAATCGATCAATATCTCAGCAAGCATGACAACCCCGAAGACATAGAGTTATATTTCTGTGGACCTCCATTGATGAACAATGCGGTTCAGAAGATGGGAGAAGATTTTGGAATCCCAGATGAGAATATTCGATTCGATGATTTCGGAGGGTAAGAAATAAAAATCAATAGGAAGAAGGGAAATTGCGAAATTTCCCTTTTTTTATGCCTCAAAGAGTAGGAACCTCATGGATGTAAAGCTTTTGTTTGATCGAGTACCCAGTGCAATAGTCGATGCTGACTTTGATAGCCACAGCATTTATCATGCTTTGCACATCAATGCGGATAAGGTTCCAGAGCTGGATAATATCGATATCGCTATCATCGGGATCGTGGATGGTCGGGCCATTAATGGGGACAACAATATCTCTGATGCTGCAAATGAAATTCGTAGGCAGCTTTACAAGCTCAAAAAAGGGAAGTCTACTTATCGCATTGCTGATCTAGGCAATCTGAGGGTCGGTCATGACCTGGTAGAGACGAAGACGCGCCTATCGGAATTGCTCAATTCACTTCATGATAAAGAGATACTACCACTGATCATTGGGGGTACTCACGACTTTGATGTGGCCCAATATCAGTCTTATGAGATGTCGGATAAGCTTGTAAGTATCCTTAATGTAGATGCGCTAGTAGATATGAATGACGCTAAGGCTGATCAGCCCGGCACCAATCACATTCATGATATTCTGTTACATGAGCCCAATTATCTTTTCGACTATATTCATTTAGGATATCAGTCATATTTGGTATCTGTTAACTCACTTGAAGTCCTTGAGAAACTTAATTTCAATCTCATCAGGCTTGGCAAGTTGAGAGATAAACCCAAGGAAGTGGAGCCTGCGATAAGGGAGGCGGATATGATGTCATTTGACTTATCAGCTATCCAGTCTTCCGCGATGAAAGCGACACATAACCCTATCCCTTTTGGCCTAACTAGTGAGGAGGCCGCTCAAATAGCCTGGTATGCGGGTTGCAGCGACAAACTCAGCTCTGCTGGGTTTTACGGATATGACCCGTTACTTGATGATGAGCACTGCTCATCTGCATTTGTTGTGGGAGTCATGGTCTGGTACTTTATAGAAGGGTACTACAATAGGAAGGATAAACATGATTTCTCTACGAAGCATTATGTCAAATATATCGTGACTCTAGCCACTCAAGACCCAGGTCAAATCATCTTTTATAAGAGTTCTAAATCAGATAAATGGTGGATGGAGTTGCCCTTTCAGTCTTCAAAAAGCCTTTACTCGCGCAACTATGTTGTGCCTTGTAGTTATGAGGACTATGCTGCTGCAGGTAGGGGTGACGTACCTGATCGCTGGGTTGCTGCTTACGCCAAGCTCTCTTGATTAGAGTCGAGGAGGCATGACGAACCAAAGGATGATATAAACTAGAATCCCAGGAAACGCCGCACTAAGGACAGATACCAGAATATAGGCAATTCTAACAAGGGTGGGATCCAAGTCAAAGTATTCTGCTATGCCAGCACATACACCACCTAGCACTTTTTCATTGGATCTGGTCAATCTGGAAACACTCATATCTATTTCTTTAAGAGGTAAATAAAAGTATTATTTATTTCCATGACGAAATCACAAAGAGACAAAAATCTTGAAAGATGAACGTTAGCATCCTTGGACTCTTCGTCCACTTCAAGTTTGAATACCTCAGTATATGTTTTGTCATATACTACTATCATAGCCGAAGGTTCTATTTCAGTCATAGGCACATTAGAAGTGCTACGATCGACAAGCGAGGCAATTTTATCTGTTGTGACGATACCTTCAGCCTTTGTCATATTGATGCTAATCAATACCGCAACAGCCACTCCGAGTATGATTACCAGCAGTTGTTTTCTTATGGATTTGTTTGCGGTGTACATGGTTGTGTTTTTTGAGTTTTTGACCTACCGCAAACTACGTGACAATCGCTGTGCCAAACATTGTAAAGTTCTTATTATCAAAGAGTTGATGGAAAAAGAGGACTGACCAATGTTTCACATTCGTACAGATTTTTTCACGAATGTGAACGACTCACTACCGAGTGTCTACTCTATATACCTTTTGTAACTCTGTAGAGGCATCAATCATTTTGGTCCAATGAACCTGTTTCTTGGTCTCTTGCGACTCATACTTAATTCCTTCGGTCGTTTCGACCACTGTACATCGGCCGAGCTCATACCTAAGCGAATCTACCTCATCACCTACGACAAGCTCGTTGTTGTTCAAATCTTGGAGCTTTTTTACCTGGGGTTCCTTATTCTTTTTCTTAAACCAGCCGAACATAGCGATTCTGTTTCTTTAAATCGAGCAATAATAATTATTTGAGGGGAAAGGGATGAGAATCTCTAAGAGATTGAGAGAGAATTACTTGTAGTTTTTTCTTAAAATTTATAGTTTGGATGTGTTCTTCTTAGAAGAGCGACATTTTATCGACCAGCTATGAAAAGGATATTACATCTGTTATTCCTCTCGGGAATGCTATCCTCTATGTTCTACTGTGTACAAGCAGAGACATTGGGGGAGAGAATCGCAAACTCTGACAAAATATACTTTGTTAAGTTTATGCCTACCAAGGTGCTAGTTCAGTTCAAGAACTACAATCAGTCGCCGGGTATCTACGAACCTTCTTTCTTTGAAGATAAGATCCATCCCATGGAGATAGTCACATTTAAGTCGGCCTATGACGAGATGAAGTTTATTTATGAAAATGAAATTTCTGCTGACCAGGCGGACTTAATAAATGAAGAGCTATTGGAATATTTCGAAGGCCTTGTGGGTAAGGAGAAGATTGAGGTGATTACACCAGATAAGTTCAAAGACAGTTTTGCTACTAACTCCGTTTATATCCAGCCGGAGTTTGCTCCTTTTATATTCGTCGAGCATACCAACGATGACGAATTTCACTATGTCTCAATGAATACCTTTAAAGCAGACTTTGGGATTAATCTGTATGAGGTTCCAGAGGGAAAAAGGAAAAAGAGAGTCGTGTCAAGTGGGGGCAGTGGTAATATCCTAAGGGAAGTATTTGGCAGTAATGGATACGCCGATAACGTAGAAAAAGCCCAGGCACTAGATCAACTTTTAGATGATTATTTCTATTACCTGGACTTTGATTTTGATTGGCATTTTGATCGTTTCAAAAAAGCCTTTGAAAAGAATCTAGCTAAGCAGATTTAGCTTGCATTTGCTACCTCTCCTACAGCATTCCATACACGGAATACGTTCTTGTAACAGATCTTTTCGATATCACCTTCAGAATATCCTCTCTTAAGGAGTTCAGCGATGAGATTGGGATACTCAGAGACATCCTTGAGGCCCGTAGGTAGGGAATCACCAACACCGTCATAGTCTGAGCCAAAGGCTACATGGTCAATCCCAGCCAAATCTACCACCCTGTCAATGTGATCCGCTACGATCGCCACAGTGGCATATGGATCCGATTCCAGCATATACTTGTCTATATACTCTTTGGCTTTTGGATCCTGTCGGTCTAAATCATTCTCAGCGAGCCAGTTCACGATATGCTCTCTGGCAGCCCTTAACTTATCTTGAGAGTCCTTTGAAAGAAATGACGAGCCAAAGTTGATTTGTATAACACCATCATTCTCAGCCAATTTCTTGATCATGTCATCAGACATATTCCGTTCAAACTCTGGTGTGAAATACCTTGCTGAGGAATGAGAAGCGATGCAAGGAGCCTTAGTCAGCTCCATCACCTGATAAAAAGTGCTGTCAGATACGTGTGAAATATCAACCATAACACCCACTCTGTTCATTTCTGCGACTACCTCACGGCCAAATGGACTAAGCCCATTCCAAGTTCGCGTAGTATCATAAGATGAGTCACAGATTTGATTGTCTTTACCGTGCGTCAGTGTGATGTATCGAACTCCACGCTCATGGAAATATTTGACATTCGCAAGATCGTCTTCCACTGGTGCTCCATTCTCCATTCCCATCGGCAGAGAGATCAACCCTTTTTTGAAGTTAGCTTCTACATCGGCAGGCTTTTTTGCTAGCGCAAATTTGTCAGGGTAGGTCTCGGTAATCTTCTCGACCATGGTGATGAGGCTATCCGCCAATTGCTTGGCCCCACCGGTCACCTGATACGAGGATGGGATATAAATAGACATGAACGGAGCGTCCAAGCCACCCTTCTTAGACTTAGGGTAGTCAAAGTTGCCATCGGTCTCAACCGACACGTCCATTATTTCTTTTTTGAGCATAAAGCCTGCTACCTTCATTCGGTAGGGTAGGTCTACGTGCCCGTCGGTGATAATAAACTTGTCAGCAAGCTCTTTGGCTTTCGCCTTGAGGTCACTATCGCTCATCGGCTTTTCAGCCATTTCTTGCTGTGGCTCCTTAGCGGTACATGCGCACAAGAGAAGGATGGGTATCAGTCTGGTATATTTCATGTTTTCAGTATAAAGTCTACGAAATGTAGAAAAGGGAAGCCTCAAAGAAAATGGCTTTTTGACAAATGGAGGTGAGCATGCGAATACCCGAACGAATAAACCCTTTCTCAAGTAGGTAAAATAAAAAAGGTCACTGCTTAGCAGTGACCTTAAAACTCTATGGTACCGAGATAGCTATTAGTTAGCGTCCTCTTGTACTAGTACTTCAATTTCTATTTGACCATTGACACCATCACCTGGAGTAATTGATTTGACCCAAACAATCCCTCTTTTGCTTCCACCATCTTTACTGGCATCAGTTTCGAAAGCTATAACCTGATTTTCGGACAGGTTGCTTACTACCCCGCCATCATCTGTTCCAGCATCATATATGACATCTATATCAGCAAAGGTCGATATAGCTATAAAGTCTTCATTCGATAAAGTTGTAGTTCGAAACGCAGTAGCATTGGATACTGTCCATCCAGCTACCTGCGGACTGAATACTCCACCACCAACTTCAGCGTATTGAGCTGGTGATGCAAGACTTGCATTTTCAGTACTGCCATAATAGTAACCAAAATCAATTGTCGCAGATATAGGGTCTGAAGTTGAAGTTACAGCGGTGGGGGAATACGTGAGGCCAGTACTACTGCTGAAAAACGATTCAGCGGACAAATCACCAAGAGGTGCTGATAGTAATACTGTAGTATAGGCTCTTGCAGCAGGTGACGGAGGAGCTTCCACCGTAATTGTCCAAGTCTCGGAATCTTGCAAATTTTCATCATCAACGAGCAAGAAATCTAGTGTAACAACCGATCCTACTAAGTCTTCTGTAACCGTTACATCAAACGAACCAGAGGCAGATACAGCCCCGGCTTCCAAGCCGAGATCGTTTCGATCCTCTTCAAGAATTGGATTGAGTCCAGAGACGCGGAGTACGTTGAATCCACCTGGAGTAGCAGCACTCCAAGAAAAACTGATCACGTCACCAGGTACAGCCGTGATATCAGCAGTGCCGGCCATGGTGCCGCCGTTAGCACTGACCGTTAATGTAGGAGCGCTAGGTGCCGGGGTTTCCGTATCTTCATCACCGCAGCTTGCTAGTAAACCGAGCCCTGCTATAGCGCAAAGGCTCCAAATAATGTTAAATCGCTTTTTCATTTCTTTTTTGTCTAAATATGATTGTAACGTGCTGAATTGAAGCTGTTTAAAATACTCAGATGTGAGTCTCATTGCTTAATTCGACAGTAAAGTTCATCAAGATGTTCGTCAAATAATAATAGTCCTCATTATATTAATGCCATTAAAATGCTCATTCATCGAACCGTTAATTGTATAATTTCAATATGTACTTTGACTTATTCAATCAAATCAAAAATTGTACAATACTGATGGTTACGTTAGTTTTCCAGCCGGTATATATACTTGAGTTGTAGAAATATGAGAAACTTCATCAATAGGAGGTATTGAGGAATTTTTATATTTTTAATGATTGATAGTTTCTATAAATTGTTTTTTACTACAATTTATTTTAACTAGACCCTTAGATCAAACCGGCTATATTGGTCTACTGAGTGAAGTTTTTTAACTAAATTGAACTGTATAGAAGCAAGTTTACAACGTAACTTATTATCGCTATGACTGACATTTCGCCTGAACTATTAGAAGCCTGGAACACATACGGCCGGCTAGCTGCCTATTTAATCGCCGGTATAGGCGTTCTTGTTTTCCTTGCTCACTTATTTAAGTTGATGACGATCAAGGAACAAAAGGATAAGTATGACTACATCAACACCAGTGAGATAAATCTCCTTTGGTATGCAGCCATATTGTTGATTATTGGGGCTGCTGTCTATACTAACACATTGGTTGAAAAAACTGGTTGGTTGTGGTTCTTTGTTAGAATTTTTGTTAGCTCGATGCTTGCAATCATTGTAGGTGTTGTTGTTCAAAACGTACTAAAGTTTTACTATCCGTTTTTTATTGAGAAGAGGTTAAAACAGCTTAGATATTCTCCTAGGGTATCTCCGGATGGCAGGAAAATGAGATTGCTTAGTGAAGAAGAGGAAGATGTATACCTAGACGAGGGTATGCAGGCGGAAGAAGACGCATTCTCTGTTGACTATGACGTCTGGATCGATGAGGAGTCTGGATACACTAAGATTGAAAAGTATAACGGTAGACTACATGCACTTAAGTGCGCTGAGTGTAACTATCAAACTTTGAAGTTGACTCAAGAAGAGGTGATTCAATCACCAACTGCAACTGATGAAGGCGAGCTCATGAAACATTTCACATGTACTTACTGTGGTCATAAAGAAAGAAAGTCTGCTCGACTGCCTAGACTCAGAGAAGGTGAGGAGACGGAAGCGTAGCGATTAGGACTAATAGAAGGAATTAAAGCCCTCAAGTGAGGGCTTTTTTATGCTCAATATGTCCAGTTTAATAGGCAACTAAAGTTTGATACATATATTTTGAGTCTCTGTGAAGAAACGTAGGGCCTCTTCCCCACCTTCTCTTCCCACACCTGAGGCTTTCATTCCACCAAAGGGTGTGCGTAAATCACGAAGAAGCCAGCAATTGACCCAAATTACTCCAGCTTCAATTTGGTGAGCCGTATTATGAGCTCTTTTTATATTGGATGTCCATATGGTCGTGCTTAGGCCATAAGGAGTATCATTTGCGATGGCTATCGCCTCTTCATCAGACTTGAATGGAATGATACTGACTACAGGACCAAAAATCTCCTCTTGATTAAATCGACATTGATTATTTAAACCTCGGATTACGGTAGGGGAGAAAAAATAGCCCTCCTCGCATCTTCCACCAACTTTTATCACTTCGCCACCAGTGAGAATTTCGCCACCCTCCTCTTTGGCCAGGTTCACATAGTATTTGATCTTATCAAGATGGCCTTCTGAGACAAGGGCGCCCAAGGAAACATCAGTCAATGGATCTCCAAGCTTGAGATCTCGCACACGGCTTGCGAACTCACTACAGAAGCGCTCATATATGGACTCCTGGACAAGTATTCTTGAGCCACATAGACAAATTTCCCCCTGATTTGTAAATGAAGACCTGACAGTAGTTTCAAGCATCTCGTCGAAATCACAATCATCAAAGATGATATTGGGGTTCTTTCCACCAAGCTCCAGGCTTAATTTTTTGAACATTGGGGCGGCTGTTGCCGCTAACTTTTGTCCAGTATTAGTACCACCTGTAAAAGAGATAGCC
Organism: Cyclobacteriaceae bacterium; assembly: GCA_040222235.1. Lineage (GTDB taxonomy): Bacteria > Bacteroidota > Bacteroidia > Cytophagales > Cyclobacteriaceae > UBA6059. The sequence continues at coordinate 14,690 of JAVKDO010000090.1, forward strand.
TTGATCTTTGGGTGCTGCACGATCGCCTGTCCTACCTCGGCACCATAGCCATGAAGAATATTTAGCACACCAGCAGGAAGTCCACTGTCTATGCATATCTGACTTAGCAGAAAAGCAGTCATCGGAGTGAGCTCAGAGGGCTTGGCAATCACACAATTACCAGCGGCTAGTGCAGGAGCTATTTTCCAGGTAAACAGGTAGAGAGGGAGATTCCATGGAGATATGCAGCCCACTATACCGATAGGTTTTCTTCTCGTATAATTGACTGCCTCGCCTTCCATGATATGAGCCGAAGATGATTCTCCCACAATAGCGGAACCAAAAAATCGGAAATTGGAAGCGGCGCGAGGGATGTCAATTCTTTTGGCAAGATGGCGGGGCTTGCCATTGTCGATAGACTCAGCAAGCGAAAGCTCTTCAAGCTTCGATTCTATCCCATCAGCGATATTCAAAAGTACGCGAGACCTCTCCTCAATGCTAACTGAGGACCACTGCTTAAAAGCGCTGGTAGCCACTATTACAGCGGAATCCACATCTCTCTGGGTGCTCGAAGGAAGCTGGCTATAGACTTTTCCTGTTGATGGATCAATGTTGTCAATGGTTCCACCATTCAGGGCAGGCACCAGTTGCCCACCAATATAATTGAGTATTTGATCTGTCATAGACTGCCTGTCCTGCCTCCATCAACAGGAATATTAGTGCCATTGATATAAGCCGCTGCAGGTGTCGATAAGAAAGCAGCGAGCCCCGCAACTTCTTCCGGTAGGCCAAAACGACCAGCGGGTGTTTCAACCATCATACTTTGGATTACCTGATCGAGTGTTTGACCGGTTTTGGTTGCTTTATTCTGAATAATACTTTCAAGACGAGCCGTTTCTGTAAACCCGGGAAGCACGTTATTTACCGTTATACCGTACTTCCCAAGCTCAAATGATAATGTCTTTGACCAGCTTGCCACAGCACCCCGCACTGTATTCGATACTCCTAATCCTGGGATTGGAATCTTGACGGAAGTAGAAATGATATTAATAATTCTACCATAGCCCGCTTGCTTCATGTGCGGAACTACCGCCTGCACGAGAATATGATTACAGTGTAAGTGTAAGCCGAGGGCACTTTGAAATGCCTCATAGTCTGCGTCAATTATCGGTCCTCCCGGAGGGCCTCCAGTATTATTGATTAGAATGTCTACTTGATTGCCACGCTCTAGATAAGATGCTATTTGACTCTTGAGGTAGTCAGGGTTCGAAAAGTCCGCTACCAGTATTTGATGATTAAGCCGTGAATTTTCATCGAGTTCAGCTTTTACCTTTTTGAGCTCGGCTTCATTGCGGGCCAGTACGGTGACTGTAGCGCCCAGTTCGGCCAGTTCGAGCGCACAACTCTTACCTATTCCTTGCGTGCTGCCACAGACAAGTGCTTTTTTACCTTCCAGTGAAATGTTCATTTGATATTCCTTTTGCTCTCCTGCGAGCATTGATAATTTGTTTAATTTAAACAGAAAAAGAGTTGATGACCTAATCCCCAAAATGATGGCTATTAAAAGACCCTTTAATCTTTATGAGTGGATCGAGAAGAATAGAGATTTACTTAAACCTCCCGTTGGCAACAAGAATCTCTACGTCGATGCTGGTGACTACATTGTGATGATTGTGGGAGGCCCCAATGCACGGAAGGATTATCATTTTAACGAAACTGAGGAGCTTTTTTTCCAGCTAGAGGGCGATATCCTCGTCAAAATTCAAGAAGATGGGAAGTCTGTGGATGTTCCCATTAAGGCTGGAGAGATGTTCTTGCTACCTGCTAGAGTACCTCACTCTCCGATTCGCTCAGAAGGGTCAGTAGGTTTGGTGATAGAGCGAAAACGTGAGGAGAGTCATGATGATGGACTTCAATGGTATTGTGATAACTGCAATTACAAACTTCACGACACCTACTTCCATCTTACCAATATTGAAAAAGACTTTATTCCAAGATTTATGGAATACTATGGATCAGAGAAGTTGCGCACTTGCGACAACTGCGGACAAGTGATGGAAACTGATCCTAGGTTTGTCTAATATGGCTCAAGAAATTACGACCCTGTCGAGAGCGCGAGAGCTGGACAAAGAAGATTCTCTAGCAAAGTTTAGGTCTGAGTTTTATATCCCTCAACACAACGGTGAAGATATCATCTACCTATGTGGCAACTCACTAGGTCTGCAGCCTAAAGGTGCAGCAAACATCATCCAGCAAGAGCTCGACAACTGGAAAGAGAATGGTGTTGAGGGACATTTTAAGGGGATTAGGCCTTGGATGCATTATCATAAAAACTTTACTAGTTACTGGCATGATTTAATCGGAGCTGAGGAGAAAGAAGTCGTAGTGATGAACAATCTTACGGTCAATCTACACCTGCTCATGCTCTCATTTTATCGACCAGAAGGGGCTAGGTTCAAAATCATAATGGAAGGACATGCCTTCCCCTCTGATCAGTACGCAGTGGAGTCGCAGGTTAGATTGAAGGGCTATGATCCGGAAGACGCTATTATCGAAGTTTTCCCTAGAGAGGGAGAACACTATCTAAAGACTGAAGACATTGTTGCCCAGATTTCTCAGGCTGGAGACGAGCTGGCATTGGTGCTCTTTTCAGGGGTGCAGTATTACTCTGGCCAGTTTTTTGCCCTATCGGAAATCGCCAAAGCTGGCCATGATGTTGGAGCCTACGTGGGTTTTGACTTAGCCCATGCCGTAGGAAATGTTCCTATGAAACTCCACGACTGGGGAGCTGATTTTGCTACCTGGTGCAGCTATAAATATCTCAATTCTGGTCCTGGAGCCGTATCTGGAATTTTCGTTCATGAGAAGTTCGCAACAGACAAGACCTTCCCAAGATTGGCTGGCTGGTGGGGACATAATGAGAAGGAACGATTCAAAATGAAAAAGGGCTTTGATGCCATTCCGACAGCAGAAGGATGGCAGCTCAGCAATGCGCCAGTTTTTAGTATGGCACCTCATCTTGCGTCACTGGAGCTTTTTAAGTCAGCGGGCATGGACAACCTCAGAGCTAAAAGCTTACAATTGACTGGATTTCTTGAGACACAGCTCAAGGCAGCTGAGAACTATGGGACTGCATTTGAGATCATCACTCCATCTGAGTCGGGAGCTCGGGGATGCCAGCTCTCGCTACTATTCCACGAGCGAGGAAAGGAAGTTTTTGATTGGCTATCGCAAAATGGTGTGATTGCTGATTGGCGTGAACCTGATGTGATTCGAGTGGCACCTGTACCTATTTACAATTATTTTGAAGACGTTTATCGGTTTGGTGAGTTATTGACACAAGGGCTAACGCAAGAAATATGAAAAAGGAAGAAGTCGTCATTTTTGGAGCGGGCTTAGTAGGTTCACTGCTGTCAATCTATCTTGTAAAAGCTGGATTCAAAGTGACAGTCTATGAAAAGCGTAGCGACCCACGCAAGAGCAACTTATATGCTGGTCGATCTATCAACCTTGCGTTGAGCGTTAGAGGTATCAGAGCTTTGCAGGCAGTAGGACTCGGGGACGATCTCGATAGTATGGTGATCCCGATGAAGGGTAGACGGATGCATGACGTGGAAGGCAACCTTACCTTCCAGCCCTATGGAAAGGATGGACAGTTTATCAACTCTATTTCTCGAGGGGGTCTCAATGAGCGCTTAGTAACTAAGGCAGAGTCGCTTGGTGTAAATGTGTTATTCGACCATAAATGTACAGAAGTTGATCTAGATGTCACGCAAGCCACGCTTGAGAACGACGGCAATTCATTTGCGGTAGAAGCCGACGTGATGTTCGGTGCGGATGGTGCGTTTAGTGCTATGCGCCAGTCGTTCCTCCGTCAAGATAGGTTTAACTATCAGCAGTACTATATAGAGCACGGGTACAAGGAACTGAGCATACCACCTACCAAGGGTGGCGATTTTGCGATAGCACCTGATGGGCTACACATTTGGCCAAGGGGCAATTTCATGCTTATCGCGCTACCCAACCTTGATAAAAGCTTTACAGTTACGCTTTTCTTCCCTTTTGAGGGTAACCCATCATTTGATTCGGTGGTAGGGGAAGAGGGAGTCAAAGCGTTCTTTCAGGAATACTTCCCGGATACACTGGAGATGATTCCTGACCTGACAGAACAGTTCTTGACCAATCCAACCTCTAGCCTGGTGACAGTCAGGTGCTATCCATGGAATAAAGGGAAATGCTTGATGCTAGGTGACGCCAGTCATGCGATTGTTCCTTTTTATGGACAAGGCATGAATTCTGGTTTTGAGGATTGCTATCTGTTCGATGAGTTGGCTAAATCGCACAACTATAATTGGGATACTGTCTTGGACTTGTTCCAAAAGTCAAGGAAGAAAGATGCTGATGCCATAGCTGACCTTGCCTTGAAGAATTTTGTGGAAATGCGAGATCATGTGGCTGATGAGCGATTTTTAGTCCAGAAGAAAGTGGAGGCTAAGCTTCATGACTTGTATCCTAGCGAGTGGATACCTCAATATACCATGGTGACCTTTAGCCACATTCCATATTCTGAAGCGTGGCAGAGAGGCAATTTGCAAAACAAAGTCATTCAACCGTTTCTCACCGAAGAAGTGTTGAATGACCCTGATTTAGTGGATTGTGAAGAGGTTATCGCGGCACTGAGATCAGTACTCTAACTGAAGCCGCTTTGACAATTCATCTATAGATTCCTGTTCGACTTCTGAGATGCCGTCGGCAGCATTGGCAAAGAGATACATACTCTCTAGGACGAATTCCTTTGAAGTGCGATCACTTTTGATGTGATCTTTGAGAACATTAAGGAATTTCTTTTCCCATTTGGCAAGGTTCTCAAGCAAGTAGCGGAACTCCGTGCGGAAGTTCATGGCCAATGCCGTCTTGTCGCCTGTAGTGCTTTGATCATTGTAGAACTCTTCCGCCATTCCATCTGCCAGCTGTAAGACAGCATCCCACTCTTCTGGGTCTAACTTGCCATCAGACATACATATCATCAATGATGGAAACAGGCTAAGGATATACTCGAATTCTTCTATCGAAATATTCGCACTTCGTGTTTTTTTGTACTCCGTAAAGAGTTGTTCGGTTTGCTGATTCATCTGCGCTATCATTCTCCTATTAAATTAGTAGATAAAAAAATCACTTCTAACTGTTAATACGAATTCTTTGAAAAAGGTGACGTATAAATATGATTATTTTACTAAAAAATTTAATCATGGCAAGAAATATAAATTAACATATGCTGAATTAAGCAGTTAGATAACTATGAAAAAGGCGGTAATCATTGGGTCAGGGATAGGTGGTCTGGGGGCGGCAGTGCGTCTGGCTGTAAAGGGCTATGACGTTCAAGTGCTAGAAGCAAATGCCTATCCAGGAGGGAAGCTATCAGAGATCAACATTGATGGCTACCGGTTTGATGCAGGCCCGTCGCTTTTTACCCTACCGGAATTGGTAGATGAGCTGTTTGTGCTGGCGGGAAAGCGATCAAGTGATTACTTTAAGTATCAAAAGCTAGATATCAACTGTCACTATTTTTACGAAGATGGATTACAGCTTCATGCATTTGCAGATAGGGAGCGGTTACTTGATGAATTTGATACGAAAACAGCCGACGATAGAGCTACCATAGCTGCAGCATTAGACAAGAGTCAGGAGCTATACGAGATACTAGCAGAGCTGTTCATGTACCGGTCCATGCATCACTGGTCGACCTTCCTCAATAAAAAGGCGTTTCAGGCCTATTCAAAGCTTCATAGATTGGATTTTTTCCGAACAATGAACAAGGCCAACGAGACTAGGTTCAAAGATCCCAGAGTTACACAACTGTTTAATCGATACGCTACCTATAACGGATCGGATCCCTATCAGACGCCTGCTACGCTCAACATCATTCCGCATTTGGAGTTTAATATAGGGGCCTTTTTTCCTGATAAGGGCATGCACGATATCACCATGAGCATTTATGGCTTGGCTAAAGAATTAGGTGTGAACTTTCTCTTCAATCACCCAGTTGAAAAAATCATTCTAGAATCTAAGAAGGCGGTAGGTGTAGTTTGTCTAGGACAGCAGATAATGGGTGATCTGGTGGTGAGCAATATGGATATCGTCAACACCTACCGGAAATTGATGACGGATATCGACCCCCCTGAGCTATTGTTGAAGCAGCCAAAGTCAAGTAGCGCGCTCATTTTTTATTGGGGTATCCAAGGTCAATTTGAGCAACTCGGTCTGCATAATATTTTCTTCTCAAAGGACTATCAAAAAGAGTTTAGACATATTTTCAAGGAAGGTAATATCACAGACGATCCTACGGTATATGTTAACATAACGAGTAAGTATAAGTCAGATGATGCGCCAAAAGGTTGTGAGAATTGGTTTACAATGATCAATGTGCCAAATAACCAAGGACAAGACTGGGAAGTACTTATCGATAATGCACGGTCGAATATTATTAAAAAGCTAAGCCGAATAATAGGTCGGGATATCGGTGAGCTGATCACCTGTGAAGAAATACTTGACCCAAGGACAATTGAGTCGAAAACTTCATCTTCGTTGGGGGCACTTTATGGCAATAGCTCCAATAACAAGTACGCGGCATTTTTGCGTCATGCTAACTTTTCTAGAAAGTATAAAAACCTTTATTTCTGCGGGGGCAGTGTCCATCCTGGCGGAGGGATTCCATTGTCGCTGTTAAGTGCGAGAATTATGGCAGAGGAGCTGCCTGATCTTCGGGTTCCTGCGGGATGATGTCAAGGTAGTTCTCGTACAGGGAAAAAATATCAGCTACATAATTCACCGGTTCTATGCCCCTGCAATAGCCATGCTTCACAACGGGATCATTGAAGAACTTGGCGTAGGACTTTTGAAGAAGATAGAAAGCCACATTGTCGTCCCAAACGGTCGTATCTTTTTCATACTTACGGGCAAGTCTCACCGCATCCATTACATGCCCTTGCCCTACGTTATAGGAGCCCAATACAAATTTGACGCGCTCTATTGAATCGGGTATGTGAGGCTTCCAGTAGTCTTCGAGCCATACCAGATAGTTTGACCCTGCATCGATGCTTTGAACTGGATCTAACAGGTTCCTTGCACCAAATCGAGCACCTGTCTTGGGCATAATCTGCATTAATCCAACTGCACCAGCCCATGATTTAGTATTAGGGTCAAATCTTGACTCCTTGTTGATTTGTGCCGCCAGTAGTCGCCAATCCCAGTCAAGCTTGCTGGCGCCTTGTCGGATGAGACTATCATAAGGCGAAATTCGTCCATCGCCAGTCGAGAAGAACTCGCTGTTGAGTCTCCTTCTACTCTGCCTGGTGCTTCTGAAGTATTTATCATAAATGACGTAATAGTCATTCCTCTTTCTCATCTGATCAATCCAATCATTCAGTCTGGTGAGCAGGTTTGGCGCATTTTTTCTGACTCCCCAGGCGATTTGTTGAGGTAGACTGACTGGTGTCTTGACATCTAAGTTAGGATAGTAGGATGCATTGACTAATCCCACGTCTTCATCAGCAACAGTATAATCTACCTCGCCTTCAGAGACTTTTCTAATCAATGCTTCGGTCTCTACATCCGGGTAATCCTCCACTAAGATGATATCACCCCCAATTTCATCGGAAAGGTTACGCATTCTGGTAAGATAGGCGGAGTTGTTTCGTACCCAGACCTCCTTACCGATCAGGTCAATCGGGTTCCGAATTAAAGACTTCTCTATTTCATGGAGTTTTAAGTCGCGCCAATTGTCGGGCTTGCGCTGAACTAGTACTTGTCTTACCAAATTATGATAATGAGTAAAAGCGATGCGCTTCTTGCGCTCTTTGGTGACTGTCAAGTTGTAGGCTAGTATGTCACCTTTGCCTTGATTGAGTTTCATAAAGCCCTCTGTGAGACTGGGCGTGACCTCTAGCCGCAATTCCACTCCAATCTCTTCACAAAACAGCGTGAGGAGATCAAACTCATAGCCCATGGGCTCTCCTTTATAAAGAAACAGTCCAGTCGAACTGTTGTCAATAATCGCGGTGAGGTGACCTCTCTTGACTATTGCCTCAAGATCAAGTTCGGCAACCACTTCTTCTCTTTCTGGTGTCTGGCTGCTTGTATCTGTGCTCTCCGAAGATTTCTTACAAGAAGTAATCAATAGAATCGAAAAGACTAGAGCGATATGAGATAACTTACTTTGCATGTCCATTGACTGCATCAGCTGAAAAGATAATCAACCGGCTATCAGTTACCAAAACCTGAGTAGAGCAGGCGGCTATTCACTGAGCTGAGGCTGGAGCAGACTACCTGATAATCGAAGCAGCTCCACTTCGGATACCTTGGTGCTGTATCGTGCATTGAGCAGTCGCGACTCGACTTCCACAGCATTAGTTTGCGCTTCTCTCAATTCTAGTGCCGTTGAATTTCCAAGGCGGTAGCGCTCTATGGCGATCTCCTCATTTTCTAAGGCCACCTCGAGATTTCTAGCCTCAATTTCTATGAGGTTCAGGCTATTCCGATAGGAAGTGAAGACCTTGCTAATGTCAGACTCAATGTTCAATGTTTGGTTTTGAATACCAAGTTCGTTGATTTGTACCGCAAGCCTGGCGTTCTGAGCTCTTCGATTGGTATTCAATCCATCGAATAGATTCATCCTAGCGGTAAAACCATAGTTGTAACCATTCTGCTGGTTGCTCTGTAGGAATCCTGCCTCTGAAGTTGACTTGCTGTAAGTATAGCCAGTGTTGAAATCTATTGACGGGTATCGCTCTGCTCTTACCTCTTGAAGCTGAAGGTAGCTGGCATTCATATTGCGTTGAGCCAACAGCAGGTTGGGATTCTTCACATTCGCTGAGTTGAGCAACGCACCGAGATCTAACTCGCCGTTAAAATCTATCGCACTCACTACTTCAAACTCCTGATCAAGCGATCTTGCCATTAGTCTATTCAGATCTATTTTGGCATTGTTCAATCGCTCAATCACCTGTAACCTGAGGGTTGCATCTGAATTTTGATCCACCTGAGCGGCTAGATATTCCACTTTCGACGACTTGCCTATTTCATATTTATTCTTGGCAATTTCCGTTCTTCGCTCAGATAGCTGAATCGTATTGTCCAATACCTTCAATCGCTCATTTTCGAGCACAACGGTAAAATATGCCGTTACTAAATCGGCCACTGTATTTTCCATTATGATCTTGGTATTGATTGTTCCAGCCTCCTTGATCACATTGAGTCGATCAAGGGTGTAAAACATGCCCAATCCATCAAACAAAGTCCAAGTGAAATTGACAGAACCATTGAGGTTCTGAGAACTCGCTCCATCCCTAGTGTTTTCTCTTCCGTCTAGGAAAACTTGAGTCACATCCTGTGTAGCCCAACTTTGTTGGCCTTGTAAGTTTACTGTAGGCAGTAACCCGGCGTTACCCAGGGTGGCGTCATTGACCGCCACCTCTTCGCCGACCCGGGCGATCTTGATATCAAAGTTATTTTGTAAACCTTGAGCTATCGCTTCCTCAACGGTCAATATATTTTGACCAAAGCTCTGTGTACTTAGGAGCCCTAAAAAAATGAAAATATAGTTTCTCATGTGTTTCATTAAACTCTTGCCATGCGCTTTTTGCTACTTGTGACATAGCTATACATGGCAGGGATCACATAAAGTGTTAAAATAGTAGAGAAGATGAGTCCGCCAATCACACCGATACCCATCGATACACGACTCTCTGAGCCAGCACCTAGGGCTAGCGCAATGGGCAGTATACCCAGAATAGTCGAAAGGCTGGTCATCAAAATCGGGCGGAAGCGCTGCTCAGAAGCTGCTACAATGGCATCTACTACATTAAGACCTTGAGCTTTTTTCTGATTAGCAAACTCCACAATCAGGATACCGTTTTTGGTCACCAATCCTATCAACATAATGATGCCAATCTGACTGAAGATATTAAGCGACTGGTCGAATATATACAGCGACATAAAGGCTCCTGCTACTGCCATCGGTACAGTAAACATGATGATCAGTGGGTCTCTGAAGCTCTCGAACTGAGCCGATAATACTAGGTAAATAAGGATTAAAGCAAAGATGAATGCGAAATACAGCGAATTCGAGCTCTCCTGGAACTCTGCAGAAGTACCGGTGAGCGCGGTTTGAAAAGATTCATCCAGCACTTCATTTGCGACGCGCTCCATGGCTGCTATACCATCTCCGAGAGCATAACCGGGATTTAGACTTGCAGATACAGTGGCAGAGACGAATCGATTGTATCTGTAAAGTTGTGGAGGAGTACTTGTCTCTGATATCGAAACTAGGTTGTCCAATTGAATAAGTTCATTGGCCGAGTTCTTGACATAGAGTGCCGTCAAGTCAAGCGGGTCATTACGGTCTTCCTTTTCTACTTGACCTATGATTTGATATTGCTTACCACCCATGATATAATAGCCGAACCTCGAGCCACTCAATCCAAGCTGCAAGGTCTGGGCAATGTCTCTAATTGAGACTTGCAGTCTTTTGGCTTTTTCACGATCGATCTCTATTCTGATCTCAGGCTTGCTAAACTTCAAGTTGAGATCAACATAGTTGAAGGCTGGATCATTACCCGCCTCAAACATGAATTCAGGAAGTATCTCTTTAAGGTCGTCAATGCTCTGGGCTTGTATTACGAATTGAACAGGCAAGCCCCCTCCGCCACCTCTTCGTCTACCAATAGACTGCTCGACTGTCACAAATGACCTTGCCTCAGTTTCTCTCATTACTAGCGGCGTGATCTGACTTACTATTTCTGATTGACTTCTTTCACGATCCTGTCGATCCGAAAGTATGGCGCGCGTAAATGCTGAGTTGGTGGAGCTGCTACCGCCAAACCCTGGACTTGTCACAGATATAATCCCTTCTGATTCGGGTACGTTTTCCTTCACGAGCGCAATCATCTTGTCAACATACCGATCCATATAATCGAATGTTGCGCCTTCCGGGGCAGTCGAGAAAATCCTAAACTGTCCACGATCTTCTTGTGGAGCTAATTCTGATTTCAGCAATCCGGCAAATTCCCAGATCATTAACCCTGATGCTACGAGTACCACAAAGGCTAACCAGCGCTGCTTCATAAAAGACTCCAAAGAGCTATTGTACATCTGATTGAGCTTCACAAAGAATGGCTCAGTCTTTCTATGGAGCCAGTTGTGCCGCTCTCTTCTCTTTAGGATTTTAGTGCAAAGCATTGGCGTCAATGTCAATGCCACAAAGGACGAAATGATGACCGCTCCTGCTACGACGATACCGAATTCTCGAAAAAGTCGACCTGTCAGACCTTCTAAGAAAATTACCGGTAGGAATACAGCAGCGAGCGCTACAGTCGTCGATATTACTGCAAAGAATATCTCTTGTGCCCCTTTAATACCGGCCTCCACAGGCGTCATACCTTCCTCGATCTTAGTATATATATTTTCCAAAACCACAATCGTATCATCCACCACCAGACCAATGGCGAGGATGATACCTAGCAGGGTGAGAATATTGATCGAGAAACCCGCAGAGTACATGATGAAAAATGTACCAATTAATGCAATTGGAATGGTGGCAATTGGTATAAGCGTGGTTCTCCAATCTCTAAGAAAAGCAAAGATGATAAGGACAACCAAGCCGAAGGCAATCATCAGCGTCTGGTTCACCTCATCGATTGAGCTCCGTATGTACTTAGTGATATCAAAACCGATACCTAGCTTAATATCAGCAGGTAGATCCCTTTCGATAGGGCCTAAGCGCTTGTAGAACTCATCTACTATATCGATATAGTTTGCACCGGGCTGAGGGATGAGTGCCACACCCACCATGGGCACACCATCACGCTTGAGCACTGTACGTTCGTTTTCAGCGCCGTATTCGGCTCTGCCAATATCATCGAATCTTACCACTCCGCTGGCATCTTCCTTGACAATCAGCGCATTAAAGTCTGCTGGCGTGTTAAGGCGACCCAGTGTTCTGACTGTAAGCTCAGTATTGGCACCTTCGACAGATCCTGAAGGCAGCTCCACATTGTCCCTGCCAACAGCATTCAATACATCTAAGGGAGTCAATTCATAAGCGGCCAACTTTGCTGGATCCATCCAAAGCCGCATCGAGTAGCGGCGCTCTCCCCAAATTTGGACAGAGCTTACCCCGTTGATGGTTTGTAGTCTCTCCTTGAACAGGTTTTCAGCGAAAGAGGAAAGGTCTAGCAATGATCTCTGATCACTCTGAACATTCAAGAATACTAGTGGTGAGGAATCAGCATCTGCCTTCCTTACGGTAGGAGGATCCGCATCTGGCGGAAGGTTGCGCTGGGCAGCAGAGACTTTATCGCGTACATCATTAGCGGCGACTTCCAAATCTACACTCAGGTCAAACTCTACCGTAATACTACTTCTACCATCACGACTGGTAGAGGTCAAGCTCTTAATGCCTGCGATACCATTGATCGACTCCTCCAATGGTTCCGTGATCTGAGACTCGATGATGTCCGCATTAGCACCCACGTAGGATGTACTCACGGAGATTACAGGAGGGTCAACACTCGGGTACTCGCGCACGCCAAGGTAGTTGAAGCCTATGAAGCCGAACAACAGAATGATGATTGACATCACGATCGCCAGGACAGGGCGATTAATACTCAATGATGATATACCTGCCATAACCGCTTAGTTTAATGTTGTGATTTCAACTGCAGAGCCATCTTTAATCTGCAACAGCCCGGAGACCAGTACAGTATCCTGAATGCTCAGTCCATTGACGATTTCCACCTCTGTGGATGTACGGACACCAATCTCTACATTGAGTTCTTTGGCTTTGCCATTCTCATATTTATAGATTCTATGGCCGGATAGCTGTGGAATAACAGACTCTGTTGGTAGCATGATCGCATTGTCAGCCTCCTGAAGGATCAGCTCGATTTTTGCAAACTGACCTGGAATAAGCGTGCCGTCGGTGTTCTGACTTATCGCCCTTATCTTCAAGGTTCTAGTGTTTTGATCTATTTGAGGATCAATGGCATACACTTCACCCTCATAGTCTTTTTTCGTGGCATCAGTATTGAAGACTATTTTATCTCCATTTTTTATCTTACTGCTATACTTACCAGGAACGGAAAACTCCAGCTTGACTGGGTTGATATTTGCCAGATAGGCGATCCTGGTATTGTTGGTGATGTAGCTGCCTTCGCTGATATACCTCAGCCCTATAACGCCATCGAATGGTGCTCTGATCTTGGTTTTGGCCAACTGGGCTTCTACCAACTTGATATCTGCGATGGACGTATTCAACTCTGTCAATGCAATTTCATACTCCTCCTGGCTGATTGCCTCTTTCTCCAGCAGCTTCCTCTGTCGATACTCACTGTCTTCCCTTAGTTTCTTACTGTACTTCAGCTTTTCAAACTGAGCCTCAAGCTCATCGCTGTTGAGCTTGATTAGTAACTCTCCCTTTTTCACTGTCTTGCCCTCCTCGAAGGATATTTTTTCGATCATACCAGAGATTTCAGATGTAATCTCCACCGATTCATTGGCTATTACTGATCCTGTAATGGTAATCTTATTCTCAAGTACCTGCGGTCGAGCGATCAACCCACTCACCGGTATGGTGCGGCTAGCTCGGGCTCCTGGGCCAGTTACCGAGGCTTCCTCTTCTTCGCTGAAAACGCCCATCTTATACGCCCCAAATACCATGGCCGCAATGACCACTAGCACTATTAAAATGATTCTTTGATTTCCCATGTTGTTGGCGGTAGCATCCTACCGGTAAAAAATGATTAGTTCTCGTTTAAAGACTATGCAATATCAGGATTGTGAAACGTACCAAAAACACCTTTTGTTTGAGCGGAAAACGGCTGTATGAGCAATGGAGAACTGTTTTTCACCATTCAAAATCACCTTCATCCAGATACGGATCAAAAAGTGCCGATTAAGTAATATTAGCCTTGGTTTTGAATGAATCCGATACTCTGGAGATTGAATGTTTCGGCCTAATCTACGTTGCTTTGGTGCCGCGAATTCCTAATACAGAAAGCAGCACTTCTTCGCGGCTCTTTTTTTGTCACTATCGAGAAGGTCAATAACTTTTTAAAAATGTTATCAAGTCCCATGAGCAATAATGATGGCTAATTTCACTAATAATTTCCTCAATGAAAGACTGGTGATAAACTACCAAAACTAGCCTCGAGAACCCCCAGTCGCTGTATTGTTAATAAAGTCAACTAGGTGACCATACAGCTTCTCAGGTTGCTCATACATCGCCATATGGCCACAGGAGTGGAGCATTGTGCCATGTGCCTCAGGCAGGCAGTCGATCATTTCTTGAGACTGACCTACCAGAACTATGCTATCCTCAGCACCTGCAATGACCATGGCAGGTATCGTCGACTGCTGCAGTAAAAAAGTACGATCTATCCGGTCTCTCATCATGGCAGTGTATCGAATCAATATCTCCTCGCTGCAGCTCAGCCCCATTGCTTTGACCGTTTCATACGGCTCATGAAAATTCTCTTTTTGATAGAAAATGCCCTCCACGAATTGGTTGATGAAAGGGACAACACCATGCTTGGCGATAAAAGTGATGACTTTATCTCTGGTTCTTTTTTTATCCTGGCTATCGCCAAATGTGGTCGAATTTACCAAGGCAATACCTTGCAAAAGCTCTGGATATAATTCGGCAAGTGCCAGGGCTACATAGCCACCAAGGGAATGACCCACCACAAATGCAGGGCCTACTTTTCGATAAGTGAGCTCCTCAGCTAGGGCATCAGCAACATCGTCAAGAGAAGTATATTTTTCCGGTAGGAGAGGACTATCTCCAAAACCCGGTAGGTCAACACCCAGGACTCTAAACTGAGTAGCTAGTTGAGAAGCCAGACTGTCCCAAATGTGATGATTTTCACAGAACCCATGCAGCAAAATGATCGGTTGACCCTTGCCCGATTCAGCAATATGGATCAATATACTTTGCTAGAAGTCTCCAGAATTTGCTGACTGGCGCGGACGATACCATCTACATCAAAACCGCATTCTTTGTGTAGTTCACTCTGCTCGCCATGCTCGATGATCGCATCAGGTATCCCCAGTCTTTTGACGGTGCTGCCATATCCATGGTCTCCCATAAACTCGACAACTGCGCTACCAAATCCGCCCATTAGGCAGCCGTCCTCAACGGTGATGACGTGCTTATAGTTTTCGAAAATTTCATGTAGCATCTCCTCATCTAGTGGCTTGACAAACCTCATGTCATAGTGAGCTGCATCTAAGCCCTGCTCTGATAACTGCTCGCAAGCTTCAACAGCGTAGTTACCAATATGGCCTAATGTAAGAATGGCCAAGTCACTTCCGTCTCGGAGCTTACGCCCTGTGCCGACTTCTATTTCGTGCATCGGAGTACGCCACTCTGGCATTACACCTTTTCCACGTGGGTACCGGATGGTGAATGCTCCTTCTCTTGGTAGCTGGGAGGTGTACATCATATTGCGAAGTTCCTCCTCATTCATTGGAGCAGCCACGACCATATTTGGGATGCACCTCATATAAGCAATATCGTAGGCTCCATGATGAGTCGGTCCATCTGCACCAGCAAAGCCTGCTCTATCAAGACAGAATACCACATGAAGGTTTTGGATACAAACATCATGAATGACCTGATCATAGGCGCGCTGCATGAATGTGCTGTAGATGTTGCAGAAAGGTATCTGACCTTGAGTGGCTAGACCCGCAGAGAATGTCACTGCATGTTGCTCGGCTATGCCCACATCAAATGCTCGATCTGGCATAGCTTTCATCATGATATTCATCGAAGAACCCGACGGCATGGCTGGCGTGATTCCCATGATTTTTTCATTCTGCTCTGCTAACTCTACCAAGGTGTGTCCAAAAACATCCTGGTACTTGGGTGCCTCCGGCTTTTCTGGAACTTTCTTTTGAATGATACCAGTGACCTTATCAAATTTCCCTGGAGCATGCCATTTGGTTTGATCTTTTTCTGCGAGCTCGTATCCTTTTCCTTTCACGGTAATACAGTGAAGGATTTTGGGGCCTGGAATGTCCTTGAGGTCTTTCATCACATGCACCATGTGATCTACATCATGACCGTCTATCGGACCGAAGTAACGTAGGTTCAGTGACTCGAAGAGGTTTGATTGCTTTAGCAAGAATGACTTTATACTGCTTTCTACCTTAGCAGCAATCTCCTGTGCGTTAGGCCCAAACTTACTGATTTTGCCAAGCACAGTCCATACCTCATCACGCACTTTATTGTAAGTACGCGAGGTGGTGATGTCCGTCAAGTAGTCTTTAAGCGCACCCACATTCGGATCAATAGACATACAGTTGTCGTTGAGGATAATGAGGAGGTTGCTATTAGATACGCCTGCATGGTTCATAGCCTCAAAGGCCAGCCCCCCTGTCATGGCGCCATCGCCTATCACCGCGATATGCTGCTTGTCTTTGTCTTTCTTATATTGGGAGGCCATGGCCATCCCGAGGGCAGCTGAAATGGACGTAGAAGAGTGTCCTACACCGAAGGCGTCATATTCGCTCTCTTTCCTTTTGGGAAATCCTGATAGTCCGTCGTAGACCCTATTGGTATGAAAATTATCTCTACGTCCTGTTAAGATCTTGTGACCATAGGCTTGATGCCCGACATCCCACACTAGCTGATCTTCTGGAGTATTGAACACGTAGTGCAACGCCACTGTCAGCTCCACTACACCCAAGCTTGCTCCGAAGTGACCACCATAAACCGATACAGTATCAATGATATAATTCCTGAGTTCTTGACTGAGCTGTACCAGCTGGGTTTGATCAAGACTCTTAATGTCTTGTGGTGAATTGATCTCACCTAGCAGTTCTCCGGGTTGTATCAGCATGTTGCTCTTATAAAAGTACAGATCAGTTAACTAGCCTATTTGTAAAATGTTTCTTGAGCTACCGTTGACACTGATCACCAAAAAATAGACTGCAAAAGTATAAATTTTTAGCATTGGTCGGCACCAATTGGGTCATTCCCGATATCTTTAGCCTTTCTGTTATTTGCACAGCACACTTGCCAGATCAATCCAAATTTGAGATAAAGCTTCCCCTATTTGAGGGACCGTTTGACCTCCTCTTGTTCTTTATCGAGCGAGATGAGGTGGATATTCATGATATTCCGATCGCCAATATTACCAAAGACTTTTTAGATTATCTGCATCACCTAGAGAAGCTCAACATGGAAGTAGCTTCTGAATTTATCCTTGTTGCTGCGACATTAATGAGGATAAAGGCAAAAATGCTCTTACCAAGGCCCGTCATAGATGAAGATGGTAACGAACTTGATCCCAGAGAGGAATTGGTGAAGCATCTATTGGAATATAAGAGGTACAAGTCAGTGATTGGAGAGCTGACGGCTCTAGAGACCAATCGACTGGATAGAGAGCATCGGGGCAACCTTACAAAGGAGATTAAGAAACTTTCCGAACTGAATAATGTAGAAGTCGAGCTTCAAAACATTGATCTGTACAAATTACTGAGGGTGTATCAGAAAGTGCAGCAGCGCTATGAATACGAAAAGAACCGGCCTACCCATCATGTCGTACAATACCCCTACACAATATCAGGTCAAAGGGAGTTCATTATGAGTTCTTTGGTTTCCACAGAGAAACTATCCTTTAGCGACATCATCTCTAAAAAACCAGAGCGGATAGCGGTGATCTATAATTTCTTAGCAATACTCGAACTGCTACAGATGCAGATGATCATGCTACACTTAGGTGAAGGGTTTAATAATTTTTGGATTGAAAAAAGGGAAGAGGAATACGTGAGCTGATGGATGTCAATTCAAAAAAGATTTTCAAAACGCTTAACCCTAACAAAGTCTGGATTCCGATCCTAATCGGATTAGGGATAGTTTTTTATCTGTTTTACAGCGACCCTGATGTCAATCAGGATACCCTCGGACTTATTGTTGATGCTCGGCTGGGCTCTATCTTGATTGCGGTAGCAGTGCTTCTCGCACGAGACCTGGGCTACATCTACCGGATCAGAACTTTGACTAATAGAGACATCAGTTGGACAAGCAGTATCTATGTCATCATACTATGGGAGTTCGCCTCGGCCGTGACGCCTTCTGTGGTCGGAGGAACTGCTGTGGCCGTCTTTATCCTTCTGAAAGAAGGGATCAAGTTCGGTCGGTCTTTGGCCTATGTTTTGTTGACGGCAGTGCTAGACAACATGTTCTTTGTGCTAGCCGCGCCAATTGTGATGTTCTTTTCTCAGGGCATCATCTTCCCAGATACACAAGCCTTCGAGATGCAGATCGGCAGCAGCCTCAAACTCCTTTTTTGGGTCAGCTATTCGCTCATTGTCATTTATACCTCGATCATGGCATTCGCGCTGCTCTTTAAGCCGAGGGCATTCAAATGGCTCTTACTCAAAGTCACGATGATCAAGTGGCTGAGAAAATGGAGGTATGACGCTAATATTCAGGGTGATGAGATGATTCTGGCTTCTCAGCAACTCAAAGGAAAGGCTGCTAGCTATTGGATGAAGATCATTGGGTCGACCATTTTTATATGGTCAGCGAGATATGTTATGCTCAATGCACTAATCACCTCGTTTTCTGACTTGTCCCTTCAAAATCACCTCCTCGTATTCTCAAGACAGGTGGTCATGTGGATTGTCATGTTAATTTCTCCAACGCCAGGAAGCAGCGGCACTGCGGAGTTCTTCTTTATCCAGTTCTTTAACGAATTTCTTGGGGACTACACCTTCATAACTAACATTCTCTGGCGCCTCATGTCCTACTATCCTTATTTGATACTTGGAGCTTTATTCTTACCAAGGTGGGTGAGAAGAGTATTTTTTAAGAAAACAGAAGGGGTATAAAAAAACCTCACATTAGCCACTAGAAGTGGCCAATGTGAGGTTTAACAAATAATGCGTGCTTAGTAATTCTCAGTCTGAGCAAAGAAGAAGCTACCTTCTATAAGTGCGTTTTCGTCAGAGTCACTACCGTGAATCGCATTAGCTTCGATTGACTTAGCAAATATTTTTCTGATCGTACCTTCGTCCGCTTTAGTGGGGTCAGTTGCACCGATCAATTTTCTGAAGTCTTCCACAGCATTATCCTTTTCTAGGATCATCGGAATGATGGCTCCAGAGGACATATAGCTGCAAAGGTCGGCGTAAAAAGGGCGCTCCTTGTGCACTTCATAAAACTCTCCAGCTCTTTCTGCAGATAGCTGAGTCAATTTCATCGCTTTGATAGAAAATCCAGCCTCTTCGATCATCTTGATAATTGCACCGCTGTTTCCCGCGCCAAAAGCATCGGGCTTGATCATTGTGAATGTGATATTACTTGCCATTATATTCTCTTGTTGAGTTTTGTTAACGATTTGAGGCGCAAAGGTAAGCGAATGAAATAATAACTAAAACCCATGTCGTGATCATTGATAGTGTTAAGGTTCAGTTATCATGAATGGATAGTTGGCATACTGGTACCCCAATGGGGGCTTGACCTGTCCATCTCCAGGACTGAGGCTACCTTGGTTTTGATACATATTATACACACTTTTGCACTTCCAATTCCGCTAATAGTGGTTGAATGCAAAATATAGAGGCCTTTCGAGAAGCTATCAGTCGACCACAACGGATAGTTATTACCACGCATATCAAGCCAGATGCTGATGCCCTTGGATCTTCCTTGGGACTGTCTAATTACCTAATAAGTAAAGGCCATGATGTGCAGGTAATCACACCTACCAATTATCCGGTTTTTCTTAACTGGATGTTGGGTAATGACGGTGTATTGATATTCAAAGATGGTGGAGAGGCCCAATCTGCCGAACTAGTAGCGAATGCGGATTTAATTTTTTGCCTAGATTTCTCAAGTCTTAATAGGATAGAGGAGCTCGGTGTTTTGGTTCAAAAGTCACCAGCTAAGAAAGTCCTAATCGATCACCATCTTGATCCGGAAGACTTTGCTGATTTCACCTTATGGGATACTAAAGCGGCGGCTACCGCGGAATTGGTATATGAGCTGATCCGTAATTTGAATGATCTTGATAAGATTACTCCGGGGATTGCCGACTGCCTGTACGCAGGTATTATGACTGATACAGGTTCATTTAAGCACTCATCGACTTCTAGCAATGTGCATAGAATAGTTGCGGATTTAATTGATAGAGGGGCTAATATAAGTGTGGTGAGCAAGCTCATTTATGACAATAACAGTCTGAGTAGACTAAAGCTCATTGGATTTGCGCTAGCCGATCGACTTACTGTTTTTGATAATCTTAAGGTAGCCTACATAACGCTTAGTAATGAAGACTTGAAGAGATTCAATTACCAGACTGGTGATACTGAAGGCTTGGTGAATTACGCCCTTTCAATCAAAGGTATTGCTATGGCGGCCATTATCATCGAGCGTGAGGATAAGGTGAAGCTGTCGTTTAGATCGTTTGGTAATGTGGCCGTGAATGATCTAGCCAAGGAATATTTCCAAGGAGGTGGGCATAAAAATGCTGCGGGTGGAGCATCGGATGATACGCTTGAGGAGACCGTAGCGAAGTTCAGAAAAATGGTGCTCGATCACCGAGATAGATTTGTACAAATAGTAAATGCATAGATAATGTTGAAAAGATTAATGACACTGGCTGTTGCGGGTGTGCTGATGTATGGTTGTGCCAGCGATTCGAATGAAGTGACAACTGATTCGGGAATGAAAGTAACTTTCCTCGGTAAGGGGGAAGCAGAAGTAGGGCCTGAGGATGGACAAATCCTGACGCTGAATATGCGCTATGAGGACGAGCGTGGTGTGGAGTTGTTTGATACAGAAAAGCAGGGTGGGCCCGTTGCTATGCAATATATCGATTCTGTTTGGTCGCAGAGCGGTATGATCTATGAAGCACTACGAGTATTGAAGAAAGGCGACAGTGTGACATTCCAGTTGCCTGCAAATGACTTT
The DNA here is from genome assembly GCA_040222235.1 of Cyclobacteriaceae bacterium. Classification (GTDB taxonomy): domain Bacteria; phylum Bacteroidota; class Bacteroidia; order Cytophagales; family Cyclobacteriaceae; genus UBA6059. Next base: position 35,640 of record JAVKDO010000090.1, read on the forward strand.
TATGTAAACACCTTCGACATGGAAGTGCCTGACTCAATTCCTGCAACTAGTCAGATTACTTTCAACATAGGACTGGTTGATAATATGTCAAGAGATGAATACATCGCCTATCAGCGTGAGGTCTATGAAAAGAAGCAGGCAGAAATGGCAGTGTCCATGGATCAAAAGCTTGAAGAAGACACACAAAGCATCGATCAATATTTGAGTGATAATGGCATTGAGGCTCAGACGACTGAGTCGGGCTTGAGATATGTGATCACAGAGGAAGGCAGTGGACCGACTCCTGAGACAGGCCAGACTGTATCTGTACACTATCGCGGCACCCTTATGGATGGCACTCAATTTGATGCCTCTTATGATCGTGGAGCACCCCTGGATTTTCCGATAGGACAAGGTCAGGTCATCCGAGGATGGGACGAAGGCATAGCACTACTGAATAAAGGAGCTAAGGCAACCTTATACATCCCTAGTCCATTAGCTTATGGAGAGCGCGGTGCTGGAGGTTTAATACCACCTTATGCGATATTAAAATTTGATGTTGAGCTGGTTGACTTTCAATAACTAGAGGAAGTCGACCGTTAGATTGTTCTGAATAATGAATAAAAGGAAGAATAATGGAGAAGTTGAAAGTAGCAGTCTTTTTGTTAAGTGTATTGGCCTTTACTGGGTGTAGTGAAGAGGATGATAATTTTCAAGGTGTGACTCGCACTCCTGCCCAGCAATTGGCGTTTGATATCATCAGGATTGAAGGGTACTTGGAGGAGAATGACCTTACCGGTTTCACTCAGACTCCAGAAGGCCTCTTCTATAAGGTAGAGGAGTTGGGCAATGGCATTTTCCCGCAGACAGGTCAAACTGCATTTATCGAGTACATTGGCACTACCATCGAGCGCACTGTTTTTGACCAAACGACCGAGGGAGTTCCTATTGAGGTAGTGATAGGCTCAACAAATCTTGAGGAGAGAGTTATTGAGGGTTGGAATCTTGGGATTCCACTTTTTCAGGATGACGGCAGTGGAACTTTGATAATTCCTTCCACATTGGCATTTGGAAGTGAGGGCTTCAGCGCTGCTATCCCTCCTATTGAGCCCAATGCAATTCTAATTTTTGACATTAAAATAGCAGCCCTGAGATAGCATGAAGAATTATTCTACTTACGCCATTTTACTGGCTATGTCTGTGGCAGTATTAATTGCCTCCTGTTCGGATGACAACCTTACAATTGTAGATAGCGAGATACCCTTTCAGTCCTCAGAAGATAGTCTGGCGCAGCTCGATGATGATAATGCTTTGATCGATGCTTACTTATCGGAGAATGCTGTTGAAGAGATTTTCAACACATCCAATGGTTCAAGATATTATTTGTTACAAGAGGGTAACGGCACTGTCCCTGAGCTTAATGACATTGTTTCGATCAACTTTATTGGTAGATACCTCGATGGTACTGTCTTTGATTCCAATATAGAGTCAGTGGCCGATCCTGATGTCATAGGCAAGTCAAACAATAATTTCGATGTTTGGAGATTTAACTACACGGTGGATGGTCGTCAACTCGGTTTTAGCGGTCAGTACAGTTACCTCAATTTGATACCTGAACTGAAACGAGGTATAGGTGCTGCGCTTGGATTGATGGATGAAGGCTCAAGTACGGTAATTATTTTGCCTTCTGCCCAGGCATTAGGTCCTTTCGGTTTTGACAATAATGATGGCTTTGCGATTCCTGTAAATACGGTGCTACTATTCGAAATTGGGTTGGTTCAAGTCCGCACGAATTAATGACCATTTGTTTTGCAACCAACAACCTCAATAAACTGAGGGAAATCCGTCAGCTACTGGGAAACCATATCGAGATCAAAAGCCTTGAAGATATTGGTTGCAGTGAGGAGTTACCCGAAACATCTGATACCCTTGAGGGCAATTCTTTAGAGAAAGCGCAGTATGTCTACGATCACTATGGCGTGGACTGCTTTGCGGATGATACTGGATTGGAGGTAGCTGCGCTAGATGGAGCGCCAGGGGTATATACAGCGCGATACGCAGGAGAAGAGCGCAGTAATACTGCCAATATGGAACTGCTGCTTAAGAACCTCAAGGATGTTACCCATCGCTTTGCTCAGTTCAAGACCGTTATTACCCTAATACAAAGTGGAAAATCCGTACAGTTCCTAGGCGTAGCTGGAGGTGAGATCGCCCATAAAATGTATGGAGAAAAAGGTTTCGGGTACGATCCTGTCTTCAAGCCTACAGGCTATCAGCAAACCTTTGCTGAGATGAGCGCTGAGGAGAAGAATGCGATCTCTCATCGCGGACAAGCGATTGCCAAGCTAGTCGATTACTTAAAAAGCCATTAGTGGCTACATTTGCCGGCATGGAAAACCCCACCATTATAGGAATCACCGGCGGTAGTGGTTCTGGCAAAACTTATTTCCTTAATCATTTATTAGACAAGTATACTCCTGAGCAAGTTTGCCTGATTTCTCAGGACAACTACTATCGTGAGCGTAGCACCCAGCCCATCGATGAGAATGGAGTCAAGAATTTTGACACACCAGGGGGCATTGATCATAAGGCATTCGCCAATGATGTGGCTAAACTTAAGTCTGGGAAAGAAGTACACCGCCTGGAGTATACCTTCAACAACCCTGACGCAGAACCAAAAATGTTGGTCTTCAAGCCAGCCCCCATTATTGTCGTAGAGGGGATTTTCGTTTTCTATTTCAAAGAGGTGTCAGCGTTACTCGACTTGCGAGTCTTCATAGAAGCACAAAACTACCTGATGCTTAAGCGCAGAATTATCAGAGATGCGAAAGAACGTGGCTATGATCTTGAGGATGTGCTATACAGGTATGAAAAGCACGTTGCACCCACTTATCAGAAATATATCGAGCCTTTCAAGCACTCGGCTGACTTGATCGTACCGAACAATTCAGATTTCAAGAATGCACTGAATGTACTGCTTGCCTATTTCAATGGCATCATTGGAAGCAAATAGCTATCATTCCACAGAGGTGTGGGTTTTTGTCATTTATTGGATACTTTTGTGCCCTGCATGAAAAACCGCATGTTTTCATATTTCGATACTAAGCGTCTGAGCCTCATTCTAGGCTTGATCACGGCGCTTTTAATATTGGGTTCTACCACCTTACAGTATCAGTATGAGGTGCAGCAGAAGCCGGTAGAGCAAGCATCGTCGGTTAATGAAGATGGTGCTGAGCACCCCACTTCTACCACTCAGATTAGTGGTTTTCAGGCGGTAGCCCAAATCATACATGTTCAACTGGCAGTTCCATTACTTCTCTATTTTGGGGAGGTCAATGAAGTGGAAGACCAGGTGGCTCAACCTACATGGCTATCCTCGGATCACTACTCTCAATTCCTAAAGACATTATTTCGGCGTATCATATCCCCTAACGCGCCATAGTAAGTTGCCACTATTAGGTAACCTATCATATCGGGCTTTCGCCCAAATCAATACCATTTAATTCATCCAAAATTCATAAATAATCATGCGCAATAAAGGCGGTGTGGTGTTTTTGACGATAGTCATTTCACTACTATGTATTTACTATCTATCATTCACGTTTGTGTCTCAAGGCATCCAGAAGGACGCTACGGAGTACTCTCGAGATACTAATGGTAACTTAGAATATGTCAAGAGACAACAATATCTCGACTCTATCTGGCGTACGCCGGTTTACAACCTTTTCGGAGTAGACTATACGTATCAGGATATTAAGGAAACGGAGTTGAACCTTGGGCTTGACCTTCAAGGTGGTATGCATGTTACACTGGAGGTATCTCCGATTGACATCATCAAGGGCCTATCGGGAAATAATCAAGATGCCGATTTCCTCAAGTCATTGACAGACGCTCAAAATGCGATCCGAGGTACACAGCTCAACTTCGTAGATGAGTTCTATGCTGCATTCCAGCAGAATGCCAGTGATAAGAGTTTGGCAAGCATTTTCGCTACGGCCTCTAACCGTGGACGCATCAGCTTTGACTCTGGAGACGATGTAGTACTTGATGTGATTAACACTGAGGTAGAAAGTGCGATCGATCGATCATTCAATATCCTAAGAACGAGAATTGACCGCTTTGGTACTTCTCAGCCTAACATTCAGCGCCTCCAGGGTACTGGCAGAATCCAAGTTGAGCTACCGGGTGTAGACAACCCTCAGCGTGTACGGAAGCTTCTCCAGGGTGTGGCAAAGCTAGAGTTCTGGGAAGTGAACGAGATCAATGAAACAGGTCAGACACTTCAAGCAATGAATGATGTCTATGTGGCACAGCAGCAAGCGGCTGGTGGTACTCTGGACTTAGACGTTAGCAGTGAAGATGACGCATCTGCAGGAGATCTTAGCGATCTGCTAAGTGAAGACGAGCCAACAGAGGCTGATGCCGAAGTAGATACTTCCGATTTGGCGGGTGACCTGGCCGAGTCAGAATCTGACTTGAATGAAGATCTTAACTCTACCGTTTCGCCACTTTTTACAAAGATGCAGCAAGGTTACGGGATGGTCTATGACACTCGTGATACCGCACAGATCAACAGGATTCTTCAGAATCCTGAGGTACAGTCTGTAATTCCTCCTACTATCAAATTCTTGTGGGCAGTCAAGCCGTTAGAGCTGGAAAATGACCTTTCTAACAATGAGCTGCTTGAGCTTTACGCCATCAGAATGTCAAGAGGTGGCCGGGCGCCACTGACTGGTGAGGTGATCACTGATGCGCGTCAGGACCTTGATCAGTCTACTCGGCCATCGATCAGCATGCAGATGAATGCTGACGGAGCTAAGAAATGGAAGAGAATGACTTCTGAAAATATTGGCAAGCGTATCGCGATTGTGCTTGACAACTACGTTTACTCTGCGCCGATGGTACAGGGTGAGATACCTAATGGCAACTCTCAGATTACTGGCAACTTCACGCTTGATGAAGCTAAGGATTTAGCTAATATTCTAAAAGCGGGTACACTTCCTGCCCCTACGACTATTGTCGAAGATGTGGTGATAGGCCCTACGCTCGGTAAAGTTGCTCAGAATCAGGGTATCACTTCTATACTAGCCGGTCTCGGGATTGTGATCGTGTTCATGGCGATCTACTACTCAGGTGGAGGATTGATTGCGGTAGTGGCATTGTTCTTCAATGTATTCTTCATTTTGGGTATCCTAGCTCAGCTAGCAGCATCGCTTACCCTACCGGGAATCGCGGGTATCGTGTTGACCATTGGTATGTCGATTGATGCTAACGTACTGATCTTTGAGAGGATCAAAGAAGAAATCAGAAATGGAGTAGGCCTAAGACAAGCCATCTCGGCTGGTTATGACAAAGCGTATAGCTCTATTATTGATGCGAACGTTACTACGCTTTTGACCGGTATCATCCTTTACTCACTGGGTCAAGGCCCTGTGAAGGGATTTGCCGTTACGCTGATCATCGGTATTATCTGTTCGTTCTTTTCAGCGGTATTCATCACTCGCGTAATTGTAGAGGCTTTCGTGAAGAAGGGTGATCAGAGTAAGTTGAGCTTTTCACTTCCTTTCTCTGCCAACCTGTTTACGAACATCAATAAAAACTTCATTGGTAAGCGTAAGATGGCCTATATCTTCTCTGGCACATTCATTACGGTAGGTATTGTTGCCATGATTGTCAATGGCCTAGTTTTCGGTGTTGACTTCACTGGAGGTCGTTCTTATGTAGTGAGTTTCACTGACCCGGTAGTTCCTTCAGAAATGAGAGCTGCACTAAGCACAGCATTTGATGGGAAAGGCGTGGAAGTGAAGACATTCGGAGCTACCAATACTGTCAAGATCACCACTTCATTCATGATCAATGATGAGTCTGATGATGCCGATGAGCAAGTAAGAGCTAAGCTTATCTCTGGCCTTGAGGGCTACTCAGGATTGACTTATACACCGGATGATACCAATGTCAACGAATCCAATTTTGCGATAGCGAGCTCATCCAAAGTAGGTGCCACGATTGCTGATGATATTAAGAACTCATCTTATCAATCTGGTGTGCTTGCTTTGATAGCAATCTTCCTTTACATCCTCGTGAGGTTTAGAAAGTGGCAGTTCAGTTTAGGTGCGGTGGTAGCACTTTTCCATGATACATTATTCGTGCTGTCTGCCTTTGCGATTGTTGGATTATTCGGCATCACTTACGAGATCGACCAGGTATTTATTGCCTCGATCCTATCGATCATCGGTTATTCGATTAACGATACAGTGGTTGTATTTGACCGTGTTCGTGAGAATATGGCACTGAAAGCTGGATCTGATAAAATCACAGTATTCAATGAAGCTTTGAATAAGACTTTGAATAGAACGGTGATCACTTCGGTGACTACTTTGATTGTGGTTATTGTGCTATTCACCTTCGGTGGCCCCTCACTTCAGGGCTTCTCATTCGCCTTCATCGTAGGTATTTTGATTGGTACTTACTCATCTATATTTATTGCGACTCCTATCGTAATTGATTTGGATAGTCAGGTAGAAAAAAGAGCAAAAGCTGTGGCTTAAGCCAGGCAGCTCCATAGAGCAAAGCCCCTCGATTGCCCTGCAGTCGAGGGGCTTCTTTTTGTGATCTTATCAGAAATCAAAAGGGAGCTTGACAGATAGACCGGAGCATTTGCAAATAAACTGTATTTTTGCAGTCATACGGTAGCATAAACGACTCCATGAGTACAGAACAACCCAGTCAATTCAATCTGCTCTACAACCTCCTATTCATGGCGGTCATCGGCCTGGTATTGTATCTCATACCTCAACCTTCTCCACATGAGAATATGATTGTTTTTGAGCTTTCGAGAAACCCTGAAAAGGCAGAAGCTCGAAAAGTGGCATATGAGGAGAAGAAGGCAGAAGCTTCTACGGAGGAAACTGTGGAGCCGGATGCACATGATCCTGAGACAGCACCTGCACAGCAACCAGTGGAGGAAAAGCGTGAGTATGCTGAGGAGCTGATAGAGGAAGGTAAGTCTACCCGAAAGGTTGTTTCCGATGGGTTTGGCACCAGTAGCTTTTCGGCAGTTGAGGCCAATGATGCGTTGACGGATGTTGAATATTTCCGTGAGTACAGCCGAATTTATAAGGAACAAAAGCTAAAAGGTGTTCAACCCGAGTCACGTACTGATGTCGTGATCCGCTACTACGCGAAAGAAAAAGATGGTGATAAAATATTCCGTTTGCGAGCGCTAGGCTTTTATGTTCATGAGCGGCCGACTAGCGAAAAGTTTGATCAATATGCATCCAATGCCATCTACTATGGTGATAAAGTCTCACTAGAGGACATCAAGATGGTGGCTTATACCTTGATGCGTCAGGGAGTAGATATTAAGACGATCGAGCCATCACAGTTTTTCAGTGATTGGAAGGCACACTCCATCGAGATTGGCGCTGACGACACCATGCAAGACGCCCCTTCACTCACACTTGGGGATATACGCCAGCTGAGGTTCTAGTAGGACCTGTGACCGTCGGTTACATACCACGAATCAACTAACACCTATTGAATCGTAGATTTGGACTTTTGTCCAGAGATGCTGTGTATCTGCAATGAACTTCTTGTGTATAGCATGCTCCTGATAGACATCATGGGCAGCCTTATCAGTAAAAGTGACGATTAATGCGAACGAGTAGCTGTTGTCGACTACATCTCTTGGCGTATTGGCAGGTACCCCAATGTGGTAGGACTGAATCACATCAACAGCATCCAGGAAGATCCGGAGATTCGTTGTGAACAGCGTATTACTAGGTGTATCCTCAGGAGCCTTCATCCAGAAGTATACAGTATGCACAAAGTCACCACCGAGTGAGCCGGCTTGAGATTTGGAAAAGGAAGAAAGTCCAAGCCATCCGGCAAACCCGAGGGCTGACTTTTTAACAAATGATCGGCGTTTTGTCTCTTTCATAGGCTTCAGTTTGTGGCTGAAGTTAAGAAATTAACATGGCTCTCTACAATTTCTGAGCAGTCGGATGAGTATTCGGGCTGACCTGTGAAAACCTCTGGACCCTATGAATATTATGATAAAAGTCGTCTGACCACTAATTACCCACTGCGTCAAGGGATTTCTTCGCTAGAATAATGCTAATCACAATGAGTACAGCACTCATCAAGAAGGGTGCTCCCGGAAAATACACGCCAGCGGTTCCATCTGTAAACCAGGCAAAGAGATTGGTCATCAGCGGAGGCCCGATGATACTCGTGACACTGATCACACTGGTCAAGGCACCCTGCAGTTCTCCCTGAGCATTGGAAGGGACTTGTCCGGTCATGATACCCTGAAGTGATGGGCCAGCAAACCCACCCAAAGCGTAAGGGATCATAAATGCGAACATCATCCACCCCTGATTGGCGAATGCAAACAGGATAAAGCCAATCGTATAGAAGGTTAACCCAAGGTAAACGCCACGTCGTTGACCGATTTTTGGGATGACGACTCGAATCAGACCTCCTTGCACAATGGCTACCATCAATCCTACAAACCCTAGTGAGTAACCGACCATCGCCTCATCCCATTCGAATTTTGCGATGGTATAGTAGGTCCAGGTGCTTTGGGTAGAGTGAGCAGCGATATAGATCAACATCAGCGATGCGACGAGTCCAAGAATGACCGGATACAGTCTTAGCTGTTTCAGCGTACCGACAGGGTTAGCACGACTCCAGCTGAATGGTCGTCGGTTTTCTTTAGGTAGTGATTCCGGTAGGATGAAATAGCCGTAGAGCCAATTGACCAGTGCAAGCCCAGCCGCAGCGAAAAAAGGTATCCTAGAACCGAACTGACCTAGCACCCCGCCAAGCACGGGACCAATGATAAATCCAAGTCCAAAAGCAGCTCCGAGCAAACCAAAGTTTTGAGCGCGCTTCTCTGGCGTGCTGACGTCTGCAATGTAAGCGGAGGCTGTGGTGAAACTAGCCCCCGTAATACCAGCGATCATGCGCGCGGCAAATAGCCATGTGATAGTAGGAGCAAAGGCGACCACCAAGTAGTCTATACCAAACCCGAATAGGGAAAGAAGAATAACAGGTCTACGGCCGTACTGATCGCTGAGGCCACCTAGAATCGGGGCAAAGAAGAACTGGATCACGGCATAGGAAAACATTAGCCAACCACCATACTGAGCAGCAGCGGCAATACCCTCACCTGTGAGTTCTGAGATAAGTGCAGGGATCACAGGTATAATAATGCCAAACCCAATAACATCTATGAGCAGGGTAATGAAGATGAATACCAAGGCGCCACTTTTGGGCTTGTCCATGCGTCAAATTTTGCCGCAAGATAGCTGGTTGATTTGTGCTATGCACCAAAACAACTTAAGAGATAATAGAGTAGAATCAAACTGTGAGTTTGTGATAATTACATTCTTAGAGGATTCATGTACGAGTGCCGGTCATTACATTTTTGTTTTATATAATCTTTGAATAACACAATCTAATACGTCAGCCATCGAATTGAAGTACATGTAACAACATCGTTCATAGGGAAATTTGACTTATTCATGGGTGAATAGGTCAGGCTAATCGAAGTGATTCCAATCGTGTTTCTAGATATTCTAATATTGCAGTAGCGACTCAACCAGCTATGGAAAGATGCTAGGGCCGTCAAACTAATTATGCAGAAGATTCTCATCACCATGATTCTGCTCGCCATGGCGTGCCCTCTATTCTCACAAGGGAATTCGACAGATTCACTTTTGGCGAAGCTTCACTATGTAGAGAATGGAAAAGACAGGATAGACATTCTTGTCGACTTAGCATATGGTCTAGCTTTTAGCAATGCTACTACTTCTTCACTATATGCTGACTCTGCTTATGAGGAAGCCTCTCAGATAGGCTATCTGAATGGTCAGGCAAATGCGCGTAACGCTTCGGCTGTTAGACTTGCGATTCAGGGACGACATAGTCAATCACTCAAAGTCTCTTTTGAGGTTGTGCGACTGCACTATCTGAATGCCAATGATCTCGGTGTGGGTGATGCTTATACCAACATAGGTCGATTGTATCTTCGAATGAAGAAATACGATCAAGCATTGGAGTATCTCCAAAAAGCGATTGTAAGCTATGAGCGTTCGAAATACGATCTCGGTCTATCTTCAGTAGCAGGTGGTCTAGGGCGTTTGTTTTGGGAGCTGGGGATGAAGGATAGTTCAGTCCACTATTATCAGAAGTCGCTAAGAATAAGTTCCGCTCTAAATGATCAGGGCACACTAGCCTATGCTAAGGTGGGCTTGGGAAAGAACTATCTTAAAGGTAATCCTGATGAAGCAAGAAGCTTAATTGAAGAAGCTATCATCATGCATGAGGGCCTTCAGGACAAAAATGGATTAGCCAAAGCCTATTTACAATTAGGTAAAACATATGGTCTTATTGATCCTTCCAAAAATCTTGCCTTAATCAATTTTTCGAAAAGCCTTTCCTACGCCCAGGAACTGGGTTCACTTGTGGACATTGCCGCCGCGTATGAGTCCCTATCCGAATGGTATGAAGCCAATGGTGACCAGAAGCGGGCATTAGGATCGTTTAAGCTGTTCAAGCAGACGGAAGATAGTATTGCCTCCAATCAGCTCTTCACTGAGCTATCCCTTGTTGAGGATGACTTTCAGAACTATCAGGATGATAAGAACAGAGAACTTGAGTTGGCCGAGCAGGAAAAAGAAGTGCTCACTAAAAACCTACTATATTTAATTATTGGGGCCTTCCTATTCTTTGGACTACTACTTTCCCTAGCCTATATCCACAAAGGCAGGGTCAATTCAGAATTAAATCGTCAGAATTTGCTGATTGCAAATCAGAAGGAAGAAGTCGAGCGCGAGAGGAACAATGCAATACAGGCATCTCAGGTTAAAGCGGAGTTTTTAGCATCAATGAGCCATGAGATAAGGACACCTCTCAATGCCATAGTAGGCTTCTCTAATCTCCTGCTCACCGACACTGAGCACAAGCCAGAAGACCTGAATGCGCTGAAGTATTCTGCTCAAAGTTTACTTGCACTTACCGACAACTTGCTTGACTTTAGTCGGCTGGAGAATAGTAAAATTCAGCTTGAGAACATTGAGTTCAGCATTCACAATCTCGTAGGTAGTATCTGCAATCAATTTAAGGCTAAGGCCTTGGCCAAGGGGTTAGAGTGTTTTGTGGAATTTGATCAGGACATTCCAGAAAGTGTAAATGGAGACCCTACCAGATTAGGTCAAATATTGAGCAACCTCGTGAGCAACGCTATTAAGTTTACAGATAATGGGCAGGTTGGCCTTAGTGCTAATTTGCTTGATACGAATAAAGATTCTGTCCGTCTTCAGTTTGATATTACTGATACTGGTGTGGGTATCAGTGAGGCTAAGACAGCCATTATTTTTGAGAGTTTTAGACAAGGAGAGGCGGGTGTATTTCGTCAGTATGGCGGATCGGGCCTGGGACTATCTATTGTCAAAAAACTTACTGAGATAATGGATGGAGAGATTCTCGTGCGAAGTGAGGTGGGCAAGGGATCAACTTTCAGCCTTACCATTGACCTTGAACAAAGCCTATCGACCGATCAGCCTGAAACAATAAAAGACAATACAGAAAAGACAGGTACTCATTTCAAAGGGCTAAGGGTGCTGATGGTTGAGGACAATCAGATCAATTGGTTGGTTGGAGAGCGATTTTTGAGCAAGTGGAATGCTACAACAGAGCATGCCGAAAATGGCCAAGTAGGTCTTCAGAAGCTGGACGAGAATTCCTATGATATTGTGTTGATGGACCTAGAGATGCCAGTGATGAACGGATATGAGGCAATCAGCCTCATCAGAAACCATGAGGACGCAAGGATACGCAGGCTGCCGATCGTTGCGTTTACAGCTACCGTCACCCGAGATGTGAGAGCGGATGTAATTAAGCTTGGGGTCAATGACGTGATTAGCAAACCATTTAATCCAGACCACCTATACAACACCATTCTTGAGCATTCCCCCGCCTGGATCAAGTCGGGAGTATCCGTGTAGTCTACCTTTATACACGTTACACGGTATTAACCACCTGCTATCTCCTGAGAAGTAGATTGGTGATCTCCATTTACCTTATTCTGAATTGGGTTTGTTGGATCGCACATGAACGCCTTTACCTGCTGTAGAAATCCTGATTAGAGTTAGTCAATTAAATGCTGTTCCCTGATAGGAATCATTTGGTCATCCTACAATGTGTAGTACTATCGTACTGGCATTAAAGCAAAACAGATGGATACGATTCAATATTCCAAAGGCCAATCATGGAGTCTCATTTTTCTAAGGATTTTCATTGGTTGGCATTTCCTCTATGAGGGCATCATCAAACTTTACAATCCTTCATGGACTGCCAAAGGGTATCTCTACAGTTCCCAAGGCCCCCTAAAAGATGTTTTTACCTGGCTGGCTGGGGACAGTACGATTGTAGCCGTAGATATGCTCAATATCCTTGTGCTGACTTCCGTTGGACTCTTGCTAATACTTGGTCTTTATACCCGACTTTCGGCCCTGGCAGGGATAGGATTACTATTACTCTACTATTTATCACATCCGGCCTTCCCCGGTCTGCCTCAAGGCCCTGCTGAAGGCAGCTATTGGATTATCAATAAAAATCTGATTGAGATGATGGCGCTCTTCGTGCTCTATCATTTTCCTACGAGTCATATTTTCGGACTCAATATGTTCTTTAAGAAGAGGAAAGCATCCTCAACTACCAATACTCAATCCCTACAGTCATGAGCGAAGAAAATCATAAAAATAGCGGTTGGTCTAGGCGTGATATGCTTAAAGGCCTTGGTGGTATTCCGGTAGTAGGATCAGTCTGGTGGGCTGGAGCCAGTTACGCAGGTGAACTCAAGCGTGAGAAGCAATCGATCCTCGAGACACTTAACATCAATGCCTCACCTCCACCACCGACTGGCGATATGTCTGGGGACCCTGTACGTGTTGGGATTATAGGCTTTGGAGGTAGGGGCAAGGATCTCTGCCGCGCCACAGGTTTTGCTACAGATGCTTGGTTGGGTGATATGAAAGAAATCCTAGCGGAGAACCCCAATGACACTCGTCTCAAAGATTTTATGGCTCAGGAAAATCTGAATGTAAAGCTGACGGCTGTCTGCGATGTGTTCGACGTGAATGCCGAGGAAGCCCTATCGAGCTTCAATCGAGAGGGAAATACAATCAAGCGCTACCGGACTTACGATGAGCTCCTGAAGAGTGGAGATGTAGATGCAGTAATCATCGGTACGCCAGACCACTGGCACGCACCCATATCCATAGCTGCTGCTGAGGCTGGTGTACATGTATATGTCGAGAAGCCCATGACCCACAATATCGCTGAGACTTATGCTTTGCGAGAGGCGATTGAGCGGTCAGGCATAGTATTTACTGTAGGTCATCAGCATCGGCAGACTCAGAGTTTTTTGACGGCTCAGGACGTGATCAAAAAGAATATCCTTGGTCACGTGTCTCTCATCCAGGTCAATACTAATCGCAACGATGACAATGGAGCATGGCAATACAATATCCATGAAAAGGCGAGCCCTCAGACCATCGATTGGGATGAGTTTATTGGTAATGCTGAGATGGTGCCTTTCAACAAGGAGCACTTTTTCCGCTGGCGCAAGTGGTGGGCTTATGGCTCAGGGCTATCTGGCGACCTCATGACGCACGATTATGATAGAATCAACTGTGTACTCCAGATGGGTATCCCAACGAGCGTAGTGGCCTCCGGTGGTATATATACGCACCGCGATGGGCGCAACGTGCCAGATGTGATGCAGGTCAACATGGACTTTCCTGATTTCTCGACAGGCTCTAGTCAGGAGGAAGGAAAGGAAAAAGGAATGACGCTGGTTTATAGTGCCACGTTGGGCAATCAGTTTGATCGTACCTCCCTGCTAATGGGACATGATGCGAGCATGGAGCTTGGCAACAGGTTGACCATTTATGCAGATGCACGATCTACAAGATATGCTGAGATGCTGGAAGCAAAGAAGATGGATCCCAATGTGCCGATCTATCAGTATGACCCAGCGGCCAATGGTGTAGATGCAGTCACTTCAGCTACCGCAAAATATTTTGCTAATAAAGGCTTGCTCTGGACTTACCGAGATGGTAAGCGCGTCGATTCCACCTTCTTGCACATCCGTGAATGGCTGAGCTGCATCCGCAATGGCGGTACGCCAAGCTGTGGTATCAAAGAAGGATTTGAAGAGGCAATCACAGCACACATGGGTGGTTTATCATACAAGCTTGGCCGTAGGATCGATTGGGATGGTGCGCAGATTGTACCCATTGAGGGATATGATCTTGATGAAGTACTGCTTTCGAATAAAGAGAAGTTGGTTTAGTCGCCTTTGAGATATTCCGGTAGGAAGGTGACAATCTCTGGGTAGATAACCACAAGGGCTAGAAAAACCAGCTGGATCACTACAAAGGGCATAATACCGCGATACAGATGTATGGTCTTGACCTCTGGGGGAGCTACGCCCTTGAGATAGAACAGGGAGAATCCGAATGGTGGTGTAAGGAATGAGGTCTGGAGGTTAATCGCCAATAGGATGCCGATCCACAATAAATCGATTCCAAGCGCACTGAAGATGGGAGCGACCACCGGAACGATGATAAAGATGATCTCTATAAAGTCGATGAAGAAGCCGGCAATGAAGACTGCTATGAGCACCACCAGTAGAAATGCCTGTGGTGATAAGTTGGATTGAGTGATCAAGTCAATTAGCATGCGGTCACCTTCCAGCGCACGGAAGACCAGCGAAAAGCTAGTAGCACCTGCGAGGATAATGAAGACCATGCAGGTAAGAAAAGTGGTTTCCCTGGTTGTAGACTTTAGTACGTCTAGGCTCATCTTACCTTGGAAGAGTGTCAGTAGTGTCGCTCCGAGTGCGCCTACACCGGCAGCTTCCGTGGGAGAGGCAATCCCTGCGAAGATGGATCCGAGTACTGCGAGTATAAGCAGAAAAGGAAGCACAAAAGCCTTCACCACCCTAGAGAGCATGCCTGATTCCCGGAAGGCGTCTATTTCTTCTTGCGGCATGGGTGGTGCCTGCTTTGGCCGAAGATTGGCCATGATGACGATATAGGCCAAGTACAGTGCGACTAGCAACAGTCCGGGAATTAATGCGGCTGTGAAGAGATCACCTACCGGAATATTCAACACACTGCCAAGCAGCACCAGTACGACAGATGGTGGGATAATCTGGCCTAGCGTGCCGGAACTAGCAATGGTGCCTGTGGCGAGCTCGGGTGAGTACCCCCGTTTGAGCATTGTCGGTAGACTAATCAGCCCCATGGTGACCACCGTAGCACCTACGATACCTGTAGAGGCCGCCAGCATCGCTCCCACGATTACCACGGAGATGGCCAGCCCCCCTTTGAATCTGCCAAAGAGTAAAGCCATCGTTTCTAGGAGACTTTCGGCCAATCCAGATTTCTCCAGCATGATCCCCATAAATATGAAAAGAGGCACGGCGATCAACACGAAATTGTTCATCGTACCATATATCCTCAGGGATACCAGGTAGAAGAAGTCTATGTCAAAAACGAGTATACCAACGAGTACGGACAGTCCACCAAGCGTAAATGCTACCGGATACCCAAATAAGATGATCACGAAGATTAACCCAAAAAGTATAAATGGGAGATACTCAAGCATGATCCGTAGTTGGGTTTACGATGATGCTAATAGATTTGAGGATTTCCGCTAGACCCTGCAAGAGGAGCAGGCCAAAGCCTATCGGTATAGTCGACTTGATAATAAATCGATAGGGTAGACCTCCCGGATCGGGGCTTGATTCCAGGAGATCATAGGAGTCGCCCACAAAAGCCAGTGAGGTATAGACGATCACAAAGCAAAACGGCATCAGGAAAATACAAGTGCCGATTAAATTCACCCAAGCTTTAGTTCGATGGCTGAAACGACTATAAAAAACATCCACCCTGACGTGCTTATCGTAGCGGAGGGTATATGCAGCACCAAGTAAGAAGATGGCGGCAAAGAGATGCCACTCCAGCTCATAAAAACCCGCTTGACTGAAATTGAAGATGTAGCGCAGTGCTACGTCCGTGCAAATCAGCAACACCAAGATGAAGGTAAGCCAGGCTACTGCCTTACCAATCCAAGTATTTATGGTTTCTATGAGCTTTGCAATCAATGGGCTTATCTGTTATCCCTACATTGGGAACTAGTTTCCTTCTCAATTTGCTCATAACTTATTAAAATCGGCGTATAATTGACCAGCTATCCTTATGAAATCTCTATTCTCATCACTTCTAGTATGCGCTTACCTGGGTATTATTTTTCCCTGTCGGGCGCAGTTTGAAGTCTTCGGGTCGGTAGAAGGGTATGTCTATGACAGTCTGACCGACGAGCCCGTGATCGGTGCAAATGTCTTTATTAGCAACTCAATGATTGGTGTCGCCACTGATTTAGAAGGTTATTATTTTTTAGAACGAGTGCCTGTGGGGGACTTTGAGCTCGTATTTTCACATATTACTTATGACGCACGGAGTTTTATAGTTTCTGTTAAGTCTGCGGAGTTTACAGAGCTCAGTGTATCACTACTGCCCAATATCAAGGAACTCCAGGAGGTGACTGTCAAGGCCAAAGTGGATAGAGAGTGGCGTAGATCTTTGGGCTTTTTCAAAAAGCACTTTCTGGGCTCAAGCTTTAATGCTAGCAAATGCAAAATCAGAAATCCGGGTGTGCTCGACTTTCAATACGACCCTATTACCAAAGTGACGAATGTGATCGGAGAGGAAGAGTTGATCATTGACAATGAGGCACTTGGGTTTACTGTTTACTATATTTTGGAGCAGTTTGAGTTTGATAGTGACTACAAGATCATGCTGGGCAAGAGTCGATTCCAGCCAATGGATCCGCCTGACGAAAGGACAGCTATGCTATGGGCTAAGAACAGAGATAAGGCCTACTACGGATCGATGCAACATTTTTTCTCTGCCTTGATGAAAGATGAGCTGAAGGATAGCGGGTTTAAGATATATCGCCTTCAGACCCTACCGGAAAACAGTACCGAGCCTAGATACGAAATCAAGCCTAGCCAGATGATGAGCTTTGGCGGGTTAAACATGAAAAGAAAGGTCTTCTTTCCAGACTACCTAGAGGTTATCTATGAGGATGAGCCCGAGCCTGTCGCCTATCGTCGATACGTGGATAGTGCCCCAAAGGGAGATAAAACGGTTAACATACAATCACGAAGTGCGCAGACTTCACTGTTAAGTCTGAAGGATAAGCCGCTGGAAGTAGACAAGTTGGGCTATATATATAACCCAACGGACTATATCGTCTATGGCTACTGGGCATGGGAGCGGATGGCGGAGTTCATGCCGTTTGACTATGTGCCGGGTATGTGATTTATTCCTAAGAAGAACATAGCGATTACCAAGTTTATCTTAAAGCCGCACATAGAGCGATAGCCATTCACTACTTTTGCGTCCGTGAGTGCTACCGCAACAAAAAAAGACATCCGTAAGCTAAGCTTTGACCAAATCCAGGCTGAAGTGGAGGCCTTGGGGGAGAAGCCATTTAGAGCTAAGCAAATTTGGGAGTGGCTATGGCAAAAATCAGCTCACTCTTTCGAAGAGATGAGCAGTCTGTCGAAGATCACCCGGGAGCAGTTAGCAGAGAAGTTTGACTTATTGCCGATAGGCATAAGTGATAAGCAAGTCTCCAATGATAGGACAATCAAGTCGGCGTTTGAGCTTCATGACGGACATCTCATTGAGGGAGTGCTCATACCTGCTGATGAGCGCATGACCGCCTGCGTGTCTTCACAGGTGGGCTGTTCTTTGAGCTGTAAGTTCTGTGCGACAGGCTACATGGATCGCAAGCGTAACCTGGATGCAGGAGAGATTTATGATCAGGTGGTGGAGATCGGTAATCAGGCTGAGCAGCATTATCAAGTGCCTCTCTCCAATATAGTCTATATGGGGATGGGAGAGCCTTTGCTCAACTATGCCAACGTGCTCAAGAGCATCGAACATATCACCTCTCCGGAAGGTTTGGGTATGTCACCACGACGTATCACCGTTTCGACCGCTGGCATTGCCAAGATGATCAAGAAGCTGGCAGATGATGAAGTCAAGTTTAACCTGGCCGTATCACTTCACGCTGCGAACGATGCAAAGCGCAATACCATCATGCCGATCAATGAATCCAACTCATTGGAGGCGCTGCGTGAATCACTTCAGTATTTTTATAAGAAGACCAGGTCTAGGATCACCTTCGAGTACATACTCTTTTACGGTTTTAATGACAGTATAGAAGATGCCGAAGAACTCTACCAATTCACAAAGCACGTACCTAGCAAGGTTAATATCATCGAGTATAATCCGATCAGCGAAGCGACATTTACTAAAGCTGATCCGAGGGCTTTGGACAAGTTTGCAACCTACCTAGAGGAGCGGGATGTGACTGTAGTAGTCAGGAGGAGCCGCGGCAAGGATATCGATGCGGCTTGTGGTCAACTCGCCAACAAGAGCAAAACCAATTGACCCACCAGGGGTTATTCACCCATGGATTTATCCCTATCAGGAAAACTACTTGTCGCATTGTTGCTGGCCTCAGCTTTCAATACGGGTCTCATTTGGATCATTCAATTGGTGCATTACCCTGGTTTTTTGCGAATCTCGCCAGAGTCCTACGCTAGTTATCAGCAATTTCACACGAGAGCGATCTCCTTCATAGTCGCTCCGAGTATGATTATCGAACTGCTTTTGACGTTTGCAGGTCTAGCTATGTCTGACCTGAGTAGTTCCTATTTATACTGGGGAGCAGCCATATGTCTGGCTTTGGTTTGGGCGGTCACTTTTTTTGTGAGCGTACCATTGCATGGCTCATTGACCAGCGGCTACAATGCGGAAGGCATTCAGCGACTGATAGATACTAACTGGTGGAGAACTGTGGGATGGAGTGTACGTACGGGGCTATTCTTTTTATTGATAATAAGGTGATGTCATTATCCAATCCACCTTTCGGCTATGAATAATCCAAGAAAATAAGCTTGTAGTAGTGTACTTATCATGTATAGCGGAACCCACCAAGTAAGCTTTGGTTTCACTAAAACTAAATAATAAGCAAGCGGAACTGCGAGCGTAATAACAAAGTAGACTTGCCATTTGAGATGAAACATGATCATACTCACGCCAAACGTTAAAAGTGCCCACTCCAAAACCAATAAAACAGTCATTGTGAGTAGCACTTCTTTTTTAGTTAAGCTCTTAGCTTCGGTCAACATAGCGTTAAGGAAAACAAGAAAGTATGGAGAGGCAAAAACAAACCTATTCAAGCTAGCAATCACAGTACTTCCACTACCATCTTTTCGAGAAAACAGTAATACAACACAAGTCACCCCAGCCAAATAGAGCAGGGAAAAGATAGGTACTTGTCCTATTTCCAAAGTTGTGTTCGAGAGTTTTTGATAAAATAGTCTGAGTATTAGTAATGCTGAAGCAATTCCTATGAACAAAGCAAGATAGTCCACCCAAGCAGTACTGGGAAAAAGTCTTGCAGTAAGCGGGAGGCCTGGAAAATCTAGAACCCTTCCCCACTGGGCTTGTACATCTATATAGTCAAACCGAACACCTGAGTGATAAAATTGGTACCATTGAACAATGCCATTGATAACAACTGGTAGGACTATGGTTGAGATGGATTTAAGATGATCAAGGGTTGAATATGACTTGCTTACATTGAATATGTAGGTGAATAGAAAGCATAAAGACAAGATTGCTCCAATTGATCTAGTCAAACATGCCAAGGTTACCCCTATTAATAAGATAGCCAACCTGTTATTATGAAGGCCTATTAGAATGAATGCGCCTCCAAGAATAAAGAGCGCTTCTGAGTACGGCACCATACAGAAAACAGCACTCGGAAAACTCCAAAAAATGACTATCTGGCCTAACGGAATTTTTAATTCTCTGCTGATAAAGAAGGTACTTGTCAAGGTGATGCACCAATTCAGAATTGATATTCCAAAAGGACCTAAACCGCTCAATTTCCAAAGCCAGGCGAAGAGTGGATAGTAGGCCACATTGGACTTATGATCAGGAGTGTAACTATAGCCATTCGAGACTATAGACCAGTACCATTGAGAATCCCACTGATAGCCTAAATCAAGGATCGAGAGCTTGATGATCCCGAACTGATTTAGTAGGCCAAAGCAAACAAACAGAAGGGCTGAGTGAATTATTATTGCTACTGCATATACTTTTTTTGACGGAACCGAAGTAAGCATGGTTTGGGCGCTCAATTAATCCGAATAGTAGTCATGTGACAAGGAGATTAATGACATCACCCGACTCGTAAACCGTATAGATGCGCGCAGTATAAGCACGACTGCAGAATAAGACTTATGACATAGACCCAAGCCCAAGCCCATCTTGAATTCTTTCTCCAGATAGCAAACAAATACAAACTGGGAACGATGGCCATTAAGCCAAAATAGCCTAATGAAGCCACTTGAAAACTTAAGGTAGCATACTTGCCTACAGATCCTAATACAAATGATAGATAAAGAGCAAAGAAGAGGAGACAAGAGGTAATAAGTACTCGTTTAGTAATAACCAGTCTTTGTAATAATTCAATCAAAAATATTGTATAGAAAGGCGTTGCAAATACGAATCTATTAAGGCTATGAACTGAAGTGCCTCTTTGCCCGTATGTTCCTGAAAACAGAAGAGTAACTGCAGTTATCCCAGCAATGTAAAGGAGTGAAATGATCCAATCAGTAGCTTGCGGAAGGAGACGTTTTTTGAACTGGCTATAGACGTAGTTTAAGATAAGTGTGCCACAAACAAGGCCAATGAATAGAGCCAACAAGTCATTCCAAACCAGAAGCTTTTGCGAAGTAGTAGTTATGGGTAAAGTGGGTAAACTTAAATGTCTATTCCATTGAGACTGAACTTCAAACATGCTAAAATCTGTACCAACCTCATACGCCTGGAGCCATCTCACAATCACAGAAGAGACAATCGCCATTGTGATAGCGGCAACATATAGCCTGACTCTTCTCCATCGAATATCATTTTCACATATGAGGTAAGTGAACAGGAAACACAGAATGAGAATAGCAGAAGCAGATCTGGCAAAGCAGCTTATGACTGTACCCAAGATGATAAGCAGAATCATGTCCTTTTTGAACCCTAAAAGCAAAAGAGTCGCCCCCAAGAAAAAAACGGATTCCGAGTAGGGTACAAAACTGAAGATTAGACTTGGAACAGCTAGCAGGATCAATAGTTCGGCTCCTTTTACCCGGTACTCTACGGCGATTACGTAAAGACTCGACAGCAGTAGAGAAATATTGACCAAAATGATACCCCAATATCCAAAACCTGTCCACCTCCAAATCATTGGAAAAAGTGGATAGAAAGCAACGCTAGACTGTTTGCCAGGCGTGTAACTATATCCGTTTTGTGCGATGTTCCAGTACCAGCCTGCATCCATTTTTAATTTTGGGTTAAGCAGGTCAACATCAAAGAAGAGCTGATTGATGGCAATAATACCAACGTTTAGCAACCCTAAATGTACGATGGTAAGTGTTGAGAAAGACGCGAGACTCCCTACAGAGTATTGATTGAGCGAAGTTCCTATCCTATGGGCTTTCAATATTGACAAGATTAAATTAAAGGCTTGGTGGATTGTTCAAGTGCTAAGATTTGTACATCAGTGTCGTCAAGGCTCTTAAATGAGGTCAACTAATTTTTTCTTTGATTATGTACCTTGGACGCTGTTTTACTTCCTTATATATCTTACCTAAATATTCTCCAATTATGCCGATTGCCAACAATTGAATACCACCAAGAAAATACATTGGAAGTACAATTGAACTCCAGCCCTTTTCTACCTCTAAAAAAATGTAGGAATAAATGGCGTAGGCAGACAACATGAGACTGAATATGAACACACAAATGCCCAGTACTGTGATTAGCCTTAGTGGGGCAACTGAAAAGGAAGTGATACCATCAATTGCGAATGAAATCATCTTCCAGATACTATATTTTGTATCTCCTGCGGCCCTTTTATCTCTATTATAAGTTATTGTTTTTGAGTTAAACCCTAATGATGGGAATATTCCTCTGAGAAAGAGATTAGTCTCTCGGAATTCCTTCAATACATCTAAGACTCTCTTGCTTACCAATCTAAAGTCTGCATGATCAGGTATCGTCCTGATGCCCAGCATATTTGCAAATCTGTAAAAAAGCGAGGCAGTCTTCTGCTTAAAAAATGAATCCAAGTCTCTTTTTTTTCTGACTCCATAAATAATATCGAAACCTTCAGAATACGCAATTAGCATAGATTTTATTATCCCAATATCATCTTGCAAATCTGCATCTAGGCTCACTATACAATCAGTCAAATTCCCAAACTCGATTAACCCACATAACAAGGCATTTTGATGACCGAAGTTCGTTGATAAAGATATGGCCTTAAGGTTTGGCTCCTCTTCTGAAGTTTTCACCAAGTATGGCCAAGTCTGATCATTGCTCCCATCATCAACGACTCCTAAAAAACTGTTGGCAGCAATAAGTCCATCCGATTTTAACTCATTTAATACATCAATAAGCTTTCGAGTTGTGATTGGTATTACATCTTCCTCGTTGTAACAAGGAATCAGAATACCTAAAGTTGGAACATCAGCAAATTGATAGTTATTCATACTTTGTTAGTAAGATCAAATCTATGAGCATTAGTACAAGAGCTCACCTTTCGGGACTCTTCATCCTATCCATATTCCGGACATAAATTTGCCCATTAATAATCCTTGAAAGATAGTATTCATGGTAAATATAAGAGGGGAGTATTTTTGAAATCGTAAATCGGACAGAACCTTAAAGAAACTTCTTATGTACAAAATGGTCAAAGCAAAGTAGAGAATACTTAGAATTTGGAATTTAAAAGAGAAATGAGATGGATGTAACGGTATGGCAAAGGACAGCCAAACTAGAACCGCAAGGAGAATAATGGCTATTAAAGTTTTCTTAGTCATCTGAAGCCGTTGTGCAGCATAATGAATTGCAGTAATAAAAAATGGAGTGGCGAATAAGTATCTGTTTAGCCCGTGGATATTTGTACCACGGCCCCCAAAATTCGGAGAGAAAATTAAAACAATGGCGGTTGTTCCGGCTAAATACAAGAGGCTGAAAACTAGTTCTGGAGGCAGTGGTAAAGATGTTCTCCAAATTTTTCTATAAAAGGAATAGATTAACAACACACCTGATGTTATACCTAAAAACAATGCGGAAAAATCTAGCCATACATTGTGCCAATGCAAGTTCGTAGTAGTCAATGGCAGTTTGGGAAAACGTAATACTCTATACCATTGTGCGATGACGTCCATATAATCAAAGTTGACGCCTGCCTCAAAGACTTGGTATTGCTTTACCAATGAGGAGACACCAAAAACTAAAAGAATCAATAACAAACAAACGACGACTTCTTTTAAGTTAGGATACTTGTGTGCTGTTAAGAATAATGTGAGTAAAATACAAAGGCTAAAAACACCACCTATTTTCCGATCTAGACATGTTATTATAATACCTATTGACAAATACCACAGTGATTCCTTTTTCAGGCCAATTAATATGAGAGTACCTCCAAGAAAAAATAGAGCTTCTGAATAAGGAACGTAGCAAAACATAATGCTCGGAAAACTGATGAACAGTAGAACTTCTGAGACTTTCAGTTTTAAACTATGTGCTAGTAAATACAATGCTGAAAGAAAAATCAAAGCATTGACAACAGAAATGCCATTCGAGTCAAGCCCTGTTAATTGCCAAAGCCAGGGGAACAATGGGAAAAAAGCAACATTTGAGGCTTTATCAGTATGGTATGAATATCCATTTTTTACTATAGAATTATACCATCCTGCATCCCATCGCAATCGGCTGTCAAAGAAACCCACATCATAAATGCCAAGTGCCTGCAGCGCATAGAAAGAACAAATCAGCACGAAAAGGTGGGCACAAATTATTGCCACGAATGATCCTATTGAAATTGGGTAGTCTACCCTGAGCATGTTGTAAGCCCTACTTCCTACTAGCATTGAAGAGCTTTTGTTTCTCCTCTTTACTTAGGCTTTCATAGCCCTTGTCTGAAATCTTGTCCAGTATCGCATCGATCTCAGCTTGGTCCGTGCGGCCACCGGCGCTGCTAGGGCTGCTTGATGCCGCTCTTTTGGTTGAGCTTCCAGACTTCTTATGGGTCACCTTGATCTTTGGGCTAGGTTTGAATAAGCCTTTGCAGAAGTCCATAGCCTGTATGACAGGAGTACCCAGGTCATTCCCTTTCTGCAGCTGCTTGATGAACAAGAAGCCGATGATCGCGCCTCCTATATGAGCTAGTTCACCGCCGGCATTGCTACCTATGGTTCGCGATAGCGACAACAACACGTAAAATAGAGCGATGTACTTGATACGAACGGCTCCAAGGATAAGCAAGAAAAAGGTATGATTGGGCATGAAGGTGGCAGAACCGACAACTACCGCAAACACTCCTGCGCTAGCTCCAAGCATCAAGGATGCGTCAACGCGATCATGGTAGAAGGGTACCACATTATAAATCAGCATGTAGAATAGCCCACCTACAATACCTCCTATGACATACAGGCTAATCAGCCGGTTGTTGCCCAGGAAGTCCTGAATCAACTTGCCAAACCAAAAGAGGAAGAGCATATTGAAGATGATATGAAGGAAGCCTTCATGCGTGAAGAAGTAGGTAATCAGGCTCCATGGCTGAAATATGAATGTGGCAAAGTCAGCGGGTAGCATCAAATAGCCAAGTACAGAACTATAGATTTCGCTTAGTCCTGAAAGTGTAAATACTACCTTGAAGACGATCAATGCCACGAACACGATCACATTGATCAAAATGATCTGAATGAGACCGTTGTTGGGCTTATCCCAAGCGTTCCTAAAATCGTCGAAAATCCCTGCGTTATTCATCATTAATAAAAGCTTCCTGAGTTTTTTTGCCAATATTTCAGTATTAGGAATGCAATGAGCATTCCACTGAGATGGGCAAAATGTGCGACATTGTCTCCAGCCGAGCGGTTAATTTCGGAATATAATTCATAAGCGCCATAGAACATTACAAGATACTTGGCCTTGACTGGGATAGGCGGAAAGAGTAGCATGAGCTCCATGTTTGGAAACATCATGGCAAAGGCCATTAATATTCCAAATACCGCTCCTGAGGCACCTACCATAGGGATATTGGCTTTGCTTTCATAAATCTGATTAGCAATAGCCTTACTCTCTGAGATATACTGTGGATTTCCTGGCTGCTCCGCATATTCGTTGATAAAGTCGAATAGTCGATTGTAAAATCTAGGTGCATGTTCAGTAATAAAATAATTGAATGCCTCCGGATCAGGATTTTGGATATAGACTTCTGATGCATTTTGTACTTGGCTCACTTCTATATAGTTGACAGTTGCGTAAAGCATGCCAGCCCCTACACCGGTAATCAAATAGAAGGCAAGGAATTTCTTAGGCCCCCAAATCTGCTCTAGCATCGGGCCAAAAATAAATACAGCGAACATATTACCTATGAGGTGCCATATGCCCCCATGCATCCACATGTAAGTGAAAAGCTGATACGGCTTAAAACTGCTAGCAAATATGTACCGCAGGCCAAGAACGTCTACTACGTCAATGCTGATAAGGTTGGACAATAATAACACCACGACATTGATGATCAGGATGTTTTTGACCATTGGGGTCATTCTGCTAAACATAGAGGAGGCTATCTGTTAAAGAAGTTTGCAATTTTATCTAAACCAAGTAATACAAAGGTTGGTTTGCCATCTGGCGTATAATTTGGTTGCTGGCAAGCAAAGAGCTGATCAATCATGGCATTCATCTCCTGCTGATCAAGCTGATGCCCCGGTTTTATGGAAGAGCGCTTGGCTAATGCCCGCGAGATATTTTCTTGTTTGTCTATACTCAAGGTTTCCCTGTTCCACTTAAACTGTTCGATCAACCCTTCGAACAGTACTTTTTCATTGGTCTCTCTTACATCTGCAGGGATACCCTGAATGGCAATGGCATTCTTACCAAAAACATCAAATACGAAACCCAATGATTTTATTTCGTCCTGCAGTTCCATAACGAGTGAAAAATCAGCAGGGTTGAGCTCGACATGGGCAGGAAATAGCGATTGCTGGGATAAACCCTCTTTGGACTGGATTTGAGCATTAAATCGCTCAAATAATATTCGCTCATGGGCAAACTGCTGATCCATGATCATCAATCCACTCTTTACCTGCTTTAGTACATGCCTCTTGTGTAGCTGCCATGGTGGAGACTTCATGTCTTCTTCGCCTGGGCTTTCAATGTTGTTGGCGTTGCTAGCTATGACCACTGCATCTTGGGACAATGCATTTTCTTTGTCCAGGACTTCCTCTTGATAGTCCGATTCAGATTTAGCCTTACTAAAGAGGGTTTCCCAGTTTTTGAGATTACCTTCTTCGCGTGGAGAAGCAGTCTTGAACTTGGAGTAGTCGAGTTCAGCTTTCGAGGAGAGCACCTGCCGATCAAAGTTTAGTCCTGATCGGGCGATAGCTTCAAAGTTGACATCCGTATTGAAGTCCAGAGATGGCATGACACTATGTGCACCAAGCGCTTGCTTGACTGCTGACTTGACTATGCCGTAGATCGTCCGTTCATCATCGAACTTCACCTCAGTCTTCGTAGGATGCACGTTGACATCCACGTGCTTTGGATCTATCGTAATGAAGAGAACGTAGAAGGGATACTGATCGTCGGCTATCAATCCATCAAAAGCAGTGCTCACTGCATGATTGAGATAATTATTTTTAATGAAGCGATTGTTGATAAAGAAAAACTGCTCGCCACGAGTCTTCTTGGCAAACTCTGGCTTCCCAATATAGCCTTGAATGTTTAAATGAGGCGTTTCTTCGCTACACGGCACGAGCTGCTCTCGATAGTTCTTCCCAAATAGCCCGACGATTCTTTGACTGAGTTTTGACCCCTCTAGTTGAAAAGTCTCCAGATCATTTTGGTAAAGCGAGAAGCCCACCTCTGGATGAGCTAGCGAAATCCTGAAGAACTCATCAAGGATGTGGCGCATCTCAACAGGGTTTGACTTGAGAAAGTTGCGCCTGGCAGGCACATTGAAGAATAAGTTCTTAACGGAAATGCTCGTTCCGGTAGGTGCGGCGACATGCTCTTGCTTCTTGACCTGAGTCCCTTCGACACAGATGAGTGTACCCAGCTCTCTCTCCTGAGTTCTGGTTTTCATTTCCACTTGCGCTACTGCACCGATAGAGGCCAAAGCCTCGCCTCGGAAGCCTTTGGTTCGGATACTAAACAAGTCTTCAGCGGATCGAATTTTCGAAGTAGCATGGCGTTCAAAGCTCATGCGCGCATCTGTCTCTGACATGCCCATGCCATCGTCGCTAACTTGTACTAATGCCTTACCAGAATCCTTGACAATCAATGTCACTTGCTTACTTCCAGCATCTACGCTGTTTTCTAGCAGTTCTTTGACCACAGAAGCAGGTCGCTGCACTACTTCGCCTGCAGCAATTTGATTTGCGATAGCGTCAGGAAGTAATTTGATAATGTCTGACATCCTAGGCTTGAGCTCTCCTGCTTTTAAACCAGAAATATGCTGTAATCAAAAGTGAAGCAATGACGAACTCTCTCAGAAAGGGAAACTGCCATCCAAAGAGATAGAGGCCACTGAATCCCACCACGGAAAACAAAGAGCTAATTGCAGCCAGCATATTCTTCGACCGATTCCAGACGATTACAGGTATGATCAAAGCATAGCTGTAGAATATGTCATTACCATAATACAGCCAGCCGAAGACCGTTACAATCAGGAAGAGTGCTATCATCAGCTGAATGCCTGATGTGCTAGGTCCTGAGCCTTTTGCAAGATCTGATTTCGCTCTGAACGACCCGTGAATTGCAGAACCATTTCTCGTAGCTCTGAGATTTTCTTCCAACGCCATGTCATGCTTGATCTTTGACACACGCTCTTCGATTTCTTCTTTCACGGGATCATAGTGTCGCGCTTTAAACTTAAAGCGCTGGTAACTTGGGAGCCTGATCAATGATGGTAATCTCATGGCAATTAGCGTTTATCGAATATTGCTGCTTAAAGTGGATTAATATTTGCTAATCTGAAGCAAACAATGTTGGTTTAACGAAATCTAATACAAATCTAATAGGTTATTTTATTCCGCTAGGATGCCCCGCCAGATATACCTCATATTGTGCTTACTAATTCCATCGCTTTCCTGGTCTGGAGAGCTGAGTGATTTAGCAGTTGCCCAAGAGAGGAAGGTGAAGTCGTTAAGCATGGAGGAGCTTGCTGGCCAGCTCATTATAGCCAAGTACCACGATAAGGCACAAGCCCTCAGACTGATCAAGGAGCAATATATCGGTGGATTTATCTTGCCCGAAGGCGATCCTTATAAACTAAGATCCATTATATCAGAACTAAGATCGGCGAGTACACTACCACTCTGGATTGGCATAGCGACTGTCGACGGGCTCAATCCGGCGCTGACAGAGAGCTTGACCCTACCGGAAGCCCATACGCTGGCGAGCCTATCAGATGCGACCCTTGTAGCCAACATGGGCTACTCCGTCGGTCAGATACTTGGCGGGATTGGTGTCAATATTCATTTTACAGCCTACCCACTGGAAAGTTATAAAAAGGGAATGCTGCGATCTGGCATATCCATACTCTCTACCGATAATCTGTATAGTTCTGAAGTAATCGAATGGGACGACCGACCAAATTATCCTCTTTCGTTTAGAGACTACTTGGATAATGAATTGTCCGAGGAAAGCCAGTTAATAGCGGAGTTCAAAAGCAGCCTTGACCTGATCGTGATCAATGAAGGGGAGCAGGAAGTAATCAAAGTTCACGCCCTGATATTGGATGGCCTACGCAAAAAGGAATTGCGAAAAATAGTGAGCAAAGTGTTGGTCTATAAAGGTCAGCTTGCTAGTCCCAAGATCAGTGATGCCTCCTTGGAGGAATTGATTTATGATAAGAATAGAGCCATCACGCTGTTTGATATACTTCAGAAGTCTTTTGTAGCCAGAAATGGATCACATTCACATTTACCACTGACCAATCTCGCGGATAATTACTTCGCTTCTCTATCAAGGGACAATGCGGCGGGAGAGATATTCAGAAGTGGACTGGAGCGATATACACACATTGAGCATTTTGAGATTTCAAAATCACCAACTAAGAAGCTTGAGTCAAGTATTTCACAGTTTGATTGGATCCTGGTTGATTTGACTGATCAGAGTGTAGGCTCAAGCTGGGTCGAATTCGTTAATGACTTATCTCAAAATCAATATATAGCTGCCTATGTCGATGATATTAATGTGCTAGCAGGACTGTCTGAAAATGTTGCCATCATCTGGAATTATGAGTCAGTCCCGCTGGCTTATGATCTCGTGACTCAGGCTTTTTTCGGAGCTATTGATGTAGACGGAGTGCTTCCATTGGATATATCGAGAGCGTTGGAATGGGAAAAATCTGATAAAATCATAAGCGTAAATCGTCTCAGGTATGGTTTTCCAGAATTGAGCGGAATTAACACATCTAAGTTATCAGCGATCGATGGAGTCATGCAGGAGGCGATCAGAGAAGGGGCCACACCTGGTGCGCAGATCATGGTTATAAAAAACAGCAGAGTGGTGTACGAAAAGTCATTTGGATACCAGACCTATGATAGTCTTCGTCCGATTAACAAGCATACGCTCTACGATATTGCAAGCGTAAGTAAAGTGGCTGGCACCCTTCAAGCGATCATGTTCTTGGTTGAGCGAAATGCCATTGCACTAGATGACCCTATTTACAAGTACTTTCCAGAACTGGAAGGTGAACCCAAGGGTGAGATGGTCATCAGAGAGATATTATCACATCAGGCTGGGCTGCCCGCCTATTATCCGTTTTGGCGAAAGACCATGGATAAGAAGCGTGAGTTTTCTGGTGAGTACTACAGCGAGCAGTTGATCCCGGAGTTTGATCAACCTGTAGTGCCTGGCCTCTACATGCGTCAGGGTGTAACAGACTCCTTGTGGAACTGGATCATCTCAGATGATATCAGACTGGCAGACGAGCCCGAGTATCGATACAGTGACATTGGATTCATGCTACTTAAGCGTCTTGCTGAGAAGATTCTCAATCAGCCAATGGATGATTTTCTAAAGCAAAATATTTACGATCCCATCGGCATAGATCGACTGGCCTACAATCCACTTTGTGTTTTCGATAGATTCAATATCGCTCCTACGGAGCAGGATCATTACTATCGCAATAGCACCATCTGGGGAAACGTGCATGATCAAAATGCTGCATTTGTTGGTGGTGTTGCAGGTCATGCAGGTATATTCAGCAATACCAACGAGCTCGCCAAGCTCTTACAAATGCACCTTAATAAAGGATACTACGGAGGCTATGCGTACTTTCAGCCTGAGACAGTGGAAGAATTTACCAAACCTCATTTTTTAGGAAATCGTCGAGGGCTTGGT
This sequence comes from Cyclobacteriaceae bacterium, assembly GCA_040222235.1. Taxonomy (GTDB): domain Bacteria; phylum Bacteroidota; class Bacteroidia; order Cytophagales; family Cyclobacteriaceae; genus UBA6059. The sequence goes on from JAVKDO010000090.1 coordinate 66,194, forward strand.
TGGGACAAGCCTTCTGATAAGGTGAATAATACTTCTAAATATAGCTCTGATGCTACATTTGGACACACAGGTTTTACGGGTACGGCAGTCTGGGTCGACCCTGAGGAAGAGCTGATCTATATCTTTCTATCCAATCGCACCTATCCAGACGCGGGTAACGGCAAACTTATCAAGATGAATGTCCGTTCTAGGATTCAGGACATCATATACGAATCAATCATCCATGGCAATTCATCTGACGATGATTGAACATTTTTTCAATTTGGCTTGTTCACAAGCTGTTTTATGACTTTATGAAGATAGGAATAGTTTGTTATCCGACGTACGGCGGGAGTGGGGTGGTAGCCACCGAATTGGGCAAAGCTTTGGCCAAAGAAGGGCATCAGGTTCATTTTATCACCTATTCGCAACCCACTCGTCTGGATTTTTTCAATGAGAATCTTTACTATCACGAAGTAAGTCTCAAACCATATCCGCTATTTGATTTTCCTCCCTACGAGCTTGCGCTAGCGAGCAAAATGGTAGAGGTGGCAAAGTTTGAGAAGCTGGATTTGCTACATGTGCACTATGCCATTCCACATGCGTCAGCAGCCATTTTGGCACAGGAAATACTGAAAACAAAGAATATTGATATTCCGGTTATCACCACATTACATGGTACGGATATTACTCTAGTCGGTAAAGACTCATCATTCGAGCCAGTGGTGACGTATTCTATCAATAAGTCGGACGGTGTGACTGCCGTATCCGAAGATTTGAAGCAGGATACCTTAGAGCATTTTGAGATCACGAAGGATATTAGGGTGATCCCCAATTTTGTGGATATCCATCGCTTCAAAAAGCAGAAGAAGGAGCATTTCAAGATGGCGATTTGTCCTAATGGAGAGCGGTTGATCGTACACACTTCCAATTTCCGCAAAGTGAAGCGAGTGCAAGATGTCATTGGAGTGTTTAACATCATTCGACAAAGTATGCCTGCCAAGCTGCTGCTTGTCGGAGATGGACCAGAGCGTACAGCGATGGAGAACCTCACCAGAGAGACCTGCAGCTTTGATGATGTACGTTTCTTAGGCAAGCTGGAGCAAGTCGAGGAAGTCCTGTCAGTCGCTGATCTATTTTTGATGACATCAGAAAAGGAGAGTTTTGGTCTTGCGGCACTTGAGGCGATGGCCTGCGAGGTGCCTGTGATCTCGACCAACGCAGGGGGCCTACCGGAATTGAATATTGACGGTGAGACTGGCTTTTTATGTCCAGTCGGAGATGTGGTCTACATGGCAGAAAAAGCAATCCATATATTGGATGAGAGAAATTTAAAATCTTTCAAAGATGGTGCGCTTAAGAGAGCCAAAGAATTCGAAATTGACAATATATTGCCTCGTTATGAAGCATATTATAATGAGGTGATTTCCACCTTCCAGGCTAAGTTGGCACTCACGGATTAGATTTGGTCAAAATGCTACCATCGTATTTATTTATCATTTAAATTTGCTAAAAAACGTCATCTATGGCACAAGTGGAAACGCTTAAAGCAAAGAAAGCACCCAATCATTCTGGCACGACGCGGGTTTTCAAAAACCCAATTATGGAGCGACTGAGCAGAACTCATATCGCTGTGCCTCTCACGCTATTTACGTTGATCTCTTCAGGGCTAATCTATTATGGGGTGACTACTTTCCAGTTTGGTGTATTGATCATTGTTGGTCTGTTTGTGGCAGGAATGCTTTCATTCACACTATTGGAATACGTGGCACATAGGTACCTCTTTCATTTGCCTACCACTACGCCCGGAAGAGAGAAATTTGTCTATCATGTACATGGTGTGCATCATGATTATCCAAAAGACAAGGATCGCTTGGCTATGCCACCAGTATTGAGCCTCACACTTTCTACTGTGTTCTTTTTCTTGTTTTATTTCATGATGGGTAATTTGGTTTATGGGTTCCTTCCGGGGTTCCTCATGGGGTACGCTTCCTACCTTTTTGTACATTATTCGGTGCATGCCTTCCAGCCACCAAAAAACTTCTTGAAAATCCTCTGGATACACCATGGCATTCATCACTACAAGGAGCCTGATCGTGCGTTTGGTGTTTCATCACCACTTTGGGACGCGATCTTCAGGACTATGCCTAGGAGGTAAAAATCTAACTAACCACCTTAGGGTGGTTTTTTTATGCCCTCAAAAAAAATCGTAGTTATTGGTTGCGGCTGGCTGGGACTACCTTTAGCCAAAGAGCTTGTGGCCTTTGGTCATTCTGTGATAGGCACTACCACCACCGCCGATAGACTTGAGGGAATTGGTGCTGAAGGCATTGAACCAAGAACGCTGGAGATCATTTCTGATCGGCTAGAAACTAGCGACGAGACTATCTGGGAAGCTGATGTATTCATCGTCGCTATTCCCCCAAGAGTGGCGGCTCAAGGTACTGACTTCCATATCAGTCAGATGCGAACACTGCTTGAGCACATACCTGCGAGCTCAACACTGATCTACATCAGCTCTACTTCGGTCTACCCACCGTTAGCAGGAAACTATAGGGAATCATTCAAACTGAATCTCGAGAACACAGGTAATACTACTCTATATCAAGCTGAGCAATTGATTTCCGGTAGGTCAAGCAGCACCATCGTCCGGTGCGGTGGGTTGATGGGTGAACAGCGGATTTCCGGTAGGTACTTTGCAGGCAAAGATGTGAGTGGCCAACACCAGCCGGTCAACTATATCCATCAGGTTGACGCAGTAGGTCTGATATGCAGAGTAGTCGAAAAAGAGCTAGAGGGAGTTTACAATCTCGTGACTCCTCTGCACCCCACCCGTGCCGAGGTTTATGCTGCAAATAGTAAGAAGTTCGGGTTTGTTATGCCTACTTTCAAGGATGACGGTATTCAGAGAATCATCGATGGAAATCTGATTGCAGACAAGCTGAATTACACCTTTCAATACCCCGATCCTCGCGACTTTCATTCTTAGTCAGAGGTTTTTACTTTTTTATGGTACTAAATGAAATCCAAATGGCTTTCAATTTGTTAAGTGCAAACGAAAGGAGATATTTGGTCGCATGCGAGGATTTCGGTTTACAAAATTCATTCCTGGTCAGGACAAGGAGAAGACAACATTTGAGAGTCTGCTTGATATATTCAAACAGTTAGTCGTGATCACCTCAGGGGATGTGAGTGAGGCGTTGAGCTGGCTCACTAATCTTGATAAGCAGTATAATATCACCAACCCTAAATATGGTCTTGGAGATTTCATAGATGATCTCAAGGCCAAGGGCTACATCACTGATGATAATCAGACCGGTGAGATCAAGCTGACGGCAAAGAGTGAGCAGTCTATCAGAAAGAGTGCGCTTGAGGAGATATTCGGAAAGCTAAAGAAGTCCAATCGAGGACAGCACCAGACTAACTTTTCGGGTACTGGAGATGAGCTGAGCACGGATAGAAGGGACTATCAATTTGGGGATACTCTTGATCAGATCAGTATGACTGACTCGATCCGCAACGCGCAGATCAATCATGGTTTTGGCGACTTCCGCTTGACTGAGGATGACCTAGAGATCGTGGAGAAGGAGTATAAGACACAGACGTCTACAGTGTTGATGATTGACATCAGCCACTCTATGATTCTCTATGGTGAGGATCGGATCACACCAGCCAAGAAAGTGGCGATGGCCTTAGCAGAATTGGTCACCAAGAAGTATCCCAAGGACACCCTTGACATTATTGTCTTTGGTAATGACTCATGGCAAATCGAAATCAAGGATCTGCCTTACCTAAATGTCGGCCCTTATCATACGAATACTATCGCAGGATTGGAGCTTGCGATGGACATCCTGCGCAGACGTAAGAATGCGAACAAGCAGATCTTCATGATTACTGACGGTAAGCCTACCTGTATGAAGGTAGGTATCAAGTACTATAAGAATAGTTTTGGGCTTGACCCCCAAATACTGAATAAGACATTGAACCTTGCTGCCCAGTGTCGCAAAATAAAAATACCGATTACCACTTTCATGATTGCTTCTGATCCTTACCTGAAGCAGTTCGTGCAGGAGTTTACGCAGGTGAATAATGGCAATGCCTATTATAGTAGCCTAAAGGGATTGGGCGATTTGGTCTTTGAAGACTATCGTCGAAATCGCAGAAAAACATACTAACCAACAGTATAAAACGAGAATTGATGAACTATCAGGATATACCTGCCGAGAAGAAGCTATTGATCAAAACCTTAGGAGAACTCAAAGCCGCTGGCTATGAACCAAAGGGGATCAAAGAGGAGCTTAGATCCAATCTTATTCAAAGGTTAAAGAATAAAGAGAAGGTCTTTGAAGGTATTTATGGTTATGAGGATACGGTGATCCCAGATATCGAGCGTGCAATTCTCTCTAGGCATAACATGAATCTGCTTGGACTGAGAGGGCAAGCAAAGACCAGAATCGCCCGGATGATGACGCAGCTGCTGGACGAGTACATACCTGTAATAAAAGGCTCTGAACTCAATGATGATCCTTTGTTGCCTATATCCAGATTCTCGGAAGATGCTATTGCAGAGCATGGTGATCACACTCCTATAGAATGGATGCATAGAGATTCTAGGTATTCAGAAAAACTAGCTACTCCAGATGTCTCTATTGCTGATTTGATCGGTGATGTAGACCCGATAAAGGCGGCCTCACTAAAGCTTCCGTATTCTGACGAGCGCGTGATACACTATGGCTTAATCCCAAGATCACACCGAAGTATTTTCGTGATTAACGAATTGCCTGACCTCCAGGCAAGAATTCAGGTGGCGCTGTTCAATATTCTTCAAGAGGGAGATATTCAGATCAGAGGTTTCAAGTTGCGACTTCCACTAGACATCCAGTTTGTCTTCACGGCTAACCCGGAAGACTATACGAATCGCGGCAGTATCGTTACGCCGCTCAAGGATAGGATAGACAGTCAGATTATTACGCACTATCCTAAGTCCATAGAGATTGGCAAGAAGATTACGTTGCAAGAGGCACGGATCCTGGATGAGCAATCTGCTCAGGTACAGCTCAATGACCTCTCTCATGATCTCATAGAGCAGATCGCTTTCGAAGCTCGAGACAATGAATATGTTGACGGTAAAAGCGGCGTTTCTGCCCGCCTGACGATTTCTGCTTTGGAGAATTTGGTAGCAGCAGCTGAGCGTAGAGTGCTATTGAGCGGAGATGACAAGACTCATGTCCGCGTAGGGGACTTCATCGGTGTGATCCCGTCCATTACTGGTAAGGTGGAGCTGGTCTATGAAGGAGAGCAGGAAGGCCCAGGAATTGTTGCGAATAATTTACTGGGGAAAGCTATTCGCACCCAGTTTTTGAACTATTTCCCGAATCCAGAGGAGCTTAGAAAGCAGAAGGAAAAACCCAATCCCTATAAGGAAATCACCAACTGGTTTGGTGACGGACATACACTTGATCTATTGATCGATTTGTCAGGTACTGAGTACGCCGCAGCGTTGAATGGTGTGCCCGGACTCTCGAAGCTCATAGAAGAAGTACATCAAGAAGCTACTGGTGATCAGAAGCTTTTCATGATGGAATTTGCGCTTCATGGATTAGCAGAATTTAGTATGTTAAGTAAACACCAGCTCGAGAAGGGTTTACAGTTTAAGGACTTACTCAGCAGCATGTTCTCTATGCCTGAAGACTTGGATGACGAAGACCAAATCTAGCGATCACCGTACAACTATTGATGGACCTCAGAGAGATCAGATACCTAGTCCGTCAGGGTGAGAATGAGCAGATAGAGTTTAAGAAAAAGATCAATCATCCTGATAAGGTCATCCGTGAGTTGGTGGCATTTGCCAATACCAACGGCGGCACGCTATTGGTGGGCGTAGATGACAATGGCGATATCTCTGGTCTTAAGCATGCTGAAGAGGATGACTACCTGATGAGGAAAGCCATAGCCGAGCTAAGCCGGCCCAAGCTTCAGTTCAAGTCAGGAATGGTTAGGCTTCATGAAAACCGAGTGGTACTTTACTATCAAATCTCTCCTAGCAAGCGAAAGCCGCACTACGCCTTAGAGACCCCAAAGCAGCGCTGGGGCAAGGCCTATGTCAGGTTCGAGGACAAAAGTGTGCAAGCCAGTCGAGAGATGACTGAGGTGCTTAGACATCAGCGAAAAAATAGGGAGTTTGGCTTTTCCTATGGAGAAGAAGAACGGCTTTTGATGCAATGTTTGGAGGAGGAGGGGACATTAACAGTGAATCAGTTTGCAGAGAAGTCAGGTCTCCCACTAGCCCGAGCATCGAAAATCATGGTGCTCCTTACATTGACCAATGTCCTGCGAATTATCCCTACGGAAAAGGGCGATTTGTTTGCCTTCAAGCACTGACCTTTTTACGGATAATTTAACCTACTATTGAAACTATTCCTCAGGGCTCTGCCCCTGAGGTGCCATTGGAGCGTCATCCCCGCGTAGGCGGGGATCTAAATAAAAAATTCCGGATCAATTAATCCTGAGGATTATGGAAGACAAAACAACCGAAGTGCGAGTGAGATTTTTCTATTGTTAGTCTGACTCAAGAAATTTTTTATTTAATAGGATTTTCTCCTGAAAACGCTCAATTTACAAATAGAGCATTGTTGTCTTCACACCTCACTTTTGACTATGGCCGCAGCGAGAAAGCAGAAAAAAATCTTTGTACTTGATACCTCAGTAATCATCTACTCGCACGACAGCATCATGAATTTTGCTGAGCATGATGTGGGGATACCGATCACTGTGCTAGAGGAGCTGGATCAGTTTAAAAAGGGTAACGACACTAAGAATTTTGAGGCGCGTGAGTTTACGCGAAAGCTCGATGAGCTGGCGGACGGTCACATGCTTCAGGAGTGGATTCCACTCAATGGGAAGGGCAAGGGAAAGTTCAAAGTTATCATGTCCACTAGCAGTACTGTGGATGCTCAGAAGATATTCGATGATAGAAAAAACGATCATAAAATTCTCAATGCTGCGCTATCGCTAAAAGATGAGTATCCTGACAAGAATGTCATTCTGGTAAGTAAGGATATCAATCTGCGACTAAAGGCAAAGTCACTCAATCTGCCTGCCGAGGACTATGAGACTGGCAAGATTAAGAATGTTAGCACGCTTTTTACGGGCTTGGAGGAGGTCGAGAATGTGTCTGCTGAGGACATAAATATGCTATATAAAGATGGTGAGATAGATAAGAAGAGCATCCTCCAACGCAAGAAACCTTTGGCGAATGCCTTCTACATTATTAAGAGTGACAAAAACTCAATACTGGCTCGGTACAATCCATTCACAAAGAAAATACAGCATGTAGAGAAACGGTCCGTCTCTGGAGTAAAACCGCGTAATGCCGAGCAGACCTTCGCCATCAACGCGATGATGGATCCTGAGGTGAAGTTGGTGTCGATCAATGGGGTAGCCGGAACAGGCAAGACCTTGTTGGCGATTGCCGCTGCACTAGAGCAGCGGCGGGACTTTAAACAGATATTCTTGGCTAGACCAGTTGTACCACTAAGCAACAAGGACATTGGCTACTTGCCAGGAGATATCAAATCCAAACTCAATCCCTACATGGAGCCACTTTGGGATAACTTGAAGTACATCCAGAACCAATATCACGAGACGGAGAAAGAGTACCAGCGGATCACAGATATGGTCAATCAGGAGAAGCTCTTAATCCAACCACTGGCCTACATCCGTGGACGCAGCTTATCCAATATTTTCTTCATCGTGGATGAAGCGCAGAACCTAACCCCGCATGAAATCAAGACCATCATCACTCGCGCAGGGGAGAATACCAAGATCATCTTTACCGGAGATGTTTACCAGATTGACACGCCTTATCTCGACTCTCAAAGTAACGGGTTATCGTATTTAATCGATCGTATCCAGGATCATCCACTGCATGCTCACATCACGCTCGAGAAAGGTGAGCGCTCAGAGCTGGCCAATGTGGCGAATGAATTGCTTTGAGACAGACAGATACAGGTAATGGATTACAATATTAGATTGGTTCTTATACTTAATCAATTGGAATCCAACAAACCTGTTAGAAGACTGACAGGTAGTTCCTCCCTTAGCTCTTCACTACACATGCTGTATGATAAGTAGGTCATTATTATACCCTTTAGCACTACGGGGCTTGTCATTCTAAATGATCCATAATTGCCATTCTTGTTTGATGAAGAAGGTTCATATGAGACGCTTGCCATACCTTTAGAACTAAGGTGCAGAAGGTATTTGTCTCCTCTCTTTCTATACTCATAATAGTCTCCAGGATTATTCTCTTCTAGCCCCAGAATATGACTGACATAGAGAAGCACATCGTTTTGATGCGTTTCATTAGTTTGGAGGTTCCAATTCTTATCCACAGGAAATCCGGCTCTTGAAAGAGCTGATCTCATGATTTCCTTTTCAATTGCGAAGTTTTTCATGCTAAGGAGAGGTTTGTATGAAAGTAAGAGATCAAACCCTTCAGTAGAATCGAGTAGAATATTTGACACGTCATCGGTAAAGCCAGGGGTTTCCAGCTCTAATTCCATTTCATCGACCCTTGCCTTAATTCGATCAAAATCAAGAGTATAGAGAGTTACGTCATAAAGAGGTATAACAAACAACCACTTTCTCGTGTATGTCCCCACTTCCCGATAGTCCTCAACCGATACAATTTGAGCCGTTGTGTATTCTATTTCAAAGATGCATAGCAATACCAGGACTATGCAAGCATAGTATTTATTCAGAGACATCAACGCCTATTATTCTTTTGAGCTTGTCTGGATAATCTGTAATCAAGCCATCCACTTCTTCATTAATCATTAATTTCATAATAGGTTCATGGTTAACATTCCAAACAAGAACCTTGATACCCTGATTCCGCATTTTTTTAATGAATTTAGGATAGACAAGAAGACCCAGATAATGAATACCAACCGCATCAAGCTCTGGAAATGTTTTCAATGTGAATGGCTGGAAGTCAAAAATCCCTACTTTAAAGTTTGTATAATCAGCTTTAAACTGTTTGATATACTCTTTGTCGAACGAGAATATATAGACTTGATCCATCATCTCTTTTCTTTTAACAAGTGATGCCAATTTCTCAGCTAGACCAGGGTAACTAGATGGTTCCTTTAATTCAATGAGCAGATTGATATCCGTATTTTTCAGCAAATCCAAGGTGGACTCTAAATCAGGGATTAAAATTTTGCCATGTTCAGGCATGTCGTGATGAATTGACAACTTTTTAAGGTCGTTCCATAGAAAACTACTAACCTGACCCTGGCCGTTAGTGGTTCTATCAATATCTGAGTCATGCATTAGTATTAATGTACTATCAGCCGTTTGGCGAACATCAATCTCTATCATATCGACACCTAAATCAATAGCAATCTGAATTGCTTCCAAAGTGTTCTCAGGGGCTAAACCGGCCGCACCGCGGTGGGATACGAGTTGAGTTCGTTGAGACTTTTCTATCATTATATCAAAAGTATTATGATTGTTATGATACTCCTTGTCATTTACAATAAACTCAAGAGTGTCGCCATAGGACACAGGAACTCTAAGAGATCTACTTGAATTAAGGGTGTTGAAAAAATTGTCTTTTCCAAAATTTTTCCAATGCGCATTTTTCGTATTCTTCATTAAAAGTGCCGCATGGCTAAACTCTGCTGTTAGAGCTGTGTCATAATCATAAACGTCATCTATTTTAAAACCCATAAATCCGGCCTCTGTACCTCCTGGTGTAGTATTCCCTACAAAGGCTCCAACACTCACATTACCACTCGCTGTTATTTCAACAACTTCTTGATCGATTCCATTTAAGAATACCACTTTATTGTCATCGACTTGCCTTGCGAACGGAGGTATATCAATAAAAGTGAATCCGTATGGGTTTTGCCAAAAATGGGGTTGAGAGAATCGAAGGTAAAAAGGAGTCATAACATGGTATAGCATAATAACTGAAGCTACCGTTATTACTAGCACGTTCATTGTTCTGTTAGGTCGAGCTGTAGAGTTATAATCAGTTTGTACAAAGTATCCTTTGATTGTTGGGTGAATAAAACTAAAACTCGCACCAACTGATTTAATGAATCTGGCCTTTGAGAGATCCAAAAAAAAAGCCGAGAAACTCCAAGGTCCATAACCCCTTAAAAAAATAATTAAACGAAGGGTATAATGTTGTACGACCTCCAAGCCTCCAAACCATAAAAAAACTAATAACCCTCCACCAAAGCCTGCCTTGACGCCCTTGATCAAATTCGTAAACTCACCAGACATGAATCCAAAAAATGAACCAAAAGCGATGCACAAAAAAAATGAGGCTATTGTCCCTGCTTTTATAGCATTGATCAGAGAATACTTTATACCATGATTTGGCTTAATATTTGACTTCTGTTTTTCTTTGAAATCAATTAGAGTATTTCGTCTAAATGATCCTATCATTCCAATTAAAGGGAACCCGCAAATTAGTCCTGCTATAAAAGCAAATATTCGAATATCGAGATTGTAAGAATTGCCATTAATCCAAATTGCGAAAGCCGATGATCTGAAAAACTGATCAATAAAAATTACTGCAAGCATTAATATAAGACCTACAGAAATTCCTCCAATTGCACCAAACTTGAAAAACTGTTTCCAATCATAGACAATATTCTCAACAGGTTTGATATCTAGATCGAGATTTTGCCATATAGCTCTTTGACCATATACTGTACCAGCAAAAAGAGACATGAATATTCCTATGTTTCCTTGTGTGGGCGCAAAAAGCCCATTTAATAGCATGCCATCTTCAAGCCTTGGCGTTGAAAATCCGAAGTAAAGGATTAGAGACATGGCTACTGGTATTCCATAGAAAAAATTGATTGTTAGATGGTCTAGCTTGTAAGGAAGAGCACTTAATCTCTTGGTAAAGTGATATTTTATTATTAAAATATGAACCATTGTAACCGTCAATCCCATAACTATACCTGAACCAAAATACTCAAATGGTGCAGAGAGAAAAAACCCAATAGCAATGGATAACACCAAAGTGCTAATGACCCTTGAAGTGAGGTAGTACAGGAATTTGTCCGATCGTCTTGTGATATAGCTAGGTTGAAGTGCTTCAATGAAAAATTGATCTGATGATCCGAGACTCATCCTTTTTAACCATGATCTACACTTATCAGCCGTATATCGTAACTGAGGAGTCGCTGTATTATTTCCAGAAAATTGAAGGTGATCATATTTTTTCCAAAGTTTCGAAAAAGTGTCTAAATCGTTTCCTTTTTCCAAAGACCGAATTTCTTCATTATTAAGTTCAACCGATACTTTCGAGAAGAGAAACAAGGCCATTGGATATCGAATGAAAGACTTTAACATCGGGCTAGCAGTAATAACCTTCTCAATATCTGTTCTTGAATCTAGGTTCTTCACAATCTTCAAGACCTGTTCGGATCTAAGCGGCAAGAGTTTGTACTCAGAGAGAAAACTGTTGAATCCAATGATTTCTCCATTCTGGTCAGAATTGAAGCCTAACAATCCGTTTGACCGACTGGTTAAAGCTACTGTTCCTGATAACTTGGTAAATTCTAGTAAATCCATAAAGACTAGCTTCCTACTAGCTTCCGCCATCTGGTCTAGACCATCAAGGAATAGTATCAAGTGTGATCCTTCAATTAATAGGTTTGCAAGTTGCTTTTCTATTCCGTAGAGTTTTGAAATGGTGCTAGCCACCCAATCATTAAATCCAATTTCGCTCGACCAATTATCTAGAGGTAGATAAACTGGAATTGGTTCCTTTTCGAGAGATGACCTATCATCAATGATGTCTAGAATATATTGATAAAAAGACGATGTTTTTCCAACACCAGCCTCACCAACTATAACAAAGCTTTGGTATTTTCTTTTGTTTGTTTTCTCAAATACTTCTTTGAGACTGCCTGTGTGTACAGAAGAATCTTTTGACTTTCGGACATACTCCCAATTCAAGTCCTTAATCACCGGAATTTCACCTTTTCTAAGGTCATCCAAGTACTCTTCACAGATGTTTTTTACTTGACCTTCCAGCCTATCTTTTAACCTTTCTAAGTTGACTTCAGAAATGTTTACCTCAACATGTTTTCTGACAATCCCTAGGGTCTTAAATACCCTCTTAAGGTAAAACTTAACATAGTCTTCCGCGAAGACCTTAACAAGGTAGACCACTATTAGCCCTAGAGTAGTAAAAATGGTTAATCTATAATTACTTTCAGATAGTTGGTCAAATATCAAAACAGTTGATGCGGTAATTATCGACAAAATGACCCAGAGGCGCTTGGACATAACGAGAAGTATGATTATAAACACAAAAAAACATTATGAAATTACCGAAAAATATTGATAGAATATCTATGAATTATAAAAAATTAAATCTTCCGAGCTGGCCAATGTGGCGAATGAGTTGCTGTAGTCAATTGCTATTTGTGTAGTATTACTAAATTGAGTACAACCTATCTAGGGAAGTAGACTATGGACAACAAAGAAAAAATGAAAGCATATTGGAGGAAGAACCTTCGGTACTTGGCCATCCTTCTTACCATATGGTTTGTAGTTTCTTTCGGACTGGGAATATTGTTGGTTGATGAAATGAATACAATTCGAATCGGCGGTTTCAAGCTTGGTTTCTGGTTTGCACAACAGGGTTCCATTTACGCATTTGTAGTACTGATTTTTGTCTATGTACGCTGGATGAACAAGTTGGACAAGGAGTTTGACGTAGACGAGAAATAGTCGAAAAATGGATGTACAAACCTTAACCTATATAATTGTTGGCATCACCTTCGTCCTTTACATCGCCATTGCGATCTGGTCAAGAGCCGGCACTACCAAAGAATTTTATGTAGCAGGAGGCGGTGTATCGCCCTTGGTGAATGGCATGGCCACCGCTGCGGATTGGATGTCAGCTGCTTCTTTCATTTCTATGGCCGGATTGATATCGTTCATGGGCTATGACGGAACGGTCTATCTAATGGGCTGGACCGGAGGGTATGTACTACTGGCGCTTCTGCTCGCACCTTATCTGCGTAAGTTTGGGAAGTTCACAGTGCCAGACTTCATCGGTGACCGCTATTATTCCAATGTTGCTCGGACTGTGGCTGTGATTTGTGCGCTGTTTGTATCATTCACCTATGTGGCCGGGCAGATGCGCGGCGTGGGTATCGTCTTTGCCAGATTCCTGGAAGTCGATATCAACCTTGGTGTAATCATTGGCATGATCATCGTCTTTTTCTATGCCGTGCTCGGTGGTATGAAGGGCATTACTTACACTCAGGTAGCCCAATTCTGCATTCTCATTTTTGCCTACATGGTGCCAGCGATATTCGTATCGATATTGATGACAGGCAACCCGATTCCCCAGCTTGGCTTTGGAGATACTTTGGCCGATGGTACCTATCTCCTGGATAAGTTGGATGGCTTGCATGAAGAATTGGGCTTTGCCTCTTACACCGATGGATCTAAAAGTACGATTGATCTTTTCTTCATTACTGCAGCCCTGATGGTGGGCACAGCTGGTTTACCTCACGTGATCGTTCGGTTTTTCACAGTGCCCAGAGTAAAGGACGCGCGGATTTCAGCGGGTTATGCACTAGCCTTTATTGCCATATTGTATACCACGGCTCCAGCGCTGGCTGCTTTTGCCAGAACCAACCTTATCGAGACAGTAAAAAACAAAGGATATGCAGAGCTACCTCCTTGGTTTGCCAACTGGGAACAAACGAATCTCATTGCCTTTGACGATAAGAACGGAGATGGCAGAATCAACTATGTAGCTGATCCTGAAGCCAATGAATTGACTATCGACAGGGACATCATGGTACTCGCCAATCCTGAGATTGCTCAACTCCCCAACTGGGTAGTGGCGCTTGTGGCAGCAGGTGGTCTTGCTGCGGCTTTGTCAACAGCAGCCGGCTTGCTATTAGTTATCTCTACCTCTGTATCCCATGACTTGATCAAAAAGCAGTTAGCTCCTAACATCAGTGATAAAGGGGAACTGTTGGCTGCCAGAGGAGCGGCCTTCCTAGCCGTATGTGTAGCCGGCTATTTTGGCATCAATCCACCGGGATTTGTAGCGGCCGTTGTGGCCTTAGCTTTTGGCCTAGCTGCCGCATCCTTTTTCCCAGCTATCATTCTGGGCATCTTCTACAAACGAATGAATAAAGAAGGCGCAGTAGCTGGAATGATTGCAGGATTAGGCGTGACACTGTTCTACATGATCAAGTACAAGCTGGGCTGGATCGGAGAACCTACTACAGCCGAAGATTGGTGGTTTGGCATATCCCCCGAAGGGTTTGGTACAGTCGGCATGCTCGTCAACTTCCTGGTCTCTTTTGTAGTGTCGAAACTGACGCCACCCCCTCCGCTTGAAGTACAGGAGATGGTAGAGAACATCCGTTTCCCAAGAGGAGCAGGTGAAGCATCTGACCATTGATTGGGTACCCGATCATGGATTAGACAGGCTCAACTATTAGATTTTGATCTTCAACAGCTTATTATCCTATGATCGAATTATGCTTCCTCTACAATATGCTGGTATTCAATTGATTGATATTTCGACGAGCCCGCCTGCCGGCGAGGCAGGCTCAATATGACAGCTAATTCTGTTTGTATTGTCATGTTGAGGCTCTCGAAACACCTTAGTTCAGCGTCAGAGGTGCGAATCAATTGAATAACAGCATATTTTGATACACTATTAGTCGAACTCAGCTTATTATTGTAGTACGCGCCTATCGGAATTCCGGTAGGTGACAAGACTGAATAAAGCACTAGCAATCATGGTGGACAAAATACAGACCCTCGGAGGTTACATTCATGAGTATCAAAAAAGCGTAAATGAGCCGGAAGCGTTCTGGTCGCGCATCGCCGAAAACTTCCATTGGCGGAAAAAATGGGACAAGGTGGTCGATTGGAATTTTGCAGAACCAAAGATCAACTGGTTTGTCAATGGCAAGCTGAATATCACAGAGAATATCCTCGACCGACATCTCTATACCAAAGGCGATCAGACGGCCATCATTTGGGAGCCCAATGAGCCGGGCGAAGAGCATATTGAGGTGACCTACCGTGAATTGTATGAGAAGGTTTGCCAGTTCTCGAACGCCATGAAGGCCAAGGGAATTGAAAAAGGGGATCGGGTGATTATCTATATGCCAATGGTACCAGAGGCCGCTATCGCAATGCTAGCATGTGCCCGTATCGGAGCAGTCCACTCCGTAGTATTTGCAGGGTTCTCTGCGAGCTCACTTTCCGATAGGATCAATGACTGCCAGGCCAAGATGGTGCTGACGGCTGACGGCAACTTCCGAGGCAGTAAGAAAATACCTGTCAAGGCCGTGGTAGACGAAGCGCTCGAATCCTGCACGACCATCGAAACGGTCATCTCTCTGAAGCGAACGGGTACAGAAGTTACGATGGTAGAGGGCAGAGATGTCTGGTGGCATGATGCCATCGAGGGACAGCCACTTGAAAATAAGGCGGAGGAAATGGATTCGGAAGACATGCTGTTCATCCTCTACACCTCCGGATCTACGGGCAAGCCCAAGGGTGTCGTCCACACTTGCGGAGGCTATATGGTCTACGCGCACTACAGTTTCGCTAACGTCTTCCAATATGGCGCTGGAGATGTCTATTGGTGTACGGCCGATGTAGGTTGGATCACCGGTCATTCCTACATTGTCTACGGCCCATTATTGGCAGGTGCCACTACCGTAATGTTCGAAGGCGTACCTACCTATCCAGATGCTGGACGATTTTGGCAGATCATCGATAAGTATAAAGTCAACCAGTTCTACACAGCCCCCACGGCCATTCGAGCGCTCCAAGCTTACGGCCTTGAGCCTCTAGAGCCCTACAGTCTGTCATCGCTCAAGGTGATTGGATCAGTGGGCGAACCTATCAATGAGGAGGCCTGGCACTGGTACCACGACCATGTCGGCAAGGGCAAATGCCCCATCGTCGATACCTGGTGGCAGACCGAGACGGGGGGCATTATGATCTCTCCGATCCCTGGAGTCACGCCTACCAAGCCGGCGTATGCTACGCTTCCCCTACCGGGAATACAGCCGATCATTGTGGATAATGAAGGCAATGAACTTAAGGGCAAATCCGTCGAAGGCAATCTTTGCATAAAGTACCCTTGGCCTTCCATGCTGCGTACGACCTATGGTGATCATGAGCGTTGTAAGCAGACCTATTTCAGCACATTCGAGAATCTGTATTTTACTGGAGATGGCGTGAAGCGCGATGAAGATGGCTACTACCGAATTCTCGGTAGAGTCGATGATGTGATGAATGTGTCAGGTCACAGAATGGGGACAGCCGAAGTAGAGAATGCTATCAATGAACATCCTCGTGTAGTCGAGTCAGCTGTGGTGGGCTACCCCCATGATATCAAGGGGCAGGGTATATACGCTTACGTGATTGCAGACATGGACGGACGTACAGCTGAGAACTTGATCAAAGAAATTAAAGACACTGTAAGCAAGATCATCGGACCTATCGCTAAGCCAGATCAAATCCAGATCGTCTCAGGACTTCCTAAGACGCGCTCAGGTAAGATCATGCGCCGAATCTTACGGAAAGCAGCTAGCGGAGATACAGCTAATATGGGGGATACTTCAACTTTATTAAATCCTGAAGTAGTTGATGAGATATTAAAGGGATTAGGGGTTAGCTAATTGAAATAGTTGAAGTAGGCACTTAAGAAATAACAGCTTTGTGGCAAACCTGCGGTTAGAAGTCATTCCCGAAGGGAATTTATGATCCAACCTTGTGCTTCCTGCAACAGAGACTCCCTTCGGGGAGTGACTTCAGGTGCTTATCAGGTG
>JAVKDO010000091.1:0-15390 GCA_040222235.1 Cyclobacteriaceae bacterium
CCTAAATTGGCAATGTGTCTCGAAGTACCAAACTGATCTAGCATGCTACGAGTGGCTTGAGCTACCTCTTTTGCTGACCCATACAACGCGCACGGATCAAGATTGCCTTGAAGTGTCTTTTCATGACCTATCATGGCACGAGACTCAGCAATGTCCATGTTCCAGTCAAGGCCGATCGTATTACAATTGAGCCCTCTCATCTCAGTCCTGGCGAAGTAGGCTCCTTTGGCAAATACTGTCATCGGCACCTCATTGATCGCATCACAAATCTGACGAATGTACTTCATAGAAAACTGCTCATATTGATCTGGAGGAAGTATCCCAGCCCATGAATCAAAGACCTGAACCAAGTCTGCGCCTGCTCTAATCTGAGCTTTCAGGTAAGCAATTGTGCTCTCTGTGATTTTATGAAGTAAGGCATGCGCCAAATCTGGTTGTGTATAGAGCATTTTCCTCGCTTTAGAAAAAGTCTTACTTCCTGATCCTTCTATCATATAGCAAAATATTGTCCATGGGCACCCAGCAAACCCAATCAATGGCACTCTACCGTCAAGTTCTTTTTTGGTGATCTTGATCGCATCAAGGACATAGGATAATTCACTTCCAGGATCGGCTACACGCATGCGATCCACATCCTTAGCCGTACTGATGGTGGTAGGAAAGAATGGACCCTTCTTTTCAACCATCTCGTAGGGTAAGCCCATCGCCTCAGGGATCACAAGAATGTCAGAGAAAATGATCGCCGCATCTACTCCAAGGATGTCTACGGGCTGAAGGGTTACTTCGGCAGCCAACTCAGGTGTCTGGGCCAATTCGATAAACCCGCTCACACTGGCTCTTACAGCTCGATATTCCGGTAGGATCCTACCCGCTTGACGCATGAGCCATACCGGTGTACGCTCTACTTTTTCTCCTCTTGCCGCCTTTAGTAACAGATCATTTTTCAATTGCATCCGGCAAATATAAAGCAGTGTCCTAAATCTGAGCGACAGATTTATCATCCCATTATTTGTACATTTGTGGTAACCCAAAAAGACCCCTATGAGCTTACTATTCAACAGTTTCAAAGATTGGAAGAGCTATTGCGAAGAGCATAAAATGACCATCTTTCAGCCAGTCATTGAGTACGAAACTGCTCAGAAGGGTATGTCAGAAACAGAGATATGGGCAGCCATGCAAAATGCCTATACCATCATGAAAGAGGCTGTACAGACCGGCCTGACGCAAGACATGTCCTCTATGTCTGGCATGATCAACAACGGCGCAAAGAAAGTTTACAACAATCCTACCCCAGTCTTGAGTAGAGAATTTCAGGTATTGATAGCTCGCGCGCTAGCTGCCAAGGAAGTAAACTCCTGTATGGGACGAATCGTAGCTGCGCCCACGGCAGGTGCCTCAGGAATACTCCCAGGGACAATGGTCACCTTACAGGAAATTCATAATCTGGAAGACAAGCAAATCTTGGAAGGACTCCTCATTGGTGCCGGTATCGCCTTGATTCTGGAACAGCGTGCTTCACTTGCTGGAGCCGTAGGTGGCTGCCAAGCCGAGACCGGAAGCGCTGCGGCCATGGCCTCCGGTGCGATCGTGCATTGTCTCGGCGGAGATCTCGATAAGGTTTTTAACGCGGTGGCGATTACCATTCAATGTATGCTTGGCCTTGTCTGTGATCCAGTCGCAGGATTGGTAGAGATACCGTGTGTCGTAAGGAATGCGAGTGCTGCGGCTATCGCAAATTCGTCTGCCCAAATCGCATTGTCTGATGTGAGTCCTGTCATTCCGGTAGATGAATGTGTAGACGCCATGGGCGAAATTGGTCAGAGTATGGAAGCACGCTACAAAGAAACTGCTATGGGTGGCCTTGCGGCTACACCTACTGGTCAGGCTATTTCCAAAAGAGTCCTTATTCAGGATATTGAAATAATGCCAGATGAGGTATCTCCCGACTAGATCGTCTCAATAAGCTCCCTAGCATAGTAGAGGATATAGGTGATGACAAATGACCAGAACAAAGCGCTGATTGTCATGTACTTGAAGATAGTTAGTTGACGACCGCCGAAGGCATTGGCAAGGATAGCACCACCAATAGGAGTAAGTAAGAGTGGTGTGAAAAAAGCTACTCCCGCCACGCCATAAGCATTCCATATTTTGACAAATCGCCTGTTGCGTTTAGTAAAGACTTTTCTTTTTTTACTACCGAAAATCTTGCCGAGAATGAACCTGATTTTATCTCCGATTAATGAAAACAACACCACGCTAGTCATCATACCCATCGCTGTGCACATGCTGGTCAATATCCAATTGGCCTTACTTGCCACACCGATCGATGGGCCAAAAATGAATTTGATCGTGCTCGAAGCGTAGATACTCAGATAGGTTAGTAACTCTTCCAATTGATCAATAGTCAGTCATTTATAGCTTGTTGCCAAAGGCTAGGTCACCTGCATCACCCAAGCCAGGAACAATGTAATGATGTTCATTGAGCTCTGGGTCAAGTGCGGCTGTCCACAGTGTAAACTCATCGCCAAGTAGCTCTGCCAGATGATCCACGCCTGGTTGAGCCGCGATTACACTCGCTAAATGAATGTGCTTTGGCTGACCATTATCCTTCAACAGCTGAATAGTATGAATCAATGACTTGCCCGTGGCTAGCATTGGGTCGGCAATGATTACTTCATTTCCGGTGATATCATCAGCGACTAGATAATCTAACGATATATCAAATTCACTGCCTTCGGTTGGCTTGCGATAGGCACCAACGAAACCACTGTCAGCTTGATCAAAATAATTGAGGAACCCTTGATAGTAGGGTAATGAAGCCCTAAGAATGCACATTAGGTAGGGTGGGTCAACGAGCTCCACAGTTTTGAATTGAGCCAGTGGTGAATCGTGGGTTACAGCGCGATAGTCCAACACCTTCGAAATCTCATAGGCCATGATCTCTCCTATGCGCTCCATGTTTTTTCTAAATCTCAACCGATCTTTTTGGACTTCAGTGTCCCTTATTTCCGCTAGGAAGTGGTTAATAATCGATGGTGCTGAGTTGAGTACATTGATCTTCATGTCGACCGGTTTTTGACTTGGACAATTTACATGGAGTCTCCGCCTGCCTAAGTCTACGGCGGATAGGCATGAGACAATTATACAAAGATGTGCCTTTAGGCTAACTAAATCTAGTATTTCGCAACGGCTCCCAATAGGACTTTATATCATACCTTTGCCGCCTTTATCGACTACCTATGCAGCTCCTCCATCAACTATGTGAAATTCATGCTCCCTCTGGAAACGAGCGCCCACTGCGAGATTTTCTAATAGCGTATGTGAATAAACACAAAGACAGCTGGTCTGTCATACCCGAATTAGTATATGGAGACGATTTTCAAGATTGTCTGATACTCAAGTTTGGCCAACCTCGTACGGCCATTTTTGCACATATGGATAGTGTTGGTTTCACAGTCAGGTATGAGAATCAGCTTGTTCCGATAGGAAGTCCAGATGCCGAACCTGGCTACCAGCTCGTAGGTCAGGATTCACTGGGACTCATCGATTGTAAACTTGATGTAGATAAGGAGCATCACATTTTCTATGATTTTGGGCGAGCTATCGATAGAGGCACTGAGCTAACATTCAAGTGTGACTTCCGAGAGACGGCTGAATATGTGCAGTCGTGCTATCTGGATGATCGATTAGGCATCTACAATGCCCTCCAAGTCGCCGAGACGCTGACCAACGGTGTTATCGTGTTCTCATGTTGGGAAGAGCATGGCGGTGGAGCTGTACCCTACTTAGCCAAGCACATTTTCGAAGAGTGGGGGGTGAAGCAAGCACTCATCTCAGATATTACCTGGGTCACAGATGGTGTCCATCATGGTGAGGGGGTAGCCATTTCGCTCAGAGATAAGAATATTCCCCGAAGACATTTCATCAATAAGATACTGGCCATCGCTCAGGAATCGGCCATTCCATGCCAGCTGGAAATAGAAGGGGGAGGATCCAGTGATGGCAGAGAGTTGCAGGAGTCGCCCTACCCATTTGACTGGTGCTTCATAGGCGCTCCTGAGTCTGGCGTACACGGCCCCAATGAAAAAGTACACAAGGACGATATTGTCGCCATGATAGCACTCTATGAAGTGCTGATGAAAAAGCTCTGATATGCAGACGAAGCACATAAAGGACAAAGAATTTGACCTGTTTATCTCCGCATCGCAAATTCAGGAGCGAATAATGACAGTCGCCTCCAAGATAAATGAGGACTATGCAGCCACCCAGCCATTGTTTATCTGCGTGCTCAACGGAGCATTTATGTTTGCTTCAGATCTGATCAAGAAGATGGACTTCTTTCCGGAAATCTCTTTTGTAAAGGTTTCATCCTATAGCGGCTTACATACCACAGGTGCAGTGAAAAACCTTATAGGACTTAATGAAGATATCAATGGGCGCGATATAATACTGATAGAGGACATTATTGACTCGGGTCTTACCATGAAATATCTTCTTGACGAACTCAAAGAAAGAGATGCAAAGTCCATAAGAATGGCCACTCTATTGTTCAAACCTGATGCCTTTAAAGGAAACTATCCGGTCGACTATATTGGCTTTGAGATACCCAATGAATTTGTAGTCGGCTATGGTATGGATTATGATGGTTTTGGCCGTAACCTGCCCGACATTTATCATTTGAAGTCCTGATTTTGACTCTTTTGCACAGTAAATAGTAATTCTGACTCTATCTTTAATTTTTTGTTAAACTAATGAATCATTAACCATGCTTAATATCGTACTATTTGGACCTCCGGGCGCTGGTAAGGGCACACAAAGTGAAAAAATTATCGCTCAATACGGACTTACTCATATATCGACTGGTGACCTTTTTAGAAAGCATTTAGGAGAAGGAACTGAACTAGGTAAAAAGGCCAAGTCCTACATGGATGCTGGTAATCTTGTGCCTGATGAAGTCGTCATCGGCATGGTAGATGACAAGATAAACTCAATGGGCGATTCAGCTGGTTTCATTCTGGATGGGTTCCCACGCACTGTGCCGCAAGCGGAAGCGCTGGACAAGTTACTTATTAAGCAAGGCCATCCCATATCAGGCATGATCGCACTGGACGTACCCGAAGAGGAGCTGAAGAAGCGCATCAAAGAGAGAGCTAAGACTTCCGGTAGGGTAGATGATCAGGATGAGGCCAAAATAGACAACAGAATCAGAGTGTACCAAGAAGAGACTATGCCTGTTGCCAACTATTACAAAGGTCAGGGCAAGTTTTCACCCGTTCAGGGAGTCGGGTCAATCGACGATATTTTTACTGCGATCACTAAGGTGATCGACTCTTACTAAGCGAATGTCCAACCCCAACTTTATTGACTATGTGAAGTTCTGCTCGCGGAGCGGAAAAGGTGGGGCTGGAGCGGCACACTTCAGGCGTGAGAAAGGCGTCCCAAAGGGCGGTCCAGATGGCGGTGACGGAGGCCATGGCGGCAATATCGTTCTCAAAGGCAACCAGCAACTTTGGACCTTACTCCATCTTAAGTTTAAGAAGCACGTCATTGCTGAAGATGGGGCTCCCGGTGAAGGTGGTAAAAGATCTGGAATCACCGGCAAAGATATCATTCTTGAAGTACCTATAGGGACCATTGCAAGAGATGCTGAGACGGGAGAAAAGAAGATCGAAATCCTAGAGGACGGTCAGATAGAAATATTGACTCCTGGGGGTAGAGGAGGACAAGGTAATGACCACTTCAAGACCCCTACTAATCAGGCGCCTCATTACGCTCAACCTGGAGAGGAAGGCATTGAGGAATGGATCATCCTCGAACTAAAGGTACTCGCGGATGTAGGTCTGGTAGGATTTCCCAATGCGGGCAAGTCTACCTTGCTATCCGTGCTTTCAGCTGCTAAGCCAGAGATTGCAGATTATCCTTTCACGACCCTTACCCCAAACCTTGGGGTCATACCTTACAGAGATCACCGTTCGTTTGTTATGGCGGATATTCCCGGGATTATCGAGGGGGCTGCAGAAGGCAAAGGTCTCGGCGTTCGCTTCCTGCGACATATTGAGCGCAATTCTACTTTGCTCTTTATGATTCCGGCTGATACTAATGATATAGGTAAAGAGTACGATGTGCTCCTATCGGAATTACAGAAATACAATCCTGAACTAATGGATAAAAAGCGGCTACTTGCTATCACCAAATCTGACCTGTTGGATGATGAGCTAAAAGAGGAAATGGCGGCTGAATTACCCCATGGAATCCCATCAATTTTTATCTCAAGTGTAGCACAGGTTGGCCTTGATCAACTCAAGGATAAGATCTGGGCCAACCTCACTTAAGTCATGACAATGTCATATTGTCAGTAATTATTTTTTGGCAAAGTAATTGACAAAGGCAGACTGATTATAAAAGAGAGTAGGTCAGGCCATTAGAGGTTTGATTCGAGTTCTTGTCATTTGAAAATTTTCATGAGATGAGCAAAGAGAATAACAACGAAGAGACAATAGAAAAAGAGCAAAATACTGCTGATACAGCCACTGAAGAGCAAGAAGAAGTGACTGCTGAAACTTCTGAGGAGGAAGAAACTGAAGAAGAGATAGATGAGCGCTCTCCAGAGGAGATACTTCAAGGTGAAGTGGCCGAGGCGAAAGACAAATACCTCAGATTATTTTCAGAGTTTGAAAACTTCAGAAGGAGAACGGCTAGAGAGAAGCTTGACCTAATCAAGACGGCAAGTGAAGAGCTGGTTGTAGCATTGATTCCGGTAGTAGACGACTTTGAACGCGCCCTGAAAAATATGAGCGAAGACGCTGATGTGAAAACAGTGAGAGAAGGTGTCGAGCTTGTTCATCAAAAGTTCACCAAGACACTGACGCAAAAGGGAGTGGAAAAAATTCCTACCGAAAAAGGAGATGACTTCAATGATGAGGTGCATGAGGCCATCACTCAGATCCCAGCACCTGAGGATAAATTGAAAGGTAAAATCGTAGACGTTATCGAACCTGGCTACAAGCTTGGGGATAAGGTAATTCGCTTTGCGAAAGTAGTAACAGGAGCATAGTATGGCCAAAAGAGACTTTTACGACATACTGGGAGTAGACAAGGGTGCTGGCGCAGATGAGATTAAAAAAGCTTATCGAAAAATCGCCATCAAATATCACCCTGACAAAAACCCCGATGATAGCGCGGCAGAAGACAAGTTTAAGGAAGCTGCTGAGGCCTACGAAGTATTAAGCAACCAAGAGAAAAGGCAGAAGTACGACCGTTTTGGTCATGCTGGTGTCGGGGGAGCAGCCGGTGGTGGCTTCAGTGGTGGTAGCATGAACATGGAGGATATCTTCGATCAGTTCGGTGATATTTTCGGTGGCGGTGGAGGTGGCGGCAGCCCATTCGAAAGCTTCTTTGGCGGTGGAGGTCGCTCGGGAGGACGTAGAGTACGTAAGGGCACCAACTTGAGAATTAAGCTCAAGCTAAACCTTGAAGAAATTGCCAACGGTGTAGAGAAAAAAATCAAAGTAAATCGCCTTGTTGCTGCAGACGGTGTGACTTTCAAATCATGTCCCTCATGTCAGGGTACTGGTCAAATCAAGAAGGTCGTCAATACCATGCTTGGTCAAATGGTATCAAGCTCTACCTGTCCAGGATGTAATGGCTCTGGCCAGATCATAGATCAGCGGCCAGCCGGTGTAGATAGTACAGGCTTAAAGCAACAAGAAGAAGTTATCTCGATCAAAATACCAGCTGGTGTATCTGAGGGAATGCAACTGAGCATGTCCAGCAAAGGCAATGAAGCTCCAGGTGGTGGTGTAGCCGGCGACCTGTTGATCCTCATCGAGGAAGCCGAAAACGAAACTTTGAAGAGAGATGGCAATAATGTCATCTATGACCTTTATCTCAGCTTTATTGATGCGGCGCTTGGTACGTCTATAGAGGTACCGACCATTGAGGGCAAGGTGAAAATCAAAATTGATCCAGGTACGCAGAGTGGTAAGATTCTTCGCCTTCGTGGTAAAGGAGTCAAAGACATCAATGGGTATGGCAAAGGCGACCAGTTGATCTACGTCAATGTATGGACTCCTAAGGAGCTCACAGCAGATGAAAAATCAACCTTAGAAGGCTTGCGAGGTTCAGAAAACTTTAAGCCCAACCCAGGCAAATCGGACAAGAGTTTCTTCGAAAAAATGAAGGAATTCTTTTAACCTGTCCACAAAAACTGGTTAATAGCAATACTACCATTCATCTAAAGAATTGAGGGGTTCGTCTAATCGAGCCCCTTTTTTTATGTTTTTCAGGATACTGCGCGCAACTAACGACTCACCACCTGCGTATCAGGCTACATGTGGAGACAGATTGCAGCACTGAGCTTTGTTATTCTTACCTCCTCAGAGACATTTGCCCAGTTACAAAAGTTTTACTCAGTAAAGCCGGGTGACGACTTTGAGAAGGTGGTATTTACCCTAAATGCCACCTCAGGCTCATGCTATATCAAGCCGTCTACCAACGAAAATCCCATTGATATTTATGGTAATCCAGACTTTGAACAGATTAATCCTTCTTTCAAGTCGTACACTACACAGCAGGGTATCAATTATGTTGACCTCAACTTGGAGGATTATCAACAAGGTGGACTGACGAAAACCATCTCCTTCAATATGTTCGAATCCAGAAAAGACGACACCAACTTCTGGAAAATCTATTTCAACAAAGACAAAGTTTACGATCTGAATCTCAACTACGGTATTGGAGATGCTAATCTCAACCTATCGGGAATTCCCATAGACCGCTTCAATGTTAATACTGGTAGTGCAGATGTCATCATCAATTATGAGATGGATGGGATGAACCCTATCTCGATGGACACCTTTGCCGTCAAGGTAGACCTTGGCAGTTTCGTAGGATACAACCTTACCAATGCTCATGCAGCTCACATCTTTGCTAATGTTGGATTCGGCAATGCACTGTTAGACTTTAGTAAAAAATCTAGTCAGAAATGTCACGTAGAAGCATCCGTGGCTGCTGGCAGACTGGTCGTTTATATTCCAAGGGATCAAGCACCAACAATTATCTATCTCAACGAATCCCCCTTGTGCAGCACTCGACTTACCAAAGACTTCCGAGAGCTCGAAGACAATGTCTTCGTTAATGATGCCTACTCTGCCGACGCTGAAAACCTAACTACATTCAACATCGATGTTGGAATGGGTAATGTCGTTTTCAGAAATAAAGATTAGCCTTTCTCTATATTTTTTACCCATCGACTGTAATTTTCTCGATAGAGCTCAGACTAACCTATCAGATTAAAATTACAACTCATTGGAACTACTGATTACCAACAATATCTCTAAAGCATACGCCGCTCATCAGGCCTTAAGCAACGTGAGCATTAGCATTCCGGAGCAGACCATATTCGGACTTCTGGGACCTAATGGCGCTGGCAAAACCACCCTTATCAGAATCATCACACAGATCATTACTCAGGATCAGGGGGAGGTGATATTCAACGGTCAGCCGATGACGCTCAAGTTGACCGAGCAGATTGGCTACCTACCGGAAGAACGTGGGCTGTACAAGAAGATGAAAGTTGGTGAACAACTACTCTATCTCGCACGACTCAAAGGCCTCAACAAATCAGATGCTGTTTCCAAAATCAAGGGCTGGTTTAAAAAGCTGGACATCAGCGCATGGTGGGATAAGAATATCGAAGACCTTTCAAAAGGAATGCAGCAGAAAGTGCAGTTTATAGCAACAGTACTGCATGAGCCAAAGCTCATCATTCTCGATGAACCCTTTTCTGGATTTGATCCGGTCAATGCCAATGTGATCAAGGATGAAATTCTGGAACTCAGAGAAAAAGGAGCGACCATCATATTCTCGACTCACCGAATGGAGTCAGTCGAGGAGCTCTGTGATCATATCGCTATGATCAACAACTCAAAGAAGATCATCGATGGTTCGAAGAAAGACATTAAGAACAGCTTCAAGACCAATACCTACATCATCGAGCATGATCAACCCATCGAACTTGTAGATAGTGCATTTGCGATCAGTAATCAGGCACAACAGGAAGAGGGGTATTATTCCTCTGAGGTGCAGATACTGAGTGACCATACCTCCAATGATCTGCTCAAAGAGGTCATGGTCAGCTCCGGGATCATCTCTTTCAAAGAAAAGATTCCGAGCATCAACGACATCTTCATCTCACAAGTAAAATCGAAGGATTATGCATAAGATAGGCCTCATCATTTCCCGAGAATATCTGACAAGGGTTCGTAAAAAGTCATTCATTGTCATGACGATTATCGGCCCTCTGCTTTTCGCTGCATTGATCATTCTGCCCACATGGCTGGCCTCCCAGGACGGTGAGCAAAAAGTGATTGAAGTACTCGACGACAGTGGCAGTTTCATCGGAAAGTTTCAGGATACTGAGTCTCTCCTTTTCGAGTATATCACTGGTGACCTGGATGCTGCCAAGGAGCGCGTGCCCAATGAAAACACCTTTGGCCTCCTCTATATTCCTGCCATTGATATAGACCAACCTACCGGAATCTCGCTGTACACGCTCAGCAATCCGAGCATCGTGATGGTCAAAACTATCGAGCGGACAATCAAAAATGAAGTCGAAGAAATCAAGCTCACCAAATCAGGCATTGATAAGGAGACGCTCGCTTCATTGAAAGCAGATATTACGGTGGATACCATTAGCCTGTCTACTACCGGAGAGGAAAAAGCCAGTAGCTCTGGGGCGGCATCAGTCGCCGGATATGTAGGATCCTTTTTGATCTATTTCTTCATCTTCTACTATGGAGCCCAGATCATGAGGGGCGTCATCGAAGAGAAGACTAATAGAATATTGGAGGTGATCATCTCCTCAGTCAGACCTATGCAGTTAATGCTC
This sequence comes from Cyclobacteriaceae bacterium, assembly GCA_040222235.1. GTDB lineage: Bacteria > Bacteroidota > Bacteroidia > Cytophagales > Cyclobacteriaceae > UBA6059. Next base: position 10,889 of record JAVKDO010000091.1, read on the forward strand.
GGTAAAATCATTGGAGTTGCAGCGGTTGGTCTTACACAATTTGTATTATGGGTGATGCTGACCTTCGCGATATCAAGCTTGGTGGCAGTCACATTTGGCATAGATGCTAGCGCGAGCCCGCAAATGGCACAGGCACAGGATGTTCCTATGGAAGAGATTGACAATATCATGTCCTCACTCACCTCCCTCAACTTCCCCTTGATCGTAGGGGTGTTTCTTTTTTATTTCCTCGGAGGCTATCTCATGTATGGGGCCCTGTTTGCAGCCGTGGGTTCCGCTGTAGACAGTGATGCGGACTCCCAACAGTTCATGTTTCCTATCACTATCCCGCTGATCTTTTCGATAGTTGTACTCGGCGCAGTACTCAAAGATCCGGATGGGTCGTTGGCCTTCTGGATGTCGATGATCCCCCTCACCTCTCCAGTAGTGATGATGATGCGTGCTCCTTTTGGCGTACCCGAATGGCAGCTTGCATTATCAATGGTGCTACTGATCGGCGGCTTCTTATTTACCTCCTGGGTAGCTGGACGAATTTATCGTGTGGGTATATTGATGCATGGAACTAAGGTGAACTATAAGACGCTTGCCAAGTGGTTCGTGCTTAAGAATTAGCACAGCCAATTTCTGCTGATCCACCCCAAAATGCTTAAATTCCGTGGTGTAAACTGACCACAGAAGGAGCAGAATTCCGGTAGGAAGCGAGGTTGAATATAAATCACCTCTCTCCTGTCATAATTCTATTGCGGTCATCGTTGTGCAAACCATGAATAACCCATTTAACGTTTCGGGGATAGACTTCTATCAAAACAGATCAGCGGCCAACTGGATCGTGCTGGTCGTATCATTTCTGATAGGTGGCGGCTCTATTTACTATACCAGCATCCTCGTGGAGAAGATCAAGACGCGGGAGGAGCGGCTCATTTCGCTCTATGCGAATACGCTTGAGTACTTTGCCAACGTGGATGGCAATGTCAATTTCAACTTCATCTTTGAGGAGATCATTGTATCCAATAATTCCATACCAGTCGTTGTAACGGATGAGATTGGGCTACCGTACGAATACAAGAATATTCCAGAAGCAGATGAAGCCAGGTCTGATGTAGAGCGTAGAAATATACTTTTAAGAGAGCTGGCTATAATGGAAGCAGAGCACGAGCCAGTCCTCATTACACTCAGAAATAATCTCGATGAAGTCACTGGCTACCAATACGTCTACTATAAGAACTCGTTTCTACTCACACAGCTTCAATATTACCCGTATGTCCAATTGTTGGTCATTTTTATCTTCGGCATTGTCGCTTTCATGGTCTTCAACTATAGCCGATCTGCCGAACAAAACAAGGTCTGGGTAGGTCTGGCTAAGGAGACTGCTCACCAGCTTGGAACACCACTCTCCTCACTGATGGCATGGTCCGAATACCTGAAGTCCGACGGTAGTGAAGCTAATCGTGAAATGGCGGCCGAGCTGGACAAGGATATACAACGACTCGAGATGATCACCTCGAGGTTTTCGAATATCGGGTCGATCCCCCTACTGACCAGCCAAAATATCGTCAAAACCATCAATGAGGCCATCAACTATCTACAAAGGCGGGTTTCATCACGAGTTCAGATGACCGTCTCCTCATTCCCGCTAGATGTGGTCAATGCGGAAATCAACAAGCCATTGTTTGATTGGGTCATTGAGAACATCTGCAAGAATGCCGTGGACGCAATGGGAGGTGCAGGCAAGGTTGATATCAACATTACCAAAGGAGAGGAAGGTAAGGTGTTTGTTGACATTACGGATACGGGCAAGGGTATCCCTAAGTCAAAAATCAACAAAGTATTCCAGCCAGGATACACTTCTAAAAAGAGAGGTTGGGGGCTAGGATTGACGCTTGTAAAGCGAATAATTGAAAACTATCATGGTGGTAAGATATTCGTCAAATCGACAGAGATCAATGTGGGTACAACCTTCAGAATTATACTGAAGTCATAAGGCTTTTGAGCATCCCTTAATTTTTACTAACGCTTTGTTATCCACTGAGATTCTCTTAATTTTGCAGTTCGAAAAGAGACAAGTATTCCCATCACAATATATAACTAATCGATAATGGCAAATATTGGCAAAGTAACTCAGGTAATCGGACCCGTCGTGGACGTTGCTTTTGATGCTGAAGGCTCTAAGCTCCCTAGCATTCTCAATGCACTTTCAGTGACTAAACAAGATGGAACTGTGATCATCATGGAGGTGCAGCAGCACCTTGGAGAAGATCGCGTAAGAACTATCGCCATGGAGGGTACTGAAGGCCTAAGTCGCGGAGTTGAAGTTACCGATTTGGGACAGCCAATCTCAATGCCGGTAGGCGATGACATCAAAGGTCGTCTCTTCAATGTGGTGGGTGATGCAATTGACGGTATTCCTCAGCCAGAAGGCAAGCAGAGAATGTCTATTCACAGATCAGCACCTAGGTTTGAAGATCTATCGACTTCTTCTGAGGTGCTCTACACGGGTATCAAGGTGATTGACCTTATAGAGCCTTATGCCAAAGGTGGAAAGATTGGTCTTTTCGGCGGTGCTGGTGTTGGTAAGACCGTATTGATTCAGGAGCTGATCAACAATATTGCAAAAGCATATGCTGGTCTTTCAGTATTTGCTGGTGTAGGTGAGCGTACACGTGAAGGAAATGACTTGCTTCGAGAAATGATCGAGTCAGGTATTGTGACTTACGGTGACGACTTCTTACACTCACTCGAAGAAGGTGGATGGGATCTTTCTAAGGTGGATAAAAATAAACTTGCTGAGTCAAAAGCGACCTTCGTATTCGGTCAGATGAATGAGCCTCCTGGGGCACGTGCGCGAGTGGCATTGTCTGGTTTGACCTTAGCAGAATACTTCAGAGACGGTGACGGTACCGGTCCAGGTAAAGACATTCTGTTTTTCATTGATAATATTTTCAGATTTACTCAGGCAGGTTCTGAGGTTTCAGCCCTCCTAGGAAGGATGCCATCAGCGGTAGGTTATCAGCCGACATTAGCCTCTGAGATGGGTGCGATGCAAGAGCGAATCACCTCTACTAAGCACGGATCGATCACATCGGTACAGGCGGTATACGTACCTGCGGATGACTTGACTGACCCTGCTCCTGCGACTACTTTCTCTCACCTTGATGCTACTACCGTACTTTCAAGAAAGATTGCCGAGCTTGGCATCTACCCTGCCGTGGATCCTTTGGACTCCACGTCAAGGATTTTGAGTGTAGAGGTGGTAGGCGAAGAGCACTACGGTTGTGCTCAGCGTGTGAAGGAGGTTCTCCAGCGCTACAAGGAGCTACAAGATATAATTGCTATCCTTGGTATGGACGAATTGTCTGATGAGGATAAGGAAGTGGTTCACAGAGCTCGTCGAGTACAGCGATTCCTTTCTCAGCCATTCCACGTAGCTGAGGCTTTCACTGGTCTTACTGGTGAGCTGGTCGACATCAAGGATACCATCAAAGGCTTCAACATGATTATGAATGGTGAGTTGGATCACTTACCAGAAGCAGCATTCAACCTTAAGGGTACTATCGAACAAGCTATCGCTGCTGGTGAGAAAATGATGGCAGAAGCAGAAGACTAAAAGATATGTTTCTAGAAATCTACACCCCAGATAAGAAAGTATTCGAAGGAGAGGTGGACGCTACCACCCTACCGGGAATAGATGGATCTCTTCAGATTCTTAATAATCATGCGCCTTTGATTTGCCCTTTGGGTAAAGGTGACTTGAGATATCAGAAGAAAAAAGATGATGTCACTATGACAGTCGAAGGTGGTGTTGTAGAAGTATTAAATAATAAGGTGACTGTATTAGCAGAATCTATCACCGAGTGAGTTAATCCTCCCATAAGCTAACTATTCAAACCCCCGCTCGTCGGGGTTTTTTATTTTCTGGCCAGTCATTCGTGCCCACATTTTCTTTTCGAACTGCCAGAAGAAGTCAAACTGCCCAAACAGGAATCCATATGCCAGAAGAATCACGTTATAGACAGGCAAAATCAGAAGGTAGTAGAGAATAGTAAAGAGCACTGATCGCTCCCCATTTTCACTAAAAAGTCCCACGATAGGATCTCTCAGGAGCATTATGGTAGTGCCAGTTGCAGCGAATACAAGTAATACAATCACTACCTGCCCAATACTCTTTAGTCCCCAGCGCTGCTGTAGTCTTTCAAGCATCTCTGATTTTCTTAAATTCATTCCATAGCGCCATATCAGGTACTCGTGCACTATAGCTCACCTTTTCTTTCAGCACTGGGTGTTCGAACTCAAGATGCCTTGCATGAAGACAGATACTTGCATCTTCATTGGGAGGAGCGTTTCCATATCTCAAGTCGCCAATGATAGGACAGCCGATCTTAGCCAATTGCACTCTTATTTGATGAGGCCTTCCTGTCTGCGGCTCCACGGATAGCAAGTGCTTTCTCTGGACGCTATTGACCACCTTATAGGTCAGCGTGGATTCCAGACTGCCTGGCTTCTTT
>JAVKDO010000092.1:0-7656 GCA_040222235.1 Cyclobacteriaceae bacterium
ATCGAGTCCTTACCGTCCCTCATTGGATATACATCATGTAGATGATGCTGTGGTTCCTTGTCAGGAAGATTACCCATTCAATGGCGGTAGGTTTCCTATCGCATCCATCGCCACAGCTGCCCAAGGGATCATAGAGATCGATAAGTTACACGGAGGTTGTGCGATGGAGAGTTCGGCAGGCTCTTCAGGCTTTGAGTTACTTACATTGGAAGGAGAGGATCAAGGCGGGATGTCTGGCATAGCCTCATTCCACAACCCCCAACTGAAATTTGGCACCAACTATGATGATTATTTAAATAATGACATAGTGGAACTAGAAGACAAGATCATGTACTATATAGATGCCTTCTTTACCAGAGACTGGGCCACCACAACTACCACGGCACGACTTGCATCAGCAGCAGAAGTAAAGGAAGAGCCAATCAAAGAAGAGCCAGTATTCAACATCTTCCCCAATCCGGCGAGTGACGAAGTGAATGTGATTGTGGATATACCCCAATCCAGTCCATTTGATCTGCAGATTATCGACTTGCAAGGCAAGACGGTCTATCAGATGCACAGAGATCAGGTGCACGAAGGAACACAATGGATCAAGTTGAGTAGCCTTAATATACCTTCGGGTGTTTACATTCTTAATGTATCGACTAATCAATTCACCAGACAGGAAAAGCTTATTATCAAATAATATGGATCTGATCTTTGCGGAATCGTGCTCAAGCCTATTTCCATTTCAAGTAAAGTCGTATTTTGAGCCCCATTCAAACTAAGATTGTTTCTGTCAGACGAATTCGTCACTCTTTACAAACGATTATTCCCACCTATCTGGCTTGTCATAAGTCTAATTTGCAATTGCAAAATGACGCTACCATGAGTTGCCTGGTTATCAAAAGGCGCTTTAAGCTTCAAGAAATCCTTCTTAGATAATGATCCTACTTATATCAAAAATGGAGCATCCATGAAGCAGTCAACCACACTAAAAGATGTCGCCCGCGAGGTGGGTGTTTCTATATCCACAGTCTCTAGGATCTTGAATAACAAATATCCCAAGGAGACTAAGAACGTGTCACGCGTAAAGCGGATGGCCAGTGAATTAGGTTACCAACCTAACCGTACGGCAATCAGCCTCAAAACGAGAAACAGCAGGACGGTGGCGGCGATTATCCCGGATATGGAGGATGACTTCTTTGCGCTGGCGGTTAAAGGCATCCAGTCAAGACTCGAAGAGCATGGCTACATGATGATCCTCTGTCAGTCCAATGAATCGGCTGAGACTGAACAGCACTTGATCGAAGAGGTACTTAGCTTCAATGTTTGTGGTATTGTCATTTCCCTGGCCCGAGAGTCTGGGGCTGTTCCATTACTGGAGGACATATTGGAGACCACTCCGGTGGTGCAGTTTGATCGGTATGATCCTACCACGGCCATACCTTATGTATCTACTGATGACAGTAAGGGCACTTATAAAGCAGGTCGGTATTTATATGATCAAGGCTTAAGGTCATTTGGCTACTTAGGGCTGTCCTCTGACTTAAAGAATGACCGTGAAAGGCTCGAAGGTTACCAACAATCCTTAGCAGAGCATAATGCGAGTTTATCGGCCGTCGATTACATTGACGATTGGGGTGATAGTTTTGATAACAGTGTAAGGTTATGGGCAGAGCAGATGGATTGCATTGTTTGCTACAATGACATTATTGCTGCCAGGGTACTTATATCACTTAGTTCGCACAATATCAAAGTACCAGACCAGGTATCAGTATGTGGTTTTGACAACCGGTTTTTTTGTGATTGGCTGAATCCGCCATTGACATCCATTTCTAGGAATACTTTTCAGCTCGGCGAACAGGCAGCTATGCGCCTGCTACAGGATGTAGATAAGTCAAAGGAATATGCTGAAATCCCACCGTCAGATGAACCAACTCTCATAATCAGAAAATCTACTAAATGACAGCCCTGGATATCAGATATAGATCAGTAGTAAAAGAGCAATTTCGTAGTTCATTTGATGCAGCTCCATCGCTGCTCATCCGCGCCCCTGGCCGTATCAATCTCATAGGCGAGCACACCGATTACAATGATGGCTTTGTGTTGCCAGCGGCAGTAGCGCACTCGATTTACTTTGCGATAGGCAAGTCCGGCCATGCATCCAGATGTAGCCTGATCTCGCTCGACTTTGATGAGCGCTATGATTTTGACTTGACGGATATGGAGCCACTGCCAACAGGTAGCTGGCAAAACTATGTGATGGGAGTGGCTGCCGAGTTGGCCAAAACGGGTCAGGAGCTGTCAGGCTTCAACCTGGTCTTCACCGGAGATGTGCCAAGGGGATCAGGGATGTCATCCTCTGCAGCGCTAGAGTGTGGCATTTGCTATGGTCTGAATAAACTGTTTGACCTTTGGTTGTCGAGGTTAGGGATGGCTCGGATCTCACAACTGGCTGAGCACCACTATGCGGGTGTACAGTGCGGGATCATGGACCAGTTTGCGAGTTTGATGGGCAAGCAGGACCAGGCACTACTGCTGGACTGCCGCTCGCTTGAGTACCAGTATTTTCCGGTTGCTTTAGCACAGCACTCGCTCCTATTACTCAATTCCAATGTGACCCATAGTCTGGCCGACTCTGAGTACAACATCCGGAGGCAACAATGCCAGCAGGGGGTAAAAGTCTTTCAAACTTATTATAGCAAAGTAGAGGCACTTCGAGATATCTCTATGGCGCAGTTCGATTCGGTGAAGGACAAGCTGCCGATTGCGGCAGCAAAAAGGTGCAAGTATGTAATTGAGGAAAATGAGCGAGTCAAGCAGCTTACACAGGCCCTATCGGAATCAGACTTGCACGTAGTGGGTGCGATTCTAAAAGAAGCGCATCAGGCGATGCGATATGAGTATGAGATCACCTGCCCTGAGATCGACTTCATGGCGGACTATGCCAATAAGCACGAGAAAGTGTTGGGTGCGCGCATGATGGGAGGGGGGTTTGGAGGCTGCATACTCGTCTTACTCGAAAAAGGCGCTGAGTATGAGCTGACAGCAGGCTTGGATGAAGCTTACCATCAAGCCTTTGGCAAGAATATCACCCCGATTGAAGTAGAGATTGCCAATGGGGTTTCATTAATCGATCCATGATGATACTAAAGGAACAACCACATAAAAGATACAATCCGCTGAGCGATGAGTGGGTGCTTGTATCGCCGCATAGGACGAAGCGTCCCTGGCAAGGCAAGACTGAGGATATTGTGGTAGCGGATAGATCCAGTTACGATTCAAAATGCTACTTGTGTCCTGGAAACAAACGTGCAGGCGGAGAAAAGAATCCAACGTACGAGTCCACATTCGTTTTCAAAAATGACTTTGCCGCTCTTATCGATGAGGGTGCTACCGAGGTGATTTCCGAAGGGCTGCTCAAAATGCAGGAAGAGCGGGGCATCTGCAAGGTCATGTGCTTCTCGCCGGATCATTCACTGACTATTCCTGAGATGGAGAAGGAGGACTTGATCAAGGTGATCAAGATGTGGAAGTCAGAGTTTGACGTACTGGCCAGTAACCCAACGATCTCCAGCGTTCAGATCTTTGAGAATAAAGGCGCCATCATGGGTTGCAGTAATCCACATCCCCACGGACAGATATGGGCACAGAGTTCCATCCCAAACGAAACCCAAAAGCAAACGATTACCCAGCAGCAATACTTTGCGGCGCATAATCGGAGTATGTTAGCGGATTACCTTGAGCAGGAACTTGAAGAAGAAGGCAGGATCATTGTAAAGAATGAGCATTTTGTGTGCTTGGTACCTTTTTGGGCAGTTTGGCCTTACGAGTCGATGATTATCCCAAGAAGGCATTTTCAGGCAGTGACTGACATGACCGATGCTGAAGAGGACGCCTTTACCGATATCATGCTGGACATCACTATCCGCTATGACAATCTGTTTAACACTTCATTTCCATACTCGGCTGGCATGCAGCAGCGACCAACGGATGGGGGAGACTACAGCGGCTGGCATTTTCATTATTCCTTTTACCCGCCGCTGCTGAGGTCTGCCACAGTCAAGAAGTTTATGGTGGGCTATGAGATGTTTGCCAACCCTCAACGTGATATCACGGCAGAACAAGCTGCCGCTGCATTAAGGTCATTATCCAATGTTCATTATAAAAAGCAATCAGATCAAACTAACCTACCCAACTACGGATGAATTTCTCTACCCTAGATTTTATCATTTTTGGTGCCTACTGTGCACTGATACTCAGTGTTGGACTCTTTGTCTCCAGAGACAAGAAAGGCCACCAAAAAAATGCTGAGGACTACTTCCTGGCGAGCAAGTCTCTACCCTGGTGGGCTATTGGTGCTTCGCTCATTGCTGCTAACATTTCAGCAGAGCAGTTCATCGGGATGTCAGGTTCCGGCTTTGCTTCTGGCCTGGCGATTGCCTCTTATGAGTGGATGGCAGCCATCACTCTGATCATTGTGGGTAAATACTTTCTTCCTATTTTCATAGAGAAAGGAATTTATACCATTCCAGAGTTTGTAGAAAAACGATACAGCACAGAGCTCAAAACCATTCTGGCTGTATTCTGGATAGCGCTGTTCGTTTTCGTTAACCTATCCTCAGTGTTATATCTGGGGTCACTGGCACTGGAAGGCATCATGGGCGTGCCTATGATGTACGGAGTGGTAGGCTTAGCCGTTTTTGCAGCGGCTTATTCGCTCTATGGAGGGCTGAGTGCGGTGGCCTGGACGGATGTGATTCAAGTGTTCTTCCTGATATTGGGAGGCCTTTTTACTACCTACTTGGCATTAAATGTTCTTTCCGATGATGCAGGATGGCTGGTGGGATTTGGACTATTGCTGGATGCAGCTCCTGATCGATTTCATATGATTCTGGACAGTTCAAATCTGGAGTACTCCAACCTACCGGGCATCTGGGTGTTGATAGGTGGACTTTGGGTAGCTAATCTTTACTACTGGGGATTCAATCAGTATATCATACAAAGGACTTTGGCAGCTAAGTCGCTGCGTGAAGCGCAAAAGGGTATTGTGATGGCGGCTTTTTTGAAGCTGTTGATTCCTTTTATCGTGGTGGTACCGGGTATCGCTGCTTTTGTGATTGTGAATGACCCGGATATTATGGCAAGGCTTGGAGAAACCGCCCTGGTGAATATACCAGCCCCAGGAGCGTCCGATAAAGCGTATCCATGGCTACTGCAATTGCTCCCTTCAGGTATGAAAGGAATTGCTTTTGCCGCCTTGACAGCCGCTATTGTCTCTTCACTAGCGTCAATGCTCAATTCCACCTCTACGATCTTTACGATGGACATTTATAAAACATACATTAATAAAACAGCGAATGACAAGCAGACTGTAAACACTGGTAGGATCACAGCTGGTATTGCGTTGGCCGTAGCTTGTGTTATGGCACCACTGTTAGGAGGGATTGATCAGGCGTTTCAGTTTATTCAGGAGTACACAGGGGTAGTCAGTCCTGGCATATTGGCAGTCTTCATGCTGGGTCTATTTTGGAAGAAAGCGACTAACCAAGGGGCGATCATCGGAGCAGTACTGTCGATTCCTGTGGCCCTTGGGCTGAAGTTCATGACAGCCCTGCCATGGATGCATCAGATGGGGCTGACCGCCCTGATCACTATGGGTATTATTGCAGGATGGAGCTTGATGCAAGGTCAAGGTCAAGATGATGAAAAAGGCATTCCACTGCCAAAAGGGGTTTTTGAGACCAGTGCGACATTCAATATTTCGGCTTTCGCAGTGATGATCATTTGCGCTGTGCTCTACACGTTATTCTGGTAAGTATGAAGAAAGTACTACTAACAGGCGGTTTAGGATACATTGGCTCACATGTAGCTGTAGAGCTCATACAGCAGGGCTATGATATTGTAATCATTGATGATCTGTCCAACAGCGAATACTCGGTGTTGGAGCGGCTCTCAGAGCTTACGGGCACAGAGATTTATTTTGAGTCAGGGGACCTACGGGATGACACCTTCTTGAGTGGCGTATTTCAGAGATATAAGATCGATAGTGTCATACACCTGGCCGCAAAAAAGGCAGTAGGAGAGTCTGTCCACAAACCACTTCATTACTATGATGTCAACGTCAGTGGTCTAGTCAACCTGCTTAAAGTCCTGGAAGACCATCCAGTGAAGAAATTCATTTTCTCATCGTCTTGCACAGTATACGGCCAACCTAAGCTCCTGCCGGTCACTGAATCGACACCCTTTGGTGACACCCCATCACCCTATGGCAAGACCAAGCAGATGTGCGAGCATATACTAGAGTCAGTAGCCAAAGTGGCCAAATATCAAGTGGTATCACTCCGCTACTTCAATCCGGTGGGCGCACATCATTCTGGTAAGATAGGCGAGTTACCTAAGGGAGTCCCAAACAACCTGGTTCCGTTCATTACCCAGGCAGGTGCCAGACTGAGGGATGAACTCAAAGTGTATGGTGGCGACTATGATACGGCTGATGGCACAGCCATCCGAGATTATATCCATGTGGTTGATTTGGCCAAAGCACATGTGAAGGCACTCAAGCTGGATATGGGTGCCCACATAGCCCTCAACCTGGGTACAGGGCAGGGTTATTCAGTGCTTGAAGTGATCCAGGCATTCGAAGAAGTGGCTGACCTGAAACTCAATTATTTAATTGTCGATAGGAGGGCTGGCGACCTACCGGAAATCTATGGAGATCCTTCATTAGCCTACAAAAAGCTACGCTGGAAGGCTGAACTCGGACTGACAGACATGATGCGTGATGCATGGCGGTGGCAGCAGTCTCTGGTCCAATAGCTTTTAGGCAGATATCCACGGTGTTTCACGTGCTACTCCTTTTCTCTACGAACACCGAAGTTTAGAACAACTCAAACTTTACTTGTGCAAATCTCAGACCCCTTTGCCCTGCTTTCCCCGCAAATCGCTTCTTGTCATTTTCTCATTAGCCAAGGCTAGGCCTCCCGCGCCGTAAGGACAAAAAGCCAAGCCTTCCATTTGCCTTCTCAGAAAGGCGTCTGGTTGTGTGACACAATTAAACAATTGTTTCATATAACCATTTTAAAAATGAAAAATCAAGCGAATGAAGAAATCTACATCTATGTCCTTCAGTTAGAGAATGACAAGATCTATGTGGGTCAGTCTATTGATATTGATAGACGATTTAAAGACCACTCACGAGAGAGTAGGGGATCCAAGTGGACTAAGCTGCACAAACCCATTGATGTCATCAAGGTCTACAGGACGGGAATCAAAGATCCGGAGTTAGCCCTAAAGTATGAGAATGATATCACCTTCCATTGCATTAGAGAATACGGATGGCAAAGAGTACGAGGTGGAGACTACACGCTCATTGATGATAAGCAGCATCTGTTATCACTTATTATCGATAGCGGCTTAGGTAATGAAGTGTGCCCAGTCAAATTAGCCGACGGAATTAATGTGCTAGAGCTAGGCTATAAAGTCTTTACGCTGGCCCTAGAAGATGGTAAATACTTTGTAGGTACTACGAGGCACACGAACCTAGCTATACTCAGTGAACTGAATGGTAAAGGCTCGGAGTGGACCAAACGATTCACGCCAAAAGAGTTAGTCAGGCTATTGCCAATAGAAGTTCCCGAAGAAAAGGATGTTGCTAGAATGCATGAATTTGAA
>JAVKDO010000093.1:0-11816 GCA_040222235.1 Cyclobacteriaceae bacterium
CTAGGGTCGATGGCGTGTACTCTGAGGATCCAGAAAAGAATCCTGATGCGACGCGATACTCAACCATTTCTTTTCAGGAAGTCTACGAAAAGGGTTTGAGTGTGATGGACATGACCGCCTTCACCTTATGTCAGGAAAACAAGCTCCCCATTATTGTTTTTGATATGAATAAGCCCGGCAACCTTTATAAGATAGCCGAGGGCGAAGAAGTTGGAACTTTAATTATCTAATTGAAATGGAAGAAGAGATAGAAATGTATTTGGAGGAAGCTGAGGAGCTTATGCAAAGAGCTATCAGCCATACCACAGCCGAACTAGTCAAAATAAGAGCGGGCAAAGCAATGCCCAATATGCTTGACTCCATCAGCGTGGAATACTACGGTGCGATGACGCCCCTGAGTCAGGTAGCCTCTGTCACCACTCCAGATGCACGCACATTAGTCATCAAGCCATGGGAGAAGAAAACGATCGCTGATATTGAAAAGGCTATTATCAATAGTAATCTTGGATTTAATCCTCAAAATGATGGGGACATCATTCGTATCAATATCCCCACACTAACCGAAGAGAGAAGACTGCAACTAGTGAAACAGGTGAGAGCTGAAGCAGAGCAAGGAAAAGTAAGTATCCGAAATGTCCGAAAAGACACCAATGACTCCCTCAGAAAATTACTCAAAGACGGGGCATCTGAAGATGCCATCAAAATAGCGGAAGACGAGGTACAGAAAATCACGCACAGTAATACTGCTAGCATAGACGAGTTAGTTGTCAAGAAGGAAGCGGATATTATGCATATTTAGAGTCTGTTCATAATGTCCGATCTCTCCGTTACGCTTGTCAAAAAAAATACTCGATTACGCGAGTAAACTCCGCTTTTTTTGACTTCACAAGCCTCGATCTCGAAAATTCTAAATCAGACTCTTCCCTTTAGGGGCATACCCTATTTAGTGTTAAGTCAAGCATACTTTAGCCATACCAAGCCTCGTCCTTTTGGTCCTATAACAAAAATTACTTCGACTTACACGACACAGTACACTTGACTCAACACTAGTTTTACTGAAAGTACTTCTTAGCAGCAATCAACTCTTCCACTGCTTGGGGTACGAGATATTTGATTGATCGGTCTTGCTTGGCTAGCTTTCGAATGAAAGTCGCTGATATATCCAGAAGAGGTGCTTCGACTATCTTGACATTCCTGTGGGACTTCACTTTTGATTCGGCTGTATTGGGCCTTGGGTAGACGACAAGGCCATAGTTTTCTAATATGGCCTCATAATTTTTCCATTTGGTAAATGAGGCTAGATTGTCCTCCCCGATAATTAATTCGAACTGTTTGTCTTTGTGCTTATCACTAAGGTATGCCAGGGTATCGGAGGTGTAACTAGGCCTGGGCATATTGAATTCCACATCGCTCACTCGAAACCTGAAATCATCATCTATGGCCCTTTGAACCATATCGTAACGATCAAACTCGTGCAGTAGAGATTTAGAGCTTTTAAGTGGGTTCTTTGGAGATACCACAAACCAGATTTCCGATAGGTCAGTGGTCTCAACAATAGTGCTAGCGATCACCAGGTGCCCAATATGAATTGGATTGAATGAGCCGAAAAAGAGTCCTATTTTCAAGCCTTAGCTATTTATAAAATTACTAACCAGTTGCTCGGCCTCTTTGAGCGAATCTTCCAGCCGGTTGTTGACCAATGATACGTCAAATTCATTTTCGAATGACATCTCAAACTTCGCCTTGTAGAGCCGTCTTGATAAGCTATCATCAGTTTCGGTGTTGCGGTCGAGTAGTCGCTGCTGTAACACTTCCATATCAGGAACTTTCACGAATATCGCAAGCGCATTATCTCCAAAATACTTTTTGAGATTGATCCCACCCTTGACGTCTACATCAAATATGACATGACTGCCGCTATCCCAAATCCGCTGGATTTCTGACTTGAGTGTGCCGTAGTAGTTACCCTCATAGACTTCTTCCCATTCGATGAACTCACCATTATCGATCTTCTTTTTGAATTCCTCTGGCTTGAGAAAGTAATAGTCCTTTCCATTTTCCTCGGTGCGCCCTCGTCTGTCACGTGTGCTCGCACTGATGCTAAATCCCAGATTCGGAAAGGTGTTAATAAGGTGATGAACGATGGTGGTTTTGCCTGATCCTGATGGTGCTGAAAAGATCAGCGCTTTGCCCTTTGTCATCGGGCAAATCTAATGCGTCGCAGCGATTTTATTTTTTATAGAGGCGATAAGATCGGTGGGAACTTCTTTATTCTCCAGCTTCTTTTTGATAAGGCTTCTAAACTCCTTTTCGACCTCATATTGCTTGAGACAGCAAGCGCAGTTTTCGAGATGCTGATCAATGAAGCTCTCCTCTTCAGGCAGGGCTTCATTGTCCATGATCAGATTAAGTAGCTCAATGCACTTGTCCAATTCCTTGCACTGTCCATTGGTAGTTTCGCTTTTCATATTCTTCTACTTAGCTAATTCTCTATTTATATCCCATGCTCTGCGCATACGTCTGTAGCTTCTCCTTCAGCAAGTTTCTCGCCCGATGGAGTCTAGACCTGACTGTACCTATCGGAATATCCAAAATCTTGGCCATCTCCTCATAAGTGAACCCTTCCAGATCACAGAGAATGATCACTGTTCTGAAATCCACCGCCAATGAGTTGAGGGCTATGGTGATTTCGTCACCGATCATGTCCTTAAGTGAGTCCACTCTCAGGTCAGTGGTGATCGGAACGTCTACATCATCAGAGTTGTAATAACTCTCGACCTCTTGATAATCAACCTTCGCAGGCTGCTTACTTTTTTTACGAAAATCATTGATGAAGCTATTCTTCAGTATTCGGAACAGCCATGCTTTTGCGTTAGTTCCTCTTTCAAAGGAATCTATAAATCGGTACGCCTTTAGATAAGTATCCTGAACCAGATCCTTCGAATCATCTTCATCAAAGGTGAGCCTATATGCGAAATTGTACATCGAATTGATGTGTGGCATAAACTCCTGATCGAATACCTCCACTTTCTCGCGGCTGGTGTATTTCAATTCTTTCAATGTGTCCTCCTGACTTACGGTTGTCAATTTTTTATATGTACCTACAATAGATACGATCTTTAGGTCGAATAGTTTATTACTACGATTCTAGCATTCCTACGCTGACTAATTCTACTAAGGTGGACATTTCAGTGGTCATCTTCACGGTCAGTGAAGAAAATCCCAGCAAGGTGTCCTTTATCTCTAGTCCAATTCCAATAAGATTGGGCCGATTCATTCGGTACACAGGCTATCGTAAATCGATTAGCAGGCGTTCATAGGACACATTTAGCGAATGACATTATTCTCGCATTGGATCCAAGAGAAGTCTTATTAGAAGAATTGGCAGCTTCTATTGGAGGTCAGCACGACCGCATCGATTTTCCCATTGCGGTAGCCAATAAATCAAAAAAAGCGCACTAGGAATCCAGCGCGCTTTCAAACTCTACAGAGAGTAACTCTTAGTATCGGTAGTATTCTGGCTTATAAGGGCCTTCGACCTCTACACCTATATAGTCCGCCTGATCCTTAGAAAGCGTCTCAAGCTCTACACCTATTTTTGCTAAGTGGAACATGGCCACTTTCTCATCAAGATGCTTAGGTAATGTATACACAGCATTCTCATACTTGCCAGACTGCTGCCACAACTCTAGTTGTGCAAGCACTTGGTTAGAGAATGAGTTAGACATGACGAATGAAGGGTGTCCTGTAGCACAGCCAAGGTTTACCAATCTACCTTCAGCGAGAAGAATGATTTCCCTATCGCCAATATGATAAAGGTCGACTTGAGGTTTGATCTCCTCTTTAGTGTCTCCATACTTACCGTTGAGCCAAGCCATATCGATCTCATTATCGAAGTGACCTATGTTGCAAACGATAGTCTTGTCTTTCATCATTTCGAAGTGCTCTCCAGAAATGATGTCTTTGTTGCCAGTCGCAGTTACAATAATATCAGCTCTAGGAACGGCGCTTTCCATTTTCTTTACTTCGAAACCATCCATGGCGGCCTGGAGCGCACAGATTGGATCAATCTCCGTCACGATAACCCGTACACCAGCACCTCTAAGAGACGCGGCACTACCCTTTCCTACGTCACCGTATCCAGCGACTACAGCTACCTTACCGGCAAGCATAATATCTGTCGCTCTTCTGATAGCATCCACTAATGATTCCTTACAGCCATACTTATTATCAAACTTGCTCTTGGTTACAGAGTCGTTTACATTGATCGCTGGCATAGGAAGTGTGCCGTTACGCATGCGCTCATAGAGTCTATGCACACCTGTCGTGGTTTCTTCTGATAAGCCCTTGATCTCAGCCACTAACTCAGGGAACTGATCTAGCACCATGTTGGTCAAGTCACCACCATCATCAAGGATCATGTTCAATGGCTTGCCGTCAGGGAAAGCAAACAATGTCTGCTCGATACACCAGTTGAACTCCTCTTCCGTCATGCCTTTCCAAGCGAATACAGGAACCCCAGCTTTCGCGATAGCGGCAGCTGCGTGATCCTGAGTAGAGAAAATATTACAAGATGACCAAGTCACCTCTGCACCTAACTCGGTAAGTGTCTCGATAAGAACAGCCGTCTGAATGGTCATGTGAAGACATCCAGCGATACGCGCGCTCTTGAGTGGCTTTGAGGGACCGTACTCCTCACGAATAGCCATCAGGCCAGGCATTTCCGCCTCAGCCAATTTGATTTCTCTACGCCCCCAGTCAGCAAGGGCAATATCTTTTACTTTGTAGTTAAGATTTGCTTCTACCATTGATTTTCAGATAATTTTTTGAAGCGCAAATGTAGGTAAAAGCCCGCCGATTGTCAATACAGAAAGCTTACCTCCTTAAAGTCATAGTACTGAACGGCACCTGCTCTCTCAATCATCAGTCTACCATGCTCATCTACTCCTTCTATGCTACCGCTAAATGCTTCACCATGAGCTTCGTACATCGCGGGTTGTTTATACTGAAAAAGATTCTTTAAGTATTGTGATTTAAGCGCAGCTACTTCCCCCCTGCGTAAGCATAGATAAGCCGCCTCTAGCTGCTCGCAGAGCACAGCCAGTATTTCTTCTCGTCTATAATCCAGGCCTGTCAGGTCCTTTAATGATGTGGCTCGATCGTAGTGAAAAATGTCCTGATTGACATTAAGGCCAATCCCAACAATGGAGTTCTCGATATGTCTTTTACTGATAGAGTTTTCAATCAATATCCCACAAATTTTCTTGCCTTTGACAAGTATATCGTTTGGCCACTTGATCTTGACCTCCTTAATGTAAGCTTTCAATGTATTGAACACGGCAAGTGAAGCGACGTAGTGCAAGTGAAAATGGTCAGCGGCGCTGAGCGCAGATGGGTTGAGGATTACAGAAAATGTAAGGTTTGCACCTTTGGCACTTTGCCAATCATTTCCTCTTTGGCCCCTTCCATTGATTTGATGATCTGTCACCACCACGGTTCCTTCCCATGAACCTTTAGTTTTGGCAATAGCGGCAGCTATGTCATTCGTTGAATGACATTCTGGCATGTATTGGATGTTCTGACCTACGAATAGGGTCTTGGCTAGGATTTTGTCCAACTAAAATTATGTACTTTTGCGAATTGATTTGACAGATTTGAATGAAGGATAAAGTTGAGAATTTAGATTCAAAAAACCTGAGCGATTTGATCGTGAAAGGGATGCAGGAAAAGAAAGCGCAAGAAGTCACAGTTTTGGATCTAAGGTCGGTGAAAAATGCAGTTGCGGATTTCTTTGTCCTATGCTCAGGCAGCTCTGACACACAAATAGATGCGATCTCAGATTCGATAGAAGAGGAGGTCTTTAAGTCTTCACAACAAAATCCCTGGAAAAAAGAGGGTAAAAACAATAAAGAGTGGATACTAATCGACTATGCAAATGTGGTCGCTCATGTATTCAAAAAGGATAAAAGGCATTTTTACGCCCTTGAAGAACTTTGGGGCGATGCAAAAATCCAAGCTTTTGAGTGATCGTCACTTCTAAACTTTACGATTGACACACTCGTTACTCACACACACATTAGATAATCATTAGATAATGCCGGATAAACCAAACAAGAAGAATTTACTTCCAAGGCCGCAAAAACCAAATTACCAACTCTATGTAATCCTGAGTTTGTTGGGTTTAGTATTCTTGGTGACCTATTTTAATAATAGCACTTCAGCTATCACCATTTCTTATAAGCGCTTCGAACAAATGATGATGAGTAATGATGTGAAAGACATTGTACTCATATCAAATCAGAAGGCGGTAGAAATTACTCTTAAAGAGGATGCTGTACAGAATGCTAAGTATAAGGTAGAACTAGAAGAGAAAAATCCTTTCTCAATAAATACCGGCCCTCATTATAAATTTCAGATCGTATCTGCTGAGAACTTTGACGATAAATTTAGACAGCTCGAAGAGAAAATCTCCGACACACAGCGTATAGGTTACCGCGTGGAGGAGCGCTCCGATTTCACAAGCTTCATCCTCAATTGGGGATTCTTGATCCTCATCCTTTTCGGGTTCTGGTTCCTAATGCGCAGAATGACCGGCCAAGGCGGGCCTGGAGGTCAAATCTTCAATATAGGAAAGTCTAAGGCCGCCCTCTTCGATGCTGAGAATAAGGTGAAAATTACCTTTGGTAATGTAGCTGGATTGGAAGAGGCGAAAGAAGAGATCAAAGAAATCGTTGATTTCCTTAAGAATCCTGGGAAGTTCACAAAGCTTGGAGGTAAAATTCCAAAGGGGGCGCTGCTTGTAGGCCCTCCCGGAACTGGTAAAACCTTATTAGCCAAAGCAGTAGCTGGAGAAGCGGCAGTACCTTTCTTCTCCTTGTCAGGCTCTGACTTTGTTGAGATGTTTGTCGGTGTTGGAGCGGCTAGAGTAAGAGACTTGTTCAAGCAGGCTAAAGAGAAAGCACCTTGTATTGTGTTTATTGACGAAGTAGATGCCATCGGTAGATCCCGTGGAAGGGGCCAAATGCCAGGATCGAATGACGAGCGAGAAAACACTTTGAACTCTCTACTTGTAGAGATGGATGGGTTCTCGACGGACTCAGGTGTAATTATTCTTGCAGCCACCAACCGTCCAGACGTGCTTGATTCCGCATTGCTGCGCCCGGGACGTTTTGATCGTCAGATCAGTATTGATAAGCCTGATATTATCGGTAGAGAAGCAATATTCAAGGTGCACTTAAAGCCTTTGAAATTATCTGAAGACGTAGAACCTAAAAACCTGGCAGCACAGACACCAGGCTTTGCAGGTGCTGAAATAGCCAACGTCTGTAATGAAGCAGCATTGATAGCGGCGCGTAAAGACAAGAAGTCCATTGATATGCAGGACTTCCAAGATGCAGTAGATCGTGTCATCGGAGGTCTTGAGAAGAAGAATAAGATCATCTCACCTGAGGAGAAGAAGATTGTCGCCTACCATGAGGCCGGACACGCAGTGGCAGGTTGGTACTTAGAGCATGCCGATCCTCTGGTGAAAGTTAGTATTGTACCTAGAGGTATAGCAGCATTGGGCTATGCCCAATACTTACCTAAGGAGCAGTTCCTGTATCAAACTGAGCAGTTGATCGATTCCATGTGTATGGCTTTAGGCGGTAGAGCAGCTGAGCAGCTTATTTTTAATAAAATCTCCACTGGGGCACTTAGCGATTTGGAAAGAGTTACTAAGATGGCGTACAGCATGGTGACTGTCTATGGCATGAACGATAAGATTGGCAACTTATCCTTTCACGACTCTAAGCAGTCTGAGTATAGCTTCACTAAGCCCTATTCGGAGGCTACTTCTCAACTTATAGATCAAGAGGTTAAAAAGATCATTGAAGACGCCTACCAGAGGACGCTTAAACTCCTAAAAGGGAAAAAGGATGATCTCGAAAAAATAGCTCAAGAACTGCTAGAGAAGGAGATAATTTTCCAGTCGGATATGGATAGAATCATCGGTCATCGTCCTTTTGCACAGCAGACTACTTATGAGGCCTATACCAAGGGCCAGGAAGATGACAAGAAAAAGAAAGAAGCCAAGGAAGCAGAACAAGAGAATCAGAAAACTGACGCTGCTACTGAAATTGAAAACCTTAAGTCATCGGTAATAGAAGAAGTGGAGAAAGAAGAGCAGAAGGACCAGAGTCCTGACGAAACGCTAGAAGAAGAAAAGACCGAGTCTAAAACTTGATTTAACGATATCTCAATATATTTAAAGATCAGGCAGGCAATGTCTGATCTTTTTTTATTTCTATGCCCGAGCTAAGCTTTCATCTGACTTCTAAGAAAATCTACTTCGCCAGCGACTTTCATCTGGGCACTCCAGATCATCAATCAAGTCGGATTCGAGAAGATAAGATCATTCGCTGGCTAAATACTATTCAACATGATGCGGAAGCAATATTTCTAGTTGGGGACATATTTGACTTTTGGTTTGAGTACAAGCATGTGGTTCCGAAAGGCTTTATTAGGTTTTTAGGGAAGATTGCTGAATTAAGGGATTCAGGGATCCGTATCTATTTGTTCACAGGTAATCATGATATGTGGATGTTTGACTATTTTGAAAAGGAGCTTGATATACCGGTATTCAGGAAGCCAATAGAGATGACAGTGAATGACCAAATATTACTTGTAGGCCATGGTGACGGGCTTGGACCAGGTGACCGTTTTTATAAATTCCTCAAACTAGTTTTTGCCAATCCCTTCCTGCAATGGCTGTTTAGCTGGCTACACCCTAATATTGGTATGGCAATAGCGCAAGCCTGGTCAAAGAACAGTCGGATTGCCAATATGAAAAAGGCAGACCCTTTCAAAGAGGAACGGGAGTGGCTATGGCAGCATTGTAAATCGATCGAGAAAGAGTCTCATCATGATCTCTATATATTTGGTCATAGACATTTACCGATTGACAAAGCTGTCAGCGAGAGCAGTAGATATATCAACCTGGGTGAATGGGTCTCACAATATACGTATCTCCAACTGACAGCTGACAAAGCAGACTTAAGAGTATTTGATGATGCATAGCGCCGCTATGGTTCTCGGCCTGATAATTCTTGGCCTCACTGGAAAGGCACAAGAATGGCAGTTGATTAAAACGACTCGACTAGAGACCTCTTGTGAGCTTTCGTCAAAAGACAGGAACAACAATCTATATATTGCCGATATAAGAGGAAGCATATACCAATACGACCAACAAGGCAATCAGCTGAATCTTTACTCCACGAAACAGTTGGGTCAAATCTACCTGTTAGAATCCTGGCAGGGACTGAGAACCTTCGCATTCTACCAGGATCTCCAAGAATATCTCATCGCCGATAGATTTCTCTCTAATGAGCGTACTTATCAGCTACCGCCAAATAGCTATATCAGGCTTGCGACCTTGAGTCAAGACTTAAACCTATGGACACTAGGAGAAGATAATCTTCTATTGAGAAAGATCAACACTACAGATCAATCGATAATGATCGAAAATCAGTGGAGCAGTGACTTTACTGGCGAAGACCTAAATGTCACTTATCTCAAAGAATATAAAAACAGACTCTACCTCCTTGATAAAGGTCAAAGAGTCATAGTGTTCGATAATTTTGGCAATTACATAACAGTGATCGAAGCAGAAGGTGTTCAGACCATAAGTTTTACGGATACGTATCTATTGGCCAACCAAGTGGACTCAGTCGTAAAGATAAACCTGAACAGTCTTGAAAGAGAAGCAATTGATCTTCCAACAAACGCTGATCAGTTATACGTCATCAATGGGGTTTACTACTTGATCACTGAAAATCAACTGGCACTCTACAGCTATAAGCCCTTATAAAGGTCAAGTATCTTTTTTCTGAATACTATGCTATAGCGAGAGTTTACCAATTCAATCTCTCCCCTATTCTTATTGTTAAGGCTTTCTAAATAAGTGTAGAAATCAGTATTGCCCGTGTCATATCTCTTCGACACAAAACTAAATGACTGCTCTAATGCCTCCAGGTTCTCAACTGCTGCGTTGTAGGTGCTTTGAGCAGCAATCAGATCAAGGTATACCGTCTGAACAGTATTGACCATATCCAACTCGGTTTGTCGAGTAAACATCTCGGCATTCATCATATTGAGCTTAGCGACCTGGATAGTGTTGTTCGTTTGGAATCTTGTGAAAATCGGAATATTCATAGAGAAGTTCATGTACTCATAGAGATTCCAATCCAATTGATCAGCCAGTGGAGCATCTTCAATTAGATCCCCACTCTCAGGGCTCCTGGCACCATTTGAAGAATAGCGAGAACCAAGTTGCGCAAAAAAGTTAACAGTCGGATATCGCCCGGCCTTGGCCTGTTTGAATCCATAGACACTGGCTTGTTGATTTGCCTCGGCTTGTTTTAAGGAAGGAGAGTAATCCATGCTGGCTCCTAGAACACTTTGGTAAGGTTCAATTTCAGTCAATGGATCCTCAGCCTCAATATCTACTTCGGCTACTTTGTAGGGTTTAGTCACATCAAGCTGCAGTAACTGTAATAACTGAAGCTTGTCCCTTTTCAACTGGTTCTCCAACCTCACTTTATTGAGCTTCTCATTGGCCACCTGAGACCTAAAATTATATACAGTCTCCATATTACCTACACCAACTGACTCTCTCTTTGCCTCTCGATCAAGTTGCGCTTGTAAGAGTTGCACTCGATCATTTGCGACCTTTAGGTTCTCCTTGTCCAAAATTACATTGAGGTAGGAAGTCAACACATTCGCCTTAACATCAAGGGTAGAGCTTTCTACACCATATTCCGCTGCAGTCAACTCGTTTTGGCGCCTTTTGAGATTGTTATGATTATTCATGCCATTGAAGATCGTCGCTGTAGTTCTCAAAAAAGGATCAGAGGTATTGGTCGTGGCAGAAACCTGACGAAAAGCCGACTGATCGAAGAAGGTTCCGAACGTGAAGTCGTAGTTGAGACCTGCACTCAGATCTGGCAAAAAATTCATCATTGACTGCATCTTATTGGACTTAGCAATCAACTCATTGTTCATTGAGGTTTTTAAACCAATATTATTCTCAAGTCCAATCCTTATACAATCGTCAAGGGTGAGTAATGTGGTATCCCCTATAGCTTGTGCCTGTGCACCTGAAATAGTGAATAGTGTGACCGACAATACCAAGAAAGTCTTTAGTAGAAAATTAAGCATATCAATATGCAGTTTAGTTCAAGTTCGAAGGCTTTTTCTCAAACCTTATGCCATGATCGTAACACTCTCTTTATCAACTAAATAGAATCGTTTGATCTCAAATAATTGTAACGAAAGTGAACATGATCGTTCAGATGTGAACTTAGGAGATTACCATAAGCCAATTGCCATGGTGATGTCACAGCTTGTCAAGAGTTGTCAAGCAAATCGTAATTCGAACGCTCAAACTAAAAGAGTAAGTAAAGCCCCGCGAAAAAAAAATATGTTTGAAGAGACATCCTCTTCAAACAAAAAACCAGGACGAATGCCCTGGTTTTTTGTTTTCTAAGTACATCCCATAATGGGATGATCCTATTGTTTATTTAATAATAGTAACTGCAACTGCTGCAGTTGCATCTGTTCGGTTACCTGCAGGATCCATTCCGTCTACTGTAAACTCTAGAGTCAGTGTATCGGGTAATGTCGCTCCAACTGGGAAACTGATCGTACCTGTTCTTCCTGAAACGCTTAGGAATGCATCAGTAACATTGTCAAATGATGCACTCGTCACGCTTACCGTGGCGGAATCAAGAGCCAAAGGTGCAAGAGCCTCTGAAAGCGCTATGCCCAATGTTGCCGTG
>JAVKDO010000094.1:0-8419 GCA_040222235.1 Cyclobacteriaceae bacterium
ACCGAGAGCTAGTAGCTGCCCTTGATACGATAGGATAGTTTCCCGAGAATACCAAGGCTGTTATTCTGCTCGCCAAAGTCAAAGCCCAGGGAGGCTTGTGCTGTCAACCGGCTATTCAATGAATAGTTGATAGTGGTCATCATATAATAGTGTGTCCGGCCTTCCTCAAAATGGAATGGCTCACCCAGTCGCTCCCAGAAACGTCCATACTGACTGTAGTAATTACCGAAGTTTCGCGTGTAAGTGAATCGAAATTCATAGCCGATTTTTGAATTGATTGCCCCACTGGCCCCAATATGTATTCCTTCTATACGATTGTTGAAGACATAGGTCCGCTCATAGTCTAATCCAAAATCCACATCATCATAAATATCTCTCATCCTGGGTGAGGTCAGGAAAAGAGGTGTGCCAATAGTTCGCCCATAGTGGGTCCAGCCAGAACCATAAAACCAGTTGTTATAATAATTTTCCCTCTGACCATAAGGATAGCCTTCATTAAATAGTGTGCCATCAGGGTCAAGCTCTGCAGGTGCTCCACCACCAGGCACATCTGATAGACCTGGGCCGGTTTGGAGTTTGGAGTGCATGTACTCAATCACAATACTGCTAAGCCAGCTTTTTTTAATTGGATTATTGATGTGAAGGCCTATGAGGTGATCCTTGTTGTCAGTATACTTCTTAAAGAACTTCTGCTTGCCTATCTGCTGTGAATCTTCCCATGGTTTTTGAATAAACACTTTGAAGTCACGCCCATCAACTGCAAAGTTCATGGCCAAGTCAAGTGTACCCAAGTGACTACCCGGCACAAAATTGCCAGACGCCACACCCGGCCCCTCATCGCCAGTTACGATATTCCAAAATTCACTGCCAGATACGGATGTATTTACACCATCCTTATTACCCCCATACATTGCAAAATGAGATAGGCCCAGTTCGAAGTTCAAAATCCAGGGATCAAGTATTTTGATATGGAGGTACTTCTCGTGAAGCAAGGCATTGGGTACGAATCGATCTTTTTCCATCCATCCATGGGCAAGTGCCCCTTTTATCTTCATCCAACCCTTTGTAAATGGCACGTTGATATAATCATCAAAGCCGATAGAAATCTTCGGAATGGGTCTGGCATTTCTTGATACGCCAAGATCGCCGGAAGAAAGGTC
This sequence comes from Cyclobacteriaceae bacterium, assembly GCA_040222235.1. GTDB lineage: Bacteria > Bacteroidota > Bacteroidia > Cytophagales > Cyclobacteriaceae > UBA6059. Next base: position 1,161 of record JAVKDO010000094.1, read on the forward strand.
ATGATAAATAATAGATCGACGGTCTGTATAGGCTCCAATATTCAATGAGAGCGTCTTGTACTTTGTATTCAGGAAATACTGATTCGGGAAGAGACCAAAATCCTGAGCGTGAGTGTAGGAGTTGGCTCTGCTGTTTCTCACCACCAGCTGTGCACCCGCCTCGAAGGACCAACTATCATTCAGTCTGTAGGGGATGTATGCCTCGGCAGTAGCTGCAATGTTTTGCTTGTTCTCCGCAATAAGTCCGTCACTATTAGCACCAAACCAAAATGGCTGATAATCTGAACTGGCCGAGGTATAAAACGCCATATCCACAACAGCAGAGTCCAAAACACCCTGTCCATGGCTATCTATCAGAATAGTCAACCACAGTAAAAAAACAACTACACCTCTCAAACCAGTCAATTTAAGCGCAAAGATAGGCATTCGATTCTGTCATATTCGAGAATCGAATGCCTTCTAACGCAATACGAATTGAATTAGTACTGACCTATTTACTCAGACCTCAATGAGTCTGACGGGTTTTGTAGCACTGTCCTGAGCACTGCAAAGCTTACGCTGGTCAGCGCTACCGCAATCAATACCAAGCCAGTAAACAGGAATGGCGAAAGACCTATACTAATATGATAGGCAAACGCACTTAACCATTCATTCATGATGAAAAAGGCCAAAGGCATGCCAACAGCAAGTGCGAATAGCAGTACTTGTAAGAATGGCTTATTCTCCAACACAAGTAATTCGATAATCCTGGCGCCAAGAACCTTCCTTATACCGATTTCCTTCTTCCGCTGAGCGATGGTCAGGTAGGCAATGCCCAAAAGTCCAATAGAAGCTAGGAACAGGGCGATAATAGCAAAAAGATTAAAGACACTAAAAGCCCTTCGCTCTGCATCATAAAGCCTTCCGAGCTGATCATCCAAAAACCAGACATCCGCAGCAAACTGAGCATCAAACTGACGATGGACCTCATCAATCCAACTCAGGGTTTCGGATACGTTTTGGTTAGCTATTCTGATAAGAAGATAATTGACAGCACCTAGGCCTACCGTAACTACGAGCGGGCGAATAGGCTCATGAAGTGACTTGAAGTTGAAGTCCTCCATGATTCCCACAACAGTGCCCTTGATTGGTCCAGACTCCATGCCCCAGACTACCTGGCTACCACTTTGCTCAATTGACAGCTGATCTGCGGCGGCTTGATTAATGATGAAGTTAGCACCTGCTGAGTCGAGCTGGCTGGACCGATCAAACCAGCGACCAGAGGCTAGCGATAGGCCGAGCACTTGGAGTGCATCAAAATCCACCCACAGCTCAGAAGTACCTATGCGCTCAAAAGAATTACTTTCAAGAAAGAGGTCGTTTTGATTGAATTGGCCTCCTGGGAGGTTGGATATTCCTCCGACCTCCATTACACCTGGGTTTTTCAATAGTTCGGATTTGATAGCTTCAATAGACCTCACCTCATCATCGGTATGAATTTCCATCACTACAAGATGATCATCATTAATACCGAGCGGCTTAACCTCGAGAAACTGAATTTGATCGAGTATCACCAGGCTGCCAAAGATCATACAAGCACTTACCGCAAACTGAGTTCCAATAAGGATCGATCTCTTCCAATTCGAACCTTTACTTAGAGAAAATCCTCCCTTCAGAATAGCTGAAGGCTTGACTTTACTCAGGTTGATTGATGGGAAAAATCCACCTATCAATCCAATGATCAATACCAAACCTAAGGCATAGGATAGCACATCAACAGCGACTAGTGAATTAAGGCTCAGCTGTTTTCCTGATAGGGCATTAAAATTGGGAAGTAGTAAGGCTGCTAAAGACAGTGCAGCCAGCATACTCAACAAACAAGTCATGATCGACTCTGCAATGAATTGGAGAATCAGCATTCCTTCTGAAGCTCCCAAAGTTTTGCGAATACCTACCTCTTTGCTCCTCTCGTATGTCCTGGCTGTATAGAGATTAACAAAGTTGACAGTGATGATGACAAGGATGAATATCATGGCTCCCATCAAAATGTAGACATACATGTAGCTACTATTAGCTTCTAACTCCCAGCGTAGGTCAGAAGTCAAGTGGATGTCCGCTATCGGTTGCAACCCAAATCGCACATCGCCATCTTTGATGAACTGAAGCAGCTCTGGTGGCATAGCGTCCCCATAGCCAGCGACCCATTCGGGAATGGCTGATTCTAGTTTGGTAACATCAGCACCTTGGCGTAATCTTATATAGTTGAAATGGCCTGGATCACCCCAACTCATCCATCCTTCATTACCAGGATCAGCCCTAAGCGTATTGTATGATATTATAAATTTTGGGTGAAAATGACTGTTGGCTGGAGCGTCTTTCATCACTGCGCTGACAATACCAAAACCACCATCTGCAGCTCCCTCTATTCTCTTACCCATAGGGTCTTCATCGCCAAAAAATTGCTCAGCCAATGACTCTGTAATAACAACTGAGCCAATATCATTCAATGCCGTTTCTCTATTACCTGCCAATAGCTCAAAGTCAAAGACTCTAAAAAAGCTAGTATCTGCAGCATACCCATCAGGTACTCGCAGCATGATATTGTTTTCCGGGTTTTGTAAATAGACTGACTGAAGCGTGAGCCCAGGGCCATAGAGCGGTGTGAGCGTGACTGCACTTTCTACCTCAGGAAAGTCAAGGGCCAACTGACCTGCCATAGGGTGGGGCGTACGCGTCTGAGGGTTGTTCGTTTCGAAAGTGATCCGATAGATGTTCTCATAGCCTGGGTGAAATTTGTCATAAGAGAGCTCCTGGCCCAAGTACAAATAAATGAGCAGGCAACTTGCAAAACCAATAGTTAGTCCGGCAAGGTTAATCCCGCTGAATAACCAGTTTTTTGACAGGTTGCGGCGGTAGATTTTTAGGAAATTCGAAAGCATAATCGTCGAGTTTTTAATTTGTTCGAATGTACTGTCTGACTGCTTTTCAACATCAATTTCCCTATGTTCAAGGCGTTCGAGTTTAGCATCTCGAACGCTTCTATCCCTATACTCTGATGGAGTAAGGCCAGTGATCTTCTTGAAACTTGTGTTGAATGACGACTTGGATAGATAGCCCACCTCCTCTGCAATCTGCTCTATCTTATAGTGCGAAAATTGCCGTGATTGAAGTAGGCCTTTTGCTGTCTGAACTCGATGATAGGCTAGGAATTCAAAAAATGTCATTCCTTCTGATTCGTTCAGCACTTGGCTTAGCTGATGTGGTGTAGCATCTACATTTTTAGCAAGTGACTTGAGCGAAGCTTCACTGCTGAGGTGATACTTCTCTTTGCTGATCTGCAAATTCAGAGCATTGGATATTCTGAATCGATCAGACTGGTCTACTGTTGATTTAAGGTACTTGGGATCCTGGAAGACCGGCTCAAATGCTTGCTTCGAAGAGTGGTGAAAGACACTAATTATTCCCCCGAAGAGAAATACAAGTTGCACAAATCCATTTAGCAAGTCATTTCCCGGTAGGGCAATACCCAGAAGAATGACAGTGCCCAGCAGTAGGTTAACGACGTAGTGCCATTTCATCCAGAGGATAGACCTGCCAGAGTTGGATAACCAAACAATACCCCGCCGGTGAAATGATTTCCTGATAAGGGTAAAGGTGAAATAAGTCTCCACTAAAAAATATACTCCGAGTAACCACGCTGATGCGAAGAAGAAACTATAAAGCATCGAGACTATTGTAATCAGTCCCAATGCTCCTAGTTCTGAAGACCACTGAACTCTTAACCCAAACCAAGCCTTGATAGAAAGTCTGGTCGCCAGGGGTATCAATAGTGCAATAACGTAAAGCAACTCAGGTGTCGCTACGAGCGCTAATCCCGCAAGTATCCAGACGAGCCATGACAAAGCATGCCATCGGCTTGAGCCCTCGCTCCTAAGCCAGCGAATACCTATGAGTCCTAGTGCTCCAATGACCGAGAAGATAATGTAGCTCATCACTCAATAAAGATAGATAAAAGAAGGAGTTTGTTTATTGGCTAATACTGCAGCAACAGCGTCATTTAGTGATCAGGAATTAACCTTAACTTACCCTTCTGGAATAATCAACGTACCATGAAAATCTCAGCGTGCTTTAGGCCTGTCTTCTCTTACTTGCTCGTCATCACACTTCTGTGTGTCTCTGGACGTATTCATGGCCAAAGCAATGATCCTCTCACTGTAGAATACATTGCACATGCGAGCTTCAAATTGACCTATCAGGAACGTTCTTTATTGATCGATCCATTTGCAGATACTATATGGATCGGGTACAAGTTTCCGAAGGATATCACTGCAGATGCGGTATTAATATCACATCCTCATTATGATCATGATGGAGGTAGGTTTCGAGGGATCACACCCTACTGGGAAGATCAGCTTCAGGTTATCGAAGAGGCCGGACAGTTTGATATTCACGGTTTTGATATCACAGGAGTGAAAGGCAAACACTGCGACCCCTACGGTAAGGAGTTTGATCAGAAAAACACTATCTGGTTAATAGAAGTGGCAGGAATGAAGATTGTCCATCTTGGAGACAATGGCCCACTGACAGAAGAGAACTATGATCAAATTGGGGAAGTGGATATGCTCTTTGCTCCCATCGATGGTGACTATCATATCCTAAAAGCTACTGAAATAGAAGAAGTAGTTAGCCGACTGAACCCCAAACTGTTAGTCCCCATGCATTATAGGCTTCCTGACCTGGAAGAAGAAGGCCAGCCTCGAGGTGGCCTTGGCAATATTGATCCTTATCTCGAGGGGAGAACGAATGTGAGAATGCTTGAGACTCATGTCGAGAAAATTCGATTGAAAGATTTGCCTTCGACGCTGCATACCCTAGTTTTTACGCATTCTCCAGATGTATACAAATAGCATTAATGTTTTTAGGATTTCCCAAAATCATATGCGCAGACAAAAATCCGCTAGCTATTGCGCTACCCTAGCCATTTCACTATTTTTGCACTCTTTTCAAATTGAGGTCTCGTAGTTCAATGGATAGAATAGAAGTTTCCTAAACTTTAGATGCAAGTTCGATTCTTGCCGAGACCACAAAGGGTTACTGAAGAGTAACCCTTTTTTATTCATCTTTTACAAAAGTTTTTGCTTCCGGTAGACAACTAGCGCGTTGGCAAAAAAATAACGTTCATTCATGGATTGATTAATCCCGAACAACACTGAGTAGTCTGTCATTGTAACCTTAGCTAGTCCTTCTATCAAGCATATGATAATTATCAGCCTTTGAAACCATAGGAAATCGCTCAACAAAGGTTAAATTACTCTCAGTAGAAGATTAGTTATATTTCTTTCATTTTCAGAAAGTTAGCTTCAATTGCTTATTCATTTTTTGTTTTGGCCTCTCGGTAAGGATTATACCATTGCTATTCAATGAAAAGGCTCATTTATCATTTGATTATACTTTTCTAAAAGTATAAAATGCTGGGTATACACAAAGAATTTCAACCTTAGTTGACTTCTAATATTTGTATTCATGATTTCCTTTTTTGAATTATTTCTAATCGCATGCCTCATTCTATTGGTGAATGTTGTTGGATTTTATTTGTTCAGGAAAAAATGGCTCAAGCGACTAGATGACCACAAAAAAAGTACCCATCGAGAGCTTTCTAAAGAGTTGACTTCAGACTTTCATGACGAAGTGGGTTCGCATCTTGCCAAAATTTTAAGTATTGCTGGTATCTTAAGATTAAAGACCACCACTGATCAACAAGGGGCTTATCTTGATAAAATCATAGAATCCTCAAAAGCATTGTTCTCTGGATTTGGCACTTTAGTGTGGGCCATCCAATCCGAGCGTACGAAGTGTAGGGATATATACCTGGAAATAAGTGACTTTGGTAATAAGCTTTTTGACGCATCTAGTACAGAATTTAATTGCAGAATTGATGAAGAAGGTGCACTGCGCTATATGTATTACAAGAGCGTCAAGGATGTTATGCTTTCTATCAAAGAAATCGTAACTAATGCGATGAAACATTCACAGGCACAACATATCAACGTTGATTTCGGTATTGATCAAGATATACTTAACGTTAAGATAACAGATGACGGTCTTGGCTTTTCCGTTGACCGGGCCAAGTTAAGTGGTGGTCTCATTAATCTTAAAAAGAGATCGGAAAGGTCTAACTTTAGCTATACAATGGACTCAAGCAATGGTAGCACCTTCTCACTATCAATACCGATAGAACATGTTTAAGAAGAAACTGATCATAATCGAGGATAATGAAGACCTAAGAAAATCTTATGAGCTCATCATCAATGGCTCTGATAAGTTCGCAGTGAAGGCGACTTATGAATCAGGCGAGGCAGCAGTACAGGAAATACGAAAGATTCAGCCAGATCTGGCATTGGTGGATTTAGAATTGCCCGGTATCAATGGTATTGAGACGATCAAAAGAATAAAAGAAATATCCCCGCATACTGAAGCAGTCATCCTCACCATGTATGAAGATCCAGATCTGGTGTTCGATAGCCTCAGGGCAGGCGCCACGGGATATATCACGAAGAGTGCTGATTTCATGGAATTGATTAATGCTTTGGAGGATATCTTGAAGGGAGGAGCGCCTATGAGTTCCCGCATTGCGCGAATGGTGATTTCAAAGTTCCACATCAACCCCAACTCTCCTCTCACCGATAGAGAGACCGATGTGCTCAGGCTGATTGCTGAAGGTAGAAGCTATAGTCAAATATCAGAAGAACTCTTTATAGCAAAGGAGACCGTGAAATCTCACACAAAAAACATCTACACAAAGTTAAAAGTGAATACCAAGTCTGGCGTGATCTCTAAGGCTAAGGGGGACAACCTCATTTAGCATTACTGCGCCTATTCATGCTTTTCTTTCATAACGTTACTTTTTGTGTAATGCCATTTCAGGTCGGGAGACAGTTGTAAAACAAAAAACCAGGACCTAAAGCCCTGGTTTTCTCTTAATCTAAACGTATGCGTATAGTGCAGTACGTACTATTACTTATTTAATAATAGTAACTGCAACCGCTGCAGTCGCATCCGTTCGGTTACCTGCAGGATCCATTCCATCTACTGTAAACTCTAGAGTCAGTGTATCGGGTAATGTCGCTCCAACTGGGAAGCTGATCGTACCTGTTCTTCCTGAAACGCTTAGGAATGCATCAGTAACATTGTCAAATGATGCACTCGTCACGCTTACCGTGGCGGAATCAAGAGCCAAAGGTGCAAGAGCCTCTGAAAGCGCTATGCCCAATGTTGCCGTG
>JAVKDO010000095.1:0-4207 GCA_040222235.1 Cyclobacteriaceae bacterium
CTAAAATATCTGGTCAGTTCCGTTCATTCAGAGGTGCTCAGAACTTCGTTATCCTACGTTCTGTAATAGATACGCTCATAAAACAATCTCAACAAATACTACCTAACCTTCAAGCTATTGCTACCTCCTGAGTAGTTACGAAAGGATTTTTCATAGCCGCATGCCAGCATAAACTCCCTAAATAGCCTGAGCAGTTCTTTGCCCAGTCCAATACCTCGATAGTCTGAATGGATCAGGAAATACCTTAGCTGAGCCCAATCTTCAGTATTCTTTAATGCGATTGAACCTATGATCTTATCATGTTGAGAGGCTATCCAAATCCGCTCATTCTCTGGATTCATATTCTGATAGAAATCGCCAAGCGTTGTGGCGACATAGGCTTCAAATGATTTTCCAAAGCCATACAACTCGCCATGGAGATTGACTACTGCACCAATATCTCCTGGCTGATAGTGATGACTTATAATGACTTCTTCAAGCATTGCATGTGTAGCATCATTATTCAATCCAAACTACTTTTTGATAAATCTTCTCCTGAAGAGATCTTTGTCAATTTCAAATTCTATTATGTAGGTGCCTGTGCTTAAGATCGAAATATCAATGATATTATCGAGCAAAAGTGAAGAATCTGTCGGACTTTGTTTCCATATGTTGCCGCTCACATCGTAAATGGCAAATCTAGAAATCCCTCTAGCACTGTTAATCATTAAGCGATCGAACGATGGTACTGGATATAAAGACAATTCATCTGTATTTTCTAGTCCCAGAGGCTCGAGCTCGGGAGGTTCCACAGGCGCTGCAACAGATTCTAGTAAAATTGAGAATACAGCAGTACTATCAAAACTATCTGATATTTGAGCTTGTATATCAATATTCCCATAGTAGTCGATTTCGGGCTCAATTTGTGCAGCCTCTTGATTGTAGATGTAGTGTTCACCTTCCAGAATGATCAGCTGATGCTCTACGTCATCCTCATCGGTTATTTGAAAATCGTAGATGCTCAGCTCCACAGACTGAGCATCTAAACTTGTATAAGATGGAATTACTATGACTTCAGGTATATAGTTCTCATATGTGATAGTAAAATTGTAAGGATCACTGTAGTCATAGCCATCCGATACTAAAATCTCAACTTCAAGCTCACCAATGAAGTCATGTTCTGATTCAATACTATGGTTAATCACATTGTAATGATCAGTTCTCGTAATCCAGATACTGTAGTCTTCAGGATAATTGCCGTCAACATCGCTAATCTCAATATTCTCAAGTGATATTGGTTGGAGCTTGTTACGATAACTATTATGTTCTTGATGCCCAAGGATAGTAGGAATAATGTTGTAAATCTCAATAGTCAGGTTAAAGGTGTCGCTTGTATATAATCCATCAGTGATTTGAATGGGGACCTCTAGGATTCCTACCCAACCGTCTCGTGGCGTTAGCGTCAAGGAATCCAAATCGTAGTTTGCTGAAGACAATACTTCCAGGTTGAGTTCTTCCAATGGCGTGTCTTCGTCTTGGTAGGTTATATCTTCCAGAGTCAATTGATAACTTTCTTTCCTATGGATTTTTGGAAATCCGACTTGGCCCGTTATTCTTGGAATAGGATCTGTAAAAGTCGAGACAGCATTTCCCATTACAAAGACAATGCTGTCTCCATTAGTATCTAAAGCTTTTATGCTAAGATCGAAACGAGCATCACTCTCCAAACTGTCAAACTCAAAAATATACTTACTTAACTGATCTGCATTTTCTGAGCTTTGTAATCCAAGATTATAGATATTTTGACTGTCTTTTGAAGTCAAAATAGCCCTAACGGTTGATATAGGAGAATAATGTAATAGCGCTAACTCTATACTTCCTGCTTCCCCCTTCTCAAGTCTGCCTGTTGGCTCACCTCTTGTATTAAGTAATTTGAGACCTTTCATATCTAACGGAGACCAATTGTACAAGCCAAAGGATCTGGAATACTTGAAGGAACCTTTTTGATTTGAATAGTAATGATTGCCTCTAGTGATGGACAGGTGTGGTTCATTGATGTTATTTAACTCTTGATAGTATTCATCGATCGATTCCGTTCCTAGCACAAGTCGATTGTCAGCGTTGTATAGTTCATAGCTTCTACTTTCTCTGTCTACCAACAGAAACTCCCCTTGCATTCCATATGAATCAAGATTCCGTAAGTGTACCATTCCTTCACCAAAAAACAATGTTCCTCCAGATGGGATAATTTGATTAGATAATTTCGGGTTGAGCGTTTCAAATGATCCTACCTTTCCCTCGTAGTTACGGATATTCGTTGTTCTCATATAGTAGTCGATTGAGTCGAATGTGCCATAGACATCAATAGAATTACCGAAGGAGAGCTCTTTAAATACTTTGGGTTCATTCAAGTAAAGGTTACTCCGCCAAACATCTTTTCCAGTAATTGTCGTCCCATAGCCACTACCAAAACTTAGATAGCCAAAGTCCTCAGCATAATAATAGCTTCCGCTAAATAAGATAATCTCCATATTTGCATTGTCGGTCGGTGGATCAAATTCTAATTTGACATTGGCAAACTGATCCACGCTATTAGTCAATACCAAGGTGTCACCCTCACGAAGGGCGTCTATATTGTCATAGATGATTTGATACTTATCAGAATTTGGATTGTACCTGTCTTCAGCAAATTCTGAACTTTGAATCACAAACTTATCTGTGAAGTCAGAGAACCAAAGTTGCTCGGTCGGTCCTCCAAATGATATTGAGGTTCCAAAGTATAGTTCTTTATGACTAATGTTCATAGATAGTGATCGTTGAAAGATATCTATGCTTTGATCTTGAATATCATGAGGGTCGAACAAGACTGGATTGCGTGCTAGTTCACTTTTTGCGAAAATCGTATCACCGTGCTCTAAAGGATAGTCTTCGATTAACAAGAATTTGGTCCAGTCTTCCATAAAAATAACCATGTCGTAGGTGCCCTTTGGCACCAAAATATCTGCAACGAGTCTCGTGGAGTCAAAAGATGCTTCACCATCATGAATGGTAGTTGTCTCGTTGAAAATCTGAAATGACCGATTATGGTCTCTATTAACTTGGTTATCATCCCAAATGATGGTCAATCTAGGACTTGAAATGAACGACCATGGGATAGCTAAACTTTGTTGGCCTGTTCTGATTTTAAACAGTCCAGACGTGCTTTTTGATGGCGTTGTTGGAGACTCATAAATCGTGTTGTTGATCGAAATAGATATGGGTAACAGAATTGAATCTCCAGCGGCAATATTCATAGTTTCAACCGGCGTACTCATGGATACACCATTTATACCAATCTCATTTGTTTCTATGTTTATACTCCGGCTTTCAGATGTTGGGTTATAAATAGTAATTGTATCGCTCGTTTCCCAAGTGCTTTGGCTAAGCTGATTAAGACCGTAGTTCAGTTGTGTTGGATGAACTAATAGAGAAGTTTCTAATGCGTTCATAGCATCCACTAGGCCACTTCCTTGTGACATAACTTCATGCCCAAGATCTTTAGAAGAAGTGCAGATTGCTGATTTTATTTTTTTGGCGTCCCATGTAGGATGACGTTGCTTAATGAGTGCAGCTAAGCCAGCAACCATTGGAGCGGCCATTGATGTGCCATCCTTGTTGCCATAATCTTGATCAGGTAGCGTTGACTCGATCATAACACCAGGAGCAAGTACGTCAGGTTTGATATCGTAGGTTGATCCCACCGGCCCCTTAGAGCTGAAGTATGCTATTTCAGACTCATATGCTGAAGCGCCAACAGTTAGTGCTCCCGGTGTAACACCAGGGCTACCAACCGAACCATTTGAAAAACTGTTTCCAGCTGCAACAACAAAAAGAACACCCATTTGAGTTGCGTCCTCTACAGCAAGGCTCAATGGTGAATTGATATCACCATAGCCTCCTAGACTCATATTAACTATATCCAAGGCATCATCAAAATCCCCATCACCGTTCGGGTCAACAGACCACTCTATCGCCTCAATAATATCTGCATCTGTTCCCCAACCATACATATCTAATGCCTTGAGAGCGACAAGATTTGCCTCAGGTGCCACACCTCTTAGTATTCCGTTGGCTGCTACTATTCCAGCCACGTGAGTACCATGACTCTCGTCATCCATAGGATCGTCATCGTCATTCACAAAATCATAGCCGTCAACAACTTTAAAAGCTGGACCAAAACCTCCACCCA
>JAVKDO010000096.1:0-34445 GCA_040222235.1 Cyclobacteriaceae bacterium
TAGAATGATTGGCCCCAGTGCCCATTTGGCTGTCGTTTGGAAAGGAAGTCCCTGCCCCAACCTTCCAGGCGGATACGTTCTTGAAGGTCTTTTCGCTCCTTTCCTAATAGATCGCGATAGACCTGATATTGGATCGCAACATCTCCGTCAAGTAACCATTCTATGATTTGTTGTCGATCCATTATAGCACCTATTTCGTTCGTATGGGCACGAATCACTACTTAATAAACAATGGGTTAAAGCAAATCATTCACTTATGCTGGAGAAGAAATTAGGAAGCTCAAAATCTGCTGTTGCCTTATCTTCTTTTTCCACATTGTAATCGAAAAGGACTTTGTGAGACAAAAAAAAGCAATGACGCAAGTGCCTGAACATCCCGATTAGGAGACCTCTTTTATTGCTTTGTGATTAATCCAAAGAATTCCTCGAGGCTCTGCCTCGGGGTTCCAATTAAAACGTCATCCCCGCGAAGGCGGGGATCCAAATAAATAATTTTGGTTTTTGATCTTCAGATCAAAACATGTGCTCAACTTGATTGGGTATGAAACCAGCGAAATACCCCGACGGCTTGCCTCGGGGTGCCCGACCAGGGGATAGTTGGTTTCAAGAAATTTTTTATTGTCAGTTTACAATGCTCATTGATCTCTTTTGCTCAAAAGACCCACTTGCCTTATAGAGAAAACATGCAAGAAAATGGCTGTGGGCAATAATACAGAGGCCAGCAGGATATAGGGAAAGTGTACAAAATCTAGTGTACCGCCAGTGGTGAGATAGTCCGTCAGGTAGTAGGTATAAATGAATGAGAAAGCGGTGACAGTCAAAACCATGAGCGACACTACATTCCAGATAAGGATGCCCCTCGGAGCTATCATTTTTTTGAAGACAAGCCATCCCATAGGCAGGGCTGAAATACCAACCAGTATATCAAAGTTGATCCCCTCGAAGGTAGCTCGCTGAGGGAAAACTCCATTCTGGTAAGCACCGTAGATCAAAAGCTCGACGATGATCCTAAATGACTGCAGAAAGATGGGTAGGTAACAGGGGATGTTCCTTAGAAGCGGCTGAAATGAAGGCCTGCCTGTGACTACTACTATACTCACTATCGCAGGTAGGACGATCAACAAACCTGCTCTTGGAGGCAAACTAAAATCGTCCAGTACGCCTGTCGTTGATAGTGCAGTGACATAGACAAACCAACCTACGCACGCACGCAACCCCATACCTGAGCAGTGACTTATCACCTTTGCGAAAAATAAGCGTGAGCATGAGCAATGCCAAGACTGATAATGTGTAAAAACCTATGACTACCATCTCTTGATTTGTTTTGAGACAAACCTAATGGCAGTGGTACGAATGATACTTAACCGAGATTGCTAATTCTTAGATTGGCTTGATATTGCTTCGGACTTATGCCAGCATGACGTTTGATGAACCTTGTAAAGGCCGGCAACTCCGAAAACCCCAGTTGAGACGATATTTCGGTAGGAGTAAGGGAAGGTTGCTTTAGGAGATGTAAGGCGCGGTGTACGCGTAACTGCCCGAGATATTGTTGAGGAGTGCACCCCATGACCTGCTTAAATATCCTTAGGAGATGAAACTTGGATAAGCTGCTGGCCCGACTGAGCTCATCCAAGGCCACCTCTTTTGGCGCATGGTCATGCAGGTAGTCTATGGCAATGCAGATTCGTCTAAGTAGCTCTGTTTGCGTCGATCTTTTGGCTGATTCGATCAAATCATTTTTTCGCAGAAAAGTAGTGTTGTGATCGATCACATAAGCCAGCAGTTCAGCTAGTAGCTCATACTCTCGTTCTGTTGACCATGACATGTCATACATATCTTTTGCTGCGCCAATCAATGGCGCGACTTTGGAGTGGAAATCAACAGATTTGAAATGGAGTTTTGGACAAAGCTCTAAACTTTGCGCCTTCTGAGCTGGCCCAAGATCCAGTAAATCTATTGGCGTTTGCCCTTGGGAGGTGAGCACATCCTGGTAGAGCTGTTCGCCAAAGTGTATGTTGAAAGTTTCCGTCTGCCCATCTTGAGGAATATGTAAATCGTATTCCTGACCATGATTCGAAACGTAGTAAAAATCATCATTGACCTGATGAGCTTGCCTATCCGTTCTGATCACTGACTGTCCTGATAGGTTGAAGAATAAGCTGAATGGTCCGAGGATACCATCTCGCTCTCCTTGCTCGGCTTTAGTGTTTAAGATAACACTTGGCCAGCCACTTTTCGGAAGCTTGTTGCCTTGTGCATCCTTCCTCTCATCGAAGTTGCTCCGTGCTTGTTTTCTAATCCACTGTAGGTCTGGGAAGTCGTTGAGTAGCATAAGGCCTGTTTATCTCCCTATCGGGAATACTGCTTCATTCGTCAAATGAAAGGTAGAAGGTGTGCTTATGAATGTCAAGGAAAAGAACCTTTGGGAGATTCGATACTAAATACAGACAAATAGTATTCCTTAGTGGTATGGCTACCTCTGGGTACAATCAGCTGATTATTGACGACAGTCAGATCTCCGAAGTAGTCTGCGGTCGAGTCCATGACCACATTGTTGCCATGGTGGTCTAGATGCCATAGTGCACCATTGTCAACAGTGGTCAGCCAATACCCAGACTTGCCATCACTCGCTAAGCCGTCAAAGTCATGTGCTGCTGGCTTCATATTGATTGCAAGAATCTCCTTGGAGACTAAGTCGATGCTATAGAGATCCAGACCTCCAACGATCAGTTTATTGTCGGCAACTGCAAGGCCATTAGCCCATTTTAGTCTTTCATCATCTTGAACCCATAGCTCAAGTTCATCTCCGTTCAGCCAGTATATAGAGTTGACAAATGACGCTGATATATAGACTCGTCCAAGCTCATCAATAGCGACATCATTCAAGCCAGCGTTTCTTATCGGTGCTGTGTGCTTTTCAACAATTTGACCTGTCTTGGTATCAATGACAATTAGGGTGTTGACATCTGCGACATAAAGCCATTGGCCTTCTATAGCCATTCCGGTAGGTCGGCTAAGACTATCGACCCAGCTCAGCTGGAGAAGCTCTCCTGACTTTGATATTTTGGATATGAAACCAGCGTATCCCGGTTCGTAATTCTGGCCGCAGGAAACGTAGAATACGCCATGCTCCTCATCATAAATGACGCTTTCAACGTTTCTAAGACCTTTATCTTTAGCCCAAATTTCTTCTATGATTGTTAGTGTACTCTGTTCTTGACCAGTATCATTCTCTTCTTGAACTTTCGACTCGCATGACAATGCAAAGCCTAATAAGGTTAACAGTAGCAGTCTCGTCATTACCTTGAAGTAAATGATTGAAATATTAAGACGTAATTCGTGCCCTGGTAGTTTGAATCTGCAGGGATGAGAGCTAATAACTAGTCAATACTACGCTTATACCACAGACTTCTTATTCATATGCTGCACTGCACGCTCAATCCCGTTGGGGGTAAGAGGAAACATCTCCATGATCTGTTGTACCACTTGTATAGTATAAGTGAAACTCCAGTATTTCAAGGGTTCTGGATTAAGCCAAACCGTCTTTTTGAACTTCTTGACAATGGATTGAAGGCTCTGAATACTCTCAGAGTCGAGCTCATAAGGAGCCATCGATGCGTCACCGATAAAGAATACACGGTAGTGCTTGTCGTATTTTAGCAACCGCTTTACCTCGAATGGCTTGGTGCGTCGAGCATCTTTGTAGACTACATCATAGACGGTATTGTGAAAGTAGAATACTTCCAGGTCATGAGCGAATCTGGTTTTCATCTTACGAAAAAGCTCCTGAACAGTCTTGACAAAAGGACTCATTGAGTAGCCACCATTGTCAATGAGGACAATAATCTGCAACTTCTCGCTTTTGTCACTACGCATTTCAGGTAAGAAGAGGCCTCCGCGCTTCAATCCAGACTGGATGGTGACGGGAATATCGAGATTTTCCGTAGCGCTCTCTTCGATCACCCCTTTGATGCTGGCCAATGCGGCATCTACATTGTTGTCATTGATAATGGCATCTCTGTCTACGGGGTAATAGTTCCGATCACCGATGACTTTTCTTGCCATCTTGCCTCCGCCTGTACCACCTATGCGAACACCATTTTTAGCAGCTCCACCATGCCCGAAAGGCGAGATTCCACCGGTTCCTATCCAGTGACTGCCACCTTCGTGTCGCGACTTTTGCTGCTCTTTGATTTTCTCCAGCCTTTCGAGGAGTTCTTCCAGCGACAGGTCAGAATAGTCGGCCATTTTTTCGAGTTTGCGGGCCTCACGCTCTGTCATGTCATACTCGCCCTCGGCTTCCTTATCTTTCAAGTCGGGATCTTCTTTGTCGAAGATTTCCTTGCCGTTGATCACCTCCTTGATATCGTAGTGGGTGAGATGGACTTGATCAAGGAAAGTGTTGATGAGCTCTTCCTGTGTGTAGTTTGTGTCTTTATCCGCCTCATCGAGAAACTGTGTCTTCCATTTTTCAAAAGTCTCGGATCTCAGGATGGCGTCTTCGAGGCTGTCACCATTCTGAATAGCGATATCCAAAAAATAGCGATAGTAGGCCTTGGTATAGGGGCCCAGATCAGCGGGCTCTTTCACCACGATTCCTCTGAGGACTGTGTACATATCACCGAGCGTTTTCACTAAGCCCCTATCTATCACCTTGCGCAACAGCAGTAGCGTTCGCACATCAGCAGATAATCCGTATTCTCGAAAGGAGGCTGGTAGTGAGCTAAGCATAGGCTTTAATTCAGACTTGGTCCTGAGAAATTATTGGGGTCTACCCTGAGGAGTCGTTGAACTTTGTCCATGTCGGGTTGCGTCTTGATCAAGGCTCCAAGACCTTCTAGCCTTTCGATTTTCTCGATGGCTTCTTTCGAAGCGGACTGCTTGATATACTTCAGCCAATTCAATATTTCTCGCGTCGTAGGCGCACGCTCCAAGCCGAGCTTCCTAAGATGGTAAAAGACATCCATCGCCACATTGACCACCTCATCGGCGATATCGGGATGGTGCTTTTCTATGATCTTGGACAAGATATCCTTATCAGGAAAATCAATGTAATGGTAGATGCATCGACCCTTGAATGCTGTTGGTAGCTCTTGTTCTCTGTTAGAGGTGATTACAATAGCAGGCATGTCCTCTTCTGAGATTTCTACGACCTCACCTGACTCAGGCATGATAAACTTGCGATGGCTCAGTGCATAAAGCAGGTCATTGGGAAACTCTCGTGGTGCCTTGTCGATCTCATCAATCAATAGGACGGAGTTAGGACTACTGTAAGCCAGCGCCGCAGGCCCCTTGGCGACATAGTCGGCCAAGACCTCAGGGTTTCGACCACCCGTAGATAGCCTACTGTCTAGGCCTTTCTCTTCTCGCTGGGCATTGAGGATCTCAATTTGAGAATCCCGCAGATACTTTACGTGATCGAACTTAGCTACGAATTGGTCTACTGTACTTTTAGATCCTACCGGATAAACATGCAAATCCAGACCCAGACTGTTAGAATAGTGGATTGGGAGTTCAGTTTTACCTGTGCCCGGCTCACCTTCGATGAGTAGTGGCATGCCAAGCACTCTTGCCATATGAAAGGCTTGTGCTAGTGATGTGTCACACAAGTATTTCTCTGATCCTGTCCAGTAGGTAGTTTCCGCCATAGATACTTTTATTGAGAGTGCTTGAGGTTTTTTTTACGCCTCAGTTATTCAAAACTAATCATTGTGAGGCTTTGTTCCTTGCCGTTCCTTAAGCGACCCCATATTGAAGATATTCTTCATTAAGCGGCAGGCCAACCTGAGGTTGTGGTAACTTGTAGAAGTTGGTATGGGATATCTCCTAATTCCGGTAGGTCAATAAAAACACAGTAAAAATCATGGTAAGAATATTAATCTCATTATTCATTCTGGTAAGTGTAAGTGCCCAGGCACAACTTACTACAGATAACCTTACGGCCATAGTGGGAGAGTGGACAGGTACACTTACCTATCTCAACTATAGAGATGATAAGACGCTCGTCACGCTACCAGTAGACGTTACCGCCACTAGTGCCGGAAAGGCGATTGAATTGGTTATGATCTTTGATGAGCCAGGTGGTGGTACCCAGCGGCGGACGGATAAGATCAAATTAAAGAAGAAGCAAATCGTCTTCAGCGGTGATTGGGATTTAGGTAAAGCTACAGTGCAAGACACGAACAACTGGGAGGTTGAGATGTCTATGAACGGCATTGACAACAAACTGAAGTCAGACTTCATACAGGTCATGAAAGTAACCGAAAATGATATTCTTATTACAAAGAATGTCCGCTATCGTGGAGAAGAGTTCTTTATGAGAAACGAGTATAAGCTGACAAGAAAGGTCGACTAGACGGCAAAGCTTTCACCACACCCGCACGTGCGTGAGGCGTTCGGATTGATGAACTGAAAACCCTTACCATTAAGTCCATCACTAAAGTCTAGTGTGGTGCCTAGTAAGTACAGGAGGCTTTTGCGGTCAACGATGATTTTCACGCCTCTGTCCTCAAATACATCATCTGTGTCTTTGATCTGGTTATCAAAATCCAAATCATACATCAGGCCTGAGCACCCGCCACCTTTGACCATTACACGAATGTTGTAGTCAGGTGTATGACCATCCTCTGTTCTGAGTTCAGTTATTCTGCTTTTGGCTTTGTCTGTAACGCTAATCATATCTCTGTCTATTATGCAATGGGATTGAGCACAACGCTAAATACTGTGATTGTGTTCATATCCCTACCGTAATATAATTTATCGAGGGCATCATAAATGTTCTTTGCCCTAAAGTAAGAAGTTTGCAATCCGGTAACTCCATTGGTCATCCACTGTACCGTATAACTGCCCTCTTTCTCCCGATGATGCTGAAGGTAGTACATTACTTTCTTAAGTGCATCTACCTTATCAATGCCGACCTCCGACCTGAACAGAAACGACTGATTATGCCGAGGATTGATAGTAATTAAATCCAGCTTGGTATTGCCCTCATGTGGAGCATATTCAAACATCAACTCATCATTCTTCAATCCGAGGAAGTCGATGATATCATTCTGAATTTTGGCAGCCTCTACGTGGACTTCTGTCATACTGTTGATGGATGTATTTCCTTAACTTGATGCAAAGTTCGATTACAAAAGGAAACTTAACAAAAGATTGAAAAGTTCATTTGGTGTAATTAATTGATCGACAGACGAAAACAATATAATTATGAAGAAATTAGAGCACATCGGCATAGCAGTAAAATCGCTTGAAGATTCGAGTGATCTTTTTGAAAAACTCTTTGGGAAACCCCAATACAAAATGGAAACTGTGGAGAGTGAAGGGGTCAGCACTGCCTTTTTCCAGATAGGGGAAACCAAAATAGAGTTGCTCGAAGCGACCAAGGAGGATAGCGCTATCGCGAAATATGTGGAGAAGAAAGGCGAAGGTATCCACCATCTAGCGTTCGAAGTGGAGGATATTTATAAAGAGATGGACAGAATGAGATCGGAAGGTTTTATAGTTTTGAACGATGAACCAAAAAAAGGTGCGGATAATAAGCTAGTGTGCTTTCTTCATCCGAAATCTGCTAACGGCGTGTTGGTAGAACTGTGCCAGGAAATAAAATCATAGTACATGTCAGAAAAGAGAACCGAGATAGGGGAATTGGGTGAATTTGGCCTAATTGAGAGAATAAGTGCACCATTTACCAACCAACAAAGTTCGACCATCCACGGGATTGGCGATGATGCTGCTGTGATCGACTCAGGTGATCATTACACGGTAGTGTCGACTGACATGCTCATCGAGGGCGTACATTTTGACCTTGCTTATATGCCATTGGCTCATTTAGGCTACAAAGCTGTAGCTGTCAATGTCTCGGATATCTCAGCAATGAACGCCTTGCCCACACAGGTAACTGTGAGCATAGGGCTAAGCAATCGATTCTCGGTAGAGGCGGTAGAGGTGCTGTACGAAGGCATTCGCAGTGCTTGCACGGCGTTCGGGGTTGACCTGATAGGGGGAGATACGACCAGTTCGCCAAGTGGTCTGGTTATATCAGTCACGGCTATCGGTACTGTGGCCAAAGATGCCGTAGCGTATCGATCAGGTGCCAATGTCCACGATATCATATGTGCCAGTGGTGACCTAGGTGGGGCATATGTGGGACTCCAGATATTGGAGCGTGAAAAGCAGGTCTTCATGGCCAACCCTGAAATGCAACCCGAGCTCGATAAGTATGATTATGTAGTCAAGCGCCAACTCAAGACCGAGGCGCGTACTGATATTGTCCATGAGTTGAAAGACCTGGGTATCCAACCCACCTCGATGATCGATGTATCTGATGGACTGGCATCAGATCTCTTCCATGTATGCAAGCAGAGCAAGGTCGGTGTGCGAATCTATGAGGACAAACTGCCCATTGCTACGCCGACGTATGATACTGCTGTGGAGCTCAATTTGGATCCGATTACTTGCGTACTTAATGGAGGCGAAGACTATGAACTACTCTTTACCATACCTGAAGCTGATGCTGATAAGGTAAAAAACCATCCTGATATCACAATGATAGGATTCGTGCAAAGTGCTGAGGACGGGAAACTTTTGATTACCAAGGGTGGTACCCCAATAACGCTAAAAGCGCAAGGCTGGGTGCATTTCTGATTGTCAAACAAAAAAACGGATGACAACAGCTAATGTGGTCATCCGAATTATTCTAAAGTGTTGCTTGAGGATGGTTATTGTCCTTCTTCTACATCGTCAAGTTCAAAGTTGATAGGTAGAACTAGTTTTACGTTTACGATCTGTCCCTTGTGCACACCCGGCTCCCAGTTGGGAAGTTGAGCAACGGCCGCCACGGCGGCTTCATCGCATAATTTGGTCAACCCTTTTTCGACGGCTACTTCAGTGACTTCACCAGTCTTACTTACCACAAAGCCTACGAATACTTTGCCTTCTGTACCAGCTTTCTTAGCCTCAGTAGGATATATTAAGGTTTTTTGAAGCTCAGAGACAAGTGCCTTCATGCCACCACTGTATTTGGGTAGTTGATCTACTTCGAGATAGACTTTGTCATCACTTGTCTGGCTGTTATCCGCTAGTTGCTGGGCCTGAACTGGTGTAGACAGAGATACTGCTGTGACCGTGAGGACAAGCGCTAACAATGTAAGGAGATAGTGTATTGGCTTGCTGATTCTGTTATTTGATTTTGATAGTTCCATGATTCTTCTATTTGTATTGATTCGATTAAAATGACTTGTAAATGATAGGCTAGGAGCGCCTAGTGCTTCCTTGAGGAGTAGTTGAGCGTAGGCCTTTTTCTTGGTGTCCGCGCTATATTGATCTGCGATGAATTCGTGGTTTTGGGCCATGGCATTCTTATAGAGGTAGGCCAAGGGATTGAACCAGAGCAGTATGGCCATTACTTCCGCTAGTAGAATATCGACACTGTGCCATTCTTTGATATGACTCTCTTCATGCTGCTTTATAAGTTGGCATTCTTCAGCGCTGAGGGCCGGATTAGGATTCCAGAAGAGGAAGGGTCCGAAGGAAGATGTGGCTACTTTGGTGGTGTTTATTAGATAGTAATTTTGGGATTTGGTCTTAGGACTACTCATGATCACATGAAGGATCCTAATAAGCGCTCCTAAGAATTTGATTACAGCTACAGTGGCAACTACAAAGTATAGTACAAGCAGCAGTTGGTCTAGTGAAAGGCTAGTGAGATTGAGCGAGAGTTGATCTACGCCGGTAATATTGATTTCCGGCAGGTAATATCTACCAACCAAACCTAGATCAGAAGCCAAAGATAGCGGCATAAGAGGCACCAACATAGCAGCTCCCAGAGTGAAAAGGAGGTACATCCTGGCAAAGTGAAAATCAACTCGACGTGAAAGATACCAGTGATAGAAGGACAGGAAGATGCCTTGTAGTGCTATTATTTGCAGAATTTTGATAACGTTGATTTCCATAACTATTCGTCTTTGAGATCATTTTCGATCGTTTTCATCATCTGCTCAACATCGCTTACGCTCAGGTTTTTGTCCTTGGCAAAGAAGGAAACGACCTTTTCAATAGATCCGCCGAAGTAGTTGCTAACCATAGTGTTGAGGAAGAAACTGCGGTACTCGTCCTTAGCCACTATCGGATAGTATTCATGCGTCTTACCATATGCCTTGAAAGCGACGAAGTTTTTTTTGACAAGAATCCGAATGATAGTGGATACCGTGTTATAGGCAGGTTTAGGCTCGGGCATCTTGTCGATTACATCATGGACAAATCCCTTTTCCATGTCCCAGAGAATCTGCATTATCTGTTCTTCGCCTTTAGTTAGTTCTTTCATGTAGATTAAAGTAAAACTAATAGAATAGTTTAACAACTAAATGATTAGTTAATTTCTTCAATCAATATTTTTTACATCCCTTTTCTTAGTCTGATCAAATTCCTATTTTCGTCAATACGCTTCAACGAAATTCATGAAAACGTTACTCAGTCAGGCGAAGTACTACCTGGATAAGCCCTATATCACTATTGGTTATGATCCGACGACTGGTATACTTTTTAATATTTGGAATGGGTTTGCCTCATTTGAAGAAGTGCTTCAAATAGGTAAGCGGACGCTCGAAGCGGCCTTGTTCGAAAAACCAACCAAGGTGCTATTCGATACCCGCAATATGGAAGTGCTGGATGAAGAATCTCAGCAGTACGTTTCGAACGAGTTTGCAAAGCAAATGAGGGACATTGGCATTAAGTTCTCCGCTACGGTATTGCCTGAGGATGTGTTTGCACAGCATTCGGTTGACCGCATCAAAAATGCACTGCTATATGGCGCATCCACGGAAGTAAAATACTTCAATGAGATCAGCGCCGCTATAAAATGGCTGAGCGCTAAGTAGCTACCGCTTGATTATTCTAGTTCCGTATCTGGTCGATCCGCTAGAGAAGGTCAAAAAGTATACACCCGACTCTAATCCAGTCAAACCAAACTGAAACTCGCCACTTTGAGCTTTCAAATTTCTCCACTCTCTTATCTTCTTACCAGAAAGATCAGTGAGCAGGGCCGTGGAGATGGTGGTCACAGAGCACTATGTAGGTGGATAGTGAAATCTACAAGATAATTTTGGCATAAAAAAAGGGTTGCAACTTGCAACCCTTCATGTCTTTATTGGGAGTATAATCAATACTGCATCTTCACCTTTTCAGAATAGAGTGCTGCAAGCTCTTCACCTCCTTTATACTCTCGAATCTTCTCCTCAAAATCTATAGTTTGCTGATATCGAATAACAAGTGCGATATCGATAGCGCTTATCAAAGCTGTCTTAGCTTCCTCTTCGTCCATAAGCCCCTTCTTCACAGCCTTCTTATAGTGTCCATTCATCTTTTGAACAGAGTAATATATCACAGGCTTCTCCACTATTGTCCTATCTCTTGGGTTAGTGGCGCTAGCCTCTTCTTTCCATGTGTAAGACTCTCGTAGGAGCTCTAATTTCTTAGCAACATCCACGCCTAGTGGGTGTGATCTTAAATAAGATACGTCGATCTCAGAATCATCGAGCTTGTCGACCATGAAATCGAAATAGAAAATGTCTTCGTCTGCACTCTGGCTGTATCCCATTAGAGATACACCAAAAGCCAATCCTAGGGTAAGTAATAATCTCTTCATACGGTTAGTTTATTTCAATCAAAAACTCTGGTTTCAAGTCAAAAAAACAAAATGTTCTTTTCAACATTCTGCAAATATCAGAATCCACTCTAAAAATCAAAAGGTTTTAAAAAGAAATTAAGCTTTGAAAAGTCTAACTCTTTGAAGAATTAGGTAACTGTCAAAATGAGCTTTTGTTTTAATTCCATATTAGAATTATATCAAGGATATGATGGTTTTGTTGATGATTTTTTGAAGTTGATAATTTTCCTTTGAAGAATTATCTTTTGTAAGACATCACTCAGGAGAGAGGATGGATGATGATTTTAGGCAGACTAGAGAACTCAATTATTAGAATAGTACAATCCAGACGTTTAGAAAGTGATAAATACCTAGCCGAATATTCTTCTACAATACACTGATTGCAGATAGTAATATGTCCGACTGGCGCACTCATCACTAGCAATTCCAAATATAGTTCTGATTGACAATGACATAGGCAGGAGGCTTAAGTTATTCGCTGATCTGGATATCTCACAGATCACACCTTCCAAGTTCGAAATACGTCACATATGGTATGATCCAACCTTCGTTTAGTGTCGGCTTTTAGGATTCTCAAAATTGAGGGATTCATTCTCACCTGGCCTATCGGTAAGGCATTGGAAGTCCTTTTCGAGCAGGATTCTAAGTCCTGAAACTGAGCGCTCAAAGCTCACGCGATCAGTATCATTCCATTCTGCCACATTGGCTTGGGGTATAAAGATTGTAATATCATTACTACCAATTTTGATTTCAATCTGCTTGGACTTGTGACTTGCCAACGTATATCTCCAGCTACCGACAGCATTATTGCCGAACTGTTCTTCGAGCCGACCGGTGGCTGTCAACTGAACTAGGTCATCTTGATTGATTCTTAGCCTGAGAGACTGATTACTTATGCGAAGCTTCATGGGACAAATATAACAGAGAAGACATCCTAGCGTCTTCACATGAATATACTTTCATATGATAGTTTATACATGTGTATAAATCAGTTTGTCCAATGACTACCATCATAGTGAAAGGATTGACGCCCTTCTACATTAGTACCCTAAAACAAAACCTAAGCGCAATGAAAAATTTAGTCATTATTGGAGCAGGATCGGCTGGCACCATGATGGTCAACCACCTCCATAAAAAACTACCCAATGATTGGAAAATCACGGTAGTGGACCCATATCCAGTACATTACTATCAGCCTGGATTCTTATTTCTACCCTTTGGCATCTACGAGGAGCAGGATTTGTATAAGGATAAGAAGGACTACATACCTCAGCATGCAGATTATTTGCAGGTAGAGGTAGATCGCATTGTTCCCGAAAAGAATGTCTTGGAGTTAAAAGGAGATACACCAAAGCTGCACTATGACGCTCTGATAGTTGCCACTGGTTCGCGTATCGCACCAGAAGAGGTTGATGGTATGGATGGCGCACTTTGGCACAAGTCAGTCTTTGACTATTACACATTTGAAGGTTCTAAGGCCCTCGCAGAAAAATTCAAGTCTTGGGAAGGCGGCAAACTAGTGGTTCATATCACAGAGATGCCTATCAAATGCCCGGTAGCACCTCTTGAATTTGCTTTTCTGTCAGACTGGTTCTTCAAAGAAAAAGGAATGCGAGACAAAGTCGAGATTACCTATGTCACACCATTGTCTGGCGCTTTTACTAAGCCACGGTCTTCGAAGAAATTAGGACATATGATGGATGACAAGAATATCAAGCTGGTGACGGACTTTGCTGTGCAGCGAATTGATAATGAGAACAAGAAATTGATCTCCTGGGACGACCAAGAGGTACCCTTTGACTTATTGGCTACTGTACCTACGAATATGGGTGATGATATGATCGCTCGGTCAGAGCTAGGTGATGATCTCAACTATGTCCCTACCAACAAGCACACGCTACAATCGGAGGCACATGAGAATATTTTTGTGATAGGGGATGCTACCAATGTACCTGCCTCCAAGGCTGGGTCTGTAGCTCACTTCGAATCCGAAATCCTCACTGAAAATATTCTAGCCTATATAGAAGGCAAGCCAATGGCTGAGAGCTTCGATGGTCACGCCAACTGTTTCATAGAAACTGGTAATGGAAAAGCCATGCTCATTGATTTCAACTATGATCAGGAGCCAGTGGAGGGAGTATTTCCTTTCGAGGGCATTGGGCCAATGAAATTATTAGAAGAAAATAGAATGAATCATTGGGGCAAGCTGGCCTTCCGATGGGTGTACTGGAATATGCTCATGAAAGGCCGCAAGGTTCCATTCATATCTGCACAAATGCAGAAAACAGGAAAACAACTTCAGTCAGTATAAACTAAAACCAAAATATCATGGAAGCAGTAATCGCAAACAGGCCTGTGGAAGTCAACGAAGAGGGATACTTCATCAACCCAGAGCAATGGGACAAGGAAATAGCTCATGCTTTAGCTGAGGAGGAAGATATTACACTCTCAGATCGACATTTTGAGGTGATCAACTTCATCAGAGATCAATTTGATAAAGGAGTGGCACTGTCCATTCGTCGCATTGGAAAATCAGGTGTCGTGGACATCAAAGAGTTCTATGCACTCTTTCCCGATGGCCCATTGAAAAAGGCATCTCGTATCGCTGGTATTCCAAAGCCTGCGAGCTGTATTTAACGAACCTCTAAATCAAGCAATCATGGAAACCCTAGAAGCACCCAAAAAGAAGAAAGTAAAAAAGGAAAAAACCCTTAAGAAGATAATGATTATCAATTCCAAGGCAACTATTGATGCGGCGTATGCCGGGTTGATTTTGGCGAATGGAGCGCGTATGGAAGGTATCGAATCGGAAATGTTCTGTACGTTTTTTGGACTTGAGATGATCACTAAGGAAAAGATGAAGCATCTACATGTAGCTACCGTTGGCAATCCAGGAATGCATATCCCTACTATGCTCGGTGGCCTGCCGGGAATGGAAAGCTTTGCATCCAATATGATGAAAAAAGAAATGGACAAACTGGATATTCCGGAGATAGATGAGTTTATTGAAATTTATCAGGCATCAGGAGGCAAAGTCTTTGCCTGTAAGTTGGCGATGGAGATGTTCCACCTTGAAGAGAAGGATTTGATCGATGATCTTGATGGAGTATTGACAGTTGGAGATTTTTACAATAGGGCAGATCAACAAGGCTCCCAGATAATTTTTATCTAATCAATCTGCTTTGGTTTTGTGGATACCTCGACCGATTGGTTGGGGTATTTTTTTGCCATACCTGTAAATATATTGGCGTTAGCTAGTGCAATGAGGTAGCTTTCCTCAAACCTTTATTGCCATGAAACACTCAAATTTACCTTTTCTACTAATCACTTTTTTCATTGCCACTAGCGCTATCGGGCAGACTATAGACTTGTCCTCTTTTAGTGCTATGACACCTCGTAATATTGGTCCAGCAGGCATGAGTGGTCGGGTCACCGCCGTAGATGTAGTGACTGATGATCCGGATGTGATCTATGTGGGGACTGCAAGTGGCGGACTGTGGAAATCAACTGGAGGAGGCATAGCTTTCGAGCCGATTTTTGACAAGGTGCGCTCCCATAGCATTGGTGCTGTAGCCATCAACCAGCAAAACCCGAGCGAGGTGTGGGTAGGTACAGGAGAAGGCAATCCCCGCAATAGCCAATCTAGCGGCAATGGTATCTACCGTTCGCTGGATGCAGGTAAGACCTGGGAGCTCATGGGACTAGAGAATAGTAGAAATATTCACCGCATCCTGATCAATCCTCAAAACCCCAAAGTGATCTATGCCGGTGTACAGGGTTCCGCTTGGGGCGCCCATTCCGATAGGGGAGTCTACCGCACGCAGGATGGTGGCAAGACCTGGCAGCAGATCCTGTCTGTCAACGATCGCACTGGAGTCGCAGACATGGTGATGGATCCATCCAATCGCAACAAGCTGATTGTGGCAATGTGGGAGTTCAAGCGCGATCCGTGGTTTTTTGAGTCGGGAGGAGCCGGGTCAGGTATCCACCTATCGGTAAATGGTGGTGACTCATGGCAGCAGCTAGGCAGCGATCATGGATTACCTAGCGGCGAATTGGGTCGTACAGGATTAGCGATAGCAGCTTCAAATCCAGATATAGTTTACGCTTTGGTGGAGTCAAAGAAAAATGGCCTCTATAAGTCAACAGATGGTGGTTACAAGTGGACACTAGTATCCACGAAGAATATTGGCGGTAGACCATTCTACTATGCAGATATTTTTGTTGATCCGACGAATGAAAATCGACTTTATAATGTTTGGACGCACGTAGATGTTAGCGAAGATGGGGGGAAGACTTTCAATAGATTCATAGATGCAAGTAAGGTACATGTGGATCATCATGCGCTTTACATTCATCCAACTAAACCGGAGTTTATAATCAACGGAGGAGATGGAGGCCTAGCGCTTACAAGAGACAAAGGCAAGACCTGGAAGACTTCTGAAAATTTACCGCTAGGCCAGTTTTACCATATCAATGTAGATAATCAAATACCCTACTATGTCTATGGCGGGCTGCAGGACAATGGTAGCTGGCGGGGACCAAGCCAGGTCTGGAGACGCGGCGATATCCGCAATCATTACTGGGATAGAATCGGCTATGGCGATGGATTTGATGCAGTGCCAGATCCTTTCGACCCAAGATATAGCTACTCTCAGCTGCAGCAGGGAAGTTTATTGCGAAATGATAGCGAGACAGGGGAGTTGCGCAATATCAAACCTGTGGCGCCTTATGATACCAAGCTGCGCTTCAACTGGAATACGGGTATTGCGCTTGATCCTTTTGACAAGAATATCCTCTATTTCGGTGCGCAACATCTACTTAAGTCAACGGATAAAGGTGACTCCTGGGAGATCATCTCGCCAGACCTGACGACTAATGATCCGGAAAAGCAGAAACAGCCTATGTCAGGAGGACTGACACTGGATGGAAGTGGCGCAGAGAACTACACTACCATATTGACCATAGCTCCGAGCACACTCGATAAAGGTGTGATCTGGGTTGGGACGGATGACGGCAATGTACAGCTCACCCAAGATGCGGGTGGTACATGGTCGGACGTGACTAAGAATATGAAGATACCAGCAGGTGGCTGGGTGCATCAGATCACAGCGTCTACTCACAATGCAGGGGAGGCCTTTGCTACCGTGAACTATTATCGCAGTGCCAATGATTGGACTCCCTATCTGATGCGCACTACAGACTATGGTAAAAGCTGGAGCAACATCGCCAATGCCAATCAGATCTATGGATATGCACTTTCTTTTGCTCAAGATCCCGTCCAGTCTCGATTGATGTTTTTGGGTACTGAGTTTGGGCTCTATGTTAGTTTTGATGACGGTACCAACTGGCAGGTATGGACGCATGGCTTTCCATATGCTAGTGCAATGGACTTGGCGATCCATCCAAGAGAGCATGATCTGGTGATCGGCACCTTTGGTAGAGCAGTTTGGATATTGGACGACATCCGACCTCTGAGAGCATTAGCTACAGACGGAGCAGATCTCCTGAGTAGCGATTTCAAAGTGTTCGATGCACCACTCGCCTACTTAGCGTTTATCGGAGAGGCTAACGGCTATCGCAGTACAGGTGATGCATTGTATGCCGGTGAGAACAAAGAGCTAGGTGCTTTGCTTTCTTTTTATGTCAAGGAGCTTGCCTCTGTGGATGAGAAGGAAGTGGATAGTGTGAAAGTGGAAATCACTAACAGTAGAGGAGAGATTGTGCGTACTTTTCATACTGACGTAAAATCAGGGCTTAACCGATTCACTTGGCCACTCAATCGAGATGGCGTAAGATTCCCCGACACTAAAGCTCCCAAGAAATATGAAGATCCTCGTAGAGGCACATTGGTCGTCCCCGGAGAATACACCGCGAAGCTCACCTACAATGGTCAACCTGAAAGTACTACCATTACGGTAGGTGTGAACCCTAAAATCACAACTACCCCCGCTCAGATGACGGAGAAGTCAAAGCTATTCGATGAGCATTATGCTAATG
Source organism: Cyclobacteriaceae bacterium (assembly GCA_040222235.1). Taxonomy (GTDB): domain Bacteria; phylum Bacteroidota; class Bacteroidia; order Cytophagales; family Cyclobacteriaceae; genus UBA6059. The sequence continues at coordinate 17,666 of JAVKDO010000096.1, forward strand.
TGGCTCGTGCTACTGCTGCGGTAGATCAGATCAGAGATGCCAAAAGTGACATCACCAAGATCACTGTCATGATGAAGGAGCAGGAAGTGGTCAGCGCAGACATTGATAGTCTGCATAAATCTCTGAAAAAGGAATTGGCTGAACTCCTCTATCTGGCCATCTCCAAGGAGATGCAGGGCTTCTCCGTCAACCCTGAATTGGTAGAGTCAAAGCTGGGTAATGCTCAGCGGTACTTGCAATCACCGCTAGTGCCCGTCAATCCTTCTCAGCGTAAGGTGCTGGAGGAATCCATTGCAGTGACCAAGGAGTATGTGGACAAAGTGAATAGCTGGTTTGCAGATAACTGGGCTGATTATCAGGAGAAGGTGAATAATTTAGGTCTTTCTTTGTTCTAGTTTAGGATTGTATATTTCTGCTAGTTATTGATATAATCATCTGATTTATAAGTGTTTGATTTGTGTAAATTGAAAAAATAATCTGTGTATATTTAAAATATATTCTGTGTATATTGAAAAAATAAGTTGTGTATATTGAAAATATACTTCAATTTTGATTCATGATTGAGCGGGTGATTTACCAAGAGGTAGTGTCAGCATTGAAGCATTATCCCATACTTGCCATCACCGGGCCCAGACAGTCTGGAAAGACTACAATGTTGCGCTCGATGTTTTCTGATTACAGGTATGTCAACCTGGAAAACCCCGATATGAGGGAGTATGCGACGACAGATCCCAAGGCATTTCTCGATGAATATGATCGTTATGTAATCTTCGATGAAGTGCAGCGCGTGCCCTCACTTTTTTCCTACCTGCAGGCAATAGTCGATGATCGTCTAGAGCTGGGGCTGTATATCCTCTCTGGTTCCCAAAACTTTCACTTGATGGAGCAGATCACACAGACGCTTGCGGGCCGTGTTGCGCTTTTTAGACTGTTTCCATTTGACCTTACAGAGATGAAAGTCGCTGACTGGCTCTCTGATGACCTTGGTCAGGTAATGGTCAAAGGTTTTTATCCCGCCATTTTCGAGCGGTCTGTAGGTCAGGACAGCTACTATGCTAACTACGTCGACACGTACGTAAGACGTGATGTGAGCCAATTGGCTAATGTACATGATGACCGACTATTCCGAGTTTTTCTCAAGGTGTGTGCCACGCGGGCCGGTCAATTGCTCAATTTGACCGACCTGTCGAAAGATGTGGGTGTTAGTCACAGCACGATCAAAAACTGGATATCAATATTGGAGACAAGCTATGTCATCCACTTGTTGCTACCCTATTATTCCAATTTTGGGAAGCGTGTGATCAAATCTCCGAAGCTATACTTTTGGGATACAGGCTTACTCTGTCATCTACTCAATATCCGCAGAGGAAAACTCTCTCCTAAGCATCCCTTATGGGGTCATCTTTTTGAAAATATGGTAGTCGGTGAGATTATCAAACAGAATTATCATTTAGGACAACAGCGGGACTATTATTTCTGGAGGGACTCTCACGGTCATGAAGTAGACCTGCTCTATGCCGATGGTCCGTCGCTGCATATCTATGAGGTTAAGTCCAGTACGACCCTAACCTCCAAGCTGGCAGAACCGCTTCAGTACTTTGAGGGTATATCGGGGGATGCTGTATCTACAAAGACACTTATTTATGGAGGAGATCGGAATCAGTCAAGATCGCAATTTAAGGCAGTGGCTTGGAGTAAGGTGGGACAGCAGTCAAATGACTAGTTCCATCACCACAAACGAAAGCCCACCTTTCTCGTAGGTCACATCCGTCTTGGTCATTCCAAAGTTTTCATAGAAGCTCGTCTTGCCTGCCCTGGCATTGCACCAAAGTCGAAGATGCCCTTGAGATTTTGCCCAGTCAATGACATGTCGCATGATAGCCGAGCCAAAGCCCAGACCCTGATAGTCAGTTTCAGTGGCGAGCTTTCTAAACTGTACCCCCTGTGCTGTCACGAAAAGCGACACTACCGCAATCAGCTGACTTTCGACAAAGAGGCCAAAGTGTACACCCTCTGAGTCGTTGGGTATCTTGACAAAGTCGAATGGATGATCCGGCCACATTACGCGATGACGAATAGGCCGGGTATCTTCTGCCGATATCGGCTGAATGGAATAGGACAACCGCGAATTAATGTAATCTCAAAAATGGGCGAGTCAGGCATGTCGGGCCACCACCGCCTTTAACACTAATCTCCGTTCCCTGATAAGTGTGCACCGTGGCACCTGCTGCTTCCAGTCTTGATTTTGTGATCGGATTGCCATCTACCATGAGGCAGGTTCTCGGTGATAGTGCCAGTACATTACAACCCATGGATTCAAACTCTTCATCTGGTACTTCTACGAGCTGATAGCCCTTGTCTAGCAAGTATTCCCTAAATGTAATCGGCATCAATGGTGAGTAAACTACCGCCAAATCCTTGTCTACCGGACTCAGTATCGACATGAGATGAAATACATCTGACTTTCCCTTGTAATGAGGTAGCTCCACAGTTTTCACTTCTATCCCGTGAGGATTGAGCAGTGATTTTAGCTGAGCAATACCGTCATCATTCGTACGATAGGTTCTGCCTACCGCCAATGTCTTTGTGTCTATCCAGGCTACATCCCCACCTTCTATGGTGCCTGGAGCTTCTATTCTACCGAGAATGGGAATGTCATCATTCCGGTAGGTGGATAAGCAAGCCTCCGGCTCGTTGGCCCTGTCCTGCTTGCCCATTCTGCATAAAATCACTCCAAAATCCGTGGTGATCGAGGCATCCCTACAGTAGACTGAGTCCATCGAGGTGAGGTCATCAGCTTCGAAATAGCTCACTGCTGCTCCCATTTCATTGATCATTTTCTCAAACGCCCCGTACTCTTTCAATGCCCCTTCATAATCAGGCTCTCCCAAGTAGTGATGCTGCTCCCATTGATCATCTATTGCTGACTGACTTTTCCAAGCAGCTATGGGGTGCTTCAAATAGATTGAATTGATGCGGCCGTATTCGGAATGATGTGTTTCACTCATTTTGAGTTTCGTTTTTTGAGAAATAGAAATACTGGAATACCTGCTACCAAGAATAATAGCCCCCAAAATACGGAATCAAAGCCTGATCCGAAAAGTGCGTAAAGTGAGAATACCGAGGCGAGTATTACGATCAGTAGCGTGTCTAGACTCAGAGCCTTTGATGGATCCTTTTTTCTGACGATGGCGGCATAGGAGATTGCGCAGAGCAAATAGGGGATGAGTACAGAGACAGTGGAGACTAGGATCATAAATTCAAAAACCTTCAGTAATCCACCAGAGTAGTTGGTCACGATTAGGAAGGTGATCAAAACGGCTGATATCAAGAGGCCAACCGCAGGCATTTGATTCTTATTGGTTTTTGTAAAGATGCTCGGTGCAAGGCCATCATTGGCGGTAGCCTGCTGTACCTGACCCATGACCAATATCCATCCATTGAGAGCACCAAAGGCAGAAATCGCTCCGGCAAGTCCAACGATGTATCTGGCTTCTTCGCCCCAAATAATCGCGGCAGCATCGGCAAAGGGAGCTGGCGAGTCAGCAAGCGCTGTAGGTGAAATAACACCAAAGATGGAAAAGGAACTGAGGATGTAGATCAACGCGGCGATGGTCGTGCCCCATTTGGTCGCAAAGGGAACTGTCTTCTCAGGGTCGCGGACTCCTTGGGAAGGGATGGTAGCACTCTCTACTCCTAAATAGGAAAAGAATGTAACTGCTGTTGCTGCGACGATCGCCTGCCAGTTGGTTTGACCGCTTAAGTTGAAGGGTTCGAAATGAGAGGACTCGAAAAAAAAGAGACCAGCGATGCTAATAGCGATGATCGGCAATGTCTTGAGGACGGTCGTGACAGTGGCCAATTGTCCCACCTTTTTGAGGCTGAAGGTATTGACCCAAGTCAGGAACCATACCGTCAAAATCGCACTGGCTGCTGACGTAATAACCGACGAGTTGACGATGGGTAGGAGGACGCTCAAGTAGCTAATGAAAGCGACAGCTAATGCCGCATTGGTAGTGAGGTTGGAAAACCAGTAGCCCCATGATACCAAAAAAGCTGAGAAATCGCCTAAACCTTCACGGGTGTAAGCATAGATGCCTCCCTGCGCATTTGGAATAAGCTTGCTCAACCTTGAAAAAAGCACGGCGATGAATATGGCTCCAAGGGTGGACATCAACCAGCCCAGTAAGCTGATGCCACCGTAACTGGCCAGGACAGCTGGCGTAAGGAATATGCCTGCACCAATCATGTTGCCCACAACTAAGGAGACGCTGGACCATTTACCGAGATTCGAGACTTGTTTGTTCAAAGAGTGTTGTTCTTGTCAGGTTTTGGCAGAATTGATCAAGATAGATAAAAAAGGCAATCCCTTGAGCACCATACAAATCTATCAGATCAGGATAATTTGCAAATCAATTAGATATTAGGTAAATTTACTTTATTGAAAAAGCAATTATACCTATGATCGTTTCTGATTTTATCGCTACCTACGAAAAAGCACCGACGCTCAACCCTGCGTCATTAGTTGATCAGATCGAAGGGTTCGTTGAGCCATCATTTCATTTTACCCAGCTCAAGGAGTTCACGTTAGCCGCAGATGATATGATTGCTTATTGGCTCAATGTCAATGTCAAGACCTACCGCAGCTATCGTGATGGTAAGGCCGACCTCAAGCCTGATGTCATCGAGCATTTGGTGATGCTTACTTCATTCGCCAGGCATGGGGTGGCCGTTTTCGGTGATGGGCAGACTTTTGGGCAGTGGCTGCATACCGATAATTTCATGCTGGGCCAGCGCAGGCCCGCCGATCTCCTCAATACCAACAGTGGCGTGAGGCTGGTCGATGACCGACTCACAGGTATGGAATATGGTGACAATGCCTGATGATCGTTTATCGAATCACTTCTGCCAAGTACGCTGATCGGCTGACCGCTTCCGGCCGTGCTGGCCGATGGAATCTAATGGATCAATATGTCCTCTATGCATCTTCCTCCAGATCGCTGGCAACACTTGAGATGCTGGTCAACCGCTCCAACCTTCATCCCAAAGTAGATTATAAAGTCATGTTGCTCTCTGTACCAGACCAGTTTGACGCTTATGAAGTCACCGACCTACCGGAAAACTGGCGATCACTGGCAGCCTACAGCAAGCTTCAGGGTCTGGGTAGCTTCTGGTATACCCATGGAGACTCAGCCTTGTTAAGAATACCTTCGGCGGTCATTCCTCAAGAGCACAACTACTTGGTCAATACGAGGCATACTGATTTCAAAGAAGTGCTTGTTTCGGCTGTGGAAGACTATTTCTGGGATGAGAGATTGAAGTAAGTCGTTGACAAGGGATCACTTTCCGAGACGAAAGCAACCCCTTGAATCTCTTGTTTATGCCGTGACCAGCTCAGTCTGATTTTCTATTTCCTCCTCTTCAAAACTCTTCTCTGTGGTAAACCAACTGTATAAGACAGGCACCACCAACAGCGTCAAAAAAGTAGACGAGATCATCCCGCCGATGATCGTCCAGCCGAGTGGTGACCAAAGGTTGCAGTTTTATGGAGCATGGGCTGGCTTAAGTAGTCAATGAGACTGACCTAGCCTGCATTGCGGAAAAATCATATCGTCAATTCTTCATACGCCTTGATCCTCAAAAACTTAGATGAAAGAGGCTCAGCAAGCTGATCAAGATCCACGTACTTTGTCTTAGCGAGTTTCATTACCAACCCCTTGGCTGTCTTCTGCTCATCATGTGTGTTGATAATGTGCTCAGGCTTAAGCTGATGAAAAAGTTGATTGACATTGTCCATGCCTGGGTTGACTTTGCCGCCCATAAAGCCCGGGAGCTGTATTTCGCTGAAGGAAGTAATCAACAATCTGACTTTGAATTGGCTAAGCCACTGCTGCTGTTCGTTATTGAGTTCAAATCCGTGCGATGCGATTACTATCGCCTCATTCCCCAGCGTGATAACCACACCATAATAGACAGGGTCGATCTTCTTACCTGGGTGAAGAGAGTAAATACCCAATTGTTCTGAACCACTCGCATGCGATGAAAAATCTGGAAGTTCTTCCACCTGATCTGCTAAGCCCCATTTTCTCGTCTTGTTGTAGGCTTTAGTAGTGGCTTTGATCAATCTCTTATTCTGGAGGGCTTCAATGGTCTCTTGATGACAGTGGTCATTGTATGATTGAGTGATCAGGATAAAGTCATACACTGGAATGTCATTAATGGCAACAGGTTCTGTGACGTGCCACTGCTCGTTGAACCAAGAGCCCCCATCGATCTCAGACCCAATGAGCCAGGGATCTACAATGAAACTGGTGCCTCCCCAAGAGATCCACCATGAGGTGTCCATATTAAGCCGTTGAATTTTGATCATGATGGGAAGCTATCAAGATTTCGCTAGAGCTACAATGTGTATTGGTTTTGGTAGAGCTTGCAGTATTCTATTCCGGTAGGTGCATGGCATGATGGTACTAGAGATCAAGGATGATGTTTTTGAGGAATGTTTCAAGTCCTACTACCTGTACATTGTCTGTGAGTGGAAAATCCTCCTCTCTTGGCACGATGATGAAGTTGTTTTTCGTACCCAAATCATCGATAGCCGTGGTGAAGCTTTTGGTCATTTTGGGAGCGGCGGTATATTTCACTTCTACTGAGATGATGGGCTGGTCTCCTTTGGTAATGACAAGGTGGCATTCTGTACCCTGATGCGTCCTGTAGAAATAGGATAAATATGGAGCGGGTAGCAGCTGAAGGATTTGCTCGATCACGTACCCTTCCCATGATGCTCCCAGTTGTGGAGAGAACTCATAATCCTTACGAGAGCCAATACCCAGGAGTTGGTGAAGGACACCTACGTCGCGAATGTAGACCTTGGGTGATTTGACCAACCTTTTTTTCAAGTTGGCATGAAATGGCTTGAGCCGTCGGATGAGAAAGGCATCCTCGATGAACCCGAGATAGTTGCGGACGCTGGTGGCACTGATGCCGAGCGATCCGCTGAGCTGCTCGATGTTGAGTAGGTTGCCATGGACATGTGCCAGCATGGTGAGGAGCTTCTGTATGTTATGCGGATGGGTATTGAGGCCTAAGGCGGGTAATTCGCGTTGCACATAAGAGGCTACATAGTTGGCTAGCCACTCAAATGATATATCTACGTCTTCGAACAGGTAGCATTCTGGATACCCACCTGTTAACCTATGCTGCAAAGGCTTGTCTATTTCCAGTAGGTTGAAGGGGGAGAGCTCATGATAGGATTCCCTACCGGCAAGCGATTCGTTGCTTTTGCGAAGAAGGTGGGGAGAAGAAGAGCCGAGCAGAATGAACCTTCCCGGCACCCTATTTTTGTCAATCGATGATCTCAAAATGGGGAAGAGGTCTGGGTGTACCTGTATTTCGTCGAGTACTATGCACTCGTCCATATGTTGATCGAAGAATAACTCAGGCGAGGAGAGTGCCGATCGATCTCTTTCCGATTCCATATCCAGGTAGACGGCCTGCTTACCCAATTTGTCCATGAGGAGCTTTGAGAGGGTGGTCTTGCCACACTGGCGTGGGCCGAGAATACCCACGCAAGGGAAATGTGCAAGAGACTTTAGTAGCCGCTCCTCTTTGAGTCGTTGTATTTCCATGAAAATCGAAAATATCAGTGTGGATATTCATGTAAATATACATTTATCCATGAAAATCCACTTTTTTAATGTGGATTTTCATGGATAATGAGAGGTGACTAAGCGCCAAGCAAAGGCAAATGCTTGACGCGATGATAGTTTATGGCCATGGTTAAGCATTGCTTCAGGATCTGTTCTGGTAGTGCCTCTTTGACATCAAGCAGGATGGCCCGTTTTCCTTCGAACTTCAGCTCTTCCCCAAAAACCACTCTGTAAGTGCTCACTAAGCTGGTAGTACATTGAAAGTAAAGCGCGCAGTAGTCTGGATTTTTGGGTTTCCAGTCCATGCGGATTGTACTACCGTGGTTAGATCGGTAGCTAGGCTCACCCCATTTCAGGGATTCGACGACTTTGTCAATGCCTTCGACTGATTCGGCTGTCTCGATGACCAACTTTCGCAATTGCTCCATAATCCGTTTGATGTGGTCTGGGTATTGATCGAATACAGTTGCTACGCTTGGATCAGAGGTCAATTTCATACTTAAAACTGCAAAGTTTTCATGTAATACGCCAACTCATATATTAATAAGAAAAACGCTCCATGATATATGATTTGCAAATAGGAAATAAATAGTTTTATATTTGATCTGCATTTAGGAAAATAATATCAATATGAAGATCGGTGCATTTGAAGAATTGGTACTGCTGGCGGTAGGCTCCTTGGGTGAGGAGGCTTATGGTGTAGCGGTGAAAGCATTACTCACAGAAAAGACAGGCAAAAGCCCAAGTATTGGAGCCCTTCATTCGGCCCTCTATCGGCTGGAGGACAAAGGTTGCCTGCTTTCCTCTGAAGGTGGTGCGACTACTGAGCGCGGTGGTCGACGCAAGAAGTACTATACATTGACCACCGCTGGTCGCAATGCGCTGATAGAGGTCAACCAGCTACGCCTGGAGTTTTCAAAAAACATTGCTGGGCTCAATCTTGGGATGGGTGAGTAATCCACAACAACAATATAATCCCCCCCGTTGGGCTGATCGACTACTCGAGTGGGTATGTGCAGAAGAGGTAGTGGAGACCTTGCAAGGAGACTTGTACGAACTCTACACCAAGCGCCGCGATACTGGCCGAAAAGCAAAAGCGGACATCTACTACTTCCTTGAGGTATTGGACATGTGCCGCCCTTTCGCATTCAAAAGAAGAAAGTCAAATAACTCAAATTATAAAGCTATGTATTACAATTATCTAAAGGTCGCCTGGAGGAATCTCCTCAAGTACAAGACCTATTCCGCGATTAAGATCGGTGGTTTTGCTATAGGCATTGCAGCCTTCATTCTGATCTCCCTCTTTGTTCAAGACGAACTCACATATGATCAGTATTACAGAAATCAGGATCGACTTTTTCGATTGATCAATGTTAACAATGATCCCGCTGACTATAGTAAGTCGACCTCTTTTCCGGCTCAAATCGGTCAAGTCCTGAATGAGAGTTTTCCGGAGATAGAGAAAGCAGCTCGTCTGATATCACATGAGTGGTTCGATGGAGGGAGCAATCAAATGAGGAGAATGGATCAGGTAATTAATACCTACGAGGAAGGCTTTGCATATGCGGACCCGGCTTTACTAGAGATTCTTGAGATGCCCATGATCTATGGTAGTTATGCCAGCGCACTCTCTGAGCCTAACTCGATAGTATTGACTAAGAGCAAGGCGGATAAATATTTTCCCGATAGGGATCCGGTCGGCGAGTCGATCATCCTCAATGATGATGAGGCCAATGCCTTCACAGTAAGTGGTGTGATCGCTGACTTTCCGGCTAACGGGCATTTGCAATTCGACTTTTTTATTACGCTAGCCCATCGGGAGTTTTGGCCAGGAGAGCAGACCAACTGGTGCTGTTGGAATTACAACCCTTATATTCTGGTAAGACCTGAGGCGGATGTCGCAGCACTGGAGGAGAAGCTGTTGCTCATCCGGGATGACTATGTGGATAAGTTCATGAGAGCAACAGGTAATCCAGGTGCTGATGACAATCAGAAGTACCATTCGTTTGAACTCCAACCTATCGGTGATGTACACCTTTACAATGAAGATATCTACGACAATTTTGCGCACGGCGACATCAAGATCGTTTGGCTTTTTGTGGCTATTGCCGGATTTGTGCTGCTACTAGCGTCTATCAATTTTATCAATCTCTCTACGGCAAAGTCTGCCAACCGGGCAAAGGAGGTAGGACTGAGGAAGGTAGTGGGATCTTCTCGGTCTTCATTGGTTCAGCAGTTTTTGTCCGAGTCGATTCTATTCAGCCTCATATCCGCTGTGATGGGTTTGCTCCTGGCCATCTTAATGCTACCTTATTTTAATTCTATAGCAGATAAATCGATGGTATTGCCCTTATCAGAATGGTGGTTTGGGCCGATCCTACTGGGGTTTGTTTTGATCGTTGGTACCCTTTCCGGTCTTTATCCTTCATTTTATTTATCGGCCTTCCGTCCCATTGACGTACTCAAGGGCGCTCTTAGCAGAGGTAGTAAAAGCTCAGCCTTGAGAAGCGGGATGGTAGTTTTTCAGTTCGCTACCTCCATAGTCTTGATCATAGGTGCCGTGATGGTCTACCGACAAATGCAGTTCATCATGAACAAAGATCTGGGCTTTGAGAAAGACCAAGTACTGATGATCCAAGGTACAGAAACCATGGGAAGCAGAATGGAAGCCTTTAAAGATGAGCTACTCAAGCTGTCATCAGTCGAGAAGGTAGCTTCAAGTAGCTATCTCCCCGTGGCAGGAACCAAGCGCGATGGCAATGGCTTCTGGATAGATGGTCGTGATAAGATAGATCGATCAGTAGGGGCAGAGCGCTGGGAGGTCGACAAGGACTATATCAGCACTATGGGTATCAAGCTTCTCGAGGGGCGGAACTTTCAAGATATGGTGTCAGACTCTTCATCAATTATCATCAACAAACAGATGGCTAAAGAGCTAGGCCTCAAGGATCCAATTGGCACCAAGTTATTTACTTGGGAAACCTGGAATGTCATTGGTGTGATTGAGGACTTTCATTTTGAAAATATGAGGGAGGAGATTGGTCCCTTGGCCCTATGTCTTGGCGATGAAGGCTCCATTCTGTCGGTAAAAATGGGAACGGATGAACTGCCTGAAGCGCTCGCTGCAGTTGAGAACGTCTGGGACGACTTTATGCCCAATCAACCGATTCGTATCTCCTTTTTAGATGATGCCTATGAACGCATGTATGCTGATGTACAGCGAACGGGGAGCGTATTCACGAGCTTCTCCGTGCTGGCCATCATCGTGGCTTGCCTCGGCCTATTTGGCTTATCAGCATTTATAGTTGAGCAGCGGAGCAAGGAAATCAGCATTAGGAAAGTGCTGGGAGCATCAACGCAAGTGATTTTCCAGCTCTTGACGGTCAACTTCCTCAAGATGATCGGAATGGCATTGTTGATTGCCTTTCCGATAGGGTGGTACCTGGTACAGCAATGGCTGACGGACTTTGAGTATCGTACTAGTGTCAGCTGGGATGTGTTTGCGGTAGCGGGAGTGGCGGTGCTAGTGGTCGCCATGCTGACGGTGAGCTATGAATCAGTCAAAGCATTGCTGACGAATCCGGTCAAAGGGTTAAGGTCAGAATGAAAAGAACTCCATGTGCACGGCTAACCGAACCTGCACATGGAGCATACCAGCTATGGTAAGAATTGGCATTAAGCCATATTAGCAATGAGCGCCATGCTAATGAGGAAACGCGCCACCAAAAAGATGGCGAGATAAGCCATATTTTGTCTGATGCCTGTTTGATATTATTGACCCGACCCTTTATAACCTAGCCGATCTGTTGAGAGACAAGTTGTGTAAGTTTTGCAATACCTATTCCAGCAAGTACGGTTCCGTATACTATAGGTCGAATGGAAAAAAGTGCGAGGATAAGGATAAGTGATATCATAGCGATTGTTTATTCGTGGTTTCGCTATAGATACGTGGAGTGCTCCAACTTACCCCACCCCCAAGACTAAACTTTTTCTGATTACTCTAAAGAGGGTCGGATTTCCACCACCCTTGCTCCAACTTCATTCAAATTGGTAAGCCCATGGTCTGCAATAAGGTTGAGCATCCTGTACGATTGAAAGTTGGATCCGTCCACTATGGCTTCATTATAGTCGAATAGTTGAAGCTGATTTGGATACTGAATTGCGTTATTCGAGATGACAAGTTGATCACAGGAGAGTGGAGGAGAATACTTCTGTTTGGGTCGCTTGGTCACATGAATAATCCGTTGATCGAACCACTGATAGAGCACTAGGCCATCTTCCAGCTCTTGCAGCATCAAGCTGGGTGGAAGTTCATCCTCATGAACCGGATTGGACAGTACAGCTCGACGATGTGGGTCAACCTGGAAAGCTGCAAGCTCAGAGTTGACAAACTCTGGAGATGACACCAGGTAAGATGCACCGTGGTGGTAGAAATCGATGGCCGGGTAGTTCTTGGCTCGATAGAACTTGATTGCAGTAGCTCGTCGAGAGGCCATGTACTGATCAATGTAGGAAAGGGAGAAAAGGCACGCGAGAACCAATGAGAGGTACGACCATCTCAAATTTTGATATTGGTAGACTAGCACAATACTCAGAAGAATGCCATAGACTAAAACCATCTGCTCAGCTGACAAGTAGACCCAATCGATGAGGCTGCCAGGAAGTTTTTCGGCTAGATCCACAACTGTGTTCAGTAGCCAGAGCAACCAATCTAGTACTGGACTTATTAGGTCGCCCAATAATTCACTTACAGAAGCCAAGAATAGAAAGGCCAAGCCAACGTGTAGGATAATCCCAACCGCAGGAATGACCAATAGATTAGAAATGAAGAAATAGGACGGAAATTGATGAAAGTAATACAGGCCTAGCGGAAAAGTTGCCATCTGTGCAGCTACAGATACAGCAGTAATCTGCCACGCCCAATCTACGAGGCGGTATTTAGGTATCCAGAGATTGTAGATTTTAGGTTGAAGATAGATGATACCGAGCACCGCGGCATAAGACAGTTGGAAACCTACCGCAAAAATGAAATTAGGTTCCCAGAGCAGTAGGATTAGCGCCGACATGGCAATGGTATTATAGATGTTAGAAGACCGGGCACTGGTGCCTGCTAAGGTCACGATCGAGAACATCGTCACAGCCCTGAGGACCGATGGGGAGAAGCCGGTAATGAGTGCATAAGACCAAAGTCCAACCAGATGCAAACTGAAGACGATCCAGTTACCATACTTCAGCCGCATTAGTGGTTTGAATAGATAGTTAAGAATCAGAAAGACGATACCCACATGCAATCCCGATACGGCCAATACGTGCATGGCTCCTGCCGAGGCATAGGCTTTGGTGAGGTCATTGTCCAGATGATCTTTAATGCCAAGAATCAATGCCGAAAACACTGCGGACTCAGCAGTTTGGCCAAGGTGATGAATGATCCTACCCTGGAGATGAGATCTCAGCTTATAGCCCATGGCCAGTATCGGATTGGTAGTGCTATTGCCCAGCTGTCTGATCTCAGTTTCATCCACAAACTGTTGATCGTAGATATGCTTGGTACGCATATAGCCACCATAGTTAAACTCATCTGGGTTTTTTGGAGAAGGAATTGCGTACGGCATTCCTCTGACCATCACCTGGTCACCGTAGTTGAGAGCCATGAGGCTATCTGTCTTCCTCACATAGAAATTGAATTTCCCACGTGCACCAATAGTTGTATCAGTTGTGAAGACAGCATTGATTTCTGCCTCGTAAAGAATGAAGTTCTCCTTGGTGATACCTGGGGAGGAGATCGTTCCTTTCCACCCTTGGCCATCAGCAATATGTCGATAGTGGCTGGGATCGAGCAACTGATCATTAAGTGCGGCTCGATAGTAGCCAAAAAGAAGAATTACCACGAGTGCTGGTAGAGCCACCCAACTCCCTAGATTGTAGTAAGGAATCTTGCGTTGATGAGTAACTATGAGATGAAGTAGAAAGAGTAGACCAGCAGTGATAATTATTGTAAGTCTATCAAGGCTTGGTACCCATTGAAAAAGACAAATACCCCCAAGAAAGATGAGCGTAACTCTGGTGATCGGGAATTTTGTCCAGCTATTCCACATAACTGAATATAGCATCTATCTAACTTCAAAGGAAGCTTATAGACAGAGATTTTGACTTAAAGCCTTTACTTTTCCATCTCCTGATGCCAGATACCTGACTCCTGAAAGGGCTGTCCTACTTCCCTGAATCCAAACTTCTTATAAAGACCGGTGATCTCCTTATTGGCGTGGAGGTAGATGCGCTTGCTGCTGTTTTCAGGCTTACTGCCGATATCATCCAGTACAGCTTTGACTAGTTCACTGGCTATTCCAAGATTGCGATGCTCTCGCACGACAGCAAACCTCTCCAGCTTAATGCCATTCGGCGTTCTCCTCCATCTGGCAGCTCCTAGTGTCTCTCCATTCTCATTTTGGGCGATAAAGTGACTACTCTCTTCATCAAAGTCGTCAAAGGCATCATCTTGATCGACCTGATGCTCATCTACGAAGACTTTGGTTCTAATGTCGTAGGCATCCTTGAGATGGGATTTTTCTGAGACTTTGAGGATTTTCATGATTTCTTCTTTTCATCGTGAACTTTGTAAGCACCTATAATAGCTCTAACGAGTTTATGACGGATAACGTCTCGATCGTCCAGTTCTACAAAGCCAATTCCTTGAACTCCCTTGAGAATGTCAAGCGCTTCTATGAGCCCGGACTTTTGATTTTTCGGTAGATCGATCTGACTTTTATCTCCAGTGATGATCATTTTAGAACTGGGGCCCATACGTGTCAAAAACATCTTGACCTGCATCGGAGTAGTGTTTTGCGCCTCATCGAGCAAGATGTATGCATTGTTAAGCGTCCGGCCCCTCATGTAAGCCAATGGGGCAATCTCTATAACCCTGTTCTCTCGGTAGAACTTCAGTTTCTCTGAAGGCACCATTTCGTCAAGAGCATCATAGATAGGCCTGAGGTAAGGGTCGATCTTCTCCTGGAGATCACCCGGCAAAAATCCTAGATTCTCTCCAGCCTCAACCGCCGGGCGAGTGATGATGATCTTCTTGACCTCTTTATTCTTAAGCGCTCTTACGGCTAACGCAACGCTAATAAAGGTCTTTCCCGTACCGGCAGGGCCAATAGCAAAGACCAAGTCATTCTTCATCGCAGACTCGACCAGCGTCTGTTGGTTGGCGGTCTTAGGTACTATCTTGGATCCACGGGTACCGTAGATTAGCACATTTTCAGTAGGCCCATCGACGGATTCTTGCTCACTTTTGATGTACGTCTGGATGTTTTCCTGCGTGATACTTCCAAACTTGTGGTAATGTATGATCAACGAATTCAGAATCTCATTGATCTCGATGATCTGCGGTGTGCTGCCCTTGATACGGATCTCATTTCCGCGTGAGACAATTTTGCTATCCGGAAAAGCCTGCGCTATCTCCTTGATATTCTGATTTTCAATGCCAAGAAAATCAACCAGTTGGATGTTTTCAAGCGTGATGACTTTTTCTACCAAATGCTTTCCTTTAGAATGTGAGGGACAATTTTGAGGACTAGTTATTAATGTTTTTGTTTGTACAAATTAAGAGAATAATTCCCACTTGCATCCATGGCTATCCTCACTTTTCTGTCTGATTTTGGGCAATCAGACCATTACGTAGCAGCGGTGAAGGCCAAGGTTCTCTCGATCAATCCTGGTATACAGATCGTCGATCTGAGTCATGAAATCACGCCGCATGATATAGGCCATGGGGCGCATTTGCTGAGCTCGGTCTTTAGAGATTTTCCGAGTAGCACGGTGCATCTTGTCTGCCTGAGTGCCGTAGGCATGCGACCCGAGCCCCCAATTGCGCTCCGACTGGAAGATCAGTATTTTGTGGGTAGCGACAGTGGGCTGTTTAGCCTGATCAGTGAGCGTAAGCCTGACATAGCGGTGGAGTTGGCGGTACCCCAATCGCCCTCGACCTTTCTAGAGCGAGACCAGCTTGCGGTAGCGGCGGCCAAGCTCGCCAGTGGGGAGAACATGCATGAGATGGGTAGCCCGTACCCGGAATTGGAGCGCCTCATAGGGAGGCAGGTAAAGGCTAACAAGAAGCAGATCGTGGGTCATGTGATGCGGGTTGATCACTATGGTAATTTGATAACCAATATCCCTCAGTCCGACTTTGACAACATACTGAAGATCAACGGTACCGGGAGATTCGTGATCAGGGTAGGAAGGGAGAAACTTCAGAAACTACACACCTCATTTGCGGAGACAGAGGGAGGAGAGATTTATATGCTATTCAACTCCAACGGAGTATTGCAGATAGGTATTAAAAATGGTAAAGCTTCTGAGCTGCTAGGGCTCGGGTATGATGCGCCAATAATGATTGATTTTCCAGAATAAGAGATATGCTATTAAGGATCGTAAGAATGACTTTCAGAGAAGATGCGGTAGGGGACTTTCTTCAGATATTTGAAGACTCCAAAGCCGCCATCAGGGCCTTTGATGGCTGTGAGCATCTTGAGCTGATGAAAGATGAGAATCAGGCCAATATCTACTATACCTACAGCCACTGGAATAGTGAGAGTCACTTAGATGAGTACCGCCACTCCGAATTTTTCGAAGGGACTTGGTCAAAAACCAAGAAGCTTTTTTCTGATAAGCCGCAGGCCTTTTCACTGAAGAAATTTTTGGAGGTTGCGCCCTAGGCTTTTTTAATAATTGGCGTAAGTTTGCATCCCACTTGCCAAGGTGCCTGCCTTCGCAGAGATAAGGCAGACTAATTTGACCAGTGAATTGTACCAAAATGCCAAAGTGGCGGAACTGGTAGACGCGCACGACTCAAAATCGTGTTCCTTCGGGAGTGTGGGTTCGATTCCCACCTTTGGTACTAAAGGCTGATAGGTAACACTGTCAGCCTTTTTTTATTATCGAAGAGTGTGAGCAACATCAATGCTGCATCAGCTACCATTATGCGTCACTAGTATCTTAATCCAAAGAATTCCTCGAGGCTCTGCCTCGGGGTTCCAATAAAAACGTCATCCCCGCGAAGGCGGGGATCCAAATAAATAATTTCGGTTTTTGATCTTCAGATCAAAATGAAACCAGCGAAATACCCCGACGGCTTG
>JAVKDO010000097.1:0-19618 GCA_040222235.1 Cyclobacteriaceae bacterium
CGAGTTTGTCATAAAACTGTGAATCCTCAAATTGAGCGAGATCCAGCTTGGCGGCATGACTCATTAGCCGAATTGACGTACTATTGGCCAGTAAATCTCCCAACAAGCTGTCGGTCAGCCCTATTGCTCTATTTAATAAATCTGATAATAATATGATCCCAAACTCACTTCCTACGTACAACCAAAGGAGTGAATAATCGGCTTCAGTTGAGCTGGATTGAACGATAACCTCATCGATGATTAACTTTCCTATGTACAGGGTGATCAGTGGAACCACAGACTTCACCAGCCTCAGAGACACATTGAAAAGGGTGTATTTTGAACTGGCTTCCCATACCATTGAAAAGAAAGGTCTGAGGTTCTTCAGGGCATCCCATCTATCACTCCAGTTGACCGATTCTTTACTATTCGAAGATTTAATTGACACTAATTAGGATTGTGATACTATTTGAATATTTAATTTTACTATTCTAAGAAACATATCTTTAAGAAGTCTGTTTCGTTATGTATATATTGCGGATAAATCCATTAACAAGTCGAACATGTTAACAGTTCAAGATCAAGTGAGTATTCTGGTGCATCTCTCAAGAGCAGACAATGTTGTTGCAGAGTCAGAGGTAGAGTTGATTCACTACCTAGGAGAGCGGCTCAAAGTACCTCATGATGAGATAGAAGATCTTATTAGCAATCCTCGACCGGTTCCTAATCTGAAGAATGTACCTGAAGATGAAAGGTTCGATTATCTCTACAACATTATTCAGCTAATGAAGATAGATGGTAAGGTAACCCAGAGTGAAATTCAGTTTTGTGAGAAGGTAGCGATTAGGTTGGGCTATCTACCTGGAGTGGTGGCTGACATGTCAGCGTATATTTACAGCGACCCTAAAATTACCACCAAGCGATCATTTCTAAAGAAGATTGCTGATGGTCACAAGACGAAGAAGTAACGTCCTTTACTAGAAAACAATCATAAAAGTAAAAAGCCCCTTACGGGGCTTTTTTTAGTTCTGCTCAGAAATTGCTTTCTCTAGCGTATCAATTAATTTCTTAGATACCTTTCTAGGACTTCCTTTCTTTACGTCTTTCAAAGCACCTAGTGCTTTGCCACCGATTTCGTACAAACCAACTGGATTACTGTCGTAGTTGTAACTACCGATTACCCAAGCTAGTTCCTCCTGGAGGGTTGGCTCAACACCAAGGGTCTCCAATTTCTCTTTTGCCTCAAGGCAAGCTTTTTCAATTAAAATTGCACTCATGATAAAAATGTCTTTGCTGTAATTATTAATTTCGCAGCAAAATTATCGCATTACTATTGAGATAAACAAGGCTCATACAAAATAATTGTTATATTTTCAAAGATGCAAACGATTTCTGACCTAGGCCAGCTCAAGTTTTTTCATTTGACCGTGCATTACTTGAAACCAGAGGGGTGGAAACAACGCCAATACCATCATACCGGGATAGCCAGTGGGCATGCTTGGGGCCTCTTCGTAGTTCTTTAAGACTTGATATTTTCGACTTGCCAAATAGTGATGATCCGAATGGCGTGACAACTCAAAGAGCATGAGTCTGCCGACCGGATGATTGGAGTTCCAAGAGTGATGAGGCATTACACGTTCGTACCTTCCTGCGCTCACTTGTTTTCGAGTGAGGCCATAATGCTCGATGTAGTTGACAGTCTCAAGGAGTAGTATCCCCATCAAGGCCGCCAGCAGGTAATAGCCCATTACTATCCAGCCGAAGTAAGAACCAATAAAGAGTGCCACGCCCAGTTGAATAAGCTGAAAAATCAGCATCTGGTTTTTCAAACTAAACCTAGACTGACCAATCTTGTGCATCCGATCAAACTCTAATCGCCATGCAGAGAAGTAGCTGCGAACAATCGACTTAAACCAAAAACCAAAGACTGTCTGTCCATACAGCGCTGAGGCAGGATCCTCGGGTGTACTTACATTTTTGTGATGTCCTCGATTATGCTCTATATAAAAATGCATGTAAAATGAGCTCAACAACAACATCTTTGCTAACACTCTCTCAAAAGCCTTCTTTCGATGGCCTAGCTCATGCCCTACGTTAATACCGAGCGTGCCACAAATCATCCCCATAGAAGTGATCCTTCCTACCTTTTCAGTGGTAGTAAGACCAATCTCCTGAATAGCAGTAAAGAAATCAAAGGCTAGGAAAAACGTAATCGGCACACTGACATAGATCATCCAGTCATAAACCGGATCTTCTTTGATCATCTCTTCTTCTATTTCCGATAGGTTACCCTTAGAAGGCCTAAGAAAAACTTCAAACAAGGGAATCAATACAAACGCCTCAATCATCGGAGCAAATGTGACCCAACCGTGGCTATGGAAAGCTAAATAGGCCAGTGCTGGTAGCGAGTACGCTAGCAAATACTTAAGTGGTCTGATGCTCAGCATGATTGATGGAAATTAGCACAATCATGGATATAATTCAAGTTTTCCGAATGGTATGAGATAGGCTAGTGATATCCCAAATATGAAACTGTTGGAGACATCTGGAACACCAGAATCCCTACTTACGGGATCCATGATATTGCTGAGGCTGTATGTAAAGAATCCCTCCAGGTGAATCTGACCAAAAGAAAAATCAGAACTAATCCCGCCACCCATTCTCAGCCCATACCCGAACTTGCGGTCTCGTTCAGGATCATAAGTATACCAGTCAAAAGGCCCTGTCTCCGCTGGCTCTGGGTCAAGTTCGTAATTGATCAAATACTCAAAAAATGGGCCTAACGCTATAAAGTATTTTGTACGTCCATTTCCGAGATATGCAGTCATCAGAAGCGGTAGCTCCAAATAGTCGAGTCGAGCAGTGTAGTTTGGAGAAAGCTCAAAGAAGTTTTGGGTCCAGCCCTTTACAGTGTAATCTAAGCCAGTGATCAAGCCAACATTCTTCTTGTTGTAGTACTTATACATCAGGCCAGTATGATAGCTGACGGTATAAGTATTAGTAATACTGACCTGAAAGAAATTATGACTGATATCAGCATTGGTGAGCTGAGCCCCCCCTCTAACGCCAATATAAGACTTGTGCTGCGCAGCTACCAGGGTAAAGCACCCGACTAATACCAACGACAGCAATATTCTTTTCATATTATTTATTAACCAACTTCTCCTATTCATCTCGAGTGCGCCATGGTCAGCCCCACAAATATAAGAAAATGGACTCTAGCCATTCCAGCGAAATCAGCATAATAGATTGCAGAACTAAAATCCATTAAATAAATTTCATTTTAGCAAACACCCGAATGCATCAAGACGTTGATTTGAAAATAAATTGATATGGCCAGAGCAAGTATAGAATTGATAGAGGCGCTTAGAAAGACCGCCGACAAACTCAGTAATGGACGGAAATACATGTGGGGTCACATGGGCGCATGTAATTGTGGTAACCTAGCTCAGGAATTGACCTCCTACAGCAGAGCTGAGATACATGACTATGCCATGCGAGGGCGAGGTGACTGGACAGAGCAAGCTGAAGCATACTGTGAAGGTACGAGCATGCCTATCGAAATCATTATCTCAGAGCTCCTGAGTAAAGGACTGACCACTGAAGACCTGATGAACCTTGAAAAACTGAAGGATAAGGAGGTTTTAAGTCGCTTAACCAAAGACCTGAGAGATGCACTATCGCATAATAATGTCGAGCACGTCACGCTATATATGAAAACCTGGGCAGAGCTACTTGAGGAGCAGCTGCTAGCAAAAGTAGACATAGGTGACTTACAGCAGACTCACATGGTAGAAATAGCACAATAGGCAAACCGCTAGCTGATATCTATTGTCCAAAGGCTCACCTCTTCTACACTTATTTTTCATAATTTTAGTCTCGATTAGAGCTGAGTAAGTATGAGCCACAGACTAGATGGAATACTCAACAAAGATTAAGAGTTTGACGAGGACAATGATATTTAGGCTACAACTAATTCAGACGAATAGACGAACTACAGATCTCATATCAGATTAATGTCTCAGGAAATTCATGAATACTATAAGAAGGAGCTTCAAGAGTTTAAAGTCTTGGTGAGAATAGCTCCTGAGAGTTTGGAAGGACTCGAACTCATCGTTTCCGTAGATGGGAAAATGGAAAAGACGAAGCGCCAATTCGATAAAGACATTTTTGAAGACTTAGCGGAAGACGAGTTTGAGAAATGTAGTCCGCTAGAGTTCAACCTCTACCTTAAAGGTCTAGCCAAGTAGATAATCTCTGAATATTCCTTGTTCCTGTTAATGCTCGAAAACTTACATGTCATGTGAAGATTATTAGTTCACGACTTCTTGCCGGAGTGAATTAATATTTCGTAAATTTGCAGCGGCAAGCAGATGCGACCAGCTCCTGCTGAATCCCCCAGGTCTGGAAGGAAGCAAGGGTAAGTGGTTGAGCGGTGCGATTTCTGTTTGCCTTTTCTTTTTTTCTACCCTCCCAGTTTCATTTTATCCTTAGATTTGTGATTATACAGTTTCACAATTCAACACTCTAAATCCGTCTTACATGAAGTTTTTTATTGATACTGCCAATCTTAATGATATTCAGGAAGCCTATGATTTGGGTGTCCTCGATGGTGTAACTACCAATCCATCCCTAATGGCCAAAGAAGGCATCAGGGGTGATAGTAACATTACGGCTCACTATAAGGCCATCTGCGATATCGTAGATGACAATGTAAGTGCAGAGGTGATCGCGACGGACTTTGATGGTATGATGAAAGAAGGTCGGGCCTTGGCTAAACTTGACGACAAGATCGTCGTGAAAGTACCCATGATCAAGGAGGGTGTGAAGGCCATCAAAGCTTTTACTGAAGAAGGAATAAGAACAAACTGTACACTCATTTTCAGTGCCGGACAAGCCATTTTGGCTGCCAAGGCTGGAGCGAGCTATGTCTCTCCATTCATCGGTAGATTAGATGATGTGTCGACCGACGGCCTCTCCCTCATTGAGCAGATGGTGCAGATATATGACAACTATGGCTTTGAGACTGAAATACTTGCCGCTTCAGTAAGGCATACAATGCACTTGATCAATTGTGCAGAGATCGGTGCTGACGTAGTGACTTGTCCATTGAACGTGATCATGGGTCTTCTCAACCATCCTTTGACAGATCAAGGTCTCGCCAAATTCCTTGCGGATCATAAAAAACTCAACGGATAAAACTTCCATTGAGGAAGTTGGTTTCATGAGCATGTACATCATCAAAGTCAAGGGAAAAGCAAAAATCCCTAACTACATACAACTAAGGGATGATAAGTTCGTGCTCATTGCCTACTTCAGAGCAGACCGTCCACTCAAGAAGCTCGAGAAGTATGGTTTGGAAGGTAAGGAAGATGCTTTGCAAGAGATCATCAATGAACTACCTTTCGGTAAATTGCAGGAGCTAAATATTTGAGCATGTCCTTTTCATCTGATCCAGTTGTCAGAATCTCAAAGACCAATATCTTTCAGGAGAGCCAAACGGTACTCAGTGATATCGACTTTGTCATTGACAAAGGTGAATTCGTCTATCTCGTGGGTAGAACAGGCAGTGGCAAATCATCGCTACTCAAGACACTCTATGCGGATCTCCCTCTACGTCTTGGCGATGTAGAAGTCGCTGGCTTCAACATCAAGGATATCAAGCGAAAGGAAGTACCTAAACTGCGCCGTAAGATTGGCATCATCTTCCAAGACTTTCAGCTCTTTTACGATAGATCGGTAGCCGAAAATCTGCAGTTCGTGATGAAAGCAACAGGCTGGAAAGATTCTGGTAAGGTGAAAAAGAGAATGGCCGAAGTACTCATGCGTGTGGGGCTTGGTGCAGTGTCCAACAAAATGCCGCATCAACTGTCCGGAGGAGAGCAACAGCGTGTAGTAGTAGCCCGTGCTTTAATCAATGAGCCCGCTATGCTGATCGCCGATGAACCTACCGGAAATCTTGATCCTGAGGTGGCAGACGGCATATTCAAGCTATTCCTGGAGATCAATCGCAGCGGTACGGCAATACTCATGGCCACTCACAATCATGCTTTCTTACAAAACTATCCTGCAAGGGTATTAAAATGTGAGAAAGGCCAGGTCTATGATTCTGCTAAGGAACCCTTCGAACTCAAGCCTTTCTATCAATAGCTACTGATATAACCGGATATCGCCGTAGCTGGAGTCCAGTCTAATGAGATTTCCACCACCATTGAGCGTGCCCTTGTAGCGAGCGGAGCTCATCTCCTTGACCATAGTATTCATCTCTATTGGCAAGCCTGTGTATCTAAAGTCAGAGAAGCTCGTCTCTACTTCGATATTAGCTTGAGTATCTGCTTCGAGGTAAATGGTATACCCACTGAACTTGCCACGTAACTCTACTGACTCAAAATCACGGCTCAGGTTTCTAATCTCGACACCATTACCATAAGAAGTAACCAGGTCGATGCGTTTTTGAAGGTGGCCTATCGTGAAGTCTGTAAAGTTAGAACTGCCATCAACCGATACCACATCCTGAAGCTTTACTGAGCCATACTTGCTCTCTACATCCAGCCGCCCAGCTACACCGATTTCCACGTCAGAAAACTGCTGACTCAACTCCCCATTTCCCATCTTCTCTGCCTCTAGGCCGCCGTATTTCACCACCACATCGCCATCTCCTAATTCACCCACCTCTCCTTTACTAAAGGAAAGTTTAAGGGAGACTTCCCCAGTCAGATTCTTAGCCTTGAGACTACCGTAAGCCACTTCTATGTCCGCAGTGTTAGTCAGGTCACCCAGATACATATCTCCAAAAGATACCTTAGCCCTCAAGGGGTTATTCTTTGGCATCTTAATCATGTAATCAATACTAAAACTTTCCCCGTTTTTGTTATTGATCTTTCCTGACAAGTCGGTCTCATAAGAAATCTCCGATGAACTTTCATCCACGTCGATTTCAATTCTGTCCAGTAGTTGTTGACTTCTTGATTCGCTTCTGAGATCAACCTTGATCAGCACCTCTACTTCCAGCACATCACTATCGTGTGTATCGATATGGAGCTTACCAAACTTATTGTCAAAACTGAGACGGACATCACTATCGATGGTGTAGCTCTTAGCTATCCTCTTTGTCTTGTCTCCCTGAGCATACCCTAGCCCAGTGGAGAATAGTAGCATAAAAACTGCTACTGCTGAAATTCTATATCGTTGCGTTTGCATTTTCTTCTTTGTTTTTGATTTGTTCCAACACTATAATTTGCTGGTTCAGGATATCAATTCTTAGCTGTAGATTTTGGATCATGGCGTCAAAGACAATCTCCTGTCCTCCAGTATTTTGAGCCTGCCTTTTGAGCTCGTCATACATCTGATCCAAGGCTTCTATGTCTCCCAAAAATGAACTCTCCAGCTCAGGGTTAGATACAGCGTAAAGTCGGATTTCTTCCTTCTTCCGGCCGATCAAGTCATTGTAGTAGGTTTCAGCACTTGCAAATTCTGGATTGGCTAGCGCCGAATCAACCTCTGATGATTGCCAGTTGTAGTAACCTAAAACCGATGACAAAGCCAGTAATAAGATCGCCGCTACTTTCCAATAGATCGTATAGTCTACCTTTCGGACTGGCTGGCTCACCTCCTCCGTTTCTTGTTTGAGATCCGATTCGATGGCATTCCACATTCTGTCCTCTGCCGGAGAAGCATCCAACTCGTCTCTATGGTTTCGAATAAACTCCTCTAATTTCTGATCGTTATTCATCGTTCAATTCTTTTAAGATCAATCTCAACCTATCCTTTGCACGCTTATACTGTGTTTTTGAGGTAGACTCGGAGATATCAAGTATTTCGGCAATCTCCCCGTGATCATAGCCTTCCAGCAGATAGAGACTCAATACAGTTCGATAGCCATCAGACAGTTGATTCATTGCATTTTTGACTTTGGCTACACTAAGGTCGCGTTCAATATCATAGCCATCGTCAACGGTATCAGGCACGTACTCCAGCGTCTCATCCATTGGGGTGAAATTCAATTTTCGGGCTTTCACCTTTGTCAGCGAGTCATTGATCACGATGCGCTTCAACCAGGAGCCAAAAGTTGAGTCACCCCGAAATGACTCCAATCCTCGAAAGGCCTTGACAAACGACTCCTGAACCACGTCCTCTGCCTCCTCCCAATGATTGGTAATCCTCAGCGACACGTTGAACATGGCCTTATTGTAAAGCTTGTACAACTGATACTGAGCGTCGCGACTGCCCAGCCTGCTGGCGTTGATGAGTTCGTAATGTATGTCTCGAGATGCTGCTACCAATGAACCAAATATCTGCCCTAAAGATTGGCAATAAATGAAAGGGTTGCACGGAGGGGCCAACAAATTCCAGTAATTATTCAGCTTTAAGTCAATTAAAAATATTTCAATAATCGATTACTATTCTGAACGTATTGTAATTATTTGATCATTATGTTAATAATTCTTGTCTTATATGGCAATATGAATAATATTCGAAACTCTAAAAAAATCACCTTAGTCATATGCGAATTGAGATACCTCGGGAAGTAGAGCGGTTTGGTCCTATTATGTTTCATGATGTTCAAAAAGTTTACGAACTGGATGCTGGTCTGAAGCACGCCAGGAATGAGTCCAAGGCCAAAGAAAAATCGGTCATACGCAGGCTGTCCTATGAGTCCCTTCAAGAGATACAAGAGCAGATGTGCATCATTGTGCCCATCAGAAATGAAAAAATCAAACTGATCGAAGGAGTGCTCTGTGGTATTCCTCATCACTGTCAAGTGATCATCGTCTCAAATAGCGACAGAGCGCCAATAGATCGATATCACATTGAAAGAGACGCGCTAGAGCATATCTGCAAGTTCATGAAGAAGAACGTAATCATCGTTCATCAGAAAGATCCAAAACTTAGAGAGGCATGTGAAAAATCAGGCTATAAGTTCTTGCTCAATGAAAAAGGCGAGATCAAGAATGGCAAGGCCGAGGGCATGATCCTGAGTACTTTCCTCGCTTACCTGAGCGGTAAGAAATACATCGGTTTTATTGATTCCGACAACTACTTCCCTGGAGCAGTTCATGAATATGTTCAAGAGTATTGTGCGGGCTTTCATATGGCTAAGTCAGACTACTCTATGGTACGGATCGCCTGGCATAGCAAGCCAAAAATTGTAGAGTCTAATCTTTTCTTTGCCAAAAGAGGCAGGGTCTCAGAGCATACCAACAAGATCCTGAATGGACTGATCAGCACATTTACCGGATACGGTACAGAAATCATCAAGACAGGCAATGCCGGTGAGCATGCGATGACCATGGAGCTGGCCATCAACCTCGACTACTCTTCTGGCTACTCTATTGAGCCTTATCACTATATCAACATGCTAGAACGCTTTGGCGGCATACTTGATAATCCTATACCCTCGGTACTCAATCAAGGCATAGAGGTATTTCAAATAGAATCCAGAAATCCGCACCTGCATGAAGTAAAAGGTGAAGAGCATGTGGACAGCATGAGTATGGAAGCCATGGAAGTCATCTATCGTTCTCCTATGTGCAGCGAATCGCTCAAAAAAGAGATCATGGAGGACATCTACCATCGAGGATTGCTCAAGGAAGGTGAAAAAATAAAGGAGTCACTGACCTACTATCCGGCTATCATCAATGCTAATCTGAAGGTTTTCTATGAAGTAATCCAAAGCGAACCCTACGCGGAATTACTTCAGATCGATCTCACAGACTATAAGCATCAAAAGGCGAATGGTCTCCAAAGAGACCAGGTCAAAGGAAAAAAGATCAACCTACCGGAAAACGGCGCAAAACTAGAGGCTAAGTGAGCAGGCAGGTAGTATTCACTGATCTTGATGGTACGCTCCTCGATTTGGAGACCTATAGCTTCCAAGCATCGGCACCTGCAGTTAAGCAGCTACAAAATGAAGGCACTCCTGTCATCTTCTGTTCCTCAAAGACAAGAGTAGAACAAGAGCAGCTGAGGTCAGCGCTCGGCGTTATAGATCCGTTCATTGTAGAGAATGGCAGTGCCATTTTCATTCCTTCAGGTTACTTCAAAAACGTAGATATCCCCCATGAGCAGATCAATGGATACCAAGTCATTAAACTTGGGCAATCGGCTGACTTGATTCTTAACACAGTCAACGAATACCGATCAAAATTCCCATTTAGCTACTGGGGCTATCAGGACCTCAGCCTACCGGAAATCTGTGAAATAACCTCATTAGCTCAGCAAGACGCAATCAAAGCCAGTACCAGAGACTTCAGCGAGACTTTAGTCAAGGGCAACTTCGAGGCTCTAGAGTTTCATCACTTCTGCCTCGCCATGGAGCTACGTGGAATTGCTTGCGTTCATGGTAGTAAGTTCGTGACCGTCATGGGTAAGTTCGCAGACAAGGGGAAAGCAGTCAAGCTGCTAAATCAACTCTACGAGACAAATTGTGGTACCAAGGTGACTTCAGTCGGGATCGGCGATAGCGGCAATGATCTCCCTATGCTCGAAGCTGTAGACCGGCCATATCTGGTGCAGAAGCCGTCAGGACAATGGCATACAACCGACTTGTCTAGCATAACGAGAATAGATGGTATAGCCAGTGAAGGCTGGGCCAAAGTAGCCAAAGAACTACTAAAGGATACAGTTTCAGCTAAGCTTTAAGTTTTAGCGTATGGATCTCGAATGGTCCAAATGCCAGCTCCACTCCATCGTCAAGGATCAACAGGTCATTCATAGGGCGTTCTAGTAAATTGACTAGTTCGCAACTTAAAAACTCCCCATTAAAAATAATCTTGGATACCGTATCTGTTCCATAAGCTTCATAGAGTCTGATGATCAACCCGTCTCCATCCTCTTCTTTTTTGATCGCTTCAACGATAATATTATCCTGATCTATGCTCAATAGAGCACCTGACTGTCCGATATAGGGTCTCACTTCTACAGGGTGGTTGAGTTGATAAGCTTCTTTGATCACATTGCCTTCGATATACCCACCGATATGAGGCAGCAAGCTGTAGGTGAACTCATGCTGATGCATGTCCGCCTCTGGGTCAGGCACCTTGGGTGATCTTAGCAGATTCAAACTGATGGTATTACCCTTCACCTTGTGGCCATATTTGCAATCATTGAGGAGTGCCACGCCATAGTTAGGCTGAGATAAGTCACACCACTTGTGCGCTACCACCTCAAACTGTGCCATATCCCAGTTGGTATTGTAATGCGTCGGGCGCTGGAGGTGGCCATACTGGATCTCAAAAGTGGCCTTATCCGAGTGCACATTGACCGGAAAGTCAACGCGTAGCATCTTCTCGGTTTCCCTCCAATCGACGGTCGTCTTGAAATCTACCCTTGGAGAACCCGCGCACAGTGATACCTTTTGCTCAATGCTATAGTTCTTATCAGAAAAATGAAACATTAAACTTGCTCTGACTGGCCCTTCCTCTACTATTTCCACTTTCATAAGCTGTGGGTGAGAGGGCTCCATCTCTTCGTAGAAGATATCAACATCCCAAGCATCCCACAGATTAGGGATATCCTCATAAAGCATAAAGTGATTTGCCACCTCACCTCCGGCTATGGCCTGTCGCTGGGCTCTTTTATCAAAAATGCTTTCGATCTGACCTTGATCATTCCAAGCAATTCGGAGCAACTCATTTTCTAGTAGTCTCTCTTGAGCTATGAGTTGATTTTTAAAAGGTGTGCCCAAATATTCAGGGCTAATCCGCGTATGCCCCATAGCGCTCAACTTGGATTGATAGAGATAGCCTTCTGACGTCTTTTGGCCTGCTACTGTATCCAGCGATTCCGGTAGGAGAATGACTTCCTCCCTATCCCAGCTCAAGGAATTATAAGCCGCCAGCTCCTCTCCTACTAGAAGTTGATCGATCAACGTATTGAGCTCATCTTCGACCTCTCGGTACTGCGCTATGGACTCCTGATGCACTCTCGTAATAGAGGTGCCGGGGATAATATCATGAAACTGATTGAGCAGTAATGTCTTCCAGCAAGCCTCAAGTTGGGCCTGAGGGTAATTATCTAGAGCATAGACACTGTAAAGCCACTCCACTTTACGAAGTAGGTGCTCAAGCTTTCTATTGTATTGTTTGGTAAGTGCCTGGGTGGTCAACGTACCACGATGAAGCTCCAGGTACAACTCACCTCGCCAGGTCTGCAAGTCCCGAGCGCTTGCTTCAGACTTCTTAAAAAACTCCTCCGCAAACTCAAGCTCTACCTTGGGCATATCTTCAAGGTCTTTGACCCTTCGCAGTTTCTCGATGTAAATGCGGCTTGGGCCACCGCCCCCATCACCCGCACCGTACAAAAAGAGGGCATGCTCAGTACGGTCGGTCTCATTGTTAGTGCGCTCGAGATTCATCAGATCCATGGCACTACAGTCGCTTCTATAATTATTTGGCGCTAGGAAATGTGAGTAGATACTGGTGCCGTCTATGCCTTCCCACCAAAAGGTATGATAGGGGAAACTGTTGAATTGATTCCATGAAATCTTCTGAGTCATGAAATAGTCGACATCCGCTTTTTTTAGGATTTGCGGTAGCGCAGCACTATAGCCGAATACATCAGGAAGCCAAAGGTTCTTCACCTCCACATCAAACTCATCCTGGTAGAATCGCTTACCATAAAGCACCTGTCGAACCAGTGACTCACCAGATACGAGATTGCAGTCCGCTTCTGCGTACATGGCGCCTTGACATTCCCATGTTCCATCTTTGACGGCCTGCTTCACGCGCTCATAGAGTCCTGGGTAGTGATCCTTCATCATCTGATATAGTGCTGGTTGACTCGCACCGAACTTGTACTCCGGATAATACTCCATCATCCTTAGGGCTGTGGAAAATGTACGTGAGGTCTTGCGAACAGTCTCCCTCAGTGGCCAGAGCCAGGCTATGTCGATGTGGGCGTGACCAATGGCAGACACTTTCAAAGCAGAAGCATTTGCAGGTTTACTGAGCTCGGGCTCAAGTAAAGCACGACACTGAGCCACCTGATCCGGGCCTCCCTCACCGAAGTTGTTACAGACTTCATTGAGCACGTAGATGATCAAGCGACGATGGCGAGAGTACTCAGGCAACTCCAGTGCTATCTGCAGCAGTAGCTCAAAGTCTATTCTCAATTGCCATTTCTCATTGTCAAAAATGGCTATATCCGCCTGGTTGAAAACGCCATCCACCATTGATTCATAGGTGAGTACATTCTTAGTACCCAGTATATTGTTGGCTCCTGCGTCAATTAAAATATCAACGGCCTCTCCCCCTTCCGCTGATTCAAAGAGTTTCACTCTCTTCTTGATGATCGTTTCTGTCAGTGTCCAGCTGATCTTCTTGTTGGTAAGTCCCTGTACGGGGTGGCCGTCCTCGTCAAATCGGCATGCCTCACCCCCAATGTCGATCAAAGCGACGATATACTTGCCCTTGTACGAAGAGGGCACCTTGCCTCTAAATCTAAACCAGGCACATTCAAAGTTGCTACCCCAATTGGTGCCTATCTCGATGGGCTCAAAGATGGCTTCCTGAGCTGCTTCCCATGATATAGGCTCGGCAGATTTATGATAGCTTGCCTCAAGGGCAATATTCTCGTAATAGTAGTTGCTCTTCAAACGCTCTAGAAAGCGATGGAGCCTTTTAATGGTAATATCCTGGTGTTTTTTCATCTACAGTAGCACTTGGCAAAAGCAGTGGCCAAATCATGCTGATTAGCCCATCCTCAGGAAAGCTAGTAGAATTAGCTTTTTAATAAAAGCATTATTGATTACAAGCGGTTATTTTTGAAATACACTCAAAAAATAGTGGATATATTGAAAAAATGATACCCCATAAATCAAAAAAAGCCCGGACGTATGTCCAGGCTTCACTTCTCTTGTATAATTTGAATTATCCTTCAGTCACATCCTTCAAATTGGCCTGTACCAACTCAAAGTCGGGTGATATCTCTAATGCTTTATTGAACATCTCCTTAGCTTCATCAGGTTTGCTTTGCTGTACAGCAATTATACCTTTTAGATTGTAAAGTGCCGCTCTAAGAGGGATCTCCTGCTGACTCTCATCTGATCTTTGAAAAGCTACCGTCTGATCATCTAGCTCACTCCTTCTTAGCAGAATGTCTGCAGAAGTGTTGCTTTCATTGTACCGCTCAAGGTCATATTGAAGAAAGGCGATCTTGTACAGTGTGAAGGTATTATTGTTCTTTAGAAATAAGGACTCATATTCGGTCAGCGCTCGGTCCTTGATCTTAAGGCTTTCAAAACTGATTGCAGCAACTTCATAAGCCAGTATATTGTCTGGGTTTCTTTTTTGAGCTTCTTTGGCCACAATAGCAGCGGATGCATACTGACCATATTCAAAGTAAAAAACAGCTAATGAATCTAACAGATCATTGTTTGATGGGTTCATTGCCATCATGTTATATAGCGCCGTACGAGCGACTACCGGATCATTATAAACTCTGGCATTTTCAAAAATGAACCTCTGCCTTTTCATTGCCTCAGCATCCTGCGCAACAACTTCATTCATTGCTCCCAGCAACACAAACAATACTACAAGTACTCTCATCTTCATATTTTGATTTAATCCAACCTCAAAGTTATACCTCTCACGACTCAATTTCCAAACCTTTCTTCTGACCTATCTCAATCATCAACTCATAGGCAGGTTGAAACTCATTTGGGATAGTTCCCTCTAGGATAGCTTCCCTTATTTCTTCCTTTATATCTCCTACCACTCGTCCTGGTTTCAGGTTAAACACCTCCATTATCTTTTCCCCTGTCACTGGAGGCTGAAAATTTCTAATATGGTCCTTCTCTTCGAGCTGAGCCATCTTCAAGCGAACCTTTTCAAAATTGCGAATGTACTTCTGGACGCGCTCATGATTTTTTGACGTAATGTCAGCTTTACATAGCGTCATCAAATCATCCACATCATCACCAGCCTCAAAAAGTAGCCTGCGCACTGCTGCATCGGTTATATTATCCCTTACCAGGGGAATAGGTCTCAAATGCAATCGCACCAGCTTTTGAACATAGCGCATCTTTTCATTTTGCGGTAGCCTCAGGCGCTTGAAAATCTTAGGTACCATGCGCGCTCCCTTGTCTTCATGACCATGAAATGTCCACCCGGCCTTTGAATGAAATCGCTTCGTAGCGGGCTTGGCAATGTCATGAAGTATGGCAGCCCATCTCAGCCATAAGTCATCCGTCTCTTTAGAGATATTATCGAGCACCTGGAGGGTATGGTAGAAATTATCTTTGTGGGTCTGTCCGTCTCGTACATCTACTCCCTGAAGCTCCTGCATCTCTGGAAATATCTCCTTGAGCAGACCTGCGTGGTATAGTAGTTTGAAGCCATAGGACGGTTGTTCCGATAGCACTATTTTATTGAGCTCATCAGTGATCCGCTCAGCGGACACAATTCTTATTCGTGCTACATTCCGAACTATGCCATCGTAAGTATCCGGAGCTATATCAAACTTTAGCTGAGACGCAAAGCGAATCGCCCGCATCATGCGTAAAGGATCGTCAGAGAATGTGGTGTCTGGGTCTAATGGGGTTTGTAGCATTTTGCGTTTCAGGTCCTTAGTCCCCTCAAATGGATCGACTAACTCACCAAAGCGCTTCTCATTCATACAAATGGCCATGGCGTTGATCGTGAAATCACGCCGCTGCTGATCTTCTGCTAAGGTACCTGCTGACACATTAGGCTTCCTTGAGTCATTGCGGTAGCTCTCCTTGCGTGCTCCGACAAACTCCAAATCATAGTCCTCAAACTTGATAGCCGCAGTACCAAAATTTTTGTAGACAGTAACGTGCACCTTATCTCCAAGCGTCTTCGCAACCAAATTGGCCAATGCCACACCATCTCCTACCGCGACAAAGTCAATATCCTTGCTAGGCCGCTTGAGCAGCAAATCTCGTACATAGCCCCCTACCACATAGGTCTCTAGATTGAGTTGATCGGCGCAGCGGCTTACCGTATTGAAAACAGAAATAGCTCTTAAATGCTCTCGGAAATTCATCAATTGTTGTCTGTATCGAACGCAAAACTAGAACATCTAGGATGCCCCGCCAACGTCCCCTGCATTAGTCGTGGTAGTAACAAATCGAAATCCACTTTGCGCTTGTATAATTTTTGCCGACGACAAAGCAATTGTTGGATAATCTGGTAACTTTGCCACCCGTAAATAAAGATCCTGTTCCCATTTCATGTCTACTGCTAAATACATCTTTGTTACGGGTGGTGTTACCTCTTCTTTAGGAAAGGGAATCATCGCAGCTTCACTTGGAAAACTCCTCCAGGCTCGAGGCTTTCGCGTCACAATTCAAAAATTTGATCCCTACATCAATATTGATCCAGGAACTCTGAATCCATATGAACATGGCGAATGCTATGTCACTGATGATGGAGCGGAGACAGACCTTGACCTTGGGCATTATGAGAGATTCCTCAATGTGGCTACTTCTCAATCTAATAACGTCACTACCGGAAGGATTTACTATAATGTAATTAAGAAGGAACGAGATGGTGAATTTCTTGGGAAAACCGTTCAGGTGATCCCTCACATCACCGATGAGATCAAGAATAGCTTCTATCGACTGGGAAACACTGGTGATTATGATTTTGTAATCACTGAGATTGGCGGATGTGTAGGTGATATAGAGTCACTTCCTTTTATTGAAGCTGTGCGACAAGCTCGATTCGAATTAGGGTCTAACAACTTCGTATCGATCCACCTCACATTGATTCCATACTTAAGGAAAGCTGGGGAGCTAAAGACAAAGCCCACACAGCATTCTGTTAAGCAATTACTTGAAGCTGGTATTCAACCTGATATCCTAGTTTGTAGAACGGAATATCCCATACCTCCAGATATCAGGAAGAAGTTGGCTTTATTCTGTAATGTGCCTATCAATGCCGTCATTGAAGCTATTGATGCTGAGACCATCTATGATGTTCCCTTACTCATGCGTAAGGAGAAGCTTGATGAGCGCGTACTGGCTAAGCTGAAGATCTCTCACAAGAAAGAACCAGTCATTGATCAGTGGAAAGAATTTCTCGGTAGAGTGAAAAATCCTACTGATGAGGTTCATGTCGCATTAATCGGGAAGTACGTCGAACTTAAAGACGCTTATAAGTCTATTGCTGAAGCATTCATTCATGCAGGTGCATCTAATGAATGTAAAGTCAATGTTCATTGGATATCATCCGAGAGCGTCATGGAGGATAACACTGAGAAGCTTTTCAGTGAAATGGATGGTATGCTTGTGGCTCCAGGTTTTGGTGAGCGCGGCATTGAGGGTAAAATAGCAGCAGTCAAGTATGCCCGCGAAAATAAGATCCCATTCTTTGGTATCTGCCTTGGTATGCAATGCGCTACCGTCGAATTCGCGCGAAATGTCCTTGGGTTGAAAACCGCCAACTCGGTAGAGTTTGATCCAGATACAAAGAATCCTGTTATCGATATGATGGAGGATCAAAAGAAGATTACTACCAAAGGTGGTACTATGAGACTTGGTGCATATGACTGTCATTTAGAGAAGGGCAGTAAAGCATTTAACGTCTACGGGCACACCAATATAGAAGAACGCCACAGGCACAGGTTTGAGTTTAACAATAGGTACCTGGATGATTTTAAGAAAGCGGGCATGATAGCCACTGGCTTGAATCCAGATACTGGTTTGGTAGAAGTGATGGAGATCAAAGATCATCCATGGTTCATTGCTACGCAGTATCACCCAGAGCTCAAAAGCACTGTCATGAATCCTCATCCCCTATTTGTCAAGTTTATCAAGGCAGCCCTTACTCACAAAAAATTAAAAGACTAATCCATGGATAGAAATCAGATCACAGGTCTGATCATGATGTTGGTATTGCTGACTGTTTATTTTCAGTTTTTCGCACCCGAGCCACCACAGCCAGACCCTAATAGCGTTTTTGCCGATAGTATCGTTTCAAACACTAATACGGAATCTCTTCTTGCCGATATAGAACCAGAGGCGCTTCCTGATTCTATTCAGGACGTGGCACTCAGAGGTCAATTTGGCGAATTTGCCACGGCCGCAAGTGGCAAGTCAAGAGAGATCACTATCGAGAATGATCAATTCATCTTGACTTTCGACACCAAGGGAGCTACCGTAAAAAAGGTGCAACTCAAAGAGCACTTGACTTCTGACGGAGATCAGGTCGTGCTTTTTAATGGCACGTCAAGCGACATTAGTCTACTATTCAATAGTAACTATAATGTCATCTCAACAGGTGATCTTTATTTCAATACCCGAGCGTCTAACCGAAAGCTGTCGGGAGAGGAAACTACCGAACTCGTTTTTTCCGCCAAAGCTGCCAACGGTGGTACACTTGATTTCATTTATACCGCTTACGGTAGTGGCTATCAACTTGGTTTTGAGGTCAAGTCGAAGAATATCGATGCACTGATCGACAATACTGATTTCAACTTTCTGTGGAGTAGCCAGGTCAGAAAGCTAGAAATGGACTTGACAGACGCACGAAATAGGACTACCATCAAGTATTTCTCTGTCATAGATGATGATGTCGACTACCTAACGGAAACCTCTACCGAACTTGAAGAGCTGAACCTGGAAGAGCAGCTAAAGTGGGTATCAATCAAGCAAAAGTTCTTTACAAGCGCTATCATAGCAGACCAGCCGTTTTCAAGCGGCTTCATTCAAACGGATATCCCAAGAAGTGATGAAGTTGTAAAGAATGCTGATATGCGACTAGTGGTACCCGTCGGAGACATCAAGACAGGTAAAGCCAACTTCACCTACTACTTCGGACCTAACGACTACAACATTCTTGATAACGTTACTGACGGCTTCTGGAAAAACTTAACCTTGGGTTGGGGCCCATTTGGGTTAGTTAATAAGTACTTAGTCATACCAATATTCAGCTTCTTAGATACCTATCTCAACAACTATGGCCTAATCATTCTATTATTGGTCATAGCCGTGAGGTTGATTCTTGCCCCGCTCACTTTCACATCGCACATGTCCATGGCGAAAATGAAGGTGCTAAAACCAGAGCTTGACGAAATAAAGGAACGTCATGACGGAGATGCGCAAAAGGCTCAGGCCGAGCAAATGCAGCTCTATCAAAAAGTGGGTATCAATCCATTAAGTGGCTGCTTCCCTCTTTTGCTACAAATGCCGATACTCTTGGCGATGTTTTATTTCTTCCCTAATGCGATAGAATTAAGACAGCAGTCATTTCTATGGGCTACAGATTTATCGACCTACGACTCTATTCTAACTCTTCCTTTCACCATTCCATTTTATGGTGATCACGTGAGTTTGTTTACGCTTTTGATGACCGCCTCTACCATACTTTATACCTGGTCTAACAGTCAGATTCAAACGGTACAAGGTCCAATGAAATCTGTACAGTATGTGATGCCGATCATGTTCTTATTCTTCTTGAACAACTATGCTTCTGGCCTTACTTATTACTACTTCTTAACCAACCTTGTCTCCTTTGGACAGATCGCTATTTTCAGAAAGCTCGTGGATGAAGAGAAGATCTTGAAAAAGCTTGAGGAGAACAAAAAGAAGAATCATGGTAAGAAGACTTCAGGTTTTCAGGCGAGACTGCAAGAAGCAATGAAAGCTAGTCAAGAGCAGCAGCGCAAGAAAAAACCT
>JAVKDO010000098.1:0-28458 GCA_040222235.1 Cyclobacteriaceae bacterium
GAGGGTTGACAGTGATTTGTCCATTAAAGTCCCCGGTAGCCAGGTCAGCATTACAAACGGAGTTATTTTCAGTACCCGCCCCGATAGCAGCCACTTCAAAGTCAGGTCTGTCCGGCACCTCAGTGATACTCAATGTTTCAGGCACTGAAGCACAACCTGTAGTGCCGTCTATGGCAACCACCGTATAGTTGCCCATTGGTTGACCTGAAAGCACAGTCGATGAATCTCCATTTACCAACCCTGAAAGCTCATTTCCAGTGCCAGATGTATCAGATCCACTGTACCACAAGAAATAGAAATCGGTGGTCACTGCAGCTCCATTGACCTGTATGATTTCAATACCACCGTTCGGAGATGATCCACAGTCGGAGTTAGGAGTGATATTGTAATCTACCGTTAGCCCGGCAGGAGAGCTATCAATAGCTGGATCGGGATCTGGTACGTCGGGTACTGTAAACTCTAGGGTGTCAGCGCAGAGTGAGGTACGATCTTGCATAATCACTGTATAAACGCCACCTGAAAGGTTTTGTGCCAAACTATCACCTTGAGTCGTACCTGGCTCAATATTAGCATTTGGAAGGCGTGTGATAAGTAAATCAGCATTATCGGTAGAGGCACCAAAGAACCAAGTGAAGTCATAGTCATCGGCTACTCCCGCATCTGGAGTCAATTGCAATGCTCCGTTGAAGGTATTAGTACCAGTCGTAAATGTAGTATCACACACTGTGTTGTTCATAGATTCAGAATCAACAGCTCCGATGGGATTGAGTGTGGCAGACGGAAGCGAAGGGTTGTCTCCCACGGTATGTACAAATTCGTCAGAAGTACATCCATTAGCACCTATCACTACGAGAGTATAGCTTTCATTTCCAGCAAGTCCACCAATAATATTCGGGTTAAGTGGATCAACATTAGGTGACGATCCGTTCGTTGAAGCATCGCCAGCAGGGAAATATTCTGCACCTGCTGTACCAGTACCCTCATACCAGGTAAAAGTATATCCTGTAAAGTCAATCACAGGATTACCATCTAAGCTAATATTTACCTCAATAGATCCATTCACATTAGCTCCGCAAGCGGTATTGTCGGTAGAGTTACCATTCAAAGCAATGGCGGGTTGAGTAGGCATGGAGCCAATGGTGATGTTGGCTATTGTGACGCATCCTGAATTAGTATTAGTCACTTGAACGTAATAGGTGTCTGAAGCTAAACCGACAGTCGTAGTATCTCCAGTATCCAAAGGCGCCCCATCAATTAATCCATCTGCTGGACTAACGTCTGTGTTGTTATCGTACCATTCGAAGACATACCCATCTTCTTCAAACAGCCATCCTGCTGGATCGGTTGGATCTACAAATAATGGATCGATTACATAGGCACTGGCTTGTCCATCGGCGAAAGTTGCATTACATGAAGTATTTGCACTTTCTTGATTTGTAAAGACATCTGGGAACACAGGTAGATTCTGAATAGTACGCGTGGTTGGACTTGAAAAACATCCAGTAGAATCGCTGAACGCAACTACCGTGTACTTGCCGTCTGAAGGAAAACCACCAGGAACAATAGCTTTAGACAAATCCAGACTTACACTATCGTAGGGAGAATTGTCTACTCTGCGAATCAATAGAGTAGAATCAACAAGAGATCCACTAAACCACGCAAAATTGAAAGCATCATCCATTTCGATTGCGTCTTCGACATTCGGGTCATTTGGATAGACTATTCCTATGTCGTTAATTCCTGAAACAGTCACAACACCATTATTGCTGTCCCCACAACTTGTGTTGGGAGATAGTCTGGTACTGCGAATAACCGGATTTATTGAGATGTCATCTATTAGTATGTCTGCAGTGTTTTGGCATGTCTCATCCAGATTAGTCACCTGAACTCGATATTGACCATCGCTCAAACTATCAAAAACATATCCAATAGAACCATCAGCAACGACTACATTTTCTATCCTGTTAGCCAAATCGGTATTAGCACCATTGAATATCTCATATCTATAACCACTCACAGGTTCGCCGTTATTGGAAGATGTGGTAATGGTAATAGCCCCCAACCCGAGATTATTACAGCTTATGTCATTGTCCACTTGGCTGACTATATTAGGAAAATCACTAATATCACTCAGCGACAAAACGGCCGCCTGAGTTTGGCATCCTGTAGTTTGGTCTTCAACTATTAGAGTATAAAAACCTCCAGCAAGACCCGAGAAAGTTCCAAGAGTATTGGGATTGTCCTCGGTAATGTCATTTTCATCCACCAAAGTGCCGATAGAATAACCCTCATAGAGCGTGTAAAGGAAGTCAGCTCCTTGAGGATCGACCAAACCAGTCATGTCAATAACGCCATTTGGGTTATCAGGATCACACGAAGTATTGTTTTTAACCCCACCGATTGGACAGGTAATATTAGATTCTTGAACGGAGGCAGTACCTGGCGAATTACCTGGTTTTACTATTCTACCATCAATTACCGTAGTGAGATTTGATACATCAAGTACCTCAAACTCGCCGAAATCTTGTGATCCTAAGTCATCAGGTAATTCATCAAAATTGTAGTAGACCACTAATCCATCTTCATTGCCGACGAGTGGCTGACAAACTCCCGCAACTACTTCTTCAGCCGTGAGAGCCTTATCATAAATACGCAATTCATCGAGCACCCCGGTAAATTTCTTAGATCCTAAGTTGCCATCTCGACCAAAATACACAGGATTACCCGTGTCTACAATGCCTTCACCTGAGCCGACATAGTTATCAACTCCAAGTAATACTCCGTTCACATACAATCTCATGTCTCCAGTAGATTGATCCCAAGTACCTGTGATATGTATCCATCCCGTGGCACTGTAAGAACTATTTATCCTACCCCTGCCGCCATCATTTTCAGTTTTGACCACAAAAGCCAGCCCATCGTGATTATCAGTCCATAGTAGGACTTGAGATTCTCCTGTTCCGCCAGAAGAAAATATCCTATGGTCGTTGGTATAGTTCTCTGGGGTCACAAAGGCCCAGTAAGAAATTGTAATTGCATCCCATCCGGCAGTGAGATTGTTGTTGACATTACCATTCTCGTCGGGTACGAGGATATGAGCTTTATCAT
Source organism: Cyclobacteriaceae bacterium (assembly GCA_040222235.1). Lineage (GTDB taxonomy): Bacteria > Bacteroidota > Bacteroidia > Cytophagales > Cyclobacteriaceae > UBA6059. Next base: position 3,109 of record JAVKDO010000098.1, read on the forward strand.
CGAGAACCAATGCTTTTCCAGCTCCAATATCTTGAATGAAATTGAAAGTTGGCTCTTCAAAATCATTCGTCAACTCAGCAAATATCGTAGTTTGACAACCATCACTATCCCTTGTTACTCTAACGGTGTAATTGCCGCCAAGTGCTTGCTCCAATATCCATGGAGAACCGGCTTGTGGAGTACCTGAATCGTTGGCATTAGGCAGCTTATACTGATTTAGGGTGTTATGACCAGCAAACCACTCGAAGGTATATCCGGTAGTAGTTAAACCGACATCAGTATTTTCACCATCGGCTTGTAATATTCCAGTACCAATTTCACACCCGGTATTTTGAGCGATCTCGGTCACTTCAGGATTAGGAGATCCAGTCAAATCCAATATTTCTACAGTGATGGGATCAGAAACACATCCACTCTGATTATTGTAGACTTCTACGGTATAGAAGCCTGGCGTCAAATCGGGATAAGTTGCTCCTTCATGATCTTCTTCAGCCTTAATGGAAGTGCCATCGTACCAAAGAAAAGTACTCTGATTAGTGGTGCCTCCATCGCGACTTATGCTTGCAGATCCTCCGTCGGGATCAGCACAATCTGTCACATCCACAGTCGTGGCAGCATCTAATATAGGTTTGGTTAGAGATGAATTTACAGATGAAGTGTTAACCACCTGACATCCTGTTAGATCATCTACTACTACTACTGAATAAGTTCGAGCTTCTAATCCGTCTATGCTCGCCTCAACACCAATAGGGGCAGTAAAGTCATTACCAACATACCACGTAAAGGTATATCCCTCTATGGTAGTACCTCCATTGCCATCATCCACTGCGGCAGATAATGCTCCATCTGGATCATCACAATCCGTTACATCCGAGACGTTGGTCACAATGACATCATCATCCTCGAAAATCGCAGCAACTTCATCGATAGTAACTTCTAAGGTATCTGAATAACAAAGTGCAGCATTGTTAATACCAAAAACAGAATAGGTTCCTTCATCCATACTAGGGTAGAGGGCACCTTCGTAATCAGCATTTTTCGCAAAAGTGCTCGGATCATCTTTCGTCCCAGAGAACCAATAGAATGTGAAACCATTGGTCTGCTCTGCTACGGTAATGGCAGTAGTACCGGACACCCGTACATTATCGAGAAAGTAAGTCTCATTATTAGCCGTATTGTTCATATACACGACTATCTGCACTGTGCTTCCAACCAGACCAGTTGCTGTAGCTATCTGGCTTCCGAAACTACCTCGTCCGTCTCCATTATCAAGCAGTGTCGTATCACCACCATCTAGTTTGTAAGTCACTATCATGAAGTCAACATCAGTCTCCATGGAATTCGAAGCGCTCATATTCGCCGATAGGTCTATGGTCTCGAATCCTGTGATATCGATTACCTCAGATGTCCACGTGACCAATCCATCCGTGTCGTTCGCTTCGAATGCTTTCCCACCACTATTGGTGTCCACGCCTGCATAATCGGTGTTTGTAGCTTCCGTCGCGCTCCAGGCCGTCTCTCCTGTATCAGGATCGTCGTTATTGGGAAGATCCCCGAATGACTCTACCCACGCGGCTACTACATCACCTCCTAGAGCCCCTTCATAGTAAGCTCTGGCCCTACCGTTGTTAGGTTTACCACCATCGCATAGCTCGTTATCTTTTAACTTCTCAACGCTCAATGGAAATGGCGTTGGCACTACTGGGCCGTTAGCAATGTTGGATTGTGTACCGCACTCGGCAATGGGCCCATCACCATCTCCGCTAAAAGGAAGAGCCTTCGTACCCGAATCATTAATACTGACGAAAACCTCAAAGTCATCGCCAGATCCTTGTACGTTCATGGTCAATTCTAAGGTTTCCCCAAGATCAAGGGCCGCTATAACCGTTTGCTCAGTATTTAGTCTTATACTCCCGGATTGAGCAGGATTGCCATCGTAAAAGGTAACTGGCAGTAACCCACTGAGCTCGACATCCCCTGTATTCTGTATGGTGAAGGTCACCTCGAAGTTGGCTGATGGACACTGGGGACTAGTAATGGTCAAGTCATCTAGGATCGTCAGCTCGGGAGTAACAAAAGCAGGACAGCCATTTGCTTCCAATATTGGAGCTTGATTTAAGAACGTATTCAATGCCCTGTTGGGGCCGTCAGTACATTCATCGGTAGAGAACACTGCAGTGTGATTTTGCATCTCAATGGGTATAGTGAGATCATCATTAACGTTGACATTGAAGTAGGACATCTGATTCCATACTGACCTTGAGGGCTGCCAGTTTTCGCCTTCATCGGCTTCAAATACTCTGATTTGCCCAAAGCTTGAGTTAGGATCATAAGGATCAAAAGGAAAGTTATTATCGGTAAAACACGCGACGCATATTTCACTAGCACCATCTCCATCTACATCAGCGACGATGGGGTATTCAGTTGTAGTACGCGATACGCAGGGTAGAGACACACGCGTTATTCCGCTGACTCCATCTACGATAAGCAAAGAAGTTTCACTTCGATAAACGATTTCTGCCTTTCCATCATCGTTGAAATCAAAAACTGAGCAACCAGTGAACCCTGAAGAACCTTCTGCAATGCTTTTGATCCAAATATCATCAAGTATTTCACCACCTAGTCCATCTGGGACAAGAGCCAGAGAATACAAGCTTTGATTAGAGACATAACTTGCATTCAGACCGCCATCACCATCTACATCTGCAATATTGATTCTACCGGTTCCCCTCGAGTGGTTGTTGCTATTGTCGAAATATGTAAGCACAGTATTGTTAAAAACATCCCAGAAGAAAACTGTTGTTCTATCTTCATTGTCATTACCCTGTGCTCCGGACATTAAAGCGTCCATATGTCCGTCCTCATTGAAGTCGGCCACTGCTACCCCAGACCAGTTATTCCCTCCCCAGCCGTCAAAGTATTTGGGAAAATACTTCATGTTGGCTGGCAAAAAGTCATTCATATCCTTGGCCAAGGTCCTGGTGCCAGCACCAATATTGATAGCATAAATACGATTACCCACTACTAACTCAAGGCCATCGCAATCCGCACATTCTGAATCTGCCAACATATCAACGGCAACAGGCCCATATACACTGTTTTGATCCCAATCATTATTGCTGCCGGTTACAATTATGGCACCCGTCTCCGCATTCATTATTTCATCGCGGTAGTATAATTCGGCAACCCCATCCTCATTGAAGTCGGCCAGTCCCATATTACCCACATTATCGTTTCGAGAGGCGTTTACTGAATAGATCAGATTCAGGTCGCAATCGTAGCGTTCAATTCGACGACCATTGTGTTGAGATACAAAGATATCTCCACAATCATCATCATCTATGTTGCCAATAGCATTTTCACGAGCAATATCGTAATTGACAACAATTTGATTTTCCGTTTCTCCCGTAGCTCCGTTCAGAACTGTAATTGACCTAACTAAATGGTTAGTAGTAATAATTTCTGGGATACCATCAAAATCAATATCACCGACGGTAGGAAGTGTGCCATTATTTGTTGTGAGATCTTCGGACACCCACTGAGTTCTTATTTTGAATTCCTGTACTTGTGGATCCTCTCCGCAGACAACAGGGTTTCCAAAAAAGAAGTCCTGACAATCTGTCGATAATGCACAATCTCCATCGAAACAGTCTATCAGTCCATCATCGTCATCATCGACTCCATTTAGACAGTTTTCTTGTGCTAGGACAAGGGTAGATGAAAACAAAACAAATAATAAGAGAAGGGCCTTTCTACAGCTTTCCATGTATTAATCTCAAAACAGGTTAGTATTGATATATACCATTGTAGGATTACAAGTAACCATACCTAATAGTGGGCAAAAGGACATTTTACCCAAAATCGAGTAATCCAGCTAATAAAGTTAGATTTTTTTTCCTCTTATGTACTAAATAAATAAAAAATATGAATTTATTTAGTCTAAAATGTTATCTGGCGAGCATAATACTTCCACTCTGACTGAGTTGAGAATCTCCACATTTCATAACGAAATAGTATACACCAGGAGGCACGGGAGTGCCTTCAAAGGTACCGTCCCAAACACAGTCTTCAACGAATGGTGAATCGACAACCGTAAGGTTTCTTCCTCGGCTATCAAATACAGAAACCGTACAACCCGACAGATCACTTGTGTTAGTTATTTCCCAACAGTCATTACCAATACCATCACCATTTGGGGAAAATGAAGTTCTGGCGATGACGAACTGATTAAGGATACGTACAGATGCTGATTCATTACATCCGTTAGCATCATTGCCAAAAACTGTCATTAACGTATTAACATCTCTGGGAAAAATAGTGATCATAGAGGAAGAGGGGTCTGCAACCAGATCCTCAGGGCTCCATTGGTAACTATCACCACCAGATACAGTAAGGTTGACACTCTTCTGTCCTTCTTCCAGCAGCAACGAATCGCCCTGAAGATTTCCATCAGAGCTAGATATTTGAAGTCCTGAGTTCTCAAAATTTGTAATCTCTACTTCTGAAAATATATTACACCCAAACTGATCCACGGCGGTTATGTTATATGTTCCAGGTTCATCTACACTAATAGAATTCAAGGTTTCTCCTGTATTCCATAGATAAGCTTCGAAATTATCAGGGTAGGTCAAGGATATGGTGTCACTTGGGCATTTTTCTTCTCCTTGAGGGGTGCCTATTTCTACATCGGGTATGTCTGTAACTATAACAGAACTTGTAGCAGAATTGCTGCATCCAGGTAGCTCAACATATCCAGTTGTCAATTGTGTGGTGAAGGTGCCTGCCGACCCAAAAGTATTGGTTACTTGTTGTCCAGATGACGAATTGCCGTCTCCAAAATCCCAATCATAGTTTAATGTCAAACCATCAACACCGGTAGATGTCGCATTATATGCAAGTGCGACATTGAAACAAATAGAATCTTGATTGCTGAATGAAGAAGTCGGTCTGGCTATTTGATCAAAACTAATTCCTGCTGTCTGATAGCTACAGCCGTTTTCACCTAGGATTTCGGCAGAATATTCGCCTGAAGTGCTCGCAGTGAATTCCGAATCGGTAGCTTCTGGGATTATTGAACCATCTACATACCAGCGATACGTATAACCAGGGTACTCAGCGACTGTAAACTCTGCTGATTCACCTTCACAAACTAATTCGTTAGCATCTGTAGCAATCGTTATTAAAGGGACGCTTAAAAGCTCCAATGACACTGATGTCTCAGCCGATGTGCAGCTCCCACTTTGAATCGACAAGTAGTAGGTACCGGCTTTGCTAGCATTGAAATCTTCAATTAGTACAGGATTACCAATCTCAGAAAATCCATCAGGACCTCTCCATATGAATGTAGTTCCTGGTGTGGAACTCTGAAGTGTTATAGTTTCACCAAGGCAGGTTGGTCCCACTGGATTTATTACAGGTCGAACATTAGTGCCTGCGGCGACATTGATTACCGAAGGAGCACTGAGTATGCTACAACCTGTTCCGTCCATAGTCAATTGGACAGTATAGCTTCCTGACTGGGTTACCTCGATGAAGTGATCTGCAGCACCTGAGATTTCTTCTCCATCTCTAAACCAAGTGTAAGTACCAGTAGCTGTTTGGTAGGTTGAGAGTCTAAATGGTATCCCAGAGCATACGGTTTGGGACACAGGTGTCAGAGTTGGAGTTATGCAATTTTTATTGAGAACCACAGACATTTCGGCGGTAGCATCGGCAGTAAATGCTAAATCTACTCTACCGTCATTATCAAGATCCGTGATTTTAACATTTCTTGAATTACTATTGGTGTTGATGTCTACACGGTCAAATCCTATAACACCATTATTGGTGGTGTTGATAAGAGTGGTCATCGCCAAATCTGTAAATGACAAGGATGGAATTGCTATGTCCATTAAGCCATCACCATTAAGATCCCCAAAATCCAGACCCCAAGGCCTTTCGTTAGTGTCAAAATCCGTTTGATTGCCAAAAGAAATGCTTGAGCCCTGGCCATTGTTGAGCAACACCGATACGCGACTGTTGATCGGATTTATTAATGCAATATCATTCCTGTTGTCGCCATCAATATCACCAGCTTTTATATTCAGAAAACTACCGTTGGCCATTACTGTTGTAGAAGCTTGAAAATTGAAAGTTCCAGGGATACTACGATTCTCAAAAAAGTAAAAATTAGAACTCTGAAACTGTGTAACTAAAATTTCCGGTTGCCCATCGCTGTTTAGGTCTGCTATGTCAAGACCCACCAATCCAGTTTCATTAGATAGGACTTCTAGTTCTAAGGGACTAGTATCCAAGCTAATAGTACCAATTGTACTTGTATTCCTATATATGTAGAGAAACTGATCGGCACTATTCGTTACAATTACATCAGGTTTCCCATCATTATCCAGATCGTCGATAGCGATTCTTCTTGAGTCACGAAAGTCACCATTGGGCTTATTGGGTATGGTTAGAATTACAGCGTTCTCGAATGAAATTACAGCACCCGATGTGTTGTGCATGACTACAATATTGTTTGCCGCTCTTGCAACGTCCGCTGCTTCATCAGAGAATAGCAAATCAGCTTTCCCATCACCATCAAGATCCCCGCAGGTAGTATTAATTGTCGGAAGAATATTACCTGGGAACAAGGCTCTGTCGGCCCTCTCAAATGAGGGTGTGCCTAAAGTAGAGGTATTTGTGAAAATGTTAATTCCTGGTTCTCCGGAATTAGGAAGCTTTTGATTGCTAACAGCGATATCGTTTAGCCCATCGCTATTAAAGTCACAGGCACATATGTCATACGTGCTCTGTTGCCCTGTGGGGAAGTCGACCAGGGGCCTCAATCCATTGCTGGTGTAATTACTTTCCCCAAAAGAGATATAGAAGTTATCGGGAGAGAATCCAGACAATCCGGTGGTGAGATTAGTGACAATGACTGGTCCATAGGTTGCCGTTGTAGGTACAAGCACTTTTATGGTTGATTCCGAAGAAGAAACGATCTGTGCAGCACCAGCACCAAAATTGACCTGTAGCTCAGTTGGATCATTGGAGAAATTCAGACCTGAGATTACTACAGTATCGTTCACTGTAGTAATCTTTTTGTCGAAACCAGAAACATAGGGTCCAGTCTGAGCTAGTATAGCATTCGCTGAAACCAATACGATGAAGAGTATATATAATAATTTTCTCATGATTTGCAAGCTCTTATCTTTCAACATTCAATAGCCAAACATCTTTGTAAGTAGGATTGCGCCTTACCCTATTTCGTTCGTTGATTCCTTGATTAGGATCGGCGTGGCTTGAAATCACCACATAGTAATACCCTCGTTCCGTCAAGTACCCCACCTTTACTTCCTTGAATCCATTCTGGAAGAGTTCATCACTATACTTTTCAGCATTATCAAAGCTAGAGAATGCACCGGCGATGATGTGATAAGCTGCTTCTAGCTCGAGCATATGAGAACCCCGCTTGGCTCTAGCTATATCCTGAGGATCAGTTGTTGTATTTGACGGAGCATTCGATTCTTCAACGGTGGAAGGTGAGCCTTCATCTGCGGTGGCTATAGGATCAGGTTGCGCAGCTACATATTGCTCCTTACTCTGAGCGGTATTATCAAACTCTATTTTCAATTCCTCAACCTTTTCATCAGGCAGCAATCTTTCTTCTATTTTAAGTACGGGTGTATGCTCGTAATCTGCAACTTGGAGTCCCTCAATATCATCGACTAACTGATCAATGTTCACCTCGCCGGTGTAAACCTTACTCCACTTCGTGATTTCTTCCTCATTTCCTTGATCATCTGTCTTGATCCAAGTCATTCCTATCTCCTTCTCTCCTTCGGCATTAGTCCTTTCCACTGGGGGAGTGTTGGGGTCAGCGATGCTCCAGGTCTCTTTTTGACCTGGTTCAGGTGCAGGAATAAAGTCGACGACTGTTTCCTCTACACCGTCTTCGTTGACTCTTTGGAATACCACAGCCGTCTCAGCTTGACCTTCTGAATTGACTCTGGTCATAGCCTGACTTGCTTCTGGTTTTTTGTATACCCATGCTTCTTTATTCTCAGATTTGGCATCAGCGAGAGCCTGCTCTTCGTCTTCAGTCAAAGTAGAAACAACTGTACTATTCTGAGATTCTGGATCCTCCTGAGGCAATTCTGGCTCTTGTTCGCTTACTTCAGTGTCTTCTTCTGGTTCCAAGGCCGCAAGTGCCGCGAGTCGTTCTTCTTCAGCTTTAGCCGCCCGCTCTTCTGCGGTAAGTCGATGTGACTTAATGAATGAAGAGACGTGATCTGCGTGAGCTTTTTTCGAGCCTAGGTGAAAACCAATATGAATTTCGTGTGTATTACCTGTCAAATTGGCTATATCCGGTTTACCCATCTCATAGGCATAACCGAATCCAATTTTCTCTTTGATCTTAGCTCCAATGAGACCAACCATGCCAGCATCTTGCCGATAAGATGCTCCTGCCCATACAATATGCTTGATATGAAGAATGGTGGCTACCTCAAATTGATCAGCTGAGTTTTTTGAGTACCTGTATATAACGTGTGGCTCGATCGCGAAATCATCGCTGATGTGTCCCCGATAGTTCATTTTTAGTAATGCTCTATCCAATGGCTTTACTCGGATAGGGGTGAAATCATCTTGACTCGTAATTTCTTGACTAAAAAGGCTTGGTAAGGCAAAGCCAAAGTTGAAATGACCTGTATGATAGGTGGCACCAAATTCTCCAATTGCATACATCTCGTCATTGGCAAGATTTGAGAAAGCGGGATCCGTCGGATCGTCGAGTTGGTCGAAGTTGATCGATGAGGTACCCATACCTATTGACATTCCAAACCTCAAAAAATGCGTTCGGTCAAAATTCACGAGATAGCTCGCTGCACCCTTAATACCAGCATTGGTCAATAAGCCTTGGGTTTGACTAAAGACACTACCACCTACACCAATACCATTGGGTAGCGGAGTGTGGAAAGAAGCATGATAAATAGCAGGTGCCCCATCGATATTGGCCCATTGCTGGCGATACATCAAGAAGAAAACAGAATGCCCTTCAACACCCGCATAAGCAGGATTGTAAATGAAGGGGTTCATAAAGAACTGGCTAAAAACCGGAGGTTCTTGGGCGTACGTGATCGAAACTTTACAAGAAAGAATCAGTCCAAGAAGAACTGTAGAGAGAATTTTTTTCATACCAACAATTACCTGAAATGCCTAATTTATTTTGCGGTGGCGTGCAATTTAAGTTCAAGGTCTGAGTACAATTGTTGACCTGAAAGATATGAAAATTTTTAGAATACTTCATTGCTTTTCGACAAGCGGCCATTTATTTTAATATTTATCAAAGAATGTGAGCTTCTTTTGTAGTCATAATTATTCCTATAAGTAATTGTACTTTATAGAAGTTTTTATTTCTGATTGACCCTATTATCTTTGATAGCATATGAGGCGTATTTTTATTCTGTGTGCTATTTTATTGATTGGGTTAAGTTCAGTTACACTAGGTCAAAGGAAGGATCAGCCTAAAATTAGCAGTGTGCCAACATTAACTGTTGGTCAGGCATTCTGGTTTGGTGCCAAGGTTGGAGCGGGATTTCTTTTGAATGACTATCAGTCAAAGACTTATAAGGACACTTACAATTTCACATCTGACCCAAGCTTCAACGCCGGAATAATTTTTGGATACTCCGGCTCTCCAAAATATGGGGTTCACACCGAACTCTATTTCCAGCAGACCCATAGAAAACTTACAGAGGATCCAGATGCTGATATATTACCACTAGTTAGTGAGGCCACTTATGATCATCTAGTTATCCCGGTATTGATGCAATATAAACTCTCGATAGATCCACGTTGGAAGGTTTTTATCTCAGGTGGTCCTAGGATAGGGTATTGGCTTGGAGGTAAGTTGGACATTACCTCAGATGAGCTTGTTGAATTTGGGAGCTCAAACATGTTAAGTTATTCAATAAAGCCAAAACCATCTCCGACTGAGGGAGACACTCCAAACAGAACGCTGTTTATTGAAAAGCCAAATAGATTTCAATATGGATTAATTTTAAGCCTAGGCACAATGTTCGATGTTCAGGAGTATCAACGAATAATTGTTGACGCCAGACTAACCTGGATGCATTCTAACTACGGGTTTAATGATGGTAATGGTCCAATTTTGGCCGAATACAGCGAGAATTATGAGTTTAGGCAGCATTCATTGATGTTTAACCTTGGGTATGTTTTTGGATATGATCCTGTCTTTGCTAGAAAGGGGAAGAGTACTCAGAAGAGAAAAACAAAAAAGAGGTAACATAGCTCGCCTTTGCAGGTTATCAACGCTAGTAAGATGTTGAAAATAGCCTGGCATGCTTTATACAATCACTCCCTCCCTCAAGGTCATAGGTTTCCTATGGAAAAGTATGACTTGATTCCTGAACAGCTCCTGTACGAGGGAACAATTTTTGAGGAAAATCTTTTCGAACCAGGTATACTAGCTGAAGCTGATATCCTTAGAGTACACTCCAAGGCCTATCTGAACAAATTGCTTCAAGAAAAACTAGAGAAATCTGAAGCGCGTAAGATTGGTTTTCCATTCTCTCAAGAACTCCTGTTGCGGGAGCGGATGATTAATCAAGGTACTATTGACTGTGCCCATTTCGCCGTGGATTTTGGAGTGTCAATGAATATCGCTGGGGGTACGCATCATGCGTATTCCGATAGGGGCGAGGGGTTCTGTATCCTTAATGACCAGGCAATCGCGGCAAGACACCTGATAGACAACCAAATATGTGAAAAGGTATTGATTGTTGACTTGGATGTTCATCAAGGCAATGGAACTGCTCAGATATTTGAGTCAAGTAGCGAGGTTTATACTTTTTCAATGCACGGCGCAAAGAATTACCCGTTTCACAAGGAAAAATCCTACCTAGATATAGCTTTGGATGAAGGCACAACCGATGAAGTTTATCTCAACCTGCTTAATGCTAATTTGGAGGAGCTAATTGATGATTTAAAGCCTGATTTTTTGTTTTATCAAAGTGGAGTTGATGTGCTGGAGAGTGATAAACTCGGAAGATTGGCATTAAGCATAGAGGGCTGTAAACGAAGGGATCAAATTGTTTTTCAAAAAACATATAATAACCAAATACCCGTTGTAGCGTGTATGGGGGGAGGTTACTCCGTGAGAATTCAAGATATTGTCGAGGCACATGCCAATACTTTTAGAGTAGCAAAAGAGATCTATTTTTGAGACCACTTTGATATGAAGTTGTTTATACAATTTATCAGGTTAGCCAAGATTCCGGCTTTGATGGTCGCTTTAATGTGGTTCGTTCATATCACAAAATGGATGATTGATGCAGATATTAGCAGCTTAGGTGTATACCCGAGGACGCTAATGGGCTCATCTGGCATACTCTTTGGCCCTATGATTCATGGTGATATGGCCCATCTAATATCCAATTCAGTACCATTGCTACTTTTAGGCGCAGCACTGTACTACGGGTATGAAGAGATGGCTAGCAAAGTTCTCGTTCTGATCTATTTACTGTCAGGTCTGCTAGTTTGGCTACTCGCGCGAGAAGCCCACCATATTGGAGCTAGTGGCGTGGTTTATGGTTTATTCGGATTTGTTGTAAGCGGTGGCTTGTTAGCGAAACAACGTTCGCTTACGGTTATTGGCATGGCCGTTTTTGTGCTTTATGGTGGGGTTTTTTATGGTATTTTCCCAAACAAACCTGGAATTTCATGGGAATCACACCTACTAGGTCTAATGATCGGTGTGGTACTGGCTATTTTCTTAGCAAGGCCAAATATGACTGAAACAAAAGCGACTGGAGCTAACGCTAATCACACTTATGGTAGTGGTTACTATATATCGTATGACTACCGAGAATTGGGGGACAAACAGGAGTAGCCCTGGTAGAGATTAAGCTCAGATAAAAGTCCAAATGTTATTCTTAACGACGAGCTTGAATTGTATTATTTAAAGAGAACTCAATTTTTTGGAGCAATAGAGTAGTTGTAGTTTTTTGACCTACAAGCGATCGTGAGCCATCACCTTGTTTGATCATTCCTAGTACAAAAACTCTTCGGCCTGCATTTTCAGAGACCTCAGCTTTAATTGATGGGTAGTTTTATTTGTTACCCTTTGGGCAGACATATTTAAATATTTTAGATATTTTAGGTTCTGGAAAACACTAGCCTAACGATAATACTGTGGTAGATGCATTTGTTAAATTCCTAGGGGGGCATAAAGGCGAAGAGAAAGCCATAATGCTTCTTTTAGGAATGGGATTTTTTATGGGTATATATACCGCTTCATATGAAGTGGGAGCTAAAGCCCTCTTTATAAGTACAATGGGAGAGGGCTCTCTATCCGTAGCATTCTTCACTGCAGGCGTGGTTGGAATTCTTTCCACTGTCCTATTCACCAATATTCAAAAAAGAATCAATTTCTCGACGTTATCACTGACCAACGTCTTTCTCACATTTCTTTTTATGGGGGTTTTGAGGTATGCCTTTAGCCTCGACGCTGAGACTATCCCATACTATGAGTATTTGCCCTTTATTCTATTTGTAATGATTGGCCCCATAGCCGCTATACAGTACTTGACCTTCTGGGGGCTGTTTGGTAGGATATTCAATTTGAGGCAGTCTAAGCGAATTGTTGGGGGTATTGATACAGGGCAATTGACAGCAACAATTCTTGCTTTCTTTTCTATTCCATTGCTAGTCAACTACGTGATCGATGAGACTTATGACCTCCTCTTTGTAGCAGCTATTGCCTCCTTCGGAATTTTTATTTTTACATTTTGGATTATTCGAAGTTTCAATGTTGATGCCGTAACGAAGAAAGCTACGTTGAGTACCGACGCGGAAGATGCCAAAGAAGAAGATATAAAGTACGGCGACCTCTGGAAGAATCAATATTTTAAGTGGATGTCCTTGTTCCTTTTTGTGTCAATGGGAGCTAGCGTATTTGTTGACTATACCTTCTATACTGCGGCAGAAGTAATGTATCCTGACGAAAAGGAGCTAGCTAGTTTCTTGTCCTTTTTTGAAGCACTTACCATGATCTTTGTATTCATTTTCCAAAGCTTTTTTAATGATAAGATTATCGAGGATTATGGACTTAAGTTTTCGTTGAGAGTAATGCCCCTTATACTTCTTTTCTTTATAGTAGGTGTCATATTCAGTGGTCACGTTTATGGATATGAGACAAAAACGGACGAATATCTGTTTTTCTTCATTTTCAACGTGATGGCAAAGCTCTTTACGTCATCGATTAAAGATTCTTTGGAGAATCCGGCGTTTAAATTATTTTTCTTGCCGCTACCGGTGAAAATCAGATTCAGTGCACAAAATATGATCGAAGGTGTAGTGAACGAATTTGCGGTGCTCGCGGCTGGTGCGGTTCAGATTGGCTTAGGTCTTTTGACCTTCTTTGAGCTTATTCATTACTCCTATTTTATAGTAGGCTTAGCTGTGTTGGTAATCATCTTCGCAGGCAAGGTTTTTGATGAATACAAGAAAGCGCTAAGGTCTACTTTAGAATTTCAAAAAGATCAATTGAAACAGCAAGGTGTTGCAAACAAAAACGAGAATAATACTATTAACGTATTGGTAAAAGAATTGAAGGAGCGAGATCCAATAAGAATCTTGAATGCAATGAAGTTGATGGAAAGAATGGATCCCATCCAGTTGGAATTCACACTTCTTGATCAGATTAAATCACCGTTCCCTGAGGTCAGAAAGTTTAGCTATGAGCGACTAGAAGGTCGCGTTGTTTTCAATGCGCTGAGTATTATCGAACGTGTAGCCAAGACAGAAACAAATGAGTTGGTCAAACCCTCAGCTGCTAGTTGTCTGCTAAAGTTGAAAGAAGCAAGCGATTTCGACCTGACATTTAATAATATTCGTCCTCTTGTCAGATCTTTAAATGCAGAAGAAAGGATTTATGCGGCAAGGCTGTTGTCCAGCACCAACGATGAAAAAATAGCGCCTTTCCTTAAAGAACTACTGCGAGATATTAATCCAAGCGTGCGATTGGCGGCCATGATTTCGGCTGGTAAGACACGAATGCCAGAGTTGTGGTCTATCCTAGTGGAGAATTTGCATTTGCCAAAGTATGCTAATGCGGCCTCCTCCTCATTGACTGCTAATGGAGATGCAGTTTTTCATACAATTGACACTGCTTTTTACAAGACAGGTCAGCATTTTGATACAATGTTGAGAGTGATCCAGATTCTCGGTAGGATAGGAGGGCGAAGTGCCACTGAGCTTCTATGGAAGAAAATAGATTTTCCAGATAGAAAAATTATTACTGAGCTTCTTTTATCACTGTCGTATATCGGTTTTGAGGCAAAGGACTCCCAAGCCGCTAGGATAAAAATTGCCCTGGAAAACGATATAGGTGATATAGCATGGAACTTGAAAGTGCTCAATGAGGTGGAACGCGAGGATGATATCGAACGATTGATTTACGACGCTATGAGAGAGGAAAACAAGCAAGATTATAGCGATATCTTCATGCTGCTGGCGATGGTTTATGACTCACAGAGTATTATGCTTGTCAAGGAGAATATCGATCTTGGAACGACTGAGAGTATAACGTTCGGAGTTGAGATGCTTGATTTGTTTATTGATGAGGATTTGAAGCATAAGATAGTACCTATACTGGATGATCTTGAGGATGACCAAAGAATCGTCAAGTTGAACAACCATTTTCCTCCCGAAGAATTTGATTCTTACCGAGATTTGTTACTTCAAATAGTAAATAGGGATTACAATCACATTAATAGATGGTCAAAAGCGCTGGCGCTTTGGAAAGTTGGTGAAATAGAGGGGGAGGTAGATTTTGATCTGATTGCGAATCTATTTAACCCAGATCCATTTTTATTACAGACAGCCGCTGCTGTGATTTACAAGTTGGACAAAGCTGCGTACCATCAGCATACAAGCAGGCTTAAGCCTGCCGTGAAGAAGGATTTGGACAGAGCGATACTACCCCCAATTTACACTGGCGATGATGATGATTACCATCAAAAAATGCTGTCCATAGAAAAAGCTATTTTCCTAAAGTCAGTTAGAGAATTCCGGGAGATTCCTGGCACTGTGATGACGGATTTCGCTCAATCTTTTGATGAAATTAAGGTGCAAAAGGGTTACGAATTACTGTCAGAAGAAAGTGATGGTACGTCTCCTATGTATGTTATTGTAAGTGGTTCGGTGATGGCGCATGGTGGCGAGGTGGATGGAATGAGTTTCTCTCAGCAAACCATAATTGGGGATAAACTGATAGCTGAAGAAGATCAAAGTGAACTTAAGATAGTGGCCAAAGAAGAAACGGTATTACTCCTTATTTATAAGGATGAACTTTTTAACTTAATGAGTAAGCATATTGAATTAGTACAGGATATGATTACAATAATCAACAAGTTGCCAGAAGAGCAATCAGAAGAATCGGAGGAGTTACTTGAATCGGTGTTTATATAATAGCTATTGACATCAGTAGTATTTTTTTAATATATTGGAAATTAATGTAAATCAGAGTCGCATCAACCAAAATGAATTTCGAATACGATATACTGCTTACCTACGATGAAAAAGATGACGTCCTGATCGAAGGTGGTGAGAAAGGTTGGGTGACCAATTTTGAACGCTTTTTACGTACACTTTCATCTCAGATCAGCAAAGACGAGCTTCAGATTAGCCGAATCAAACATAGTGATTTGTCGATTGATGCGATGGAGAAGGCTGCTATAGTTTTAATAGTTGTATCTCCTAATACTCTTAAAAACAAGGCGTTAATTCAAGATACGAAAGACTTTGTTGAGAATGCTATCAATAAGAAAATGCTATTTGTGGAAGGTTCCGCTCGCATTTTTAAGATAGTGAAGTTTCCTGCCGATTTGGATGGTAAGATCCCAGAACTGGAAAATATCATCCCTTATGACTTCTATCAAATTGATCCTCTGACTGGTGAACCCCAAGAATTTAAACGATTTTTCGGGACTGATGCCGAGCGTGGATATTGGTTGAAGATGGTTGACTTAGCCTATGATGTTATTCATGTGTTGGAGTCAGCAAAGGGCAAAGGTGTACTGGATGGCAAACCTCAAATTGAAAAAGATAAAACGGTCTACCTAGCTAGCACTGGTGTAGACATGGTGATTCAGCGTGATATCATCAAAAGGGAATTGCTTCGACATGGTTACAGAGTTTTACCAGAGCATTCCCTTCCAAAGGAGGTGAAGTTATTGGAGCTAATGGTGAGAGAGGATTTGGCAAAGTGTCGTCTAAGTATTCACCTTGTGGGTGAAGACTATGGCTATAAACCAAAAGGTTCGGATCTGTCAATTGTAGATATACAAAACAGGATGGCGGGTGATCACACTTTGGAAATACTTGAAAAGAATGAGAAGAGCCGAGATAAAGATCTGTTTAGTCGGTTGATCTGGCTGTCTCCTGATTTGAAAAATGTCAGTGAGCGCCAGAAGATTTTTGTGGAAGATTTGAAAAGTGATGCGGCCAGCCTTGATGAGGCAGAAGTGCTTCAAATCACATTGCAGGAGTTTAAGTCCATAATTCGTGAAGAACTCGTTACGGGTGGACGTTTTAAGAGTAAGGTTGAGAATCATGATTATGAGATAAAGGATGACGAAAATCTGATTTATCTTATCTGTGACAAGCTCGACTTAGAAAAATCAAAGCCGCTACTCACTTATTTGGAGGAAAAAGGCTTTGGAGTTGTCTCACCGGTCTACGAGGGTGATTTAGTGGATGTCAGGTATATACACCAAGAGAATCTACGACGATGCGATGCTAGTATTATTTACTACGGTACGGCGAGCGAAGAATGGATAAAAACAAAACTTCAAGATTTGTTGAAGGCACCTGGGTTTGGAAGAAGCAAGCCTTTTAAAGTAAAAGCCGTCTACATTGATGGCAAAAAGGAGGAGCTTAACCTCCAACAATTTGAAAGAAATAATGCCATGGTATTGGGAGACAATGGAGGCTTTAAGCCCGAATATGTTGATCCATTCCTGGATAAATTGGTTAACTGATTATGAGCGAAAAAATTACTCAATCTCGACAAAGCCAAGGTGGAGCTGATATCAGCGAGTTTGTCAATCCTTTTCCAGGATTACGCCCATTTGGTGTAGAAGAAGCGCACTTATTCTTCGGCCGTGAAGGTCAGAGCGATGAGCTACTGATTAAACTGGCAGAGAATAAATTTGTTGGTGTGCTTGGAGCCTCTGGCAGTGGTAAGTCCTCGTTGATGTATTGTGGATTGATACCTACATTACATGGAGGGTTTATGACGCAGGCTGGATCTACTTGGCGTGTAGTAGTTGCACGCCCGGGTGGAGGCCCAATAGACAATTTGGCCGAATCGCTATTAACCAAGGATAAGATTTACAATGAGTTAGATGAGGAAGAGCGACTAATCAGAAAGACGATCATGGCCACTGTACTGCGCAGTAGCTCTCTTGGCCTGGTAGAGGCTGTGAAGCAGATTCGAGCGTCAGAGAATGAAAACGTCTTGATCCTAATTGACCAGTTTGAAGAACTCTTCAGGTTTAAGAAGATGGAGTCCAATATCAGCGACATGGATGAGTCTTCGGCATTCATCAATCTGCTTTTGGAGGCAGTTCATCAATTTGATCAGCCAATATACGTGGCACTGACGATGCGATCTGATTTCATTGGAGATTGCGCGCAATATCCTGATCTGACACAGATGATCAATGATAGTCACTATTTGATACCTCAAATGACGAGAGATCAAAAGCGAATAGCCATTGAAGGTCCTGTGGCCGTTGGGGGTGGTAAAATTGCGCCGAGATTGATACAGCAATTGCTTAATGACGTGGGAGACAGCCCTGACCAATTGCCGATTCTGCAGCACGCACTGATGCGTACCTGGCAGTACTGGGTGGATCAGCGAAGAGAGGATGAGCCGATGGATATCAACCATTATACGGCTATCGGCACTCTCAAAGAGGCGCTTTCTCAGCATGCTAATGAAGCCTATGACTCACTAAATAAGCGTGAAAAGGAAATATGTGAAGTGATGTTTAAAGCACTCACTGAACGTCGAGATAATAGCGGTATTAGACGACCAACACCTGTGGGGACGATTGCTGCTATCTGTGGGGTGAGTGAGGACGAAGTGGTACGCGTAGTTAACAAATTCCGTGAACCAGGTAGGTCGCTGTTAATGCCACCATTTGGCATAAGACTAGAATCGGAAACTGTAGTAGATATATCTCACGAGAGTTTGATGAGGATATGGACCAGGCTCAAGGCATGGTTGGATGAGGAGTCCAGGTCATCTGAGATGTACCTTAAGCTAGCGGAAGCTGCGGAAAGGTATCAGGAAGGCAAGGCCGGATTGTGGAAAATGCCTGATCTTCAGCTTGCCCTTAACTGGCAGGAAGAAAATAAGCCGACGCTCGTCTGGGGTCAACGCTATGATCCAGCATTCGAGCGTACATTGGTATTCTTAGAGACATCTAAGAAGGCTTATGATACGGAGCAGTTAAATAAAGAATTATTACAGAAGCGTCAACTTAGACGATCTAGGAGGATAGCCTTTATATCAGCAGCGGCAGCCATCATCGGTTTGGGATTGGTGATATTCTCATTTATCAAAGCAAATGAAGCTGAGAAACAAAGACTGGAAGCGGTTGCTCAGAGTGAGCGCGCTGAACGGCTTCAAGCGCAAGCCCAGGAGAGTGCAGCGAAAGCCACCGAAGCAGCAGCTAGAGCTGAAATTGAAGCTGAAAATGCAAGAAAAGCTCAAGCTGAAGCAGTTGCACAAGCTGCGATCGCCGAACAAGAAAAGCAAAACGCTCAAGCTGCTCAGGGCAGAGCTGAAGCTTCTCAACGTGAGGCACTAGCCGCTCGAGATGAGGCTGATAAGCAGCGAGCGGAGGCAGATATACAGAGGCAGCAAGCTGTTGACGCTCAGGCTGCTGCAGAAGTAGCTAGACTTGCCGCTGACCGCCTTAGATATCAAGCGATTGCTCAGTCTATGGCCATTAAGTCGGTAGGGGTAAGAGATCCTGAACTGAAAGCATTAGTAGCGAAACAGGGGTACGATTTTTATCAGGCGCACAAGGATGAGGGTAAAGACTACAATGGTGATGTCTATGCAGGGGTATTCTCGGCACTCAAGGACTTAGAGGGAGACTCACTGAATCTATGGGTAGGACATACCAAGAGTGTACGCTCTGTAGCTTACAATGGTGATGGCACTAAAATGTACTCTGCAGGTGCGGATGGTAAGATCCTGGCTTGGGACATGACCAATGATAATAGGTCGTTTACAGAGGTATATGCTCAGCCTGATGTCAATAGAGTTGTAGGTATTAGCCCTGATGAGAAGTACCTGGCAATTGGTGTCGGTAGTGGTACTGATGAGGAAGGTGTGATGCTCTACAATATTCAGAACCCTTCTGAAGCACCAATCACTGTTGCCGGACATGGTGGTGAAGTATTTGATTTGGTCTTCTTACCAGAAGGAAAAGGCTTTGTATCTACGGGTGCAGATGGCACTATCAAGAAGAGTGATTTCAAGAATACTACAACCATAGGAACTTTCCAGCAACGAATGAAGTCCCTTGCAGTATCCCCTGATGGCAGTACACTAGCAGGTGGTAATGAAGAGGGTAACGTGCTCTTATGGGACTTAAATAGTACAGAGCAGGAGCCGCGCACCATCTATGTGAGAAGAGATGATCAGCGCAATGTCAACAATCCAGTGAGTGCGGTGGAGTTCAATCGTGACGGAAGTATTCTTGCTTTTGGTGATGAGCAGGGGGATGTTGTACTATATGATATGATTGAAGAAGCAGAGATACGCACACTCACCAATCACGAATTTAGAGTTACGGATATCGAGTTTAGTCACAACAATCAGTTGCTAGCTACGGCCAGTACTGACGGTACGGCAGATATCTGGAATATGGACAACCTCAATGATTTGCCAACAATACTCACTGGTCATAATGACTGGGTGTGGGGAGTAAGTTTTAATCCTGACAATGAGCACCTGGTTACCGCTGGTCGTGATGGCAATGTGCGCCTGTGGGCGACTAAGGCCGATGAATATGCAGCGAGACTCTGTGGACACGACAAAGTAGGCCGCAATATGAAGGAGACAGAGTGGGCACAGTATGCAGGGGAAATCGACTACACGATTACCTGTGAGGAGTACGAAAAAACATCAGAACAATAAGCCAAATCTATGACAAGAATTTTACCCATTGCGGTAGTCCTTATTGGTCTTTTTATATCTAGTGTTCAAGCTCAGGATGCTGAGAATGCGCGATGTATTCAAAACCTCAATCAAGCGGAAGATAGGTATGCGGCGGGCAACCTACAGGGCATTGGTAATCTGCTCAACGGATGTATTGCCGCCGACAACTATTCTAAGGCAGAGAAGATCCGTGCTTATAAGCTGCTAACCTTAGTGGCGATATTCAACGACAATGAGCTGTTGGCGGAGGAGAATATGGTCAACTTGCTCAAGACTGATCCTGAGCACGAATACGATCGCATTCTTGACCCGGCAGAATTTATCTCACTGTACAACAAGTTTAGGATTCAACCCATTTTTAGGGTTGGGATTAAGTTTGGTGCTAATCTATCGGAGACCAATGTAATTGCGTCCTATAACACGGATAATACTTTCTCTGATCCTAAGACCTATTCACAAGAGTTGGGCTTTGGAGGTGAGATCTCAGTAGAGCGAGAGTTTTTTAAGTACTTCGAAGGTGTTGGCTCCATAGGCTATCACCGTAGATCATTTAGCTGGTCGCAGAGTCCATTTGGATTCGAAGGAGCAGCCGATAATGCTGCTGATGGTGCTAGTTTGGTACAAGAGAATCAAAATTGGCTGGACGGCAACCTGGCAGTCAGGGCCTTTTATAGATTTAATAAATTGTACCCCTATGTGTTTGGAGGTATCGGGTTCAACTACCTGCTGAGCAATGCCGAGACAGCAGAGAGAGGTGCGGTAAGCACCGGAGCTAACGTGGATCTCGTAGAGACTGGCAATCGTAATCAGCTCAATTACTCTGCATTTGGCGGGCTTGGGCTGAAGTACCGAATCGGCGTTGATTTCATGACGTTGGAGTTTCGCTATATCAACGGACTAACGGATATCGTTGACTCAAAAAATCGCTATCCTATTCCTACCACCTTTGAATCAGAGGTAGGTAACAACACCACGATCAATAATCAAAGACAAGACAGACTTTTCAAGACCGGTGTGGTTGATGACAACTTTGGGATCAATTCTCTCATGGTGTCTATCGGTTTTGTCAAGTCAATCCACAGTCCAAAAAAGCTAAGCGCATATCAATAGAATGAAGCTGCGACCACTACTATACCTACCACTATTTACGATCCTTATACTGGGGCTTACTTGCTGTACTCCTGAGCAGGATACTGGCATAGCGCCCTCTCGACAGTTTGTCAAGTACTACGGCCTCAATGCATTGGATGAAGGGATTGATATTATATACGACGATGGTGACCTGATTGTGCTAGGTGAGCGCAATACTATTGGTGAGGCCAATAATAGTATTATTCTTTATAGAATGGATAGTGCTGGCAATGAGCTTGCCAAGAATGTAGTTGGTGAAGCTGGGTTTCTCTACACTGCCCAAAAAATCGTTAAAGATGCTGATGGTTTTGTTATTGGAGGAACACGGACGACTACTACTGAGGCTGACATTGCCTCTTTCATGTTCACCTTGAAGGTCAATGATGCCTTAGAGCCGGTGGATAGTTGGGGTGTTGGAGGGTTCAGGACTTATGGTGCAGATGACTCTCTAGCCTATGATAGGCCTGTACCTAACCATCGATTATTCGACCTGGCCGTTCGAGAGGATGGTTTCGCGATGATAGGGACTACCAATGACGTAGAGACGGATAAGGTCAACCCAAATTCAGTCACTGATATTTCGGATGTGGCCTTCTACCTACTAGATGGTGGGGGTGCAGTCACAAATTCTCTTATTTATGGCTATGTTGGTAGAGATGAGGGGCACAGCATTATTCCTACCGGAAATGACAACTTCGCCGTGATGGGCATGACCAATAGATCCGCCTTTGGAGGTGACGATACTCAGCTTGGGGGTAACAATATACTTTTCAACATCCTTGATGGAGAAGGTCAGGTCAAGCAAAACAAAATCTATGGATCTACCAGTTCAGGTGGAGGTGTCAATGTAGATGATGCACCTGTTGTGATGGTGCAAGATGGGTTAGGCTTTGCAGGCATGGCCAATGATGGGGCGTCCAATGCGATTATGATAAGACTAACTTCTACGGGTCAATTGATCGCCCTCAGTAACCTTGATCTGGATTTGGCAGAGCAGTCATCTATAAGCACCTCGCTCATTAGGACTTTTCGAGGAGACTATATCATTACTGGAAGTGTCAATACACGAGCAGATACCGAGACTTCTGTAGACAGGGGTACGGATATGCTCGTGATGAATGTCAACCAAGACTTTACCATCAATACCAACAGGGTGTACAACTATGGAGGGGAGGAAAATGATGTCTCCAATGGGATCGTGCAGTTGCCATCTAGTAACCTGGTCATCCTTGGGACAACTGACTTTGAGAATGGTAATACCATGATCACGCTGATGAAGACCAACGCCACAGGGCGCTTTATCGGCAATTGATTTTATTGTATAAAATCAAGAATTATTCGCTCAGGTAAAATAATTCTTGAAATAGTTAAATAATATTTTGACTTTTGTTTGGTGACAAACCAATTGGTCTATGAAAAGAATTTTACTCTCGTACCTGTTAGGTATGCTCTCAACAGTTGTTTATTCTCAGGCATTCACGGAGGGATTTACAAGTGCTGTTATTTCGTGTGAGCCATCATGTAACACTTTCAGTTTCACTCAGGGTGGTATTCAATATAATGTAACCTACACTGGAACGGATGGAATGGAAGATGAAGGGTTCGACGATGTACTGATCAATGCGAATTCTCCTGTGAATGCAAGTGTATCTATCGTGAGAAATGATGGGAATAACTTCCTGTTCACCAGTATTGAAATTATTAATAGTCTTGCTGCCGCAGATGACGTTACTGTGGGCGGATATTTAAGTAGTAGCTTGGTTGGTTCGGCACAGGATATCCCAGCTGGAAATTCGGGAACGACATTTTCTTTTTCTGATATTATTGTTGATGAGGTTAGGATAACCAGTGATCTGAATAGGTTTGCACTAACTACTTTTAGTGGGAATAATACCGCGCCAGCTTCCAATGCCACTCCGGTAGTCACAGCACCAAGCACACCAACCTCCGTCGCTGAGGATGCTACTAACGTAGCTTTAAATAATGATGTAGATGTATCTGATGCAGATGCGGGTGATACGCAGACGGTCAGGATACAGGTATCCAATGGCACAGTCACTACAGGAACTCTCGGAATCACTTTCGGTGGTACGGATGGTGCCAATGGTAATGCTGACTTTACTATCCAGGGTACCCTTACAGCGGTCAATGCTGCTTTGGATGTTGCCACTTTTACGCCTACGTCCGATTTTTCAGGCGCAGCTTCTATCTCTCTTACCAGCAATGATGGGACCATTGACTCTAATACAGACGTACTCAACATAACTGTGACTGCCGTCAACGACGCGCCTGTAGTCACAGCACCCGGAGCAGCATACACAGTCGATGAGCAGACCAATCTTGATATTCATGGCACTGGTTTTGGAGTGACAGATGTAGATGAAGCTGGCTCTGGAGCTAATGCGACCATTAGTGTGCCTATTTCAACGGGCATTATTACGGTAGTGGCAGGCTCATCGGGTGTATCTGTTGACGGTGGAAGTGGTACAAATTCAGTGGACATATCCGGTACTATTGCCCAGATCAATGCGCTGTTGACCAGTGCAGGGGGAGGGGCTGGTACGATCGTCTACAACGCTAATCTTGACGATCCTCCATCTTCTACCACTATCACCGTGACGGTCAATGACGAAGGCAATACGGGTACAGACCCCCTCCTCACAGGAGATGGCTCAAGTGAAGAGGGTACAAATAACCAGACGATCAATATTACAGGGCTTAATGATGAACCTACCTTAAGTCTGACACGGGCAGGTGCTGGTTCGGTGAGTTTCGGCGCAGGTGGTTCTTCGGTGAGCTTATATTCGGCAGCCGCGATTAGCACCGTAGAGTCTGGTCAGGATATTACTGGCATTGTCATAGATATCACCGATGTGGATGACGGTACGTCTGAAGAGCTCACTATTGATGGTGAAGCTATACCTCTGACTGATGCCACGAGCAATACCACCACTGCTAACGTCTTTGGTTGGGCAGTTGCTTTTACGGGTGCCGACGCTACAGTGACCATTACAGGAAACAGAGCAGCATCTCTATATCAAGACCTGATTGACGGTTTGCAATATGAAAATACAGCCGCCGTACCTAATACTGCTAATACAAGGGTAATTACTCTCAGCGATTTAGAGGATGATGGAAGTAACACTGGTAGTAACGACAATATTAATGATCTATCAGGGGTAACAACAGCAGTTACGATCACTATCTCTACTGAGCCAGAAATGGATATTGACCACAACGCCGGGGCGAACGCCCTGGCTGATGGTGGCTCGTTTGATTTCGGGGATTTGGGAATAGGATCTACACTCGATACTACGTTTACGATAGAAAACAACGGCAGTACCGACTTGACCCTCACTACGGCTGTTACGCCTGTCGCCATTGCAGGTGGACAATTTACAATCCAGGGCGCGCAACCCTCATCACCCATCAGTGCTGGTGGCAGTGAGACCTTCACAGTGCGCTTCACACCTACCGGAGGAGCGGCAGCAGGCACGATCTCTATCGCCAATGACGACAGTGATGAAAATCCCTATAACTTCACCTTAGCAGGAAATGGTACTACCACCGTCTCTACTATCGTCCGAGCGGATGCCAATAATACAAACGCTGCTTCGGTAGACTGGACAGTGACATTTGCTCATGCAGTATCGAATCTCACGGCGGCCAATTTTTCACTTGCCACACCGACGGGCAACCTGACCGGCTATAGCTTGACTGCATTCGCTGATGGAGGCTCTTCTCCTTCCACTACTTGGACCGTTACTGCTAGTGGCGGCACGTCAGGCACAGGAGACTTGAGATTAGATTTGGATAAAGGCACTATGGGCTCATTGAGCCCTCAAGTATCAAATACGCTGAACGGTGAAGTCTACAGTCTGGATCTGGATGCACCTAGTGCCCCGAGCGCTCCTAATATGACAGCAGCTTCGGACTTAGGCCCTTCCAGCACTGACAACCTGACATCAGATGCAACG
>JAVKDO010000099.1:0-13395 GCA_040222235.1 Cyclobacteriaceae bacterium
CAGGGTATTCAATCCCGGCTATGACACGGTCAATGTGGGTATGCCAGTGTCCTTCTATACATCTGACCCGAGGGAGGCCAGCCCTGAACCCAGCCTGCTTAAGACTTACCGACTACCACGGATAGTCTATGGAGTCGATAGTGAGGCCTTCAGTACTCACGTACCCGGAATAGATGCTTTTGATCCTCTGTTCATCGTTTTTAATGATCCGGGCACAGTAGATTTTCCTATCAGTTTCCCACCACCGGACCTAAATGTTTACAGTTTCGATAGCGAGTTCCCGCCTAGCGGATTTGCGGAGCTTTCTTACCAGAATAATGTAGCCTCTTTTGTCAACGCAGAAGAGTTCCTGGACTTAGCGGACATATGGGCATGTGAAGGTGAATTCATTGACCTGGAGGTGGACGACCAGTGGATATCTGCGTCATGGCGATCAGCCAATAGGGGAGCATTAGGCAGTGGAAGCCCTTTGGCTTATCAGGTGGATGTAGAAGACACCATTTACGTCAGTTCTAACTCCCGCATTGGCTGTGTCGCCCAAGACAGCTTTCTGATCAATATCAGTCGTCCGGAAGTAATCACCACCGACTCTGTTTATCGTATAGTGAGAGGAGAAAGTATACGTTTAGGGGCTAGTGGTGGCATAAGTTATCTATGGGAACCACCGGAAGGCCTTGATAATCCTAGTATCGCTTCACCCAATGCGTCACCCTTCAGCACTATTGACTATACCGTACAAATGGCCGATTCTATTGGTTGTCTAGATTTTGCAACTGTGAGGGTTTATGTGGAGACTACTGCGCATATCCCAAGCTTATTCACGCCGAATAGTGACGGTCAAAATGAACGACTGCTTGTCTACGGTTTAGAGGATGTAGCTAGATTTTCATTGAGGATATTCAATAGGCTGGGCAACCTGGTCTATGAGACGGAGAGCCCTGAAAATGCCAGTACACAGGGCTGGGATGGGACGTGGAAGGGTCAGGAGCAACCTTCTGGACCTTATTTCTGGCAAGTCACAGGTCAATATAGCAATGGCAAGGAGATGCTCTTAAACGGAGAAAAATCAGGAGTATCCCATTTACTCAGATGATCATTGTGAAGAAGCTCCTGATTATATCTCTTTTAGTATTATTCGGCTTTTCCGTACTAGCCCAACGCTATCAATTTTCGCAGTATAATTACTCGCTGATGCGAGTCAATCCTGCGTCCATCTCATTATCAGATTATGCAATAGTCTCCTCGATCTACCGATCTCAACAAAGTGTAACTGACGTCCAGCTCAATTCATTATTCCTTTCTGCTAAATA
Source organism: Cyclobacteriaceae bacterium (assembly GCA_040222235.1). Taxonomy (GTDB): domain Bacteria; phylum Bacteroidota; class Bacteroidia; order Cytophagales; family Cyclobacteriaceae; genus UBA6059. Next base: position 1,311 of record JAVKDO010000099.1, read on the forward strand.
CCCATTGATCAAGAGCAACGGTGGTCGCCGGTGGTCTTCCATAGGATTCTCATTTGCGCAAGACAATGCCGGACTAGATGGCATATTTGAGACCGACGAACTCGGGGTTACCTATGCCTTCAATTTTGATATCGCTGATAATCAGACGTTCAATATTGGATTGACAGGAGACTACCGATCAAGAAAAGTCAATACCGACAACCTAACCACTGGCAGTCAATTTGTGCCAGGACTAGGGTTTGATCAAGGACTCGATTCAGGGGAAGACCTGACCGCCTTCAACGGCAACTATGTGTCATTGGGCGCAGGGCTCGTGTGGCAACAACTGGATGATGATGACAAAGGTATTGCACGACTTGGTTTATCCTTTTTTGACCTAAACACGCCCGTGGAGAGCCTCCTACCCGGAATGGTGCCTTTGCCGGTCACTATGGTAGGAGAAGCTGGGTATAGACTATACAGCAATCGTACGATCAGTGTGTATGGGGAAGCATTGTATGCGAGATCTAGTGGCACACGGTTCCTCAACATTGGTGCAGTGACCAATTATGACTTGGGAAGTGTCAATCGAGATTTCAGAGGACAGTTTCTCCGTTTCCATACCAAATACCTGTTGGATGAAGGCGTGATGCTTGGCATCCAGTGGCAAAAAGATAACTTCTCAATAGGTACGAGTTACGATCTCCCGATCAATGATGGAGAAGCGCATCGCGGGGCGTTCGAGGTAGGTTTTGAACTAGGTAAGCTTATCGAAAGTCAAAACAAGTCGAAGAAGCGTAAAAAGAAGAAACGCAGGAAACGTCGCAAGCGTAAAAAGAAAACTCCAGTTCGTAGGCCAAATACATCACGCTATGAAAACATCGCCAAGAACCTACAAGACACTGTGCGGGCAGATACAGTTGGCACTGTTGAGACGATTACACAGGAGGTGGCACCTATTGAACCGACCATTGAAGTGATTGAAACGCCTCAGGCTCCATTATCGCTTACACTGATATATGGATTTGAGTTCGCCAGTGCGGACCCTCAGCTTGATACTGAGCAGATCCTATCGGAAATCAGAGCAGCCTTTAGAAAGTACCCCAATGCCATAGCTGAGATCGTAGGTCATACCGACAATGTGGGTTCAGAGTCCTTCAATCAGCGGCTGTCAGAACAGCGTGCTAAATCACTTCGAGATATTCTGGTAGAAGCAGGGCTAGACCCTAGCAGAGTCACCTATTCCGGTAGGGGTGAATCATTACCGCTCAATGACAATAGCACCGACGAACTACGGGCTAAGAATAGAAGGGTAGAGGTGGTGATTATCAGGCGGTGAGTGGCCCACATGACCGCTATCAATAGTCTTAATTAGTGTCCCGGTTAGCGCCAGAAGTTTGATTTGCATTTCGATTATTTAGAATTGCGCTAAACTGATTGATTGTTCATTAGCCATTCCTACCTACAATTGACTAACCTCATCTGAGCATTTGATAATGGTCATAACATTCAAGTGTTTCCTACCTTAATATTACTGTGCTGAGCAGCATTCGTCGAATTACTATTTTGATGGAAATGCTGCTGGCATCATAAAAGCATTTGAGATATGAGATATTTCTCCATTCTATTGCTGCTAATAACACCAGGAACACTGCTGGCTCATGCAGGCCATGGACTCTTTCAGGATAACTGGCTTCATTTTTTGACTGCTCCTTGGCACTTGGTTTCATTATTACTGATTATGTGGTGGGTAACATGGATTGCAAGGTGGTATCAGATGAAAAATGGCAAAAGATCTTTAGAGGAGTAATACCATGCACGAGTTTTCCATTGTAAGAAATATTTTGGCGATAGCGGAAAATGAAGTGACCAAAGCTGAAGCACACAAGGTTGAACAAATAGCGTTGGACATTGGAAAATTGTCAGGCATTGAAATAGATGCCATTGAATTTATCTGGGAAGCGGCAGTGCAAGAGTCGGTCCTAGCACAAGCAATGAGAATTATCAATCCTGTACCAGGAAAAGGGTTTTGTGAAGAATGCAATAAGGTTTGCGCCGTGGATCATCTATACGATCTATGCCCAGAATGTGACGGATACCTCGACATCATTGAAGGTAAAGAATTGATTATTAGATCGTTAACCTTAACCTGAGTTACTATGTGTAGTACATGCGGCTGTGAATCTGACCAATCTGTAAAAATCCTGTTAACAGGTGAAAGCAATCATGGCAATCACCAACACGGTTCTGCCCATGAAGAACATCATCAGGATCATGCTCATCCTAGACGTCAAGTAGTAAGTTTGGAAACTAATGTATTGTTGAAAAACGATCTCCTCGCAGAACGCAATAGGGGGCTTCTGGAAGCGAAGAACATATTCTGTGTCAACCTGGTAAGCTCACCAGGCTCGGGAAAGACCACCCTGCTGGAAAAAACAATCAACAAGCTCAAAAGCGCAGTGAACATAGCGGTGATTGAAGGGGATCAGCAAACTACCAACGATGCGGATAGAATTGATAAAACAGGGGCGAAGGTAGTGCAAGTCAATACGGGACAGGGATGCCACTTAGATGCTGAAATGGTTCAACGAGCTATCAAAAAACTTCAGATAAACCAGGGGAGTACGTTGTTTATCGAGAACGTGGGAAACCTGGTCTGCCCAGCATTATTTGACCTTGGAGAACAGGAGCGGGTAGTTGTGGTCAGCGTTACTGAAGGTGAGGATAAACCGCTTAAGTACCCAACCATGTTTGAGTCAGCAAATGTCTGTATCATCAATAAGATCGATCTGCTGCCTTATGTCGACTTTGATGTAGAGAAGACCAAGGAGTATGCACTACGTGTCAATCACCATTTGAAGTTTTTCGAGTTGTCCGCTACTACTGGCGAAGGTCTGGATGCGTGGTGTGAATGGATATTGAAGAGTCAAATAGTTTGTGCCGAATGAGTATGATTCGATATCCAATAGAAGATATTATACCCAAACCAACACATGTAGAGCCTGTGGCTTCAAACTGAAATGGCACCATCTTGCGCAAGTCAATGGAGCCTGTGAGATGTTAGGACTAGATCCACTTTATGTTGCCAATGAAGGTATTTTTACAGCCTTTCTGGATCCGGAAATAGCTAAGGATTTATTGCGACTGCTAAAATCGTTACCTGGAGGTCAGAATGCTTGCGTTATTGGTGAGGTCGTCTCTGAGCATCAAGGACAGGTGGTAATGCAAAGCATCGTTGGAGGTAGAAGAGTTATACAAATGTTGCCAGGAGATCAGTTGCCTAGAATTTGTTGATCCCCCTGAGAATTTATGATACCCGCATGCATTTTTGATAGTAGATTTTAACTAGTTTTCAAACGAAGTACCCCAACTTTAGGAGATAAGGGTTGCTCATTATGAATTCTCAGACCGTTTGCTTTTACTCGTGCAGGAAGCAAGTTTCACAGAATATTTAACACTAAGATAAAAATGGCTCATTCGTTATATCTCACCACTGCGGAACCCTATTGTGGTAAATCGCTCATCGACCTAGGTATTATTGATTATGTGCTGAGGCGCACAAAGAGAGTGTCTTTCTTTCGCCCAATCATATCTGTGGAAGGCGAAGAAAAAGATAAAAATATTGAATTGATTCTAGGGCATTTTCAGTTGGATCAGTCGTATGAGGAAGCGTATGCCTTTCATCAAAAAGAAGCGAAGGAATTAATATCAAGAGGGCATACTGAAAAACTGCTGGACAAAATCATTAAGAAGTATAAGCGACTCGAACAAAAAAGTGATTTCATCTTATGTGAGGGGACAGATTTTGTTACTGAGAGCAGTGCTTTCGAGTTTGGTATCAATGTACAAGTCGCCAAAAACATAGGAAGTCATGTGCTGATTATTGGTAGAGGGGATCTGGAAAGACCTGTGGAAGAAATTCTGAGTCCCATTCACCTCGCTATTGAAGGCTTTCATGAAGAGGAATATGACGTTGTGGGTGCCATCATCAATAGGGCCGACCCAGAGAAAGCCGAGGAGTTGCTACATGCGATGCAAACACAATTGCCGTCTAATGATTTGTTTGTGTCTGTCATACCTGCCAATGACTTGCTCAAGAGTCCAACGGTTAGAGAGATTGCCACACACTTAAGTGCGGATGTCCTTTACGGTGATGACCAACTGGAAAACCAGGTTTACCGCTATTCGGTGGCAGCTATGCAATTGCACAACTATCTTGATAAGATCACGGAGAAATCGGCAGTCATTACTCCTGGTGATAGAGGAGATGTCATATTGGGCACGTTAGAGGCACACTTATCCAAAAACTATCCCCAGGTGTCTGCTTTGATCCTTTCTGCAGGCTTGCGACCAGACCCTTCGATAACAAGGCTTCTGGATGGTATTCCGCATGTTATTCCGATTATGTCAGTCAGTGAAAACACCTTTGAGACAGCTACAAGGTTAGGTAAGATCCAATCCTACATTACCGTAGATAGCCAAACCAAGATTGAGGAATGCCTTCGATTGTTTAGGGAGTACGTCGATATGGAGGCTCTTGAAAATAAGACGAGTAGGGTAGTTTCTAGAGGCATCACGCCAAGAATGTTTCAATATTTGCTGACTCAACGTGCCAAAGCCAACAAGAAGCATATTGTGTTACCTGAAGGGGAAGAAGAACGAATCCTTAAAGCAGCGGAGTTACTAATAGCAGAACGCACTGTTCGCTTGACTTTATTGGGTGACAAAGAGGAAATAAGTAAGCGCATAGCAAGATTGGGATTGAATTTGATAGATGAGGATGTTGCGATAATAGATCCGCAGCAATCTGATTTTTTCAATGACTATGTCGAAACTCTCTTCGACTTAAGAAAAGAAAAGGGAATGACACATGATATGGCACATGATGCCATGTGTGACGTCTCTTACTTTGGGACCATGATGGTGTACAAAGGTCATGCAGATGGTATGGTTTCGGGTGCTGTGCACACTACACAGCACACTATCAGACCAGCACTTCAGTTCATCAAAACAAAGCCAGGGTGTCCGGTGGTCTCCTCGCTCTTCTTTATGTGCCTTGAAGACAGGGTACTCGCGTATGCTGATTGTGCGATTATCACCAACCCTACAGCTGAAGAGCTTTCAGAAATCGCCCTGACCACAGTGGAAACGGTGAATGCATTTGGCATTGAGCCACTAGTCGCCATGCTGTCTTATTCATCTGGCAGCTCTGGCAAAGGAGCGGAAGTGGAAAAAGTCCGAACCGCCACCATGCTTGTCAAGCAAAGACAGCCTGATTTGAAGATCGAAGGGCCCATCCAATATGATGCTGCTGTAGATCCTGACGTTGGTCAGACCAAAATGCCAGGGTCGGAGGTGGCAGGCAAGGCTTCCGTTTTGATTTTTCCAGATCTCAATACCGGAAACAATACCTATAAGGCGGTACAGCGCGAAACAGGTGCCATGGCTATTGGTCCCGTACTTCAGGGGCTCAACAAGCCAGTGAATGACTTGAGTAGAGGCAGTACGGTTGCTGATGTGGTAAATACAGTTATCATTACTGCGATTCAAGCCGCTACCGACTAATTTGATGCTAAGTGTAAATAGGAAAATATGAAAGTGCTAGTTCTGAATACCGGAAGTTCTTCCATCAAGTTTCAGCTCTTTGAAATGCCTGACGGTAGAGTGCTAGCGCGAGGAGTTGTGGAGAGAATTGGTGAGGAGATGGGTCACATCACTTATCAAGGTGGTGTTGAATATCAAGAGGCTACCCAGTTAGATTATGATGTTGCGATAGCCGATCACAATCAAGGGTTGGATGAAATCATAAAAGTACTGCTTGATCAGCAACATGGCCCTATCAATTCAACTGATGAGATTCAAGCTGTAGGCCATAGGATAGTCCATGGTGGCGATAAGTTCACCCTGCCTACGATCATAGAGCCGACGGTCTTTGACGAACTCAAGAAAATCTCCTATTTGGCACCTTTGCATAATCCTGCAGGTATGATTGGCATTGCGGTAGCTCAAGAAACCTTTAAAGGAGCAATACAAGTAGCGGTATTTGACACAGCCTTTCATCAGACCATGCCTGATTTTGCGTACCGTTATGCCATTCCCGAATCACTTTACCAGCAGCATGGTCTGAGGGCCTATGGCTTCCATGGCACTTCGCATCAATATGTAGTGAAAGCAGGAGCGACATTTCTCCACAGGCCGCTGGAAAGTTTCAATGCCATTACTATCCATCTGGGCAATGGCTGTAGTATGGCCGCTATTCGCAATGGTCAATGTATTGATACCTCAATGGGACTAACGCCCTTGGGAGGCCTAGTGATGGGTACAAGAAGCGGGGATATCGACCCTTCACTGCTGCTCTTCTTAGGAGAACACCTTGACATGTCTTTTAAGGAGATTGATCAACTCCTGAACAAGGAAAGTGGGCTCAAAGGGCTAACAGGTACAAATGACCTTAGGAGCGTACTTGATAAGTACCATCAGAATGACCGTCATGCTATTTTGGCCATTGAGATGTATGTCTACCGTATCAAAAAATACATAGGTGCCTATATGGCGGCTCTGGGAGCTTTGAATGCGCTCATTTTCACTGCTGGTGTTGGCGAGAACAGCAGTTTCATTAGAGAGAAGGTTTGTGATGGTCTGCAAGTATTAGGTATTGAAGTTGATACCGCTGCAAATACCCAAAGAACAGGTGGAATAAGGCGGATTAATTCATCCAATAGCCGCGTTGCTGTGATGATAGTGCCGACCAATGAAGAATTGGAAATCGCACAACAGACCTTTGGATTATTGTAGCTCCTCCAGTAAGCCTTTAACATGAGCTAAGCGCTCAATTCTAGTATTGAATCAGCCTAACTACCTGCGTTAAATCATCTTCAAGATTAACGATAGTCATAGTTCAAACAGGGTGATTTGAAGATATTATCTACTGTAGTCAAAACCAATATTGATGCAGTCAGATCTATCAAATCAATATCGAATAGACGTTGATGAACTTCGTAGTTTATTCGAAAAGCTTTCTCTAGAAGGTTACGATCAAATAGGCCCTATTTTTAGAGATGGGGCAATCATGTTGGAAAAACTCAACGCATTTGATGACATAGCACTCGGCTATCTCGAAGAGCAAGACAAAGGAAAATGTCATCTAACACATCACAAAGATCAGGGCTATTTCCAATATTCAGTCGGACCGCAATCCTTCAAGAAATTTCTCCACCCGCCAAGACGTAAGTTGTGGTCTGCGGATGGCTCGAGTGTGGATTATAAGGTATCTCTACCAGAGTCACCCCCTAAGATGGCGTTTTGGGGTGTGAGGGGTTGTGATATAGCCGCAATTAAAACACTCGATAAATTATTCTTAGAGGGCTCCTTCGTGAACGATTGGTACCAATCGGCCCGAAAGGATCTTGTGATCATAGCTGTAGGCTGCACACAACCCTCGCAAAATTGCTTTTGCACTTCTCTTGGCACTGGTCCTATGCCTAATGATGGTTTCGATATGAGTTTGATCGAAATCATGAATGAACATGAGCACTACTTCATTGCCCAATCGAGATCATCGATGATAGATGATTGGCTGTCAGGAGCAAACCCAAGACTAGCGTCAGAGGAAGAATTGGATAAGTCTGTCAAGGCGATGCAAAGTGCCATTGATCAAATGCCAATCCGATTTGATCCACGAGAGGTATCAGAAAAGCTTAAAAGCAAACTTGAGCACCCTGAGTGGGAGAGTGTGGCTGAGCGCTGTTTGAGCTGTGCTAATTGTACAATGGTGTGCCCTACTTGCTTCTGCAGTACCACAGAGGATATCACTGACATCACAGGTGATCATACTGAAAGGTGGCTGACCTGGGATAGTTGCTTTGTTGGTGATTTCTCTTACATCCACGGAGGCCAAATAAGAAAGTCAACCAAGTCAAGATATAGGCAATGGATGACGCACAAGTTGTCCAATTGGTACGATCAGCTTGGTACCTCTGGCTGTGTCGGTTGTGGCAGATGTATCGCATGGTGCCCGGTTGGTATTGATATCACGGAGGAGGTATCCGCCATATGTGATCCAACGCCAAAATCTATCGTGGACATAAAATCAAAAGAACATGAAGAACTTAAAGGAAATACTTAGCGAACTGTCATTTTTCAGTGCTATGTCAGAGGAGATGCTTGAGTTCATTGCTGGATGCGGTCAGAACATGCACTTCGCTCCGAACGAGTATGTGGGTAAGGAAAATGAATCTGCGGATTACCTGTTTGTGATCAGGAAAGGAAACATCGCGGTACAGCTGGCCCATCCAACTAAAGGAGCGCTGACACTCCGTTCATTGCATGATGGTGAAATTGCAGGCTTTAGCTGGATCATTCCTCCCTACAGGATGCAGTTTGACCTGCTGGCTCGTGAGCATACTTCTGTTGTAGCACTTGACGGTAATTGTGTACGCAAGAAATGCGAGCAGGATCATCATTTGGGCTACCTCATGATGAAGGAATCTGCCACCATTATGAACAAGCGGCTTGAAGATACGAGAATGCAACTAATGGATGTGTACCGTGGTAGAATCTGACACTATACATGTAGCAGGTAAGTCGAATATCGTATGGAGTCCTATACCCTATAGGATAAGTGCCAAGAGGTTAGAAAATGACAATCTGTTCACTTTGCAGCTTGATCCAGCAGGGGACATGACCATAGATCCAATTGCCCCAGGGCAATTCAATATGCTTTATTCATTTGGTATTGGAGAAATCCCTATCTCCGTTAGCAGTAGGCTATCCTCACATCCCACACTCACCCATTCTATCCAGGATGTAGGGCCTGTGTCCAAGGCATTGACCCAATTGGTAACTGGTGATGTGGTAGGCGTCCGAGGACCATTTGGCACAACATGGCCCATTGAAAAGGCGAAATCCAAAGATATACTTATCCTCGCAGGAGGTATCGGTTTATGTCCTTTACGCCCTGTGATAGAGCACATCCTCGATCATCGCGATCAATATGGTGAAGTCAATGTCCTGTTTGGTACGAGGCATCCAGATAACATCATTTACCATAGCGATATAATATCATGGCAATCTGATTCTTCGATCAATTTTCAGATTACGGTAGATCATGCATTCGCCAATTGGCGGGGAAATGTTGGCGTAGTGACCCACTTGATCAATAAGGCCATTTTCGATCCTGCAAATACAGCTGCATTTCTCTGTGGTCCAGAAGTAATGATGCGCTTCGGTGTTTATTCCTGTCTCGATGCAGGAGTAGCTGAGGAAGCAGTCCATCTGTCTATGGAGCGCAATATGAAATGTGCTATTGGCTTCTGTGGACATTGCCAACTGGGGCCCTATTTTACCTGCAAGGATGGGGCAGTCTTCCCTTACACGATGATGAAACCCTACCTAAACATTCCTGAATTATGAGTGCTGATAAGAAAAAACTAGCCGTGTGGAAATTCGCTTCTTGTGATGGATGTCAACTAAGTATCCTGGACTGTGAAGACGAACTTCTCCTACTCGCTGACAATATTATGATTGCCTATTTTCCTGAGGCCACAAAATCAGTAATCGAAGGGCCCTATGACATTTCACTAATTGAAGGATCTATTACCACGCCACATGATGCCATCAAGGCACTCGAAATCAGAAAGAACTCCAAGATTGTGATTAGTATAGGGGCATGCGCGACATCCGGAGGTATTCAAGCATTACGGAATTACATAAAGGTCAAGAAATACGTCAAGGCCGTCTATGCCAAACCTGAGTATATCGACACACTGGAAACATCGACAGCTATTATTGATCATATCTTTGTCGACTATGAGCTACGCGGTTGTCCGATCAACAAATATCAGTTGCTCGAAGTACTTAGCTCATTTCTGATTGGCAAGCGGCCTAATGTACCCAATCAAAGTGTTTGCGTGGAATGCAAGTTAAGCGGCCATCCTTGTGTGACAGTTGTGCGTGGCGAGGCTTGTCTTGGTCCGGTTACACAGGCTGGTTGTGGTGCACTTTGTCCTCATTATTATCGAGGGTGTTTTGGATGTTATGGCCCTAAGGAAAATCCTAATACAGCCGCTCTTGGTAGTCATCTGTCCAAAAACGGGATGGTAAATGGAGATCTGATGCGACTATTTAGAAATTTTAATAGCGGTGCTCCGGCATTTTTCGAAGAGAGCAAAAAGTACGATTGACATGGAGAATTCGAGGATAATTAAACTAGACTATATCGCCAGGGTAGAAGGGGAAGGTAGATTTTACGTCAAGATTGATGACGGCAAGGTCACCGACTCAAGATTAGAGATATTCGAACCGCCGCGTTTTTTTGAGGGACTTCTACAGGGCCGATCATTCAGAGAAGCCCCTGATATTACTGCTCGGATTTGCGGTATCTGTCCTGTGGCTTATCAAATGAGCTCTGTTCATGCCATGGAAATGATTGCTGGGTACACCGCTTCTCCTGTGATCAGATCTCTACGTAGACTACTCTATTGCGGCGAATGGATCGAAAGCCATGCCCTGCATACATTCATGCTACATGTTCCCGATTTTTTAGGTTACCCTGATGCTATCGCAATGTCAAAAGATCACAGAGGTTGGGTGGAAAAGGCATTGACACTGAAAAAGACGGGAAATGATATTGTGAATTTGCTCGGTGGTCGTGAAATTCATCCCATCAATGTTAAGGTTGGAGGATTCTACAGGTATCCACAATCTGCTGATTTCAATGAACTTCGCACTCAACTCAATAAAGCCAAGGAAATAGCGTCAGATGCTGCTCAGTGGATGGCAGGATTGGACTTTCCAGATTTCACCATGGATTATGAGTTTGTAGCTCTTCACCATCCTGATGAGTATCCCATGAATGAAGGGCGATTGGTTTCCAATAAAGGTCTTGATATAGAGGTGGCAGACTATGAAAATCACTTCACAGAAGAGCATAAGTCTTATAGCACAACCTTGCATACGCATTATGACCAACACAAAACTATCTTTACAGGACCACTGGCACGTTTTAATCTCAATTTTGAGCAACTAAGCAATGACGCTAAAGAACTAGCACAAAGAATTCATCTGTCCCCAGAATGTAACAATCCATTCAAAAGCCTTCTGGTAAGAATGGTAGAGATATTTTATGCCTGTGAAGAGGCCATTAAGCAAATCGATGACTATCAACACCCTGGGGATTTGAAAGATCATGTTGATCCCCGGAAGGGTACCGGTTTTGCGATCACTGAAGCCCCAAGAGGAATACTGTACCATCGGTATAGCACCGACAAGGAAGGCTTGATCACCAAAGCCAAGATTGTGGCACCAACAAGTCATAATCAGAAAGTCATAGAGCAAGATCTTCGCAGACTAGCTGAGCAGTATCAGTCACTCAATGATAAACTGCTAACGGAGCGCTGTGAGTCTGCTGTACGGAATTATGATCCATGTATTTCTTGTTCGACACATTTTTTGAAAGTTGAAATTGATAGAGGATCATAATCGGTTAGTCATTGGTGTTGGTAACGCAATGCGCGGTGATGATGCCTTTGGTGTAGAATTGGTCGAGTTTCTCAAAAGAGAATGTCCAGAACTGGCATGCTATCTCATAGTACAAGGGGACATTACCAAGCTGCTAGACCATTGGGTAGATAAAGACCTTGTGATCATAGATACGGTGCAGACCACTGAAGGAAGAGTGGGTGAAATACATAAAGTATTGGATTTCAGAGAATTAAACAATAACATCTCTAAAAAGCATTCAACACACGGACTGAATGTAGTTGAAGTATTTGCACTGGGACAGCAACTAGATCGCCTTCCTAAGTCGACTTACTTCCTAGGTGTTGAAGGAGCTAACTGGGGTATGGGCACACCAATATCCGAAAGTCTAAGAATCGTGATGCCTGAGATTATAGATGAGATTGTGAGGTATTTTGATAGCAAGTCAAAGCACAATTTAGAAACCTTATAACTTTTGAAAAATCTGAAACAAAACTGGCATTTCGCATCCGCGATAAGCTAATGATGATCAGAAATGTGATTATCAAAAATCACCCTAACGGCGTTCAATAATCATGGTGTGATATGGATTCCAAGGCTACTGTCCTCGCTATGTAAATGAAACACT
>JAVKDO010000100.1:0-17332 GCA_040222235.1 Cyclobacteriaceae bacterium
TATTTTTTGGATTTTCAGCATCCTGAATCAAAACCAGTCCAAAATCACCTGAATCGTCGATTCTAATACGGCCAATCCAAGAGAAACATAGGTAACATCAACATTCAAATCAGCAGTTTATAGCCTCCTGAGTAGTTACAAAATGCGAAATCCAGCTTCACAACTAATGACGAACGAATTGAAGCTTCGCTAGATAGCCGCTTTCTTTTTAACCTAATCATAGATAGTGATACATCCTTTTTGCATGACAAACATGTATCGCTCACCACCGCCATCAACTACGATTTAGTAGAGAATATACTCCAAGTGAGTCCGTCTGAACTCCTCATCGAAAAAGCCCAATTCTTAATGGAGGGGACTGTGGATATAGACGATGACCTTAACCTGGATCTTAATTTCAGTGGTCAAAAACCAAATTTTGATTTGTTCTTAGCATTTGTTCCTGAGGAACTCAACCCACTGCTCAGTCGATATGATAATGGAGGCAAGGTGTATTTCGATGCTACTGTAAACGGTCCTTCTCTGAACGGTCATGTGCCTCATATTCAAGTCGATTTTGGATGTTCTGAAGCTTTTGTGAAGAATAATACCGTCGAAAAAGGAGTCAATGATCTCTACTTTGAAGGACATTTCACCAATGGCGAATCTAATAACCCCTCGACCTCTTCTTTGACCATCCAGGATTTTAGGGCAAGGCCTGAAACAGGGACATTTAGAGGAGACATCACGGTTAAAAACTTTGAATCTCCCGACATCAACATGCAGGTCGAATCTCAATTCAACCTGGATTTTCTAGCGGATTTTTTAAACATCGAAAATCTAGAAGACGTAAGTGGTGCGATCTCATTGAAAATGAATTTTCACGATATCATTGATTTGGATGATCCGGCAAAAGCCATTGAACAGCTAAACGAGAGCTACTTCACAGAGCTCAAAGTAGAGGATCTTAACTTCACCAGCCCAGCATTTCACCTACCTATTAGAGATGTCAATATAGATGCGACTATGGACGGCCATGAAGCCAAAATCAATCAATTCAGCCTTAACGCCGGGAATTCGGATTTCTCGATGACTGCCAACATATCGGATTTGCCTGCTATCCTCCATCATACGGACCTACCTGTAGATGTTGATGTTGACATATCCGCTTCCCTGCTCGACATCAAAGAGCTCACTTATTCTCAAAATGACTCGACTGCTATTGATGAACAAATCAAAGACCTGGATTTGGCGTTCAGATTCAACAGTACCGCGCGAGCCTTCACAGAATCTCCCAACCTTCCCTTAGGGGAATTTTTCGTGGAGCGACTTACCGCCCAGCTCACGAACTACCCACACAAACTGCATGATTTTAAGGCGGATGTGATCATTGACTCTGTCGATTTCCGAGTGATTGACTTCACCGGAATGATTGATGAAAGCGATTTTCATTTTAATGGGAAACTGGCTCACTACGATCTCTGGTTTGAAGAGCGGCCCAAGGGCCTGACTCAAATAGATTTCGACTTTACATCAGACCATCTTCAATTGCACGACCTGTTTTCATATGCTGGAGAGAATTATGTACCTGAGGACTACCGCAATGAAGAATTTAGCAATTTGAAAATTCATGGTTTATCCTCGCTTACGTTTGATGAGAAACTTATGTCCGCCACACTTGAAATTGACAAGATTGAAGCCTACATGAAAGTACATCAGATGCTGTTCGAACGATTCCGCGGTGACTTCTATATGGATAGCACCAAGCTTGAGATACGCGACTTTGGTGGGAAATTGGGCAATTCAGAATTCATAGCTGATTTACTTTATTTCAGAGATGCAGAGACCATTGATCGGATCCATACTTTTACATTGAGTAGTCCTCGTCTTGATTTCGATCAACTGTTTGCGTACGCTCCTCCTCCCACGGATACCGAAATCACATCTGAGGTGCATGCCTCCGCCTTCAATATCTTTGAAGTACCTTTTGCCAACCTTCATTTTGAAGCAGAGATCAGCCAGATGAATTATCATCGCTATTTGCTTGATGATTTTGTTTTGAAAGGCCACATGCAGCAGGATCATTATATCTACGTCGATACCATGGCGTTAGGTACTGCAGGAGGTCAATTTGCTCTTAGTGGATACTTCAATGGTTCTGATCCCAAAAACATCTACTTCAGCCCTGATATGCAAATCGACAACATCGACTTGGATAAGCTGCTTTTCAAGTTTGACAATTTTGGGCAGGATGAATTGGTCTCAGATAACCTTCAGGGACAACTGAGTGGAAAAGTCAATGGCACGATCAAGATGCACCCTGACCTTACTCCTATTATCGAAAGCTCTGCACTAACACTTGATATCAACGTACTCAACGGTAGCCTTAAAAACTTTGCAGCTTTCGATGCTATGTCCAGCTATTTCACTGATAAGAACTTAAGTCTCGTGCGCTTCGATACATTGAAAAATCAGCTGAGCTTGAAAGATGGCGATCTCATCATTCCTGCCATGAACATGAATACCTCGTTGGGATATTTTGAAATTTCTGGTAAGCAGAGCATGAACCTGGATATGGAATATGCGGTACGCATCCCCCTCAAAGTAATCGCCAAAGCCGGCGTTCAAAAATTGTTTGGCAAGAAGAATCAGGACAATACGGATCAGGTTGATGAAATTCAATATCAAGATGAGACGAAGCGTACTAGGTTTCTTAATCTAAAAATAAAGGGCACCCCTGATGACTTTGACATCTCGTTGGGTAAGGAGAAAAATGGAAAAGACTGATTCTACTACCAGTGTCTAGCTAGCGAATGGTCACTACGGACAATCATTTTTTTGAATGATCTTAAAATTTTGTTCATTAGCATCCTAACTGAATCTAAGGCCATGAAGAAAAGTCTATTCTCATTCGTATCTGCAACGCTCATTGCGGTAGGTGTCAATGCTCAAACCTGGGAGGTTGATCCCAATCACTCAAGTATCATGTTCAATGCCAAGCATTCTGGAATTTCGTTTATAAATGGGAGGTTTATGGAGTTTGAGGCTACTGTAGAGGGCGGCACTCCAGAAGATTTTACTGGTGCAAAAGTGGCTTTTACAGCTCAAGTCAATAGTGTCAGTACCGGAGCAGAAGGTCGGGACAAGCACCTGAAAAACGAGGACTTTTTTGATATGGATAATAATCCGACAATCACTTTTGTGAGTAGCTCGTTTACTAAATCTGGAGACAATATGTATAAAGTCGTGGGTGACCTGACCATGAGGGGTAATACGAAAGAAATAGAGCTCACGGCCAATCACATCGGATCGACCAAGACCAGAGATGAGCGACACAAGGTGGGCTTTCAACTGACAGGTAGTGTTGACAGGACTGAGTTCGGAGTGTCAGGAGCCTCGGGCTCGGTGGTGCCAGTCATAGAGATCATTTGTAACGTGGAGATGGCAGAGAAGAAGGTGGAGTAGAGGAACCAGGGAGTATCTCTATTTTGTAATTCTATTAACGCTAAACCCCTCATGGATTTTCCGCACTGTCGAGCCCTAATTCTTCTCATAGCATCAGTCAGCCTGATGGTGGCTTGCTCCAACCCCTCTTCTACAGATGTTGAGCAGTCCAATGTCTACTGGAATACCTCCACGCCAGAAGCGGAAGGTATTGATCCAGACACACTTAACGCCATCCATCAAGACATTACCAATGGGAGTTATGGCCTGATCGATCATTTCCTGGTCATCAGAAATGGCAAGATGGTCTTTGATCAGTATTATGAACAGGACTATGCATTAAAAGCTCAGCAGTATGACACCACGGATTTTCAGTACAATTATGACCATCCGGCGTGGCATCCCTTCTACAATGGCACTCAACTGCATTCTCTACAGTCTGTTACCAAAAGTGTAACATCCATGCTCGTAGGTATTGCGGTAGATGAAGGTCTAATCACAAGCTTGGACTCATCCATTGCCCCGTACTTTGCTGATTATGACATAGACTGGTCTGACGAGCGCAAGAGTGAGATCACTCTAGGTGACCTGCTTACTATGCGATCAGGCATAGCGTGGGATGAGGAAAACTACGATGAGTCCTCAAATGACTGCACCGTCATGGAGCTCAGCGATGACTGGATAAGCTATGTTCTCAATAAGCATATGGATACCATTCCGGGTACCAACTTTGAATATAATAGTGGTGCTAGTGTCTTGATTGGTAAAATCGTAGGTGTAGCGACTGGCAAAAGAATTGACCAATGGGCAGAGGAAAAACTTTTTGGCCCCCTGGCGATCACAGACTTCTATTGGAAAAAGACCCCTAAAGGTGAAATAGATACTGAAGGTGGGCTTTATCTCTCGTCCTACGACCTGGCCAAGATTGGCTACCTAATGCTCAACGAGGGACAATGGGATGGTCAACAGATTGTTTCTAAAACTTGGGTAGCCGCATCGACATCCCCATTGGTCACCGTAAACGAATGGGTAGCCTATGGCTATCAATGGTGGGTACCTGGTCATAAAGATGGCCAATCTGAGGTCTTTGCGGGGAATGGTTACGGAGGACAGTTTGTGATGGTAGCTCCTGCTTATGACTTACTTGTTGTGTTTAACGGCTGGAATATTCATGATAGCCCAGAGAAATACAGTTACAGGGCCCTGCAAAAAAGGATATTGCCTAATACCACTTTGTAAAAAGCAAAACCAAGAGAACGTCGCACATTTTAACTTATCTTCCTTTTCGTGAGCTATATCTCGATCAGCCTCTACCGCAAAGTAATCCAGCATGCCATCCATGAAGGCATGAGCCCAGCAGACTTTAGCAACCCCCCTACCCAGATAGAGATCATGGATTCGCTGCAGGCTGTTCCTAAAGCTCATGATGTCCGTATTAGATAAAGCCCTAAAACGGATTTAGCGATAGGGTTAAAACACCCATGATTATTGTTATTTTAATGGTCGATATTGGAGGAATGATGTCTCAAGGGATATTAGATTATTCTATTTGACCTATCATTGCAAAATCCTAAATGAGGAATACAAAAGCTGGAATGACTAAATTGAGGCAGTATAAAGTCACAAATTCTTCGAAATAGCATTAATGATTTTTAATAGGTAAATATGGCAGAACGACTCATAAAAAAGCAAGTAGCAGATCCTATGTCGAATCACCAGTTTCTTTTCATAAAACTCATTCTCGCCGTACTAGTGGATTTAGTGGTTCTTGGGCTGTTCAATGAATACTCGGAATATGTAGTTATCGACTCCTTCAGTATTGCTTTAATTGCAGCTTTCTTACTTCAGATTCTTCTCAAATTGACATTACTTTTTGAGCACAAAGTCGCTGCATACTTCAATAAAAAAGAGGGAACACTTCCTAAAGTAATGCGTTTTTTATCTGCCTGGGCGATCTTGTTTTTTTCGAAGCTAATTATGTTGGAAGCAATTAATCGGGCTTTCGGAGATCACGTTTTGTTTTTAGGTCCATTCCACGGAGTAATTGCATTCATAGTAGTAGTAGTTGCTATTTTGATTGCTGAAGGGGTGATTACCAAAATCTATAAATCCTTGTCGTAAACAAGACCAGCATCATATTCAATGCTGAATTGGCAGACAGAAGCCAACAACAGGGATGAGTTGAAACTGAGTAGAATAAACCAATAACATGGGTGGATGTAATCTAGTCGGGAGGTAATGCTTTCCTTGGGTTTTGCTACTTTTAACTGTGAGCTATATCTCGATCAGTCTCTACCGAAAAGTAATCCAGCATGCCATCCATGAAGGCATGAGCCCAGCAGACTTTAGCAACCTCCCTACCCCAATGGAGTCTATCGATTCGTTGCAGGCTGTTCCTAGTGATCATTTCTTTGCGCTTCATGAGCTAATTGATGAGCGTATCGGACCAGGGTTTTCCGTTAGGGTCGGTCAGCAAATGAAGATGGAGGACTATGGCGTATTGGGCTTATCCTGGCGGACTTGCGCCTGGGCTGGAGAGATATTTGACCGTAGCGAGCGTTATTTCAAGTTACTCTCTGACACCTATGTCTTCCAGGTTGAGCAAGGAGCCGATACATCGCACATTTACCTGCATAGGGATGCCTATCGGAAAGGGGTCGCCTTGTCCAATGAAGCCACGCTTGCTGCAACGGTGGTCGTACTGCAGGCCATGACTGAGACAGACATTGCACCTATTGCGGTAGCTTTCCAGCACGATGCACCTGCGCAGCTAGATAGCCATCATACTGCCTTTCAATGTGACTTAGCCTTCAACCAATCTCACAATGCGATCACTTATCACACACAAGATCTGGCATTGCGCACTGCGAAGGCTGACGCTAGCATCAACAGGTTTCTGGTAGAGCGTGTGGAAGAGGAAACCAAAGGTCTGGAAGTGAGTGCGCACAGGGTTTCCAATGACGTGGAGCAACTAATCAAAGATGCACTGCCGAGTGGCATTCCCAGCATTCATCAGATCAGCGAGCACATGGGCATGAGCAATCGCACCCTTACCAGAAGGTTGTCAGAGAATGGACTCACCTTCAGGGATCTGATCAAAAAGACACAAGAAGAACTGTCGAAGGACTTACTCAAAAACTCATCGCGAAGTGCGTCGGAGATTGCCTTCCAAACTGGCTTCTCAGAACAAAGTGCCTTTAACCGCGCATTCAAACGCTGGACCGATCAGTCGCCGCTCGACTACCGTAAAAATCACTAGATCCACCGTATTGGCGTAAACTGTCAAGTGATTGGCAGAAGGAGTCAAGTTTTAGGCTCCCTCCTACCTCAATTTTGCTTCAGAACTCAAACTAGAAGCAAATGAAGAACAACAATACAATCACGATCTGGCTAGGCATCCTAGCCGCAGGAACTATTCTGCTATGTGGTACCAGTTCGACCATCGCCTCTTTCAAGCAAGAGACACCTTTGACTCCAGAAGCTATCGAAGTGCTCAAAACTGAGGCACTCGAAATCCTTGACACCAAGTGCAATGTCTGCCACCGCAAGCAGAATCCACTGATGATTTTCAAGGAGAAGAATATGGCAAAGCGGGCCGCCAAAATCTACAAGATGGTATTCGTTGAAAGACGCATGCCAAAAATCGATGGCACCCCCCTCACTTTCGAGGAGTACGCGACGCTTGAAAAATGGCTTTTCACACAAAACATCAGATAATATGGAAATCTCAATCAAATCACTTGTCCTGTTTGGCGCAGTAATCCTCACGGGGCTATCCGCCGGATTGTTTTACGCTTGGTCAGTCTCGGTCATTCCGGGTACGCAAAAGGTAATCGACACCACCTATCTCGAAACCATGCAGTTCATCAATCGGGCAATACTGAACCCGGCTTTCTTTCTAGTCTTTTTCGGTAGCCTGGTGATGCTCAGTATCGGGAGTATCTACGAATTTCATACTAATCGTACAGTATTCTGGCTGATGCTGAGTGCATCGATCACTTATCTCATCGGTACCGTCGTGGTGACTGGTCTGGGCAATGTCCCTCTAAATGATCAGCTAGAGGCACTCCGACTCAGCGAGCTAACAGCTGATAAGATCACTGCCTTCAGGAAGTACTACGAGACCAACTGGAATAGGCTGCATCTTGTACGGACTGCTTTCGCTGTGCTCTCTTTCCTACTGGTCACGCTCGCGGTTATTATTGATAACAAGCAATAACTCGTGCCTCGCCTAGTGTTTTCAGCAACCGATATGAGTTGTTGGTGAAAAACACCAACAACGGCGGTAGGCTCAATCAACAATAAAATTCAAACTTAAAATCATACAAACATGACACACAATGTATTAGTAATCGGCGGTACTGGTAAGACCGGTCGCCGAGTAGTCGAAGGACTCAAGCAACTCAACCACAACGTCCGTATCGGATCGAGGGGTGGTGATCCTGCATTTGATTGGGACGATCCTGCCACCTATGCGCCAGCGCTCAAAGGGATGGATCGCGCCTATATCGTCTACTATCCTGATCTGGCCATACCTGGGGCAAAGGACGCCATCACCCTCCTGACAGAAGCTGCCCTCAAGGAAGGTCTAGAGAAGGTGGTTCTCCTATCGGGAAAGGGAGAGGCTGAAGCCGAAGCTTGTGAGCAGATCGTGGCGAACTCCGGGCTGAATTATACGCTCGTGAGGGCTTCCTGGTTTAATCAAAACTTTAGTGAGAGCTTCTTGCTGGAGCCAGTGCAAGCAGGTCATGTGGCCTTACCCATGCCGGAAGCCGAAATACCCTTTGTCGATGTAGATGATATCGCCGAGGTAGTCACCAAAGTGCTGGTGGATGATACCTACAACAGTCAAACCCTCACGGTGACTGGGCCGGAGAAGTTAACCTTCAAGCAGGTGGTCACCGCCATAGCCGAAGCGACCGGTCGTGAGATCGGCTATCAACCGATCTCTATCGAGGAATTCGGTGCGGGTCTCAAGGCTGCAGGCCTACCAGATGACTATGTATGGCTCTTCAGCTATCTTTTCAAAGAAGTGCTGGGTAACCCAGATAATCAGGAAGTATCCAGCGATCTAGAGAAGGTACTTGGGCGAAAAGCCACCTCCTTCAGCACCTTCGTGAAGGAGACTGCTACTACTGGCATTTGGAATCAACCAGTCACTCAAGCTATCTAATCATACCATCCATGAAAAATCTCAATATAAAAAGTGCCTTGATATCCGCAGCTACTGTTTGGATACTAGGTGTCACGGCATTTGTCACCTCTTATTTGGTGCCGATAATGTCAGACCCTGATTTGCAAGCCAACAAGGTGCTCTCCATAGTCGTGATTCCAAGTGCAGCACTTGGTGCTTATATTTACTACAGGAAAGGGTACAAGACCAATGGTTTCGTTCTAGGTACGTTTATGTTCTTCATGGCTGTGCTACTTGATGCATTGATTACTGTACCTGTTTTTATACTACCCTCTGGCGGCAATCACATCACCTTTTTCACAGATCCGGGTTTTTGGTTGATTGCCGTAGAGCTTGTGAGTGCGGTAACTGTGTACTGGCAAATCCAGAAAACAATTCAAACAACCCGCATCAGTAGGGCATAACAATAGAGGTGAAAGAGGCAGTCGATGGAGACAGCCTCTTTCTCACTTAAGAGAGCTTGATGTCCAGTCTGCCCTACAACAATAATTGATTTTTATCACCAGTTGTCCTGAAGCCCCTACTAGTTTTCACCCCATCTCCCACTTTCATATTGCGTAGATTCCTTCCTATATTGAAGCATGCCACCGCGAGCGTTACTTACCAGCCTTACAGAGTTTGGATGGTAAAGCCGAAGACACATCAAATAACAGGTGCAAATTTGTATAATAGTGCGATCATAGATAGTCGTCCTACCACAAATAGCATTGAATTAAGCAACAACCAGGATTAGGTAGAACGACCTGAGAGGTATTGCTCACCAAAGGACAAACACAAAGAGAACCCCCAGCATAATATATCCAGTCTGGATAATTGAATTGGTTTCAAAACTTGCGCAATGCGGAATGGAACGAATCTGCCCCAACCATGTACCTTTTGTGTACATGACTAATTAAATTTTAAAAAAAATTAACCGGCAGGCGCTCCCGTAAACTCTCCTTCTTTTTCTTTGGGGCACCATCATCAACCCACTTGACAAACAGTAAATGGCAAAGTCAATTTAATTTCACAGTATTGCAACTATGGTTCTAAAGATAATATTGATTGGCACTGCTATTATTACAGTCAATTTATTGATACAAGGTCTTGGAAATATATTCTGGCTTAGAAAAGTTGTATCCTCGACCAGAAATAACGGAGACATCACAAATGGTGGAATCCTAAGAGTTTTGCTGTTCTCAATTATGCTTTTTACGCTGATTCATACCCTCCACTCGTTGGTTTGGGCTGGATGTTATTATGCTATTCCTGAAACTGAAAGTCAGTTTTCTAGCTTTTCTGAATCGGTCTACTTTTCAATGGTGACTTTTACTACGCTGGGGTACGGGGATATTTCATTGAGCTCAGATTGGCGCTTACTTTCAGGCTTAGAAGCGATGAATGGTATTATGTTGATCGGCTGGTCAACGGCTATGATGTACTCATTGATTCAAAATGTTTATAAAAAAATACATGCAGAATAATGTCAGATTCGGAGAGTAAAAAGGGAAGCGCAGCAAAGAAGTTAAGTTTGCTGATACTTATTATTACCCTACTGCTATTTGTATGGTATATAGCGTCAGACAGGATCACACCCAATACGGATCAGGCCAGGGTAAAGGGATTGGTACTCGCCGTGGATCCTATGGTCAACGGCTATGTGACTGCCGTGAACGTGAGCCTGCATTCACAGGTGAAGGCTGGAGACACGCTCTTCATGATTGACCCGAAACCTTACGAGATTGCGGTAGCGATCTCACAAAGTGATCTCGAAAAAGTCTCACAGTCGATCAGTGCCGGAGAGTCTTCCATCAATGCTGCCACGGCAAGATTGAGCAAAGCTAAAGTCAATCTCGACAGAGCTTCCAAAAACTGGGAGCGTACGCAAAAGGTGATCGCACAAAACCGTGGCGCATTGTCCGAAGCGGACAAGGATCGGTCGGAGGCAGCCTATCTCAACGCCATCGAGCAGGTCAAGTCCTCCCAAGCTACGCTAGAAAAAGATCTGGCCGCCCTGGGCCCAACGGATGAAAATAACCCAGATGTCAAGTCTGTGCTCAACAGACTGGAGAAAGCGCAATGGGATCTGATGCATACCGCTATCGTAGCTCCCTCTGATGGCATCATCGAAAGCTTCAACGTGAAAGTGGGATACTTTGCAGGTTCGGGCAGATCCATGGTGACGCTGATCTCCAACGATGACTTATGGATTCAAGCTGATCTTAAAGAGAATAATATCTCCAACTTATCAATTGGTGACAAGGTAGATATGATATTTGATATCGAGCCTGGTGAGGTGTTTGAAGGAACAGTTAAAAGTATCGCCTACGGTGTGAGTACCGACCGCACCAACCCGGGAGGCCTGCCATCCATAAGTACAGCGCAAGGATGGCTGAGAGACCCACAGCGTTTTCCTGTCATCATCGAAATTGAAGACTCGGAAATTAGCAGTAAGCTACGCCAAGGTAGCCAAGCGGAGATAGTGGTCTACACTGAAGACAGCTGGCTCCTTAATACACTGGCGAGTGCGAGAATCACGGTGCTATCTTACTTGTCCTATGTTCGGTAGTATAAGGATATTCTTTATCGACCTGAGGGCACAGTCCGCTATGATCCGATGTGCAGTGGGTGTGACGCTTGCATTAATCATTAGCACTACACTCGGCTATATGATTCCGCATATGACGGCTATTTTTGCATTGATGTTCTTAAGTCCAGGCAAGAAGCCCATGAATCTCAAGACGGAGATTGGGATTGTTGCAGGGCTATTCGTCTTAGGCTACTTCGGCAGCATATTTGGCAAGCACCTGATCGACTATCCATTCGTGATTCTACCCCTACTCGGATTGAGTATCTACTGGTCCTATCGGCTAACAAAAATACCAGAACCGATTCGCTTGTTATTTTTGATTTTGATAGTACTGCTGCCATTTGTGAGTCTCCAGGCCAACCTACTAGGGAGTCTTGTACTCAAGTCAATGCTTTGGAATCTGATCATCGCACTGGTAGTCACTCGTGTGGCTTTCTGGGTGTTTCCTGCTGTCGATCTTTCGGATACGGCAGACGGTGAAGCAAAGACTACTGTTCCAGACATCATTGATCCTGACCGAGCAGCCCTTAATAGCTTGCTTGCGGTATTTCCCCTCATTGCATTGTTCTATTTCTTTGGCGTGTCGTCAGCCGTGCTGGCATTGGTTTTTGTGATCATACTCAGCTTCGATCCTTTCGTATATCAGTCCAAGAAAGGTCTAGCGCTGTTGGTAGCTAATGTGCTGGGAGGTATGGCGGGTGTGTTGGTTTATAATTTACTGGTGATCGCACCGAGCTATACGATCTATATCTTTCTGATTGCTACGGTGGCTTTTTATTTTGCCTTCAATCTATATTCTGGTAAGAAAATTGCCCCCATCTTTAAAACCAGCTTCAACACTTTCTTTGCGGTCATGGGTGTGATATCAACATCAACAGATGGGGCGAGTAGCACGGTCGCAGAACGTATCATGCTGATTGGGCTTGCTATTCTATATGTCATCGTAGTATTTAGGATCATCAATACCTTTAATAACCCAAGAATGATCAATGCTTAAGTATTACCTAATCGTTGGTACAGCCCTAGTGATGTGGTCTTGCAAAATTCAGAAAGACTACACCGCTCCATCAGTCGCTGATGTAGAGAACTTTCGTGACAGTATGGCTACTGATAGTACGAGCTTTGCAGACGCATCTTGGTGGAGTGTATTCAACGATACGACACTCGTCTCCCTGGTACAAGAAGGTCTTGATAACAATCTGCCTCTGCGCAATACGGTCATTCTGATAAGGCAATCACAGCTGCAACTTGAGATCGCCAGATCACAGCTCTACCCAAGTATCAACTATAGTGCGGGGAGCGATCTCACCAAGAATACCCTGGAGCCCGGCACCACGCCGAGTATGCTAGCTGCCGCCAATGTCTCCTACACGCTGGATGTATGGGGGCGTATCCGCAATCAGAATGAAGCGGCCATGCAAGCCTATCTCGCCACGGAGATGGCACGCAATCAGGTACAGGCTACACTGGTCACTCAGATAGCTACGGTCTACTTTACGCTGAGAGATATAGATAACAAGATCATCATAGCTGAGAATATGATTGCGGCCTTATCAGAATTCAGTGCGATCATCGAAGCGCGATATGATGCCGGTTTTATCTCCAAAGTTGACTTGAACCAGGTAATCATCTCTCAGAAAGATGCCGAGGTGACACTACAGGCGCTGATAAGGGGACGCAGACAAGTTGAAAATGCCTTGAGCACAGTACTAGGCTCCACTCCAAAATCAATCCCCCGAGGGCTGCCGCTACAGGATCAGGTGTTTCCTTCAGCATTGCCACTAGGCGTACCCGCAGATCTGCTTCAGCGCAGGCCGTCGATACTGATACTTGAGCGCCAGCTAAGAGCGCAGCTAGCGGTGATAGGTGCAACAGAGGCTCAGCTCTATCCCAACTTTGTGCTGTCACTTGATATGGGGGCTCAGGTGACCAATCCGAGCCTGCTCTTTGGCACGGTGGCGGCCAATCTCGTAGGCCCAATCTTTAACAGAGGACTCATCAGGAACTCCATAGAAATCGAAGAGGAGAGCTACAAGCAGCTGGTCAACGAGTACGAGCAAGCCTATCTGTTGGCATTTCAAGAGGTCGAGGACGCCTTGATTGCCATAACTACCTACCGCAATGAATTTGAAGTGCGCAAAGAGCAACTGGATCTCTCACAGGAGGCACTCGACTTATCCTGGGTACGGTATAACGAGGGCGTCACCTCATTTCTGGAATTTATCAACTTACAAAACTCACTATTCACTGCTCAGCTCTCAGCATCTGAAAGCTATAAATTACATCTGCAGTCTATCGTCAAATTATATTTGGCACTAGGCGGTGGATGGCAAAATGAAAACTAACCTTAGAATTCAATACTAATGAAAAGTTCAATCAACATTACGGCAGTCATAAGGCTTGTGGTCTTAGCATTACTCGTCTTGTGGGCGTTTTTTATCGTCACACCATTTATCGGAGCATTGACCTGGGCCATGATTCTGGCTGTGGCGATCTATCCATTCTTCAAGAGTTTAGTCGCTAAGGCCGGTGAGCAACGTAAAAAACTGGTTACTACGCTATTCACCATCATTGCGGTAGCCATACTGGCGGTTCCCTCCTATTCCATCTTTAGTTCAGTACTAAAAACCACCACAAAAACAGTCCAGCAATTCCAGGATGATACGTTGAGAATTCCACCTCCAACAGAGCAGGTAAAGGAATGGCCATTAGGTGAACAAATCTACGAAAATTGGCAGAGCGCCTCTAAAGATATCCATGCCTTTGCCATAGCTCATAAGGATTTCATATTAGAAAAATCGGAGGGTATTGTCAGCAGTTTCTTAGGGATCATGGGCACCCTTGTACTGTTTATCGTCTCTTTGATTATAGCGGTGGTGTTCATGCACAATGCAGATGGTGCGTACGCTACGTCGGTAAAATTTGCGAATAAATTGGTCGGAAAAGAGGGGGAAGGCATCCTGATCATGTCTCGTGACACCATTCGAAGTGTCGTCAAGGGAATTCTGTTAGTAGCCATTATACAAACCTTATTAAGTTTCATTGGCTTTCAATTGATTGGATTACCTGGAGCAGGGCTTTTTAGTATGCTAGTATTGTTTGCGGCTATTGTCCAATTGCCTGTTACACTAGCTGTAATTCCCGCTATAGCACTAGCATTTTCTGTTTCGGATAATACGACCTTCACCATCATATTTACGGTATACATCATAATAGTCTCTCTATTGGATAATTTTTTAAAGCCGATACTGTTGTCAAAAGGATTGCAAACACCGACCATCATCATCTTTTTAGGAGCCATTGGAGGTGTCATGCTTCACGGTATTATCGGATTGTTTGTGGGGACAGTTGTACTGGCATTGACGCACCGATTCTACTTGTATTGGGTAGACGCATCGGAAGATTAAGATCACCTTATTATCTGAGAACTAGCTAAGGACATCCATGAACAGTAAAGCGCTACACATTTTACTATTGGCCATCTTGTCTTGCACTATAGGCTGCAAGGAAGTTGGAAGCGAAAAAGTAAAGGAAGCCTCCACTCCTACGCCCACTTTTGAGCAGGAAAAAACAGCCATCCTCGCCACGATCAACAATGAAACCAAAGCTGCATTTAGTCGGGATTATGAAGGCTGGAAAGACAAATGGGTGCACGAACCGTTCGTGACCAAAACCTACATGCAGCTCACAGATAGCAGCTCGTCAGAGACGCTAGGTTGGGATGAGGTGGACAGGTTTGTCCGGGAGTATTTCATAGCCCACCCTGAGCCGGATCCCATTCCAGCGCTGCTGGAAGACATTGGCGTTAGACTCTACGGGACAGGCGCATGGGTAAGCTTCGAACAAGAGGATCCTGCGCGCGGCTTGAAAAGAGAAACAAGGCTGATGGAGAAGGTCGAAGGCCAATGGAAAATCGCCGGCATGCACACCACCATCTATGGCTTTAAAGAAGATTAGGGACTTCAAGGCCCCACTAAACTTTAGGTCTTCAATACTCCGCTCTTACGTTTTCTATCCTGAAATGTGTTCGTGACTCTGTCACCCTACACTTAGCAGACTTGCCCGTCCGGTAGGTAAATTTGTAAATCCATACAACTCAAGTTTTACAAAATATCATAACTTCCCTCCCTCAGCGATAATTATGTTATATATCATTTTAGTGAGTTTAAAGCTGACCTGCTTGATATGAATAGAAAGCATTATAATTATTTTTCGTATCATTATAGTCAGGTTTTAGCTGACATTTAAGCTATGAAACATAAATTCATTTCTACACGATCAAATGAGATTCTGACTTTCTTTAATCAGGTGAATAAGGATTGTTTTGATTATTCTGAGGCTATGACAGCTTTGCCTCATTCCAGCGAAAGTGCTTTAAAACAACTTCTTAGCGACATGGTGAAAAGAGGACTTCTCATGCGCTTAAAGAAAGGATTGTACTACATCATACCTTATGAGCAAGAGGCGAAAGCTTTTATGCCTGACTGGCATTTAATCTCAGAGCATTTGACAAAAGGAACTAAGCACTACATAGGCTACTACTCTGCTTTACAAATACATAACCTGATAACTCAACCCTCCCTGAAAGAACAAATCGTAGTTGCAAGGCAGGTTCGGCCGTCAACACTAAAAATTAAGAACACATCTTTTCAATTCATTTACCACAACGAAAAACACTTTTTCGGTTCTAAAAAAATATGGATTGACAGTTTCAATAAAGTGGAATGCTCCGATCTTGAAAAGACATTTGTTGATTGTCTATTCAAACCTGATTATGCAGGAGGTATTGTTGAAGTTGCAAGAGCAATTTATACTTCAAAGGACAAAATCAAATTCGACAAGCTGTTTGAATATACGCAACGTTTTAAATCACAAGCAGTAATTAAACGACTTGGGTTCCTTCTTGAAACACTCGAAATAGAAACTGGTATTTCCAAGAAATTACAGAAAGCGAAAACGGCTTCTTATGTACTGTTAGATACTGAACTACCGAAATCCGGCAAGATGATAAGTCGATGGAGCATTCAACAGAATTTGGAAACAGAAACCATTAAATCTGCCATCTACACATGATCAAGCCGGGAGAAATACAAAACAAAGCACGAGACGTTGGTGTGCGGGATCAACAGATTGAGAAAGATTACATCCTTTCTTGGCTGCTCCAAGGCATTGCTCAACATGAGCAGCTTTCAACATCTATAGTTTTTAAAGGTGGGACAGTATTGAAGAAAGTCTATTTCAAGGATTACCGATTTTCAGAAGATCTTGACTTCACCTTGCGTGATATTGATATTTCGAATGATCAAATCTTTGATTGGTTCTCTGATGTGTTTGAATACATTCAAGATGAAGCTAATATACCTCTTGAGATTATTGATCCCGAAAGTCATCGGGACAGGCACGAACATGAGGATGCCCGTCTGCCGTACCTGTCTACCAAACAGACAGGCGGACAGGGCGGAATCAACTTCTACATTAGTTACGTAGGCCCACTTGGTGGTATAGGTGCTAATAAGCGGGTGAAAGTTGATATTTCCAGAAGTGAACAACTCCAATTTGAACCTGTAATGCAGGATACTCTTCTGAGTTACTCAGATCAGGAAGAACACAAATTGCTCTGTTACCCTCTTGAAGAGGTCTTGGTTGAAAAATTACGCTCGGTAATTCAGCGCATGCAGGCGCGAGATTTCTATGACATTTGGTATTTGTTAGAAATCCATGAAATGGATGTTACTTTCTACTCCATAGAGTTCAAGGCAAAGTGCGAAAGCAAAGGAATTGATCCTGCAAGTTTTCATAACAAACTTGAACAGCGACTAGTGCAGTATAGAGGTCGTTGGAGGTCTTCCATGGCTGATCAGATTCATGCTTTACCAGACTTTGATCAGGTAGAGAGAGAGGTTATGCGACACGTCAAGAAACTTACACAAGTATAAATATTCAACAATGAAACCAAAGCTGCATTTAATCGGGATTATGAAGGCTGGCAGGACAAGTGGGTGCACGTGGATACTACGGTTCTAACTATGCCAGTGATATCGGTCGAGCTGTGCCAGTGATTTCGGTTCAAACCGTGCCAGTTTGGACTGTTATGACTTAGAGTAAATTATGGCATTACGGTTCTAACCGTGCCACTCTGGGGTAAG
>JAVKDO010000101.1:0-72566 GCA_040222235.1 Cyclobacteriaceae bacterium
TCTAAAATATCTGGTCAGTTCCGTTCATTCAGAGGTGCTCAGAACTTCGTTATCCTACGTTCTGTAATAGATACGCTCATAAAACAATCTCAACAAATACTACCTAACCTTCAAGCTATTGCTACCTCCTGAGTAGTTACCGCATTTTCAATGAAGGCTTCTACCAATATATTTGTTTCCTCGTTGAGCTTTAACAAGTCAATATTGATCAACTCAATGGCTTCCAATTGAAAACTTGTGCTACTCTCGCTTGAGTCTGTTTCTACTGCCTCACCGCTGGAGAGTGCCTGAGAGATATTTAGTGAGCCCTCACGATCCTGAACAATTCTTACAAAGCCATTCTGCAGCTTGATCTTCTTCACTTCAAAATCTCCATTCAGGATGGATAGGAGGTCAAAGCCTACATAAGCATCTTCAACGTAAATGACGGTATCACTGCTTTGTGACTTAGTCTCATGAACCTCAACATTGCGCAGGTCGATAGAGATGTAAGGGAAGTTTTCAAAAGGAGAAATCTGTGCTGCTTCAATAGCCACTTTGCCTTGAAAATTTCGATTCATCTCTTCCAAGGCCTTATCAAGAATTGCATCTTTTTGAAAATACGCTACCGCAAAAATGGCGAGAGGAATCAGTACTACAACAGCCGCAATTATGAGGAGTGTCTTTGATAATATATTTCGACTAGTTGACGCTAACATTTCATGAAGATTGAATTCTCATGAAATTAAAAAATAAACGGTGAAGCAAAGAAGTTCCTAGGCTTAATCTGCCCTGTTGCGCTGGATGGAAGAGCAAATTGACGTATGCTTGATGAGGTTTACTTGTTGCCTTAGCTTGACTATCAGGTTGAAGCAGTACCTCAAAAGTATGTTGACCAAATCCCCCTCGTTTTGAAATTGAATCAAAGAGAAAGAAGCATTTAGAGTGAAGTAGGTGTTGCTGTTAGTGAATCAACTATTTACACCCGCATACATGGTGGTGCCAAAGTCAAGTAACTCAATCGTTGTGCCGTACTTTGCGCCTAAGCGTAATGCTAGTTGTTTCTCCTGTACTGGCCTAGATTTTGTATTCGGCTATGTACATCCTCTTTTCAACAAGTGATTCGATTTCAGTTCTTGTTTCGATCATGGTTGGCATTCGGATTTTTATAGTCAGGATCCATATCTGGTGCGCGCAGACCTGCTACTTCATTGGCCATTAGCATAAATACGTTCCAGCACAAGCCGCGCGTCGAAGGCCACCATGAATCTGTGGTAGTCCATTTTGTGGGGATAAATTCTTTACTATACGGCCATTGCGGATTCAGATTAATTTCTGCCCAAACCCTGTTTTCCATGAGTATCTCCGCCTTATCCCAGCCGTGTCTTTGCCCAACGACATAGGCACAGTACTCAGGTCGAAACCAGCTGCCGCCATTGTAATAAAGACCATCCCTGGCGCCATCTTTATAGCCCGCTTCTCCAAATTCTCCGAAGGGCTGATACTCCGGACTTAAGTAGGCATATCCTTTTTCATCGTCAGTGATTCTTACGCAGATAGGGGCGGTAGTGCCGTACTCCGGATGAGGTGAATCTGGCACTTTGTTGAGTACAGGTATCTGCTCTAGTTGGTTGATTACCATCGCATCTGTTAACATGGCTCTGTCAAATAACCACAGTGAGAAAAACTCCGGCTCTAAATCCGTCAGGGAGATAATATCTGGGAATTCCTTGTCGAATAATAGATGCTTTCTTTGCACATCATAGAAATCTCGATATCCCTTTTCGGCCTTATTCAGGTATTCGTCAGAAATATCGAACCCCAACTCTTTAATAGTCCGCAGTGCTATCGCAAACATGCCCTGATTCACTGCCAAACGATCTGTTTTGGGGTGGTATTCAATAATATCCACTTGGCTCAAAGTGAAATGCGATTGGCATAGTCCATCCCTATCGGCATCAAATTCGTTCAAAATATAGTCTACTGCCTTGCTTATTTTCTCCTCTGGAAGCGTCACTCCAAACCTCCTCTTGTTCATCATTGCCCAAATCAGCCACTGAATAGTCGCCTCATTATCCTTGACCTCAACAGTCCCCATGTAGGGCGTGATGATCGTACCGACGGCTCCCTTAGCTGTCTGGGTCTTTCCCCACTGCTCCCAAATCTGAAGATTCAATGCCCTGTTATAGCTCGAAACTATAGAGAAGAATGAATCGCGATTATACATGTCTGGAGCATAGTTCATGTTGGGTACATTCGATGGAGTAAGATCATTGATGGAAGTAATCCATGTCAGCATATTTAAGTTGGCGTACATCATTTTCTCGATGAGCGTACCCTCAAATCCTTTCCCTTCTGCCAGACGAGATTGAGACGAAACCATATAATCGTGGTGATTGGTCCATGGCTCAACAAAAACATAGGTTGTTTTTGATACTGTATCTCCTATCGGAATAATGTTGTAGGGCTCTTTTTTTGGTTGATGCTCGACAATTTTCAAATCTTTAATCTCAAGCCGACTCTTGCCGCCTGACAGTGAGCCGATGAACATTGATACACTATCCTTTTCAATATAAGGAACCAAAATACTCCCTTTGAAAAGTGTCCATTCATTTTCACCTATCGGAAAATGATCGATGTACTTGATGCCGTGCTCTAACTCTATCGTTTTCTTACCGTCTCTAAGCCTGAAAAGTTTGACAGCCACTGGCGTATTTCCTTTAGCAAGAAATGAGATCGTATATACCTTTTGATCCAAGAAGGGAGCAATGAATTCTATGCCTGAACGATTAGAAGGGTTACTGTTTATGGTAATGATCCCGTTTTGCTGCTTGATTTCAACATCACCGACATTCTGGTAGGTATCATCAAATTTCAGTTCCTCTTCCGTCCCGGCAGCCAAATTGTACATTTCTCCAAATGTCTGTTTTATATAATGTTGGCCATTTTCTCTTTCGGCTATCGTGGCTACAGATACTAAAGCCGGATCAGGTAATTTCCTCATACCCACGAAACCTCCACCATGTCCATTGAAACGTCTGCGGGTCGTGCGGGTGTAGTGGTTTTTATAGCCCGCATCCATTAAAAACCCTACCACCAGATTATCAGGTGTTACAAAACCAGCGGAAGGAAATATCTCGTGTGCAAAACCACCTGGAAAATCGTCGTGCTCAAAAGTGACGTAACTTGAGGGTGTCTCCGCCGGTTTAGCCGTTTCTTCCAGAGTATAGTACAATGATGGCATACCGGACTGAAACAAATCAATACGCTTCTTAATGACATGCTGATTGATCACTTCATAAGTTACGCTGGCAGTTAAATTCAAATCCAATTCAGAAACATAGGTGTCTCTTGTCAACTGTATTTTGTTTTCATCGCCCGACCATTGGGCTCCTTTCCATGTAGGCAGTTCGATGATCTCACTCAAGTCCAGATTGGCAATACGAAGTGAAAACTCTTCGGTGTTTTTAATCAATAACTGGGATTCGTTGTAGAGGTCGACAGTGAATCCCAGTTCGCTATTTCCTGCTACTTTCAAACCAAGGTGCTGAGTCCACCCAGCGCCTCCCATGAAAGAGAAGGTGAAGACAATTAAGATGATTTTGAATTTATTCAATAGCTCTAGCATTTTTCAAGGTATGCTTATTTGAAAAGCTAAAGTGAGTATTGGACGGTTATTATTCCTCTTTTCTTTTTATGCATATACAGTTGGCTGAGGCTTATCATTGCCAGATGCTACTACCGAAATAGCAATTTATTAAATCACTGAATTCGATTTAGTTTGATGACGAGCCAGGCAAAACCCAAACCGTACATCCACTTCCCATATGCTTTTTTGCATACTCCTACCTAAATTGATTGAGTTAAAACCTACTGACTCACAATTTTAATAACCTAAGTATGCCTAACTATCCAATAAAATCCTTTGGTCTTTTCATCACATTGTGCTGGCTATCCAGCATTATTGCGGTAGCGCAATCAGGAAGTCCTCTGGCGCAAGCCGCTCAAGGACTGAAACTAAGAAGCATAGGGCCAGCGCTCATGGGTGGACGAATTGCTGACATAGCTGTCAATCCTCAGGACAAGAGCAACTGGTACATCGCGGTAGGTTCGGGAGGAGTTTGGAAAACCAGCAACAGTGGTATCACCTGGACGCCTGTATTCGATGAGCAGTCCTCTTATTCGATAGGAACAGTATCCATCGATCCGAACAACACAGACGTGGTGTGGGTAGGAACTGGCGAAAATGTCAGCGGCCGTCATGTCGGCTGGGGAGATGGTGTCTACAAGAGTCAGGATGCAGGTGCCACCTGGCAGCAAATGGGTTTGCAGACATCAGAGCATATCGGGAGGATACTGATTGACCCAAGAAACAGCGATGTGGTCTTAGTGGCGGCAGAAGGACCGCTATGGGCAGCCGGTGGCGAGCGGGGCGTGTATCGCACGACAGATGGAGGCAAATCCTGGCAGGCCGTGCTTCAGATTGATAAAAATACAGGTGTTACAGATATAGAATTTGATCCTTCTAACCCTGATGTGCTTTATGCAGCGGCTTATCAGCGCAGAAGGCATACCTGGTCGCTAGTGTCAGGTGGACCTCAATCGGGGATTTACAAATCTGCGGACAATGGCATCACATGGAAGCAAGTCACTACAGGATTACCAAAAGCGGATGTTGGAAAAATTGGATTGGCTGTGACACCCGCTGATCCAGCGTTGGTCTATGCTACCATCGAAGCAGATGATAAGCACAAAGGTTTTTACCGCTCGACCAACCGAGGTGAAAGCTGGGAGAAGCGCGACAGCTATATCTCCGGGGGAACGGGCCCGCATTACTATCAAGAAATAGAAGCCTCGCCGCAGGATTCTGATCTCATCTATCAGATGGATGTGTTTTTGCATGTCACGCGCGATGGAGGTGCAAGCTTCGACTACTTAGGAACTGGCCGAGAAAAGCACAGCGACAATCATGCGCTATGGATCGATCCGGATAAGGGGAAGCATCTCTTGGCAGGTACCGATGCGGGTTTGTTTGAGACCTTTGATGAGGGTACGACCTGGCGACATTTCCCTAACCTCCCGGTTGCGCAGTTTTACAAAATCGCACTCGACAATGCTGAGCCCTTCTACAACATTGTGGCGGGTGCACAAGATCTGGGCACTTTGATTGGGCCCTCCCGTACCCGAAATGTGGAAGGCGTGCGAAATCAGGACTGGTACGTACCACTAGGGGCCGATGGCTATGATGCCGCTTTCGACCCTACAGATCCAAACACGGTCTACATGGAAATACAGGGAGGATCCCTACACCGACTCGACCGACAAACGGAAGAGGTGATGGACATCCGACCACAGCCGTCTCCGGAAGATCCACCAGAGCGTTGGAACTGGGATAGCCCCATTCTGGTAAGTCCTCACAACAGCGATCGGCTGTACTTTGGATCGCAGCGCGTGTGGCGAAGTGAGAATCAAGGCAATGCCTGGACGCCCATCAGTGGAGATCTGACGACTAATACCAATCGCTACGAACTACAGGTGATGGGTCGTGTGCAAAGCGTTGACGCGCGCTATGACAATGGCGCCATGTCATTGTATGCGACGCTGACGTCCATAGCCGAATCACCGATCACGGAAGGGTTGTTGTACACCGGATCAGATGATGGGCTGATTCATGTTAGTGATGATGGGGGCACCAACTGGCGTAAGAGCCAAAGCCTACCGAAGGTGCCAGCCCGATCATTCATCAATGACATAGAAGCTTCTCATCATAACGCGAATACTGTGTTTGCGATAGCCGATGCGCATAAGCTAGGTAATTTCAATTCCTATATTTTCATGAGTACTGACCAGGGTAAGTCCTGGAGTTCGATTGCTGGAGACCTTCCTACCGGAACAATCGCGTGGGTGATCAAGCAGGATCATAAAGATCCCAACCTCTTGTTTTTGGGTACAGAGTATGGCATTTATTTCACTGTCAATAAAGGCGTCAACTGGATCAAGCTGGACGGTGGAGTGCCTACCATTTCCTTTAGAGATTTGGAGTTGCATGAGCGCGATGATGATCTGGTAGGAGCGACCTTCGGTCGTGGTTTGTACGTGCTGGATGACTATGCTCCGCTGCGAGCCATGAGCCAGACGGTGAGTGACAAGGTCAATACACTCTTTGCTGTACGGGATGCGTGGTGGTATCACCCCAATGTGCCGATGCAAGCTAAGGAGATGCCCACCCTAGGCTCGACCAGTTATGTGGCGGACAACCCTCCATTCGGGGCAGTATTTACTTACTACATCGATGAGTTACCACAAACAGCCAAAACCAAACGACAAGCCAAGGAGAAAACGCTCAACGCCCAAGAAACTAATGTCCCTTTTCCTGGATGGGATCAACTCAGCGAAGAAGGGTTAGAAGAAGCACCCGGCGTGATGCTGCGTATCCAAAATGAGCGTGGTGAATCAGTGCGTTGGATCGAAGGCGCTGCTAAGTCTGGCGTCAGTCGTACGAGTTGGGATTTGCGGCTGGCGGCACCACATCCAATCGACTTGTCCGAGCCAGCCTTCCAACCGCCATGGTCAGGATCCCCTATGGGTCCATTAGTACCTCCGGGTACTTACAGTGTAGCGCTTTTTGTAATCGACAATGGCGAGTTGAAACCTCAAGGTGCTCCACAGCGGTTTGAAGTAAAGCCGGTTCATCCGATAGCTTCGGCTGACCTGCAAGCTATCGCTGCATTCCAGGAGCAGACCAGCGAACTCTATCGGAAAATCGCAGGCAAAAGTCAAAAAATGAGCGAGGCGAGTTATCAACTGCGCTACATTAATGCTGCCTTAAAAGAGACAGGCAAAGCTTCACCGGAGCTGTATGCCACGTTGAAGGCGTTGCGTGTAAGCCTGGCTGATCTACGCTCGCAGCTGACCGGTGATCGTACTCCCCGGCAGTGGAACGAATCCACCGTGCCATCTATCATGTCACGTGTCAGGCAGGTGATGAATGGACACTGGGATACCACGCAACTACCAACCGCAACGCAAAGAAGGAACATTGAAATCGCCGAAGGTGGGTTCGAGACTTTCCAGTCAAGTTTCGAAACGTTCTTTAATGACTTGACGAACTATGAAAAGACATTAGAAAATGCAGGTGCACCGTGGACACCTAATAGGCGTGGAGAGTGAAAGAGATGTGCTCTGGTGTGAATGTAGAGCAGGCATTGCTCAGTAGCGATGGTATGTGATGTTGGATCATGCTACCGACGGATTGAGATTCCTGAGTTGCAAACTCAGGGTAACGTGGGGTTAGACATGTGAGAATGAATCACTTTCCATTTTCCATTTATTTTTGAATACACAAAAGTCCAGGCAAATTTTCCGGTCAATATGCGACCATCATTTACTTTTGTTGAATAATTTCCATGAGCTGTCAATAATGCATTATTTTCAGATAGTACAGTAATCTTTTTTGTCTCAACGTTCATTTTTTGGTATTCTAATCCTTGAATTCCCGATTTGAACCCGACCATTAATTCCTCGAATGATTTAAAATAAAATCCATTATCTATAAATCCTGTTTTCAAAGTGTCATCAATATTCTCAGTAATTCCTTTAATATCAAGTTTTTCTCCTGCCCTTATGCTTTTATCAAAGAGTTGAGTAATCTCTTTTTCTATTTTATCAATCAAGACAAAAGATAAGTCCTGTGAGAATGAAAATCCTGATACTCCAAAGGTCAAAAATCCAATTAGAATCAGGGCGTAAATTTTTTGTCTCATAATTTATAATTTAGTTTTTAAAACTCAAGTCTATTATCCTTGAGAGACAACTCTATGTCAGTTGGTCTCGCATATTGTCTATCACGGTGGGATTCAACATTCCGCTTATAAAGCATAGAATCGGGATCGTAGGTTAGGCCTATGCTTTATGGCCATTATTGGGTAGTATTTTCTAGATATTTGTCAAAATAATCTTCACGAACGATAATTTTTCCGTCAAGAAAGCTACATGATTTTTCGGTCAGATTAGTTGGTGATAATGACAAAGCCGAATTGGATAACAACTCAAGAGCGATTTTCTCATCTGTTTTATTTTCTCTGAAATTTGGGTCAATTATTGTTATCTGTGTTTCAGGAGAACTTATTAATAGATTCTTTATACTTTCATTTATGTGAGCGTCACCGAAACTGTAACCTACAATGTACATCATATTACTCTCTATGCAATCACGGTCAAACGCCGATTGGATTTGTCGGAATGGACTAATTGAGGATTTTTGAGCTTTTTGATAACCAGTAATAATATTAGATGGGTTAATGGTTTTTCCTTTCTCCATCTGTATCAAAGGTTGCTCCCACAAATTACAAGGTAAGTTTGGTGCACCTGTTAATGTATATTGAACTGCTGGAAGTTGATTGTTGTTTCTTGCTTTGATTTCCCAGAACGAACTACCATGTAAATTGTAATGGCAGTTTGACTCAAAGTCAGTGAGGATTCTATTTAGGTCGAAATTGATATTCTCACCTGGTTTAATTTCAGAACCGCATTCGGCACCTTCAAAGATATCAATCTTGTTCTTTTTGAGGATAACACTAAATAATCGGTCATAGTTTAATGAATACAACCTGACGAAGTAATCCATCTTTACTTTGCTAGAAATCCATCTATAAAAATTGTCATTTAGGGCCTCTTTGCTATCTGAAATTATTTTACTGTTTCCAGAAGTGTGATAGGAGTAAGAAGAAACCTTGGCGGAGATTGTGGTTAATAGATTAGCATACAAAAGTTGCAGGTACAACTGTTTTGGTGATTGATTTTGATAGGCGTGTTTGCCACTCTCTAGCTCATGACTTGGGATTTTTAGAGTAAACCCATGTTTTACCTCCACAGTTACTTCAAAATTGTAAAGATCATCTAGTGAGCCCTTTTTTTGCACAAAAGGGAAAAGAAAGGAATTAGTAGCAAAATGGTTATCTGATGAATGAATTACTATTAGTTCCTCTAGAACGCTCATTATAGTTTCGAAATTAATCTCAGACTCATCAAAACTCAGAGACAAAACATCAAATACTTTTTGAGTAACACGTGTTTTTCCGTCCTTACAGTAAAATCCAGAATTTAAGATAGCCGATGTTAGGTCTGAGGTTTTAGGGCCATCCCACGGAATTGCAGCTCCTGCACCAAATAGATAAACAACTTTCTTCTTTTTCATTATATGCTATCTAGCGTTCACGTAAACTTGGCTAAATATACGAAGCAATCAAGGGAATAGGAAAGTGAGCGCCGGGGGTGCTGACGAGGGCTTGCGTGTGTTCGGAAGGAGGTTTTAGGCCAACTGGTGATAAAGTCAAATTATGGAGTAGGAACAGACGGAAGGATAATCTAGACGAGCCCAGCAGGCGAGGCGTATTGCGCTTCAACTAGTTGATAAGAAGCATAATATCTGTTATTTCCCTTACAACGCTCAGCCGAATTTTCATTAAAGCATTAATAATCAATAGGATACTTATTTGTAGTCGACTGCCTTACGGCAGGTCAGGTTTGTAGTCGCGTATAACCTCCACTGCTTTGTTTATGACAAGTTAGTAACACTATGACCCACAAAAAATATTTAGGAACGTGTGTAAATGGACCTTGCTGGGGAGATGATGGCTGAGAAGTAACAAGTGGTGGCTTTACTTCGAGTAAATGATCCTGAGTTGCAAACTCAGGATAACATGGATGCCTGCTTTTAGTTGGTTGTTGAAACGTTCAAGTTACCGCCAACTACTCTGAGTACTTTAAGAATAGTTTCAAATTGAGGTTTTGAGCCTTGAGATAGTGCTTTGTATAAACTTGGTCTACTCAGCCCAGTTTCTTCGGCAATTTTTGACATTCCGCGAGCCTTGGCTACATGTCCAAGAGCAGTTTTGATGTCTTCAGCGTCACCTTCTTCGAGTACAGCGTTCAAATACTCTGCGACCATTGCGTCATCTTCTAGGTATTCGGCTATATCAAATTTTGTTACTTCTTTAGTTATCATATTCACGTGTCTTTATAGTTAGACCATAATTCCTTGGCTTTTGATATGTCCTTTTGTTGCGATGATTTAGTCCCACCGTTCAAAAGAAGTACAACAACGCCATTGTGCTCTTTTAAATAGACTAGGTATCCTTTGGCGTAATGAATTCAGAGCTCGTTAATTCCTTGACCAACCATTTCACAATCTCCAAAGTTTCCATGTTCCTGTATTCTTTGAATACGAAAGAGAACTTTGGCCTTAGCTCGCTGGTCTTTCAGTTTCCTGAGCCATTTGTCAAATTCTTCTGTCTTTTCAATAGAATACACACAGACAAATGTATTCACTTGGATACACCTTTGCAATAAACAGCTAGAATTTACGATTGAAAAGGATGTCTTAGGATAAACTAGCACGTGAACGCTGGAGCTAGTAAATAGGGTTAAACTACTGACACTGCCCAATGCCTATAATGGTGAAGTAAGAAGTGGAGACTCTAGCTCGAGTAGAGGATCCTGAGTTGCAAACTCAGGATAACTTGGAAGGTTGGTTGGCACGGCCGACTACTCTAATGACTACAGGCGCTTTCTGCTATACTCGTTCCAGTTTGAGATATGGCCTGGAGGGTAGTTCTATTAATATCTCATCGCCAATGCTGACTTCCCCTCCTTCCAATACAATGCCCATAACTCCTGCTTTTCTAATCAGGTTACCTTCTCGGTCTTTATCCAGTACAGCCTGCATCAGCCCGGGTTTTATTGAATCAATTTGTTTACACGGATTTCGTAAACCTGTGATTTCAATTCTTGCAGTGCTACCGATGGATAGTACAGTATGCTTTGGCAAGTTCAATAAGTCCACTTTTTCTGTTGTGATGTTTTCTCCCATTTGTCCAGGCAAGACGTCAAATCCCTTTTCTTTCAATTCGTCAAATAATTCTGAATGCAGTAAATGGACTTGCCTTAAGTTAGGCTGATTGGGATCTTTAGCCACTCTAGAGCGATGCTTTACCTTTTGCCCCATATGGGCATCTCCCTCGACACCCAACCCTTTAAGTAATACTATCTTCTCATTGACGTATTTGTTAAAAGTGTGTTTATCACTTTTACTTACTGCTGTGACTTTTCCTATTTTCATACTTATGGTAGGTATATGAGGCGTAGCGACCCGAAGGGCACTATGATGTTATATGCATTGTTGAAGCCAGCTTTTCTTTGTATTTCTTCTTTAGTGCTGATATAGATTCCTCTTTATTGTTCTTCATTAATTCGAGCTCGTCGCTTTGTCTCATGAGTGGGTTAAATCCTCTTAGTGTACTATCACTCCAAATAGCTAACTCCACCACGACAGGGGCAAGTGACAAGCCTTCTTCAGTCAGGTGATAGAGATTAGTTTTCTTATTTGTAGGATGCTTGACCTTCTTAATTAGACCATATTGTTCGAGGCACTTGAGTTTCGATGAAAGAACATTGGTTGCAATCGCCTCATCACTTTCGGTAAAGTCCTTGAAAGTTTGCATCTCTTCAATTAGCATCTGCTTGACGATTACAAGCATCCATTTATCACCTAAGATGTCAAGGGCTGAGGTATTAGGACAATCGCATCTGAATTCTTGTTTCATAGTAACCAGGCATTAATTTCACTTGCAAAAAAACAATTAAATTTAAAAACACTTGCAAATCAAAAGTAATAAACCAAAAGCAAAGAAATGGCGAATCAAGTTTTAATCCAAAGAATTCCTCGAGGCTCTGCCTCGGGGTTCCAATAAAAACGTCATTCCCGCGAAGGCGGGGATCCAAATAAATAATTTCGGTTTTTGATCTTCAGATCAAAATGAAACCAGCGAAATACCCCGACGGCTTGCCTCGGGGATAGTTGGTTTCAAGAAATTTCTTATTTA
The DNA here is from genome assembly GCA_040222235.1 of Cyclobacteriaceae bacterium. GTDB lineage: Bacteria > Bacteroidota > Bacteroidia > Cytophagales > Cyclobacteriaceae > UBA6059. The sequence goes on from JAVKDO010000101.1 coordinate 11,862, forward strand.
CCTGGCATTCACCTATTCGTCACATTAGTTTTTTTCTCAAATCAGCAGTGTTTCGACATTTGCCAGAACTCTTACTTACTGCCCTTGGTACTTAACTTGTATTTGTCATAGGTGAAAGAAAAGTTTAAGTGGCCTTTTGCGCTTACTTAACGTCTTCAATCTATTTCACGCATGTGATAGCTCCTGGACCATTCCGTTGATTGTCCAGGTTTGATTGATATTTCAAAGAATAGCTCGGGACTGATCACGTGTTTCCATCCCCAAAGATTCACTTTACTGGTTTGAAAACTGCCGGTCTCTTTAATAGCAAGTTTGCTTCGGAGGTTGATTAATTCCCATGCAGCATCTACAGTCTCACCACCGGAGAGATTACTAAAAAAGAATTGCTCTTGGGGTGAGCCGTTGAAGCCAATTCCATCTTTTCCGAGATCAATTTTACCTTCAGGATTGACCGTCTCTCCAAATAATTCAGGTTTCAACTGAAATGGAAAATTCAAAATATAATTGCCTCCGATTGGATGATCGAGTGCTGTGAAATTGTGGACATACTCATCGGTGAGAATGGCTTTTTCACCCGTATTTTCTAAGTAGTATTTGATAGTAAAGCTGCTATCATTCAATACAATCTCCTTGCGCAGTAGGTACGAATATCCATTAACTGCTTCTGATTTACAGCTAGTCAATATCCTATTCGCCTCGGCAACAGTTTCAAATTCGGCGGGTCTGATGTCGTGAGGTTTACTGCACTTATATCGAGGAGCTTCTTTTCGTAGTAAGCCCACGCCGATCTTGTGAAACCAACCACCTATTTCTGCCTCATCAAAACCCAAGGCAGTATCAATGCCGAATTCATTATAGAATCCTTTTCCAAAGTGATGCACATCTTCGACATCAGTTCTTTCAACTGTTGACAACTGCGTGTTTTGAAATTTTACTCCGACGATTTTACCTGTCCAATCAAACCGAGAAAAATCATAGTTTGCGAATGGGGTATCCATTTCGATTTCCAGGTTTTCATTTTTGAGGATATGTGGCATAGTATGAAATAATGGCGGATATGAATACTCTGAGGTAAGGACGGGTGAGCTTAATACTAAACCTCATCTATCGCTTTGTTTAATCTTCTGGATTTTGGTTCAATATCTACAACCTAGAGATCATTGATCAGTCACAAATACAAAGAAGTGGTCTGCGTTTAGATTGTTTGTTGAGATGTGGTTATGTTTTCGATTGCTGCGAACTCTTCCGATTTTGAATTTGATTCTTCTTCTATGTCGTAATCATCTTGTAATCCGAGCCAAAATTTCGGCGTAGTACTGAAGTATTGACTTAGTCGAAGAGCTGTATCCGCTGTTATTCTTCTATTCTTCTTTAGGATCTCACTTATTCTTGTCTGGGGAACTCTTATTGCCTTTGATAGTTTGTAGGCGGTTATTCCCATTGGCTTTAAAAACTCTTCTGACAGCACTTCTCCGGGATGTATGTTCGGTAATTTTTCCATTGCATTCATATCAGTGGTAATCTATAATTTCAACTTCATTCGCATTTCCGTTATCCCAATTGAAAATTATTCTCCATTGGTCATTGATCCTGATACTGTAGTAGCCTTTAAGGTTACCACTTAGTTTTTCAAGTCGATTCGAAGGAGGAATTTTCAAGTCGGCAATGTTTTGAGAATTACTAAGCATCCTCAATTTTCTTCTTCCTACTATCTGTATCTCCAATGGCCATTTTTTGATCCTTTCGCCATTCCAAACCTTTTCAGTGTTCTTTGATCCGAGTGTTAATATCATATTAACGCTTCACGTTACTAACGCTAAAGGTATCAATAATGTTAGGGTTTAGCAATTAGCCGGAAAATAAGTTCAAAACTGACCTTACTCAGCGTCGTGTAGTGTCCACCTATCGGAAATAGAGAAGCTGAGGTGTTCATTGGATAATCGATTGCTCCGAGTACGAATCTTGATCAATAAAAGCACAATTGGTCACTTGCGCTAGTATAGCTTTTTAAGCAGACACTACTTGCCATCTGGAGGACAGTGCTGTTTTAGAAAATTTGTATAGAGGGTGGCCATGTGCTCTCTGGTTCCTTCACCTTCAGAAATCCCATGTGTACGATTTGGATAAGGCATCACTTGAAATTGCTTGTTGTGCTTTATCAATTCGTTTATGAGTAGTTCTGCATTTTGATAATGCACATTATCATCTCCAGTGCCATGGATGTAAAGTAATTCCCCCGTTAGGTTCTTGGCGTAGGTAATGGGAGAACCTTCAATGAAATCTTCCCTGTTTTCCTGAGGTAAGCCCATGTACCTCTCCTGATAGATGTTGTCATAGGTCAGTTGATTGGCCACAGCGGCTATTGAAATCCCCGTTTTATAAATCTCAGGATATCGAAACATCAAATTTAGGGTGGCTGATCCTCCGCCGCTCCATCCCCAAACTGCTACTCGCTCGGGATCTACATAATCCCATTTCAAAATTTCCTTGGCAGCCATGGCTTGATCATTAATGTTGATCACGCCTATTTTTCTGTAAATGGACTTTCGCCATGCACGTCCTTTTGGAGCAGGCGTGCCTCTGTTGTCTAGAGAGATGTAGATATAACCGTCCTCAGCCATATCCCCGTTATATAGCCTGTTGCTACTCACCCCGTAGGTGTCCTTTACGGTAGTCCCAGCAGGCTCAGAATAGAGATAAAATACAACGGGGTATTTTTTCGACGGATCGAAATTCGTTGGTTTGACCATCCAGCCGTCCATTTCTACATTGTCGGCAGTCGTGATAGTGAAGAACTCGGTTGTTGGTTTTTCTGCCACTGCCTCAATGTTGCCAATAAGGCTTTCATCTTTGCTTAAAGTCTTGTGATTGGCGGTCGTAATAAACGCTTTAGTTTTTGGGGTGTAGTGATTCGAAAAAGTATGCTCGGCATATTTCCCATTGGACGAAAAGGAATAATCGTGGGTTCCAATCAGACTTTCTGGACTGACTAGTTCGTTTTTCCCTTTTCCGTTTAGTTTGGATCGATACAGATATTTTTGAGTGGCATTATCTGGTGAGGCCATATAGTAGACATAGCCAGTTTTCTTATTGATGTGTTTGAGGTCGATGACATCATAGGCGCCTTGGGTGATAAGTACCTCAGGCTTACCTACCAAAGACACCTGATATAAATGCCGCCAACCATCTTTCTCAGATGCCCACAGAATGCTATTTGTATCTTCCAAAAAACTAAAGCTGTTGGTATAATCAATTTCACGAGTACCGCCCACCTTAAATAGGTCTACCCAAGCTTCGTCTGATTCTTCGTGGATCACTTTGGCATTTCCATTTACAGCGTCTGCAACGAATAATTTGCTCTGGTTTTGCTTCCTGTTCAGTTGCTGGATCAGCAGCTCATTCGTATTTGGAATAAACTCCATCCTTACCAGGTAATGTTGAGCCGGATCTCCCGGCATATTGATCCATGTTGTTTTCCTATCGGAAAGCTGTACCACCCCAACTCTACAAGCAGATGGAGTTTCACCAACTTTAGGATACTCCAAAGGCACTAACTGAGAATAGATGGAGTCTGTATTATTGACCATATAAAACTTCTTGATGGTGCTTGCATCGATTTGCCAATAGGCAATAGACTTACTGTCAGGACTCCAACGAAACCCATCTCTGCAAGTAAACTCTTCCTCATAAGCCCAGTCAAAAGTGCCATTGATCAGAGAGACCGTCCCATTGGTCGTTAAGGGTTGAATTTCCCCACTTGCGTAATCTTCGCTGTATAGATTGTTCTCAGAAACGTAAGCTATTGTATTCCCATCGGGAGAGAATTTTGCAAACATGAGGGAGGAAGGAGGAAGGCTTTCCCCAATTTGGCTTAACGTCTTCGTTTTAAAATCAAAAACCCAATAATCTCCTTTCGTATGTAGGCGCCAAACCTTTTTGGTATTAGTAAAGAGCAGTACTTTTTCTTGATCTACCGAGAATGAAAAATGGGCTACCTCTAGGGGTTCAGAGTTCCCTGAAGGGGTAAGTTGCGCTGCTGAAATAACTGTTTTTACCTCATGGTCGGGCAGGGTATAAGTGACCAACTGGTTGTCTTCCAACTTAAAATAACCATCGCCATCATTGGTCCAGTTTACCTGCGCTGTACCGTTGAACTGAACAATGAAGAAACAGGTGAATACGAGAAGTTTGAATGCATTGATATGAATGATTAAGGGCTTTAGTAGATTTTTCATTGGTAGGTGCTGAGTGTTTTGATCACCTGAAGTTACTCCATGTCATGTCCATAGACAATACCTGGAAATGATCACCATGCGAGCTTAATCCAAGTATTGATCGATGTTGACTTTGCGACTATTATCATTGGCTTGTTTCACTGCAGCTAGGATATCATCTAGCATGCTTCTATCGAAAATTTGACCTCTGGAAATGACAGTGTTGATGGCCTTGGTATTGGAGATGTCCTCTAAAGGATTTTTATCTAGTAGCACGAGGTTGGCTTCATAGCCTGCTGAAATTACACCTGCGTTACTTTTCAGCCATTCAGATGGGTTGACAGTGGCTGCACGAAGTACTTCTGCATTCGACAAGCCAGCGCGACTAAGGCTCCCAAACTCATCATGCAAAGAGAAGCCAGGTACGGTGGGAGGTAAGTTGGCATCTGTGCCCGTCATCAGCTTCACACCTCGCTTAGAGAGCTCTGTGGCAAGTACGCTGCATGCCTTGCCATAGGTGGTCCAGTAGGTCATATGGGTTGCTTTTCTTTCTTCACTGAGGCCGTCATTCAACTTGTAGCGATTGACGGCAGGTAGCCATCCCAGTCCACCGGGGATATATGAGACCCACTCGCTGATCCCTGGGTTTTGATACTCTAACTCCACATCTCTGAGTACTTGATCCAAGTCAAACTTCTGACGTACGAAGCTCTCCGTTAACCAAAGGGTGCTGCTCACTGAGATATTGTTCTTGATCAGGTTTTCCGCTAGGTAGCTACTTCGCTCAGAAACGAATTGCAGAAACTCATCCTCTCTTCCGTAGAAACTACCGAAATTACCCTCAGCCTCTGGATCAAAGTCGCGCTGCAAGGCGTTCATCAACTCTTCAAAATGTGCTACACTGCTCTGGCCGTTATCCCAGATGTCATCCAGCTCCAGGCTCCAAGGGATGTGACCAAAGATGGGCATGTTCAATTCGCCGGCCTTTTTGGCGATAGCCAGATAACTCTCTTTGGTGAGTTGGCTGTAGATCTTGAGTCCATCATAGCCTTGGTCATAGAGACCTTGGACGATCTGCGCGGCTTCTTCACCAGGGACATTCTTATAGCCCTGCGACCAAGTCATGAACGCGCCCTCCATGGTTCCAAAGGTGCCTAGCCTTGGAGAGGCGACAAACATCCTGGGTCCGATGCGGCCTTCCTCTATTTCCTGCTTCCAGGTCAGATGATCTTCCTCTCCGATCAACTCACGGATCTGTGTCACACCATTGGCCAGGTAGAGCAATAGGTCGTTAGGGCTTTGGAAGAGATGCACATGCGAATCGATCAAACCGGGAATGAGGTATTTGCCTGTGCCATCGATCACCTTGGTGCCCGTAGGTATATTCAGGCTACTGTCAACTGCGACGATCAGGCCGTCTTTAATCAGGATGGTCTGATTAGGAATCATCCTTTCGCCATCCTCGGACAGCAGGTTCACATTTGTGATAGCAAAAGGACCACCCTCAGGTACAAACTGTGTGTGATCGACGAGTTCTGTCAATGCACCGTAGATGCGCTGGCCGTCACGGTTCATAGCGTAGAAGCCTGCGGCCATGAGTACTGCTAATGTGAGGAGGCTATACTTGATCCATTTTTTCAATTTCATAGTCTTACGTGTTTTGAAGTATGACCCAAATGTGGGTGGCTAAAACATGGGATACAAAGGCGAAGTGACGGCCCGCAAGAATTGGGATCAATGACAAGGGTAAAGTGATTAAATACAAGCGGTTGGGACGAACTGCAAGGTAAAATAGTCAGCCTGTAAACCCGACTGCCTGCCTCGAGCAGATGATTGGTATAACAACAGGATGTAAAGGATTCGTGATTTAAGAACACCAAGCATGCTGGTGAGATTCGTCATTCCCTTGCGAACTAGCCCGCAGGGATAGTGAGACTTGGGAATCTATGATCGTCTAATACATTTGAGATTCCCAAGCCTCCTAAGCTTCGCAAAGTCGCAAGGAATGACGAGCAACTATAGTATGTCATGACTATGTAAGCTCTTAGTAATTGACGAGGAACAGCGAAGCAAGCACTAGCTCAGACAAAAATTAATTTCTAAAGTCAGCCACGCAAGTCCTAGAAACGGGAATCACCTTATCACAGTCAGCAAGGGAAAGGAGAAGACCTTGAGCATTGCCGGAGGCGTTGACGACCGTCACTCGGTTGACCAGATAGGAGCGGTGACATTTTACGATAGAGGAGCCTTCTGCTTCGCTCAGGATGCCTTTCAGGGTGGTACGTTCGATCTTCTCTTTCAGCTCACCTTCGGGCGTGATATAGCCGATCTTGGAGTAGTTCTGCAGCGCCTCGACGTACCTGATCTGATGGGTTGGGATGTCAAAGAGCGACCCTGAGTCATCGGCTTGCCTGGCAGGACCATTGGACTTTCCTTGATTGATTTCTTCTGCAATATGCTGGTACTTGCGCTCACCACTGAGCAGGGTCCAAGCGCCGATTGACATCAGCGGGATGATGCCGATCATGAAGGTGCTATAGATCATCTGAGGGAATAATTCCCAATTGATAAATCCTATAATGACCAATCTAGCATACAGGAAGTTGGCCAGACTAATGAAGAGCATATAACCGAGGTTGTCGAGGACCCATTTTCCATAGGTCCATTTCTCTGGGGTGCTATTCAATTTCAGCAGCATGTGGAAGAAGAAATCATATACCAAGGCACCCACGAAAGTCATACTACCAAATCCCAGGCAGATCAGGAATTGATTATCCTCGAGAGTGGACAGGCCAAAGGGTTCGAAAACGTATAGGAAGAATGTCACGAATAAGCTGAGCGAGATCAAAAGCTTGAAGTAGGTGAGCCTCTCCATGTCTGGAAAGGGCCTATTGAGTAACTGCACTACGTCATTGAGTATCTTCATAGGCTAGCTAAGTCCAATGCCAATTTAGAAGAAGCGCCGCACTCAGGCAAGAAGTAAGGCTGTCTACTCGGCGCGGAGTTGATGGTTGTGGTCAATGGAGAAAGGTGGATCACTTTTGGATAATTATCCGCTGTTGCTCCAATCCCCCAGCATTCTGAATGAGCAATAGATATACTCCGACATGTAAGAATCTGGTGTTGTAATAGTAGCTACTGAGCCTTGGTGTCATCTTATCCAGTAAACGACCATTGATATCCAGTACCCTAATCTCACTAATCACAGACTGACTTTGGATGATCAGATAATCACTACTCGGATTGGGATAGACCTGTGTCGCAGAGAGAGCATCAATAGCCGTCACGAAACCTTCCGTGGGTGTAGCTTTCCAGTTGGCAGGATCATCATTGTCTGTATTGATGCCGATCAATTCCAGATAGGAGCCATCACCATCAGCCTCAGATGGCCAAGGGGCATCATCAGAGTAGGTGACAATATCGATTTGACTACCCCATCCATCCAGTAGCTCAATTGATCTCCCACTGTTGGATAGATTCCTTGAGAACTCTCCAAAGGGTGCAGTTCCATAAGACTCTTCAAATGTCTCAGCATCATTGGCCAGCATGATTCGCTGGCCAGCAGCCATTGTGACACCTATCGGAAACTGATAAACCAGGCCAGTTCCTCCGAAATAAATGCCAGTAAGATCTACCTCTGTGGTTCCTCTGTTAGTGATTTCAATGAATTCAAGGTCGTCCTCTTCAAATAAGTCTGAGTTAGGGTGATAGTGAATTTTGCTGATGACCAGTTCCGGGAGTGCAGGATTGCTGCATTCACTGGATGATGACAGGCGTGCATCCATCCAGCTGATCCTTTGCGCTATCCATGATTTCATTTGAGAGATTTCATTGGCATGATCGCCAATTCGACTCCATTTGGCTTCCTCTCTCTCGATCGCGTCCTGGAAAAGGCTAACCGATGAATCTATTCTTTGCTCAATTGAATTGAGATGCAGCGGTTGTCCTTGCTGTCTCAACTGATTCCATCGTTTTGCTAGCAGGCAATTGAACTCCGAATCATCAAAAAGGTCTTTCCAGAAGGTAGCCCCGACGTTCTCTTCTTCAAACTGCCAGATGTCCGTATGACTCCTGTCAAAGCCCCATTGGAACAAGTCATTGCCAAAGGATAAGTTGATGTCCCAGATGGGCCCGGCCCGTAGTTTACCATTGCGATCTTTGTGAAAATAGGTGCTGAATTGGTAGGCGTCAGGATTGGACGCCAGCTCATTGACGATGAAGTAGTCAACGAAAGATGGAATATCGATGATGGATGGGTAGCCATCGACCAAGGATCTATTTCCTGCTAAGGAGGTCGTTCGTAGATCTTCGAAAACGGATCGGATGTACTGCGTCTGCTGATTGGTCGCCTCTTGCGGACTGGGCACCTCATGGATGAAGTCAGTAGTCCATCCACTGTAGTTGGGCATGCTCCAGGCGATTGGGTCACCACCGGTCGTTTTATCCGCTTTGGTGATATATCCACCTGATAGCTTTGGTAGCTGATTGTCGTCAGGTTCTATCTTATTGATGTCGATGCGATTGTTATCTGCCTTGAGTTTCTCCTGCAATAGATAGAGCCCATTATACTCCCCATTGATGAATACCTCGCAGTATTGCGTCCTGGCCGCATACTCACCCAACGTTATCGCTAGATTATAGGCTAGATAATCTCTTAGCAGTGAAGGGTCAAAGGCGAGGCTATTGAGAATCCAGTCATTTTCTTTGGGCATCCCCAGCAGACTCACGTTCTCTTTGTCTGCATTGTTCAAGTCGTAGGTAGTGAACCCATATGATTTTTTGGGTAAGGCTTGAGAGCTTGAGCCCCTGATCTCAATTCGTACTTGTCCGGAGTAATCGAGAGCAGACAGGTCATTGGCATCTTCCAAGGTGTTAGCTGAGCCATCACTTCGCCTGATGATTTTCATGGAAGCACCGATTTTGGGTTCATCTGGGATCGTCTGATTACTCTCCGTTTCGATCAGAATGATGGGCAGGCTTGTTGAGACAAAGTCAATATCCACGGGGGCGGTGAACCATGATGGTGTCGGGGAATATTCCGTACTTGAAGTATTGATGCCTAACGACAAAAATGGAATAGCCGATAGATCTGATGAAGTCGTGCTCTCATTGTGTACCTCAACTGCAAGGATGTTTTCACCCGGCATGAGGATAGATGGGTCGACTGCTATCGCTTCGGGTGTAAAGCCTTGATATAAGGTGGCCTCATGCAGACCATCTGCTGGTTGATCAAAACCTGGAGGAGAGCCCGAGACCAGATCTCTGGCAATTTCTAAACCATTGAGGTAAGCCACAAACCCATCATCATAGTCCATATGCAAGAGCACTTCCTCGATAGCGTTGAAATCTACGATGTTAAAGGTTTTCCTCAGATAGAGGGTGATTGTGGGGTTGGGGATGATGGTGTTGTCGTCATTATCTCCGTATCCGAATCCCGAATCTCCTTGAGCCCACTGAGAGTCATCAAAGCCAAGCTGGATCCATTGGGCCGGCGGCTGACTGGAAGGTATTAGAAACATGAAAGTATCCCCTTCTAGGACCACAGACTCCCAATGATCTACTTGTGCAATGACATTGGTGTAGCATAAGGTAAGAAGAGAAAGTAGGAAACTGATTCTGGCCATGAGGCAATGTCTTGTTTGAAGCTGATCACAAATCTACGTCAAAACCTGAGTTTGATTCAATAACGCATTAATTGATGCTAACAGGGCACTACAAAGTCAAGATCAATATGACTAGTAGATGGAGGTTTTCTGAAAACACCAACGAATTGGAATATGTCCTCTGCCTAAGATTCCTACTCGTTTCTCAGGTAGCGTATGGGATTGGACCTAATCACTTTGAAGACCTGAATGAGGATAGTGGTCAGCGCAATAGCGAGGGTAATCAAAACAGAAATACCGATGATCTTTGTGCCAAACTCGATGTGAAAGGGATAGTTCTCCAGCCACGAGTTGATGAGGGCGTAAGCTATAGTGAGCCCGCCAATAAGACCTAGGCTGATGACCCGCAGATACCCCTGACTGGTCACACGATAAAGACTCTGGGCGTTGGCACCCAGCACTTTCCGTATGCTGATCTCCTTCAGGCGATGTACGAGTTGCAGACCGACTATCCCGAGTAGGCCCATTGCGGCAAGGAAGATTGCCACCATACATCCAAGCCCCACCAGTTGGATCATTTGTCTCTCCGCCGCATAGGCTAATTGATAGTAATCTTCAAGTAAGCTATGCTCAAAAGGAAATGGATCGAAATGCGCCCGCCAGGCGGTTTCGAGTTTTTCTTTATCGAAGGAAGCGTTATCGTTCAGTTTGATATAAGCCGATTGCAATGGATATTCTTCTGATTGATAGATCACTAAAGGCTCGACCTTGTTTTTAGCTGACAAAAACAGGTAGTCTTCTACCACACCGATAATCGTCGGGCTCTCAAGATCACCATAGTTGAAAGGTACTTTAGCACCAATGGGCTGCTTCAGGTTCATACTTTTGACAAAGGCCCTGTTGACGATAATACTCTGTGTCTTATCAGAAATGATGTTTTCACGGAAGTTGCGGCCTTCTACCAAGCTAATGTCAAGCAAGTTGATCAAGTCGCCGTGCACCCTAAGATGGCGTAAACCAAATTGATAGTCGCCCTCCGTGATCCGGGTGCCATTATAGCCAGATATGGCTGCCACATCGGATACCTCTGACATCTGATTTACTGCGGTGACAAATTGCCGAATGGCGGGCTCCTCACCAGGTATATTATCAAGGTAGATCACATTATCGTAATTGACCTTGGTGTCGAAGTTGGACAAGTAGTTGACTTGATCATTCATCGTCAAGACGCCAGCGATCAAAGCTGTAGCGATGATGAACTGCACACCAAGGAGTGCCTGGGTGATCCAACTACCGGCACCTATTTTCTGCTCACCCTTGAGCGACTTGACTATCGCAAATTTTGAAAGCACTAAGGCCGGATACACGCCACTGATGATTGCGGTAGCAAATAGAATAAATGCCGCTCCGCCCATGAATTGAAAGTTGATAAGATAGGATAGATCATAATGCTTGGAAACAAAGTCAGAAAAATAAGGAAGGATCAAGAGCAGTATCACCAATGCTAGTACACCGGCGATGAGACATGAAAGGATCGATTCTGTGATAAACTGATAAAAGATACCAGAGCGCTGAGCGCCGAGGACTTTTCGGAGAGCTACCTCTCTGGTGCGATGGGTGTACAGCGAGATATTGAAGTTGGCATAGTTGATCATCGAGATAACTAGACAGAAGAGGCCAATGGCGGCAAAGAGCTTCATCATCCCGACATTGCCACCCCGGGCTATACCATTATAGTGACCATAGGCATTGTCCAGATGTATCTCAGAGAGCGGCTGTAGTCCTAGTGTAGCCTTATTTCCTAGTTCATCATCGCTCGCTTGCGAAATGCCATTCATCTTTTGCTCCACCGACGATTTAGTACCTGCATCATGCAGCTGGATGATGGTATTCATATTGATATCAAACCATGAAGTGAGTCGACGCTCAGATGCTCTCGATACATAATTGGCGTAGGAGATGATCATGTCGCTCCTGACCGATGTATTCAATGGGATGTCTCGATAGACACCACGTACGATTACATCGAGCGATTCCTCACCGTCCACTATTGATAGTGTTTCATCTGCTGCTCTGCCCATCAGGTTGAGCTTGCTGGCGAGTGTTTCTGAGATAATCACGTCATTGGGTTGATCAAATGCACCACTGGTGCCTTCAATAAATGAAAGCTGAAGGACATCAATAAGCCCCTGATCAGCCAGTAAGTAGGATTGTCTGATTGGTTCACGATCTGTCAGGATCATCCCTCGACCCGTTTGTAGTTTGACGACCTTGGCGATCTCTGGTATGCTCTCTTCAAATGTGACGGACATAGCATGAGAGCTGCCGCCAATGTATTCCATCTGGTCATCTGGCTGGAAGTCCATGACGATTCGGTACATTTTTTCATGTTCCGGTAGGTACTGATCATAGCTCATTTCATCCTGCGTGTAGAGGTAGGCCACCCAGCAAAACGAAATGCCCAGTGCCAGCCCGATGATATTGAACGTGGCATAGAGACTGTTCTTTTTCAGAAATCTGAATCCGGTCTTAAAGTAGTGACGGTAGAGCATGACTGTCATAGTATTTTTGTGAGTTGACCTGTTTCGATGAAGGTGAAGCATACGCAGCGCTTCGATGATGAAGAGCCAGTTGGCGCGCCACTTACCTCGCTCAGCCAGCCGCCATTGATATGCTTCATAGAGATCACCCTGTACCTCCTCCAGTTCGGAGGGTGCGCAGTATTTCTCCAGCAGCCGGTTGATCCATTTGGGAGGCTCAGCTACTGACATATTGCAATGACGGTTTGGTGATATCGCCCCACAGTTTGGTCTTAGCAGAATGTAGCTCCTGGATCACGTTGTAGCCGGCAGCCGTAGCACGATAAAGTCGCTTTCTCCTCCCTCCGCGCTCGGCTGTGGGTTCACCAAAGGCTGACTTGACCCAGCCTTTTTTCTCCATACGCTTGAGCACTACATGGATGGCCGGTATCGAAATGTTCTTTTCCAATGCCTCATGATACTCTTTAGCGATATCGACGCTGTGGATGCTATCCTTACTTAGCAGAATCATCAAGACTATTTCTTCAAGTGAACCTATCAACTCCATTAGATTAATATCTGTTTAAGTTATAGTTACGAATATGATTAATAAATGTTTAAGAAATAAAATAAGGTCGGTAGATTTTTTAGCGAAGCTCGTTTTGATTTCAATTTGATTAACAGAAATGTTGATTTTGTATATTAATGAGCCTTGTGTTAGTTTCAAGCCTGCCATACACTCATCTTGGGCTTTTGTTCATTTGACTGGGTCAATATGTCGTTTGACCGCCGTGCGGGCAACCTGTTCATGATGTTCGTTAACCCATGGGTGCATGACCACTGAACCAAAGACGTAATGAAGATGATCATTTATGATATAGTAGCTTTCGATCTCCGGAAGCTTATTTTTTCTTTAAGCCTACCGGCAATGATTTGCTTCACGTCACTGAGTCCGACACAGGGCCAGTCCATAGGATCATCTGAGGTATTTGAGCCGTCTTTCATCACAAAGCGTATCAAATCTGAGAAGCTCACCTATCGTATGAGCCAATCAGGAGACTCGGCTGGCGTGTCAGTACTTACCTATGAGATTGGTGAGCAGGGACTCAGATTACATGAAGCAGCTAAGGTAATGGTTGGTGGCTCCTTGTTTGATGAGATCATAGATGCACGCTATGACTTCCAAGCCAAGAAGATGGAACGCCAGGAGATAGTGATCGACTATGGCGGTCGACACACTGAGATGAGCGCCCAATGGTCGGAGCGAAATCAAATCAATGTCCAAATTGGAGCATTGGACTCAACGATTCAAGCCAAAGATCACATCCCAAGAATCATGACGCTCTTCCTACTCCCAAGATTATTCTACGATAGTGATGGCCCACTGACTTATCATCAGTTTAACCTGATGGATCTGCAATTCCGCGACATTACTGCTTCCATTGTTGGTCAAGTAGAGTTGTCATTACCGCTAGGAACATGCGCCTGCCGCAGAGCTGAGTTACGAGGAGGAGTAGCCAACCAGGATCTTTTCATTGACCCTGTGTCCCACCGGATCGTCAGGATAGAGATTCCGGAGATGGGGTGGGAGTATGATTTGATTAGCATTGAAGAGTTGTAGATGGTGGGTTCTGTTCTTACAATGACCGCTGTGCTTGAATGAGGGGATGCCTCCGCTATGGTCGGTCGGCATGTTGTGGGTATAGATAAGATGGTGGTCGTTTGTAAGTCGCACTAGGTCTGTGTTACCTCGTCACTTCGACCGAAGCGCGACGGGAGGTCGGGTGCAGTGGAGAAGTCCCCTCGTAAGACGAAGATAGGTATTGGCTCTTACCATCAATGAAGTGCTAGAGTTAGGGGACGTCTCCACTACGGTCGACGTGACGCGGGTGTGGGAACCGAACAAGACATCTCCTCTTCGATCCACATGACGGGGGTGTGGGAGTTGGATGCCTCTGTTGCTCTCGACGTGAGGCGGGTGTGACCACCGTCAAGTCAACAGACGCGAGCCTACCAATCCTTGATGTCCTCAAATAGATCCTGCCATTTAGGATTCATAGCATTGATGAGCCGTTCCTTCTTGATTCTCGACCAACGCTTGAGCTGCTTTTCTCTTGCGACAGCTTCAACTATCGATCCGTGATGTTCATAATACACCAGTTTGCAGACATTGTATTGAGCCGTGAAGCTTTTTGGATAGTACTTCTGATATTGAATCGTTCTGGAAAGTAGATCAGTGGTGACCCCAATGTACAGCGCGGTGTTATGGTTTGTTGTGATCATATAGACGCTTCCTCCACGGATCATAGGTTAAGATAATGAGTGGAATTTAAGAATAAAAGGGCTGTTGTGCTCATGGAGACATGGCTAGGAAGGAGCACAGCGTCAATACCACCACGTCACTTCGACCGAAGTACGATCGAAGATCGTGCGAAGTGGAGAAGTCCCCCAGTGGGATGCAGATAGGTATTGGCTCTTACCATCAATGAAGTGCTAGAGTTAGGGGACGTCTCCACTACGGTCGACGTGGCAAGGGTGTGGGAACGGAACAAGTTGTATCCGCTCTGGTCGACGTGACGCTGACATTGGCATGGCAGCTGTGAACCACCATATCTCTACCGTTCACATAAAGTCTGTCTCAGAAAGGTCATGCAGCCGTCAAAGTAATTCGGGCTTCCCGTATTTTTATAGGAATAAGTATCAATTTTGAATCAAAAAGTAATTCAATGAAGAATATTATCGCCGTTTGCTTCCTCGCATTTATGATCGCCTGTGACGGCAAAAAGCAAGAAGAACCTGTAAAGGCTGTTGAAGCTACACCGGAAGTAGATTATACTGCCCACCATATACCGGAAGCGACCAAAGTATTTGATGCCCACGGTGGGTTTGATACCTGGTCAAGCCTAAAAATGCTTTCTTACGATATGGGAGGTAGCACAACATTGACGGAACTACAAAATCGCTACGCCAGGATCGAATCTGAGGAGCAGACCGTCGGATTTGACGGTGAGAACGTCTGGGTATATCCAGCTAGCGAAGATGCTGATCGTCAGCGGATGCGCTATAATCTGATGTTCTATTTCTATGCTTTCCCATTTGTGGTGGGTGATCCTGGAGTCAACTATGATGTGCTTGATCCTATAGAATTGGATGGTAAGACTTACAATCAGGTGAAAGTCTCGTATAACGAAGGAGTCGGTGATGCGCCTAATGATAACTATATCATTTGCTCAGATCCTGAAACTAACCAGATGCAATGGCTCCTATACACGGCTACTTTCGGTGGTGGAGCTAAAGAGAACTATAGTTTGATCAAATATGAAGGCTGGCAAAGCTTTGGTGGTGTGATCTTACCCACGTCACTTCAGTGGTATAAGTACGATGATGGTGTAGTTGGAGAGCCAAGAGGAGACGCACGCTCATTTACCAATATCAAAGTGTCTACAGAGTACCCGTCCATGGACAACTTCAAGATGCCAGAAGGAGCTGTTATTGCTAAGATGCCAGAGAGCGACTAAGACTTGGTACTAATAATCGACAAAGTAGTAAAGGAGCACTCAGCAACGAGTGCTCCTTTTTTTATATCTATTCCGTCCTCAAAGACTTTACAGGATTATCCAATGCAGCTCTGATGGTTTGAAAACCAATCGATAGGGCTGTAATCACCATCACTATCACTACCGGTAGTAGGACGATCAATGCGCCCATGTCGATGTGGTAAACAAAGGTCTCCAACCAGTCATTCATTAAGTAGTAAGCAATAGGCGTTATGAGAATAAAGGCCACTCCAATCAAAATTGTAAAGTGCGTACCAATCAAACCTAAGACATTGGCGACACTGGCGCCCAGTACTTTTCGTACGCCAATCTCCTTGGTCTTCGTATCGATAAGGAAGCCCACCATGCCAACTAGTCCCAGACAACCTATCAGTATGGCCACTACCGTGAATACATTGATCATCTGACTAAGCCGCTGCTCTTGGACATACTGATCTTCAAACCGATCCTCCAGAAATCTGTACTCGACTGTATTGACGGGATCAAAATCAGCCCACGTAGACTCAATGTGTTCTAAGGTTTCCGGTAGGCGCTGTGTGTTGACCAGGATGCTCGCTCGCCTCAGTCGGGTGCCGGCCTTCATCATGACCATGGGTACAATGGGACTATGAAGTGACTCAAAATGAAAGTCCTCCGTCACCCCGTAGATACGGCCTTTGTACGGTCCATATCTCAGGTTTTCACCTATGATATCATTGGGATTGTCATAGCCTAATGCTTCTGCGGCGGTGCGATTGATAATGTAGTAGCCGATGCTATCTGCGAACGTGTCCATTTGCTTCTGGAAGTTGGAGCCAGCTGCCAGCTTAATGCTATAGGTATCCAAGAAATCCTCATCTACCATGATTCCTGGAAGGCGAAAATCGAGATCTACTGCGGTATCTCCTCGGAAGAAATTAGCACCCCAGCTGTCCATCAACCTTCCTGTAGGGATGCGAGAGGAATAGGCCACCGCTTCAATATTGGGACTGGCCAATAGCTGGGTTTTAAAGGTCTCCAGATTTTCAAAACTCCTGCCTAGCGGCAGATCGATGATGGCTTCTTTGCGGTAGCCCGGATCTGATGTCCTAATAAAGTCAATCTGGCTCTCGATAACGGTGAGGGCAAAGATCAACCCCAGTACGACGGCATATTGTACTGTGACCAGTACAGATCGGAAGTTGATCTTTGATGGGCGTGACGCGAGCTTGCCCTTCAGTGACTGCACCGCGCCAATGCGTGATAAGAAAAGGGCAGGATAGAGGCCTGCGATGAGTCCTATGATAATGAGGAGGCTGAGTAAGGTAAGGACCAGAAAATAGTTGTCAATGAGGTTGAGAGTGAGAGATTTTTCTACAAAATCATTGATCACGGGCAGGGCCAACCATACCAGTAGCATTGCAATGGGGAGCGACAGGACGGTGATCAATGTTGACTCGACAAGAAACTGCATGACGAGTGCGGACCGGCCACTACCTAGTACTTTACGCACACCGATCTCCTTAAGGCGCCTGGTAAAATGCGAGGTAGAAAGGTTCATGTAGTTAACACAAGCAATGACCAAAAGGAGAATACCAACGATCGAGAAAATATAGACCTGATCAATACTACCATTGGTTTCATACTCACCTTCGAGATTGGAATAAAGATGGATGTCAAGCAGGGGTTGAAACTGAAACTTGTAGAAGTCACTGGAAGGTCTGCCTCTGATAGGATCAACGTATTTTTCCCAGAATCCGACTGAGGATTGAGTCAGACTTGGTATATCAGCATTGGGGGAGGTGCGGATATAGGTGAGCCAGTTGTAGTTGCCGCCTACATTGTTCATCGCCTCCTCACCAAAAGCTTGAGCGACCAGCCTCAGAGGGGCCAGGTACTCAAAGTGAAAATGCTGCTGATCCGGCATGTCCGCCATCACACCTGTGACCTTGAAGTTAAAATCCTGACCTCTTGCTGTCAGCTTTATTGTCTTGTCTAGTAGGTCTTGCTCTGCCCAATCATTACCAAAAATCCGAATGGCTGACTCCTCTGTTAACACTAAGGAGAAGATATCATCGAAGGCCGTTTCAGGAGAGCCCAGTAGAAATGGGAAACTGAATATATCGAACACATCATCATCAGCGAATATGACTGGCTCGCCGGGAAATCGCTGATCTCCGTATTCTAGATCAGGAAAAGCCCAAGGGAAGAATCGTACGGCATGGGTGATGGAAGGATAGTCTTCTTTGAGCCGCTCTGCATGGCCTGCTGACGCAAAGGCCCAATGCCGACTCAAGTCACCGTCAGTTGTAAAATTTTGGACAGTAACTCGATAAATATCCTCAGCATTTTCATGATGTCGATCGTAGCTGAGCTCATCTTGAACGAAAAGGAAGATCAGGATACATGCCGCCATACCTGTGGATAGTCCAATCAGGTTGATCGCCGTATTCATCTTGTACTTTTTAAATTGCCTGGAGGCAATTCTGAGATAGTTGACTAGCATAATATTAGAGTTTTTGAGTTTTTCAAACTTGAGTAGGGGACGCAGTAAGGAAGGATGGAGCAATAGGATTACCTCTTTCCATAACCACCAAAAAATGACCTTTTCCTTGATTTTATATAAGTCAATCTGCTCACCGAGATCACCTGCGATATCCTCATAATACTCCGGCTTGATCAGCCGACGAAGGAGCCGCATTGCATAAGTAGTATCGATATGGGTTGGCTTATTTACCAAAGTCAAATGCTATTTTCGGGATGGCGCTCCAGAGCTTTTGACGACTCTCTTGTGCATGATCCAGCGCTTTCTTTCCGAACGGTGTGACCAGAAAATACTTTTTGCGCTTTCCACCTCTGACGTTGGTGGCTTCTCCCCATTTATTGTCGAGGTAGCCTTTGTTTTCCATACGTCGCAGTGCAGTTTGCAAGGCGCCTGTACTCACCTTTCGCCCGAGCTTCTGCTCGATTTCTTCTTTGATACTCACGCCATAGGCACGATCGTATAGCACTGCTACGGTGAGTAATACAATCTCTTCAAATTCACCTAATTGATAATCACCCATTGGAATTTATTTAATTCCTAAATGTAGTTATTATAAACAATAAAAAAAGGCGCTTGCCTGAGTATAGAGACTGAAGAAATTTGCGAAGGTTACAGTGGGAAGGAAAATAAATCTGAAAAAGAGAGATTTAAGATGGCATAGATCAGGTTATCTCTAGGCAGTAGCCCTTGCTTGAACCAATAAAATCTCTCACGCTTGATAGGTGATTCTCAAGTAACGAAGCGATCATAGCCGTATTTGTGTTTCCCGATCGAATCCATATGACTTTAGGAGGAAACCCATGGACTAGCGCCAATTCAAGAAAGTCAGAGTCTTGTGAGACAATGGTATAGTTGTTCGCTTTGGCGAAACGCCAAACCGTCATATCATCTTTTTTTGAAAGGTTATGAAACCTTAAATGTGTTGAGTCTGGGTAGGATATAGCCAACCTAGCTACAAGTTTATGGGATAGGTTCTGATCAAAGATCAGTTTCATTTGGAGATGGCGACCACTCGATTCTCGCGATCAGCCGCGAAAGATAGGGCTGCTAATATGTCATTTTTGGTCAGATCAGGGAAGTCATTAATTATTTCGTCTTGAGTCATTCCCGAGGCTAACCAGCTAAGTACGTCGTATACTGTAATCCTCAAACCTCTAATGCACGGCTTACCACCTCGTTTGCCAGGTTCAATAGTAATGATGTCTTGATAATTCATAGCTCTGTTATATAAATATATCTAAAATTGTTTTAGGGACGATTCACTTTTGGTTAAATCCAGTGTGAAAAGGCTTCCCCAATTGCCTCTGGATACTAATTCTACAGCTGACCAAAAACAAAATTCCGCATTTGCACCAGACAATCGGGACAGAGTAGGGGGGCACTGTGACCTCCACCTTCGACTACTACAAGCTGATTGGTCAGACCAATGGCATCTGCCTGTTGGTGAAGGAGGTTAGAACCTTGGGTAGTGACGCCTGATTCGTCTGCTTCTCCGGTGTTGAAGGGGACGACATCATCGTTGGTGCCGTGGATGCTGAAGAGGATAGGCTCGTCTGCATCGATAAATTCAAAATCAAGCATTGCTCCGGAGAAGTTGAATACACCCTTGACCGCTGATGAAGTGCCAGGATTGCCACTGTTACCAGGGATGCCACCCCTCGACTCCACATACTCCAGCAGACCGGGACTGATGGACGCTATATCTTGTATGTCATTGAGGTAGGCTGACTGTAGCGCAGTAAACGCGCCAGCGGAGAAGCCACCGACGTAGATATTAGCCGTATCAATACCATAGGCAGCATAGTTCTGCTTTAGGAACCTGACCGCTGCTTTCATATCGCTGGCAGCATCATATACCGCACGCACCACGGACTCTGGTGTGCGCTCAATATCAATCACACGATAGTCAATCGCCACAAGGGTATAGCCCGACTGAGCGAAGAATGGTGCGAAGATCAACGCTTCTTGCTTATCTCCCCCTACAAAACCACCTCCGAATGCATATACCAACACCGGTCTGGAGGAGGCCGTGTCACCGACTGGCTCGTAGAAATCAAACCTCAGGTCTTGCACTTCACCACCTTGGGTCGTGTTCTGCCCGTAGCTGATGTTTCTGGTAAGGTCATAGCCATCAAAGACCTGCGCATCATAGCGGACAGGATCATTGGTGCCAGGCTCTACAGGTTTTAAGATCCCAGGCTCTTCGTCATCATCTGATGCACATCCTCCCCAGCATAGGCCGACCACCATTATCCATAACAGTTGCTTTCTCATCATTGCTTCACGTTTGAGGTAATACAGGCAGTTAACGTATTACCCTACCGGAAATGATTGGAATCGTGTAGAAAAAATCATGGGTCAAGCCAGCATTGCCTTAATGTAGCCTGCCAAGATACCTGACACACGTGCTGCACACACAGGAGAGCTTAGTCCAACCTTCTCTAAAAGGTATATCCTAGCGATAGTCCAATTCGCGCATTCACAAACGAAAAAGTACTGGAAGCTTTCGCGTCACCGTCACCTTCAATGTCTACTTCGTAATCAAAGCCAAGCCGGTCAATCACCTCATTCAATGCTCCAGATAGGTCATCCAGAAACTGATCGCTTGGGGGTCGATCAAATTCATAGGCCTTTTTATAACCGGATACACGAGGGCCAATGAATAAAAAATCTATACTGAACCTTTCTTTAATAATCATTTGGTAGCCCAATTGGATGCCTACACCAAATTCGGTCAAACTAACGTCAGAAAAGTAATTCTCAATAGGGCTGCTCACAGGAGTATATTCAAAACTGGCTGTCGTATTGAAATCTTGATATCTGAAATATACCCCAGTATAGAAGCCTTCTAATTTACCAGGATCGCATGCCCTTAAGTAGTATCTCACCTCTGGTGTGATAGCCACTCCTGTAATCTGATCAAAACTTGAGTTAAACGTCGAACTTTCGATAGCAAGTAGGCTAGGTATGGTTCCACTATGCTTGTATGCTACCCCGATCCCTGCAGATACTCTTGGAACTATACCCTTTTCGTAGATCAAAGAGATATTACTGAATGCTAGCGCAAATGAGTTGAGCTTAATAATATTCGGATATCTGAACTGCTTAACACTTGGCTTAAGTTGAACACTATCAGAGGTCTGTGAGTAAGCACTTCCAATTATGAAACATGAAAACACAGATAGGACAAGTGCGGTTTTTATAAATTTCATACTGCTTCAACTAGGGGATTTATTTTCAATTTTGGAGCTCGCAAGTAAGTCAATTTTCTTTTCTGATGATCAATACTGGACCTATAATGAATAGGTGTATTCCGATAAGTTAGGACCTTGGTATAATATGACTGTTCGTAGGGTCAAATTTGTTTTCAGCTCGCAGATCCATAAAGTGCGCTCGGCCCATGCCTTAGGCCAGCTGACTGATACGTACTTTTTTGGTTTTGAGACGAGTGTTGTTGAGCTGCGCGATGAGTTTCGTCGATTTGCTTTGAGGGACAGCCACATAGGTGCAGTCTTGCTTTAGCTCGATGATGCCGAGCTCATCTTTGGTCAACCCACCCTGCTTGAAAAACAATCCTGCCACATCACCTTTGGAGATCTTATCCTTGCGGCCGCCAGAGATGTAGAGGGTCACCCAGCTACTAGAGAGGTCCTGCTTCTTGGTAGTCAGGGCAATTTCTTCTGCTCCCTTGATGAATGGAGGTAGCGTTGTTTGCTCCCACTGCAGCACATAGGCAGTGCCGTCGCTATGCATCCTTGCACTCCGACCATTTCTATGGACGAACTCCGCTTCGGAGTGCGGAAGCTCGTAGTGCACGATGAAGTCCATTTCGGGTACGTCTATACCTCTAGCGGCAAGATCTGTGGCCACCAGCAGACTGTAGGTGCCATTGCGAAACTTAATCAGTGAACGCTCCCGGTCGATCTGCTCCAGTCCGCCATGGAAACACCCATGAGCAACCTGCGCTTTGTCTAGGGCCTCACTGACGGTTTGTATGCTTTCCTTGAAGTTGCAAAAGACCATACCATTGCGCTTACCCACATGTCGAAGCAGCTGGATCAAGGTCGGCAGTTTATCCTTTGTTGGGGAGATGACGGTCTGGAGCTGCAGGAGTGAGTCCGACCGGTCGAGGAAGTTGAGCTGTGTCGCATTGCGAATGCCCACAAAAGGTGGAATGGCAACTTTCTGTGTGGCAGAGGTCAGTACCTTCCGTTTGAGCGAAGGGAGTGCCGCGATGATCTCCTTCATGTCCTCTGCAAACCCGATCTCTAGTGACTTATCAAACTCGTCCAGGACCAATGTCTTGATGTGATGGGTGTCGACGTTTTCGCGCCTGATATGGTCTGCCACTCTGCCGGGAGTACCGATCAGCAGGGCAGGGGGATGTTTGAGCTCAACCCTGTCCTTGTATCCCGCGCGACCGCCATAGACCGCATTGGCCTTGTGACCACTGCCCATCTCGCGGATGACCTGCTCGATCTGGATGGCCAGCTCCCTAGATGGTACCAAGATCAACACTTGTACTGCGGATAGCTCAGGATCGAGCGCGGCGATGATAGGTAGTAAAAACGCGAGCGTCTTGCCAGTGCCGGTCGGAGAGAGCAATACTACTTCTGCGTCGGACGTGATCACCGCTTGCGCGCTTTCCTGCATGGGATTGAGCGCTGCAATGCCTAGTTTATCAAGAATGGCCTGGGCATCCTTATTTTTTGCTACCATGCCGCAAAGGTAGATCGCTGCGTGGAGAGTTACTCACCTACCGGAATGAGATCACAGAATTTTCAATCCATTATCAGCAATGGGTGGTAATTCAGACCATTTGTTGGTGTCATCATTAGTATGAACCTGATAGGCTTGAGTTGTTTCTTAATCAGAACCATAAACGATTGTCTCTAATTCTTGATTCCAAATAAAAGTGCATTATCCTCTTAATCAGATTTCGCAAAGATAGTCCATTCTTGGAAAGGATTGGAAACCTCGCGGCGAAAGACTCATCATCAATATATTGCTTGATATCCAATTTATGGTTCCTGTCTTCGTCAGTTTTAGTGTCAGCGTTGATTGGTGGTTTGAAAGCCTTGAGATATTTGTACCGCCATACACCCTGCCTAAAGGACTGAAATTGGTATCTACCTGACTTGCTATTTTCAACTTGATAATCAGTTCTTCTACCAAAGAAATTGGAAACTCTGCTGATCAGAATTCCGGGATAATATGAACGATGCATCAGCTTTATAGATGGAAGGACTTGATTGGAAATATCCATTAATGAGTAATTCAGGTAACCTAACTTTTCTAAGTCTTCGAGATAGTCATACTCAAGAATAAATTCCTTTATGACCCACGATTTAGCCCATTTATTCAGCGTTTTTTGCTCTCGTTCGTGTTGAGTTTTACGCAAGAAGTAGTCTGCCACTACTAACCTACCTCCGGGTTTGAGAATACGAAAGCATTCTTCCAAAAAACTATTTTTAGGCATAGCGTACATGGCGCTTTCAATAGCCAGAATAGCGTCGAATGTATTATCGGGAAAGTTGGTTTTACAATAATCCTGACACGAGAACCCCGTGAGATTCTTTTCATCAAATTCTGCCTTTGTGGAGACGGCCTGATCGACTTGAGTAGGTGTAAGAGAAATTCCATGAACTTTGCACCCAATCGTGTTTGCCAAAAAGAAGCAGGTTCCTCCCACGCCACATCCGGCATCTAGCACGTAATCCGAAGAATTGATTTGTGCATGACGAGCAATTTGATAGTTGGCGTTCCAAAGGGCTTGTCGATGCGTCAAGGTCGTTTCATCCCAATATCCATAGTGCAAAGCTAGGGAGTCCCTTAGCTGCCAGACTATTTCATAGTCTCTATTGCATTCATCATAGTAAGTCTGGATGCTTTTTTTGTATTCACTCGACATAGTAATATTTAAGCCTGATATATTCAGAAACGATTAACTAGGTTATGGAGGACTCTACATTAGTCATATACTGCAAAGCTCATTATTTTTTTACTTCGGTCTGATCGGCACACTCAAAGTCATAGGAATGCCCGGGCTTCTCGACCACTTAGGACCCTCCGCAACTAGACGAATGGCCTCCATATCAGCTGTTTCATTAAGTGATTGGATCACCTGGATGTCCGCGGGAGTACCACGCTGATCAATGGTGAAACGAAGGGTCACTACACCTGCTTGCATCTCGGAAGTATAACGTAAGCTATCGGTAAGGTAGTCTTGGTATGCTTTGAGCCCACCTATGGGTTGGGGTGTGGTGGCATTAAAGCTCTGGCGAGACATGGACTTGGCAGCTGGGGCTGTGCGGCTTAGCTGCTGATCGGCAACCGCTCCACTATTGACCTCAAAGTCCTGGGCTACCTGCTCTTCGAAGATGATGTCATCTACGACCGTTTCTACAATCGTTTCCTCCAAGATTTCTTCTGAGAATTGCTCTTCATCTTCATCTGCCATGTTTTCTTCCAAGGTCACCGCTACTTCATTACGAAGGGTGGGTAGTTCATCTTCTTGTTTTTGCGAGGGGGGATCAAGCGACTGCACATCCGCAAGGGCTGGAGCTGCAGTGATGGCTATTGGCTCATCCAGTTCAATCTCCTCGGCTTCATTTACTTCTGCGATAGTCTCAGAGGAGGTTTCCGGTAGGGTAGGAGCAGCCACGGGCTCGGTGGAGGGAGCAGTTTTCGCTTGCGGCGTTTCGACTGGAGCAGTGGTCTCTTCATAAGCGAGTTGCGCTGGGGTCTGTGGCTGACTATAGTACCAGATACCAAGTCCGCTCATCAACGCTATGGTTACCGCCGCGGCGATCTTCATCCAGCTAAAGCTTTGCTCTGTCTCAGTTGCCTGCAGCTTTTGTAGTTCACGGGCGACCTCCGCCTGACTCACTCCTTCCAGTCCTTCGATCGCTTGATAGGCAAACGGATCATTCTCGAGCTTCTTCTCAAAGGCATGCTGTTCCGCTGCGTCCATCTCCCCATTGAGGTAGCGCTGCATTGCCTCTTCGCCTATATGTCCGTTGTGCTCACTCATATTGCCGTTCCATACAAAGTTTCAGATTTCGCTTTCCATTTTGAATATTACTCTTCACTTTCTTTATCTCCAGGGACAGCCGCTTTGCCAGTTCCTGGTAAGGTAGCTTCTCATAGAAAAAACCCTTGATGCAGCTTAGCTGACCTTCCGGTAGCCCTTTCAGACATTCGTCAAGCCTTGCTTGGCGCGCTTCTTCGTCCCCTTCCTCCATAGGATGCCAGATTTGGTCGGATTCCACAAATGTGTCTTCTACATTGGTGAATTCGGGTGATTTTTTGCGCAGGATCATCAGGCAGTGGTTTTTTGTGAGCACGAATAGCCAGACCTTGAAGTTGTTCACCTCACCTTTCTGCGACTGAGAAAGGAGTTTCTCAAAGATGTCCATGGTAGCGTCACTTGCCTGCTCAGGCGCCTTCAGATATTTGCAACAAAAACCGAATACCATGAGTCGATAGCGCTCAAAGAGGATCGATAGCCAGCGCTTTTCTCCAGTGCTCGCGTAGCTGTGGAACAGCCATTCGTCTGATTTTTCAGAGGCGAGTTTCACTGGTTGTGATATCGTTTGGCTGTTGGCATTAACCGGCTTTAGTTCTTTTGCTGGACTTGATCTTGTTTTCGCTTTCTAAGTTAGTAATAACCTTGATGGTGGTATTGGAATCGCTTTGGGTGGGTGTCCCAGTTACAATTGTTGACTGTAGCTGCTATTTCATTGATCAGTGATAATTGCAACAACAAATGTCCGTCTTTCCGAGCGTAGCGAAGGAATCTCATTACAGCATATTTCTAATCATTGCAGACTTGAGATTGCTTCGGTCGTGCCTCCCTCGCAAAGACGAACGGAAGTGGTAGTGCTGTACTCATTGCTAATTCCAGTCATCCAGAACACCGCAAAGGTATATCAACTTGTCTTTGTTCTAGCAACTATTACCATTGATAACCAATGAGTTAATGAGCAATCATAAAAAATTTTGCCATTCATTTATGGAAATCCTGACCATCCCGCATCCCTATCACAAAGACGAAACTTAAACGATACGGATATGAAAAAGCACATGATCACATTACTCGCCTTGTTGACGGTCCTTGTTACACTCGTACTCTCATCATTTGCGGTAGCAGAAGACTGGAAGGTGACGGGTACCATCCTTGATGAGGAGACCAAAGCACCCATCTCCGGCGTGGTGGTCAAACTAGAGGCAGCAGGTAGACAGGCCATCACGGATGCGCAAGGCGCATTCACGATAGTGGCGCAGCGCGGCAACCAGGTATTGACCATAGAGAAGAAGGGCTATCAGCACAAGCGGGTGGCGATCAATCATCAGCATGAGCTGGAGATCAGCCTGCGGTATATGCTACCGCGAAGGGAGCAACCGGTGGTAGATGATGCCATGGAAGAGGTTGAAGTACTAGAAGAGGTAGTCACGATGGACATGTCGCATGTGCGCATGGATCGAATGAATGCGTCTGGGATTGCTCATGGGAAGATGTACGCACCCCCGCATGATGTGCAGTACCCCAATTACAACACCGAAGAATACGCGACCATTCACGAGAATATCTTTCACACGCCCCAGGATGAGCCGCTGAGTACGTTCTCGATAGATGTAGATGCGGCCTCTTATAGTAACATGCGACGCTTTGTCAACCAGGGTCAGCTGCCGCCAAAGGATGCAGTGCGCATAGAGGAGATGATCAACTACTTCAACTATGCTTACCATACGCCTGAGGATGACAAGCCGCTGCTTGTCAATACGGAGACGATTCCCGCACCTTGGAATCCGAAGCATCAGCTGGTACAAGTGGGTATCAAGGGCAAGGAGATCGAGAAAGATCAGCTACCTGCTTCTAACATTGTCTTCCTGCTGGATGTATCAGGCTCTATGAACCAGCCCAACAAGCTGCCTTTACTAAAGTCAGCTTACAAGATGCTTGTGCAACAGCTTAGAGATGAGGATAGAGTGGCAATCGTGGTGTATGCCGGAGCGGCTGGTATGGTGCTTCCGTCCACTTCGGGTGAAGATAAGTCAACCATTCTCAAAGCCATCGATGAACTCAAGGCAGGTGGATCTACGGCAGGTGGTGCGGGTATTGAGTTGGCGTACAAGATCGCGGTGGACAACTTCATCGAAGGCGGCAACAACCGTGTGATTCTGGCTACTGATGGCGACTTCAACACAGGTGCCTCCAGCAATGCGCAGATGGAGCGACGCATTGAGCAGAAGCGTGAAGCTGGGGTGTGCCTGACGGTGCTGGGCGTTGGGATGGGCAACTCCAAAGACTCCAAAATGGAGATCCTGGCTGACAAGGGCAATGGAAACTATGCCTATATCGATACCATGAAAGAGGCGAAGAAGGTCCTCGTATCCGAATTTGGGGGTACGCTATTCACTATCGCAAAAGATGTGAAGATACAGGTGGAGTTCAACCCGGCAGAGGTGCAAGCCTACCGGTTGATTGGCTATGAAAACCGCAAGCTGAACAAAGAAGACTTCAATAACGATAAGAAGGATGCAGGTGAGCTGGGTGCGGGACATACAGTGACGGCACTGTACGAGATTATTCCGGTAGGAGTGGAGAGCAGCGTGCTATCCGTTGATCCGCTCAAGTACCAGCAGACCACTCCGACCAAGCCAGGCAAGTCCGTTGGTGAATGGATGACCGTGAAGGTGCGCTACAAGGCACCTGATGGAGATAAGAGCGAGTTGATTGCAGAGACAATAACCGCGAAGAGTGCGGGCTTTGAGAAGAGCACGGACAACATTCGCTGGTCCTCGACTGTGGCCGCCTTTGGGATGATGCTCCGACAGTCTGAGTTTGCAGGCGATGCGACCTATGCTTCCGTCTTGGACTGGGCTAAGGAAGCTAAGGGTACCGATGAATTTGGCTACCGTAGTGAGATGATTCAGCTGATTGAGATGGCTGGTTTGCTGCAGGGGGAGCCGGTGATGAATGAGTGATACTCACTCATGCAGAGGTCATTCCCTTGCGACCTTACGAAGTGTGGGAGACTTGGGAATCTCAAAAACGGCTCCTTGTGATTCCCAAGTCTTGTGCTTGCTGCGCAGTGTACTCGCAAGGAATTAGGAAGGTTCTAGCACTATGGGCTCGGTAAGTAGAAAAGACGCGAGCCTGAAGACTCGTGCCAGCGATGAGATTGAGCTTAGTTTATGAATTCAATCTCATCCCTGTTCCCCAACAGCTCTAATGGTTACCAACCCATCACTTCCTCAAGATGAGTGATGAGTTGTGCAGCCATCTTTCTATTATGTGCCACCCTAGGATGTCCGTTGGTTTCCATAAATGGAAATACGATAGTGGACATATTTCCATCAGCCAACTCATTCACAGATTCTTGGATGTAACCTGGCCAGGGTGAATCATCTGCACTTGCGTCCATGCTGCCAATAGCACATACGATATGTGCGGAAGGATATACATCGCGAATGCTCTGGATAAAGCTCCGATAGGCTGCTTGCCATTCTGGAATGGTGGGGGCGTTTTCTCCAAAGCGGATTATGAACTGCTCAAACTCCGGCATATTGAGTAGCCAGGAATCATTTTGGCCGAGATTAATCACCACCACATCTGGCTGTACTTTGGAGAAATCCCAGAGCGAAGTGCTATCCTTTGGATTGAGCAGATTGTAGATTTCGGGCATGATTTCAGGATTCCAGCTGACTGTGATCCCAACACCTGATTGTACTGTGGCGTAGTAGTCCGCATTGAAGTGTCTGGCGGTATTAGCGGCGTAGGTATAGTAGTTGTTGGTATAGATGCTATCCCACCGATCACCGCCGGTGAGATCTTCTATCGCAAAACCAGCCGTGATCGAGTTGCCAAAGAATTCTATGACCTTACCAGAAGATTGTGGAGGTGCGAGTAGTTTACCGTCAGCGAGTGTGAGACCTTTGAAGTTGAGTGGTCCAGTGACCATCCACTCATTTCGCTTGAGCACGTCTATTCGATGAACTTCTTTATCTTCAAAGTCAGCTAGGAGTATTTTGTTCTCGCCGCTTTCCAGCTTGAGATACCTAAGGCTGTCCTGGTCATAGATGATGTTGAGATAGACTTCTCCATTGGCATCATAGTAGTCGGCATAGAGCTCCCCGCCTTGGTAGTTGATGGATAAGCCTGATCCAGGCCAGTAAAACTCAGGCTGTAGTGAGTCTGCCCAGTTAATCCTGCCGTGGTACTTGATCAAGTTGCTGGTAGGATCGATTTGTTCGGTAGATGGAGCAGGCGTTTCACAGGAGAGAAGTCCGACTGCTGAAACAACAAGGATAAAGAGGAAACTGGGTGAGCTCTTCATGGTAAGGGGTTTGAAATGCTGTTGAAGATAAGGCTGTAGTTCGGAAAACTCTAATGCCTAACAATTTCAGAGAGAAAAAGACCTCTTTAGACAATAGTCTCACCACTACGAACATTAACTTCAAATAGGCTATTGGTTGAAATCCAAGATTATCATCATGCCATGACATTCAGATTCCTGACTTCCGCTACACTCCATCAGGAATTACGCAGTAGCTATTGAGCTAGCTGATCCAGGAATTGCTGCTTACGGATTTTTACTGCGAGTACCGAGTATCGCATGAGAAAGAAGAGGCCGACGAAAAGTAGCAACGCTCCCAGAAACAGCAGTGCTTCAGAAACATAATTTGTTGATAAGACAGCTTTTAAGATTCCCGATAGGACTAGCGCTCCTGAACTGAAGTATAGGCCTACCATCGCCCGATTGAGCCGAGTTAATTGTTCGATCTTGTTCTGAATGAGCAACTTATTAAGCTGGCAATTTTCCTTAATCAGTGCACCGGTTTCATTGCTGAGATTGGCAACCAATGCTGAAGTGGACATGATAAGTAACCCAACACCCGGCAGTATGGTGATGGGTATGTACCATTCAGTCATAGACTAATTATCGACTAGTGTTCTTCCTTCTTCTCGCCTTCTTCAACTTCATGAGGATCAGCTTCCATCACGTGCTTTGTATGGAGATAGGAGTGCGTGATCTTTTCCGTTTGCGATAGCAACAGCGCCGAAACGATAAAGACCATGTGGATGACAATCTCGATGATAATACCCTCCGAACTTGCCTTTTGTACTGCGTCGCGGTAGTCAATGAAAGTCTTGAGCAGTTGCACACCAGAAATAGACGCAAGTGAAGTAGCCAGCTTAATCTTCAGCTGACCTGCATCCAAATCTTCTAGCCAAAGCGGCTTATCCTCATGCATGTCTACATCGATGCGACTGGTAAAAATGGAGTAGCCTCCTATGGTCACCATGATGACCAGATTCATGACCATACTGATGTCTACTAAACCAAGTATACTCAGCATCATTTTAGTTTCCGATAGGGTAAACATCTCATGAAAGAGATGAAGTAGCTCCTCAAAGAACTTGATCAGATAGATAAACGCACCGATGATAAGGCCACCATACAAGGGTGCCTGTACCCATCGACCCCAAAACACGAAACCTTCAAAAAATTCTTCTACTGCCTTTAAGCCGTTTCTAGCCATGTGTCAAGCTCTTTTAATTCTGTGGGATTATGTATGCGATTCAATCAAATTTAGCTTTATTTTCCTTTGGTAGAACGAATAATGATATTTTTTTGAACTCAGGGAGCACCTAGAATTTGATTGCAACTAAGGCCGATGATTTAAAATATGTGCTATTATATCGCGGGTTGCCTCTTAGGCAAACATAAGCTCCCCTTTGGGTTTCGGTATTTCCCGACTCAGTGAGTTCGCGGTTTCAATCCATTCACCAATGACTACTTCGGCATTGGAGATAGCTTCCTGGTAAGACGAACCATCTGCTTTACATCCTGCTAGTTCGGGCACCTCAGCTATGTATGCAGCATCTTCTTCACTCCAATAAATAATGATCTCATATTTGTGCAGGCTATTCATTTATGCGGATTTTGTATTTCATGATCAGTTCACGCAGTTGTTTGGTATAGAGAGTTTAGCATATTTTCTCATAGATATAAATGTAAGTACGCTGATCTATTGCATGACTATGTACGTCCCCAGTATGTAATCATGCAGGCCTTGCTTGCGTTTGTTGAAGGCAATCATCGTAAATCCACCAAGCGCGATAGCTGCCGATACAAACTTCAGCAGAATCCGCAGCAATGCTTTAGTAAAACTCAAGGGCTGGCCCTCCTTGTCTACGACTCGCAAGCCATGGTACTTCTTGCCAAGGGTGGCCTGGTACCTGGAGCTTTCCAGTCCGGCATGATAGCCAATGACTACTGTCAAACAGACACCATAGAAAAGGCTGTTGTCTTCGATGACTATACTTAATGGGAAAAGAACCAACACCAGCACTGTCAAATCTATGTTGTATGCAGTTAGCCGTTTCCAGAATGATGCGTAATTCAAATCCATGATAATCAATGCGATACGAAAATAGCCTTGTTTGTGATAGGGGGATATGGCTTCCCGATTATTTTCATATATTGATACACATTTTTTATCCCAAACTTAAACTAATCAACTTATGAAAGTACTTATCAAAATTCTGCTAGGGTTGGTCATAGTCGTGGTGTTGCTCGCAGTAGTCGGATTTTTACTGCCCAGAGAAGTTCACTTAGAGAGATCCATAGCTGTAGATGCTGAACCCAGCGCGATCTATCAGGAACTCAATAACTTCCAAAACTTCAACAAATGGTCACCTTGGGCGCAAATCGACCCGAACACAAAGTATAACTACAGTGGCCCAGCTGCAGGTGTAGGAGCAAAGATGAGCTGGACGAGTGACCACCCTGATGTGGGGAGTGGGAGCCAGGAAATAATAGAAAGTGTTCCTAATAAGAAGGTGACGAACGTACTGCTGTTCGAGGGCTTTGAGCCATCGCAGGCCTCCTTGATGATAGAGCCCTCCGGTAATGGTAGCACCGTGACCTGGACCTTTGATGGAGATATGGGTAACAATCCTATCGGAAGATATTTTGGACTATTTATGGAGGACATGCTCGGCCCTCAGTATGAAGAAGGTCTATCCAACTTGAAGCAAGTAGTGGAATAAGAAATTCTATTGATTGCTGATTAGTAAAGGAGGAGCTATGGCTCCTCTGCTGCTTTCAAAGAAAGTAGCTCGTAATGGAGGTGACAAGCCTCTTTCTGATATCATCTGACAATAGGAAAAGCTCTGGCTCTATCAACTCGAGCTCCATCAACATAGGTTGGCCTTTATAGAGGACTAAGTCCACACGGGCGTAAAGGCAAGGATCCGCTACCGTTGCGAGCACCTCGCTGGCAAATCGCACTATGGCCTCATCTGGCTCAACCACACTGTAGTTACCACCAAACTCCTCCTGGACTCTGTACTCTCCGGCCTTTGCCTTCTTGAGCACGGCATGGCTAAACTTCTTATCAAAAAACATCAATGAGTACTCGCCTTGCTCGCTGATCGAAGGAATGAACTGTTGCACCAAGAGATCCTTCTCTTGGATGATAGTCCCCAAAATGGATCGATGTGCCTCATATGTAGCGTTGGTCAACTTGAATGTCTGGAAGGCGGTAGCAGATACTGCCGGCTTGATGATGAACACAGACCAAGGGATCTGAATCTCACCAAGATCGCTTCCCTGAGGTAAGAAGAGTGTAGGTGGTATTGTGATTCCTTTTAGTCCTAGCTCCTCTAGATAATTCTTATGCGCGTTCCATCTAAGTACAGCGGTAGGATTGCCAACGATGAGATCGAGTTGCTCTAGCTGATCTATCCATGATCTGAATGCAACAATGTGTTTATGGTAATCCCATACGGTTCGTATCAAGACTCCATTAAACTCTGCCCAATTGACATTCGGATCATTCCATACCGCTGGTTCGACCTTTATGCCCAATTCAGGCAATTGCGATAGTAAGTACTGCTCGCTGGGGATGAGATCAGGCCACTCTGTACATGTGGCTATAGCAAGTTTGAAGCTCGACATTCTTCAATTTCAACTTCTGGTAAGACCTAAAACTACCTCAAAGGGTGAAAACCTGGGATCAATGGAAAATATTTCGATAAGGGCTCATTTTTTCAATCCAGAGTATGGAAACGCTTGCAGACCAGTGCTGCCCATAAGCGGAACGTTTGCAGCAGGTTCATTTATTATGAATTTCATAATTATTTCTTATATGATTAAACGTTTGCATGCCAAAATAGACGTTCTGTTGCGAACCATTATTGTATAGCTCGTATAATGGGGTATAAATTTGCATCAGTATTTAACTGAAAAAGTTATGACAAAACTAAAAACAACACTAGTAGCCCTCGTAATAGTTATGGGAGCTGCATTCGCAAACGCCAAAGGTGTAAGTGAGGATTCGCAAGTAAAAGTATTGGCTAGTAATAAGGCTGGTATTTATAATCTGCTTTTCGAATCTGAAGAAAACAAGACAGTCAATGTCCGTATACTGGACGCTAATCATAAACTATTGTCCGATAAGCGAATCAAAGGAACGGATGGGTTTCTGCAACCAATAAACTTTAGTCATCTGTCTAAAGGGGATTATTTAATCGAAGTATCCGATAAGGACACAACACACAGAGTGATGGTGAGCTACAGTAGAGCTGACCTGAGTAGTGCTGAGATGAAGTGAATTGACACATGGCAATTTGGTAACACAATAAACTTCTAAACTATAGATAGATAAGCTTTGTGCTTGAAAGGCCGGTTCTTTGGATCGGCCTTTTCTTATTTTCAGCCTACCGTGAAAATGGTCGGGATGGACTATGGATTGTCATTCCAGGGTTTGATGAAGAAGCCGGCAAGCTTGCCTTTGGCGTTGATGACTGCCCGCACTTCCACTTCGGCTCCAGGCGCGAATTGTCCGCGAAACCTGTAGAGTTCAACGAGCCTTCCATCAGTAGCCTTCATCAAATGATCAAACTCAATGCCCTGATAGTCTCCAAAGACACTTGATACCTGCTCGTAAGCTGATTTTTGGACGCTTTCAGTCAAGCCATTGATCATATCAGCCGTGGCTTCCTCTTCTGTAAGCGCATAGTAGCCTCCAGCTCGCTGAGCGGCCAGGATGCGCTTCGATAGTCCGGTTATCTTACTCAGCTTGGTTGGGTCGACTTCTGTCTCAGCTGCTTTCGCAAACCTTACTTTGGACTCACAGCCAACTAGTGCTAAAAAGCAGAGCGTTATCAAAAAGGTGAATAAGTATTTTATGGACA
The DNA here is from genome assembly GCA_040222235.1 of Cyclobacteriaceae bacterium. GTDB lineage: Bacteria > Bacteroidota > Bacteroidia > Cytophagales > Cyclobacteriaceae > UBA6059. Next base: position 46,468 of record JAVKDO010000101.1, read on the forward strand.
TAGAATATGTGCTTAGTCGCTATCTAAGATAATTAATTTCTTCTTTGTGAAGTAGGTTTACTTAGTGCCGCCCTCATGCGACAAGGGGATCAGACGTGCGCTGAGATCAGGGGTGGCCATGTCTTTATCTAGTGGAAACATTGGCCTATTGATTCGTTTGTATCCAAGCCGTTCCAAGTCCTGATCTACACCTCCGGGTGTTAGTGCCATGACCCAGCCGTTTCTCATATCATATAGCTCAGGTACTAAGTAGCCGATTTTTACTACAACTATGTCCGAGCCTCTTGGGTTGAGGCCTATGTTGGTAAAGTCAACTTCCTTGTGGTAGGGCTTGCGCTTCTTGGTTACGATGACGGATACACTGCCCACCTTTACCACGACCTCAGTCTCTGCATGAATATCACCGTGCTCGATCGCCATGATAGTGCCAGACAGCTCAAGAGGAGGAGCAAAGCGGTCATCAATGGCTGCTCCCGCATGGGCCGTGATCTTTGCACCTATGCCCAGCTCGACAGCCTTCTCAACTAGCTCCGGTCCGGGGATACTAGCGTAAATGAGAGAGGGGCCATCAGCAGACTTGAACTCTAACCTTGAAAGTATCTTGTCCAGTGTCCAAGTGACATCACCGGCTCCTCCTGCAGTGGGATTGTCTCCCATATCGCTGATGATGAAAGGCCCTTCTTCAATCGCTAGTGCCTGCTCAAGGCTTTCTTCGAGTGTAGCTGTAGGCGCCACAAATGCAAACTCCGACCTGACCTCCCAAAAACTGTCGGCCAATTCTTCTGCGGTAGCCGTCACTTTTTCCTCATCATCGCCTGTCACCATAACTACTGCATGGTTGCGCGGCTCATCTGCCCAGGCATAGCCGATCCATATTGCGGCATCTACGATACCTTCTTGTGCAGCGGCAGGTGCGACCTGAGCATAGAGGCTTTTTCCCGGATCAATTCGGGTACTGGTCATCTCTCCTGGCAATAATATAGGTACAGGAATCCACGCCTTATACGCTGGCTTTCCCTTGCCAGATATGATCCGCTCTATCAGGTTATCCACGGCCCTTTGTTTGGATTCCATAGCATCCTCATGAGGAGCCATACGATAGCAGGTGATCAGATCCGACTGGTGCGCGAGCCTTTCTGAAACATTGCCATGAAGATCCATGCTCGTGGAAATGATGGTTTCCTGACCTACTACTTCCCGCACTCTCAAGATAAAATCACCCTCGGGATCATCGAGCCCAACTACGCTCATTGCTCCATGAATATCCAGAAAGACGCCATCGTAGGGAAAGTTTGCTTTAAGCATAGTCAGTGTTTTGCTCAGTAGCGACTCATATGCTTCTCTAGTAACGATACCTCCTGGTAGCGCATGGCCAGTTAAGGTTGGAAACCACTCAGCTTGATTTCTTGCCGGAGCATCACTAGCCAGAAAAGGATATTTTGAGAGCACTTCATCACCTGTCTGAGCGTGAAAAGCCGCTTCATGAGTGAGGGCGGGAGAGAAAGTGCTGGATTCAATCGCTATACCCGCTATCGCAATACGCGGAAGTGCTTTTGTTTCTTCGCTTCCTTCATTAGTGGTAGGAGTACAGGCCATTCCGGGGAATAACAGAATGGCTATCAGGAGCATCTTGTTCATCCTGACAAATTAAGGGTTTCAATTGAAATTATGATTTGCTGAAGTGACTTTCCAGTTGATCAATCACCTGCTTGATCCGCTCAGTGGAAGATTCGAAATAGTCTCGCTCTGGGATGCATGGAGTACCATTAAGATTTGGTTGTGCTAGTTGTGCTGGGCTCTCGCGCAGTTCATTACCAGTCAAATGAAATTCACGACAGCCTGTCGGGAAGAGCTTTGCAATATTGACTTCATTAATTCCTCCACCTGGTTGTATGCTGATTTTGCCTTTGCCCAGTAAGCAGAGCTGCTTGATAATTTCATTGGCGGCTGTTGCATTATCAAGACCACCAGAGGTCAGTACCCGATCCGCGCCCAAGGAGATCAGTTGTTCCAAAGATTTTGATAAGTCAGGGGTCACATCGAATGCCCGATGGAAAGTGAAAGGTAGAGGTCCACTTATCTCGATGAGTTCTTTCGTCCTTTCCATGTCAATGCTATTGTCGGCATTCAGTACACCGGAGACTATCCCATCAATGCCCATTTCCTTGCAAGCGATGATGTCCTCTTTGATGATGTCAAATTCAAGATCGGAATAGACGAAATCTCCACCTCTAGGTCGGATCAATACAAACAATTGAATCTTCAACAACTCCCGAGCTTTCTTAATAGCCGCATGGCTCGGTGTAGTACCCGATTCCCATAGATTGTCACACAGCTCTACGCGAGTAGCACCGGCAGCCTGAGCATTCAATGCTGACTGGACAGAGTTAGAGCAAATTTCTAGAGTGTAGTTCATTGGATCAGTTTTATGGAGCGATAATCTATTGGTTAATGGTCAAGAACTGTTCAAAATAACGTCTCCCAAGCTCTCTTTGCCCAACAGCATCAAAATGAATCTCTTCAATGGTATTATCAACTTTTTCAATCCTAAATGGAATTTTCGGGTCAGCATACCCTAGGTTAAAATGCCGCCGTGGTGTATCCTTTAGAATTTCTTGATGCTTAAGCCTAGCACTATCCTTACTGACCCAATAGGGCACCATACCACCCATGATGAATGGCGTGGCAGGGTCTTTCAAGTCAGTTCTAATATCTTTAACGAACCGATCTAGTGTTTCTCTGTAGCGCTCGTTATTAACATCTTTTTCACCTTGGTGCCATAGCACCGCGATCAAGCTGCTCTCAGGTACTTCATTTAGTATCGTGTTGACGCGCTGAACGGCATCATCGTATAGATCATTTGTTCTGTTCCATCGATTATCAATGAAACCGGTACCTCGTGAACCACAGGGAACAATGAGAATGTCATGTTGGTTGTTAAGATGAGCGCCTAGCAGCTTGGAAAAAGTCAATGCAAATCCTATCTTATTATCCTGTCTGGAGTGATGCTCAAGTGGTTCAGTAGCTAAAGAGATACGATAATTGTTATCACCAAATCGGCCAAGTTGATAAATGCCGTCTTGAGGGGCGTCCAGCAAAGAATCCAAACCCTCCCCAGAGTGCGTATTGGACTGTCCAATTACCAAAATGATCTTTGGAGCTACAAGTTTTTCATAACCAGTTAACTCTAGTCTGTCATCACAACTCACGAACAGGACGGTCACGATCAAAATGATCATATTTATCACACTATTCTGATTTGGGTAATATGGTTGGTTATTAAGCAATATACAGCCTTTCAAACTAGTCAATTTAGGTAATCCATCCAAAAATTGAATCTACTAGAATGCTCGGCCAGTCTTGCTTGCCCATGACTCGGCGTAGTGCCCGATTCCCATAGATTGTCACACAGATCTACGCGTGTAGCGCCGGCAGTCTGTGCATTAAGTGCTGACTGGACAGAGTTAGAGCAAATTTCTAGAGTGTAGTTCATGATGCCTGATATGCGCCAGATGAGTAGGTCAACTCATAACTGTGAGTATAGATTTCGAATACGACACCAAATGGGTCTTCAACATATACCATTTTGAAGGGCTTCTCATTAGGATAGTATTCTCTTATTGGCATTCGTTGCTTGCCACCATGCTCGACTATTTTATTGGTCAAGCCTTCAATGTCTGGATCTTGAACACAAAAGTGGAAAAGGCCGGTGCTGAAGGGGTTAAACTCAGGTTTCTTTTCATCCATATTCGGGAATGAAAATAGTTCGACCCCAACCCCATCTGAAGTGGACATATGAGCAATTTCAAATGTCTCCCAGTCATCACCAAAGACATCAATGCACATCTGCCCGATTGCTGTGTCGCTTTCTTTCTGGACTTTTGAAGGTGGCATAATGATATACCACCCCATTACTTCCTGGTAGAACTCAACAGCTTTTTTGATATCGGGAATGGTGATTCCAATATGGGAAAATGATCTTGGGTAACTAGGTTCTTTCATAGCAATTGATATTTATACTAGTAATATATTGATCCATTAATTGGCCCTTTTTGCGATCTTGCTTTGAATCATACGATCTACCCGCCGAGCTAATTTATAGCTCAAGATACAACAGGGATGATCAGAAGTAGAACCTACTTGATTTGAATGCACTTCGTTTTCCGGCTGGGAAGTCGCAGCAGTATTCCCGGTCTTCCATTACCTGCCCTCTACCGTTACTACGTTTAGTACGATTAAAGCTTAATATGGCACTGAATAACCGTAACTTGCACCCTGGATTATTTATCCGTTGATATAAATCATACGCTACACTCGTTCGAAGTGAACCAAAAGACCTCTTTCGTTGGTCCTTTCTGATTATTGATACACTAGTTATCAACTTCATGCTTGATTGCTTTTAAGTAACCCTTTGCAGGAATTTTTTCATTATGCCTCATTCGCTTCATTAGTGATGCCTGGCTTCAATCAAAAGAAAACAACATGGTTCTATCGAAAATCGGCGTGATCGGCACGTCCAAAAAAGAGGATGAAAGACGCGTCCCGATTCATCCAGAGCATTTACAAAGGCTTCCAGAAGAGATTCGCCAAAAGCTCATTTTCGAAAAGGGATATGGCAAGCCGTTCAATGTAGCCGATGAAGAGATTGCCAGGCTGACAGGGGGATTGGCTTCAAGGTCGGAGATACTAACTGATATTGGAGCGGCGATCATTGCTAAACCTGTGCTATCGGATTTGGAAGAATTGAAAGAGGGGGGACTGCTCTGGGGTTATCCTCACTGCGCTCAGCAAAAGGAAATCACCCAAGCGGCGATCGATAGAAAACTGACCCTGATTGCTTTTGAGGATATGTTCGTATGGAGCCCTACCGGAATTATTGGTAGACATACTTTTTATAAAAACAACGAAATGGCTGGCTACAGTGCTGTTATCCATGCCTTGCAACTGAAGGGTATAGATGGACATTATGGCAACCAACGGAAGGTGGTTATTTTCAGCTTTGGTGCAGTAAGTAGAGGAGCTATTTATGCCTTGAAAGCACATGGGTTTAGAGACATCACCATCTGTATTCAGAGACCCGATCATGAGGTCAGAGAGGAAGTGCTAGACGTAAACTACGTCAGGATCAAAAAGGGTGAGGCGAGTGAATCTCGATTGAAAGTAGTCGAACATGACGGATCAGAGCGACCGCTCTTAGATCTGATCAGTGAATGCGAAATTATCATTAATGGCACCTATCAGGACACAGACGATCCCATCCATTTTGTACTAGAAGAAGAGAAGTCAAGACTGAGACCAGGGACTTTGATCATAGACGTGAGCTGCGACGAGGGCATGGGATTCTATTTCGCGAAACCAACCACTTTCAAAAATCCAATGTTTTCGGTTGATGGAGTCGATTATTATGCGGTTGATCATACCCCGAGCTATTTTTGGGAGAGCGCGTCAAGATCTATTTCGGCGGCCATGATTGTGCACTTACCTTCTGTATTGGCGGGTCCATCGGGATGGGCTCAAAACCCTACTATTCAGCAAGCCATCAATGTGGATAAAGGTGTTGTGGTCAAAGAAGGCGTTCTACGCTTCCAGCATCGTGAAGCTGACTACCCGCATTTAGTGGTGGGGTGAAATAGAGTGAAGTGAGTTTGGTCTTCATAGTTACTTTCCAATCCATTCCTTATTAACCACGCTCTTTACCATCTCCCCATCTGAATATCGTTTGCACTTCGCACCTCCCAACTGCACGCGTTTGCAGATTCATTCGATTGTTGAAATTTCAATGATGAATTAATATTGATAAAAATTTGATTGTATTATGAGTAATTCTTTAGCATAGATATATGGTTGCCCGTTCTTTGTAGTGTATTTGATAATCAGATACAGTTACACGATGTTGAACCTTCCGGTAGGACTAACTAACTAATCAACCGAAGGAAGGAGCAAAATCAAATCAACAAAAACTGATGATCACTATGAAAACAATGAGAAACACACTGGTCGTGCTTTTAACAGTTATTGGCACATCCGTATTCGCAACAGGTGGAGATACTATGGTAGACTCCCTAGACTTTCAGACCAGCGTATTACCGAGTCTTGAGAGTAAGTCGTTTCGCTTGATTTATCAATCGGAGACGCAACAGCCCGTGCATATAAAGCTAAGAGATGAGAATGGTACGCTTCAGTATAGCGAGCGTTATCAGCTTCAGTCATTTGTACAACCTTTTGACCTTAGTCAGCTGCCTGATGGTAACTATACCTTCGAGCTGCAAACCAAAGAAGGGAAGCAAGTGCATGAGATCAGCAATGTCCGTAAGGAGATTGTCGCTCCTGAGCTCAGCTTTGATCTTGAAGCTGATAGCAAGGTGGCAAGACTTCAGACGGAGGCACCTATGGGCGCCAATATGCGATTGCTGATCTACGATCAGGAAGGAGCGATGCTGCACAAGGAAGACTGGGTGGCTGGTCAGAAGATCAATCGCCAATATAACATGGAGCAGGTAAAGGGCAAGGGCGTGACGTTTTTGCTGCTTAATAATGGTTCGGTTGTTACTGAGAAGGCAGTTAAATTTTAAGAAAGTATCAATTCAGGTTTATGAAGAGCCGGCCATTGTGCCGGCTTTTTTTATTGGTCAACAGTGAAGGATTTGGCCTTCTTTTTCATCTTGGGCTGGAGTACCGCTACGTCTAGCTCAACATTGCTGATGGAGTAAGCGGACAGCAGCCCGAGTTCGTCGGAGAGTATCAATTTTACAGGTAGGAAAGTGCTCTGATCAATATCTATAATTGTTTCCAGCGCATAGTACTCTGGCACTTTGAGGATCAGCCCTTCCTTGAGTGTCCCGTATTCTCGTACCACATCATTCAGCTCTACAAGTTTATACTCACTCACTTTTAGCTTTTGCGAGAGGGATCGGGTCGACTCATCCTTGCCGACCAGATAAGTACTCATGCCACGGCGTTTGGATGATATCTGCACACGATTTATGCCTGTGGGGGGGTCCGTTGAAAGCCACGATACCTGATCGTGATTGTCATAGATAAGTGCAATCAGCTGGCCGATGTGGTCAAAGCCGATCTCATAAATTGTATGTTGATTGTTGTTTCTCGCTAAGGTGCCCATCGGATCCAGTTCCATTTTCATATAGGGAAACCCCAGTGGATCATATACCATCTTCTCAGCATTGGCGGTAGCATCGTATGTGATCGTAGCTCCAGGGTCGGGATGGATGAAGGTCATACATACCTGAAAGGGATGCTGCTGATACCGAACCTCCTGTGAGCCCGCGCGCAGCTCACCGTTGTAACGCTCGGTAGTCTCTATTATAAAAGCCGCAGACTTGACAGCTCGGGATTTGGCAATAGTAGCTTGGATCAGCTCATGAGGATCAGACTGAGCCTGGGCGCCAAAGGCGGCCAACAATAAGGTCAATATGTACCAATGCGTTTTCACAGTGAAGAGGTAAACGCAGAATTAACCGTTTAGTCTATTGCAACTACTGAATTAGTGAGATTTATTTTACTCATTGTCAGCAACCTGCCATTTTTAATGGGAGTTTGCCCTACCGGGAAACAAGAACGGGAGCCTCGGAGGTCTTAGATTCATTCTTGCCAATGATCAGCCGGTTACTCTTATCATAGGAGAAATAACTCCATACCCAGCTGATCAATACGAGGATGCGGTTGCGGAACCCAACCAGTGACATGAGGTGGACAAACATCCAGATAAGCCATGCAAAGGTGCCTTGGGTCTTCAATGATTTCTTACCGACCATTAAATCCACGACCGCTTTGTTGCGGCCAACAGTAGCCATGCTGCCCTGGTCTTGGTATTCGAAGGCCTTCAGTGCCTTTTTATGCATTAGGTTCTGGATATTGTCGGCGAGTAGTATACCCTGCTGCATAGCGGGTGGGGCGACCATCGCATGACCCTGAGGCAACTCTTCAGTGATCATTGCGGCGACATCACCAATAGCAAATATGTCTTCATACCCTTGTACCCGGTTGTACGAATCTACCTTGAGGCGACTGTTTTTGGTGTGAACTTCAGGGTTCAAGCCTTCGGTTGGGTTTCCTAGTACTCCAGCCGCCCAGATTAGGTTCTTGGTAGGGATTTTCCGATCTCCAAGATCTACTTCACCGTCGGTGTAGTCTTTGACGAATGTATTGAGATGCACCTGTACCCCCAGGTCTTGCAAAAAGTGCAGGGCTTCTTCACCCGCCTCCTCAGACATGCCGTTGAGCAGACGTCCTGTTCCCTCGACCAGATGGATGTCCATCTCTTGCAGCTCTAGCTCCTGATAGTCAGTAGGGAAGACGTGCTTTTTCAACTCAGCCAAAGAACCTGCCAGCTCCACCCCGGTCGGTCCGCCACCCACGATGACAAAGTCAATCAGGCTGTTCATCAGCGCCTTGTCATCTGTCAAGAGCGCTAGCTCGAAATTCTTAATAATCTGATTGCGCAAGTCAATCGCATCCTCGATGGTTTTGAGTGGATACGATTGCTGCATAATGTTCTTGTTGCCGAAGTAGTTAGTACTCGCTCCAGTAGCAATCACGAGATAGTCATACTTGACCGTGCCGATAGAGGTCTCGATGCAGTTTTCTTCCGGCAGGATACGCGTCACCTCACCCATGCGGAAGTAGAAGTCCTTGTGTGCCGCAAACTTTTTACGAAAAGGGAAAATAATGGAGCTGGTCTCCAATCCGGAAGTGGCCACTTGGTAGAGCAGTGGCTGAAATGTATGATGGTTGTACTTGTCAAAGAGCACTACCTGCGCGTTGACACCTTTGAGTGCTTTGACGAGCTCCAGCCCTCCAAATCCACCACCTATCACTACGATTCTTGGCTTACCAAGATCTTCTATTCGGGTACGGCTGTGTATGAGTTTTTGCATGCCTGTCTATTAACCAATTACAACGTGATGCTATTACTTATGATTCACTTCCATCGCCATTTGTTAACACTCTCGTTGGCATAGATTTGCAACTCGAGCCTTGGGTGAGGAGGGAACCGGTTCGATGACGGGTAGCAGCAATAAGTTCGATTGATTTTTTCGACTCTACGGTCATCCCGATAGGGGGTTTAACCATCTTTAATTAGCTCATCAGATACCCTGCTGGAGTGACAGATTGAATAGTGAAAAATGGCTGAATTGATTGAATGTGTCAGTTAGCAGCATCCAGTTACAGGTGTACAAGATACTGCCACGTCGATATTACTTAATTTCAGCCTGTGCATCGTGAATCAAAAAAATCTAATTCAATCTTAAGCTATCCCATCTTCAGTTATGTTTCATTTTTAAGGCGTGTTTTTTCGCATATAACGTTTATGTAATGATTCCGTATTTGGGGGTTGCTCAGGAATTATCTTCGAATGAATCAGCAGTTCAAAATGGGTTGTTCAGGAAATGGGATATGGTAATGGATTATGCCATTGTTGTGTGAGTGTTTTGCCTATTTAAACCTAGGACTTCACTGCATTTGTAGGTGCTTTACTTATTCATCATTCTATATAACTCTTTCAATTCTTGTTTCCTACCCTTGTCAAGTCCGTGCCATCTTATCCCTTGGATAGCTCCTTCTATGGCATAAAGCATATTGATACAAACTCCATTGCCTTCAATTGTCGCGATTTTGATTATTGCATTCATACTACCAATTGCCTTCAAATCTTGTTCGTTCTTTATGCCTATCAGATCCAACTTATGTGCAAGCGTTTTTCCAATATTCGGCAGGTTAGTTAAAGCATTCATACAAGCTAATTTTCGTCATACGCTTCTATAACCAAGGGCAAATATTTGGAAGCTGCTTTCATTCCGATAACAGACAAACCTAAAAGAACAGTTGTTTTTACCTCTTCTCTTGTTGCTCCGGCATTTTTTGCCATTGGCACATGCATCCTAACCGCTCTTTCATCATCTGTAATCATTTTCATTCCTATATAAATCAGTTGCTTGGTTTTATTATCCAAGCCTTCCTCTGCAATTAGGGATTGAATAAAGCCTGCATAAGCTTTTTGGATTTCAGGGGCTTCATTCACAAATGTCTGTAATGGATTATTTTTCATTTGCTACCCTTTATTTTAGTTTCCTAATTTTCCTGGTTCTGCTTTATGCCTTCAATAATTCTACGCCCCAATTTTTTGTTTTTGATTTTTTTGGGATACAACTTCTAATGAATTTATCATGACCTGTTCTGCACTTCTTCTTGGAGAGTATGGGGTTTTTTCACCATATCCTATTCTCATTATTATTGCTGGATATTCATTGCCAATTTGTAGACTACTCCTCAACTCATTTGATAATGATTCTATTTCACACGGAGGATTTAGGTAAGCGTTAGCGATTCCTAATTCAGTAAGTTTTAATAGCACTCTTTCAAGTGATAGGCCAAGAGAAATCCATTCATCGGCAGTATTGCCTTTGGAAGAGAGTAACACAAAATGAGAAGAGGATTTTACTTTTTCCTTATCGGATTTATTCTGCTTATCAGGTGTTAAAAAGGATTTGACGATCATCTTGCCTATGAATTTGGGCATTGAAGGAGACCCCATTACTTTGTAGGATAAACCATTATTGGTCTTGTAAACGTGGGTTTCGTTAAACCTAATCCAAGAGATCAGCTCATCCTTGAATTTTGCGTCATTCATTTGTATTTCATTACCCTGTAGTATGTAATTTTCTATCGTGTTGAATTCTTCAGAGTATTTCTCATAAAAATGAATATTGATGTTCTCTTCTAATTCTACGCTTTTCAATTGGTCAATTTCCTCTTCTTCTATTTTCTCACCACTATATTGATTTCTATTTGATTGACGTTCTCGTATAGTCTTAACAACAGAATCTTCAGTCACAGATTTGACTTTTTTCAATTCTACTTTAATTGAATATTCCCCACCTCTATCCATGCAAATGGACCTATTTGCTATATAACCAAAAGAAGGTGCTGCGACACATATATTTTCAGCTGCACAACCCAAACTGATATATAATTCTCGATGAGAAGGGTCTACTACTGGTAACTTATAGTCATAGTCGGGATAAACTTCGATTTCGTCTTCTGTAACCTTAAATTTCCACGGCTGGCTATTATGACCTGATGGAGCTCTTGCTGCTAATTCTATAAGTTTTTCTAATTCAGTATTTGTCACCATTTTTTATTTAAAAATACTGTGTGGAGCCAGAAGCGAAAATGATGAAAATCAGCATGCCATCATGATCTTGAATTTTGAGGTGCACTATTTGCAGGTCATGTCAGTAGTTTTAGTTTTCAAATTAGACCTAATCTCACTGTCCTATTTTTTGGGGACGATGCATCACGAATTATCTCCACAACATTCAACTAAAAAAGCTCAGCCAGTTTGATAAAAAAGCATTGAGCTATCTGGTTTGATTCCAAAATGAATCGCATAAGGTGATTATAAGACGAGTGACTTTTTAGGAGGTGTTCCGTCCAACAGTTGATATTTTAACTACAGTTTAGAGGTTAAGTCTCACCATGCTAGTTTCAAAGTATTGTCTAAATTGACTGCTTCTCCATGAATTTCTCCATTTCCACAGTCGACCAGGCCATCATCCAAGCGGTAAAGGGTACCTATTGCGCCCAGCTGGCACAGCGAAAGGCCGACTTGATGCGCAGAGTAGAGGCATTCGTATCGACCATCAGAAAGGTGAGTAACAAGGATGAAAATGACCTCTCCAGCTTCGCTGCTTACAAGAAGGAAATCGAATCATTGATCCAAAATATTCCTCTCCATGATGAGCAATCTTTCTTAGAGACAGAATATCAGAGTTTGATTAGCGCAATGGATGAACTCATTGCGGGCTGGCCTACGCAGGTGGAGGAAGTACAGGCCAAAGAGAGATACTATAAGCAGCAAGGAGATAATATTATCACAAGTACTGGAAAGACAGTGAAGCGTTCACTTTTTCTAATAAGTAAGCTACCGCGAAAAACTGCAAATGGCGTTAGAAAGCGTCTTGGTAAAGCGATGAAGGATATTCAATATGCTAAGCATAAAGTGCCATTAAAGGCATTTGCTGAAATTTACCTCAAAGAGGCGTTGATTCGCGAGTTACTAGGACAGTCATATGCCTGGATGCGCCTGGAGGCCCGGATTTATGACTTGCTGTTTGAAATGGAGGATGCGTATACAGCGGAGGTTGATTTTACCATTTCGGAGGATAAGGTGGCAGAGATGCAACTGGTCATCGATGAGCAGTACGATGCTACTTCCAAGGGAGTGGATACCTGTGTCACTAAGGTGATCAATCAGTTTAAACAGAACTATGCTAAGGCTGGCACCTTCGAGCTGAAGTCAGCTAAACTGACTCCAGCTAAAGCAACTATAGTGATAGCAGAAAATCGCACTACTCTAAAGTCCCTTGCCAATGGCTGGCAAAGGACACATCAGACAATGCTCGAGGACTGGCGACTCAACGCCCAGCTCAGGAGAATGAGTGCTCTAGTTAGACAGGAATACGTGACATTGGAAAAGCGGATTGCTGAGAAGAAGGCTACCATCACTATTGGATTTGCTGAAATTGATAATTACTTGACCGAAGCTAAGAAGCGAGCCGCCAAAGATTCTCCGGTAGGAGAACTTAAAAAACTGCTGGTCAAAGAGAAATATGAGGCTAGCAAGTCACTCAATAATCAACTACTAAAGAATACTGTAGAAGCCCTTATCAATCAAAACTTTGCGGCACTGGTCAACCGACTGGATACAAAAACGAATGAACTTTGCCAGCTGCTACCCGACAAGACGGCCATCCTGAAATCCGGTGCATATGATGTACCTGTCAAATCTTCAGATCTGCAGTTCTTTAGCCCACAGGAGCTGTTTGCTTTTGAGTACATGCCGGGATTTACAAAGGCTACAGAGAAGCTGCGTCAGCTCGTCACCCGGGAGATCGATGCGCTTATCGCGGCGACCGACGATCTGGATGATATCGTGACCTTCTGCCTTGATTCGGCTATGGCTTCACTTGATCAGGACAATGCCGACCCCTCCGAAAGCCTGATGGTGTATCAGGAAGGGCTGGATCGTGCTCTCAACAAGCTCCGCGAGGATGAAAAGCAACTAGATCAGCTTACCGAGACAATATTAGCAGAGAGCCTACAAGCGGTAGATTATCTGGTCGCTAGCATCATAGAACTGACTAGTAATGAGAATGCACGTGAGCTCAATATGCGTATCAACAAGGGTAAGGCACTGCGGAGCAAGGAGCATTATCTCGACCGCTTAAGACAAGCCAGTAGCAAGGCGGGCAGACAGTTGACGGTAAGTTCATTGCGCTTAGGTCGTATATTTTCGAAGGTGACGAATAGCTTGCAATCTTCCCTTAGTGTACCGGCTGGTGAGCAAAAGGTATCGTCTGAAGTTTCCGATTTTCTTGCTGAAAGTTTTTCTCGGATCAATGATCTTCCGATAGTTTATCAACGGCTTTATAAGATCTCGGCCCTGACTGACCAAGGCCTTTTTGAGGGTAGGGGTGTCGAACTCGCCAAACTGAAGTCTGCCTATCAGACTTGGGAGTCTGGCAAGCATGCCCCGACAGTGTTAGTAGGGGAGAAGTGGAGCGGACTGACCTCTCTCGTCAACCATTTTCTGGATGTACTTAAGCCTAAGCTGAGTGTAATCAGAGTGGATCATCATAGGAGCATTAGCAATGACACTGAGCTGATGGAGGTACTATCAATGTATTTCAAAGAAAAGCTTGACACGGTACAGGAAGTGATCGAGCACATCAATGCCCTACCGGCAAAGAAGATTGTGGTGGTGGAAAACCTACAATTTTACTACCTCAAGAAAGTACACGGATTTCAGGCACTTCAAACGCTCTTCAAAATCATCGCCGAGACTGATCAGCAGGCCTTTTGGTTGGTAAGCTGTACGGAATATGGATGGCAATACCTAGAGTCGACTAATGCCGCCCGAGACCAGTTTCGTCATCTGATTTTGACAGAGCCCATTCCTAATGAGCAGATGGTGGAGTTGATCATGAAGCGCAACCGAATCAGCGGTTACAATGTTCAGTATGAAGTGTCGCCGGATCTGATTCGCAACAGGAAGTTTAACAGACTCGGACTTGAGGCAAAACAGGAATACTTGAAGAAGAATTTTTTCACCAACCTCATTAAGTTCTCCAAGAGCAATGTGAGCCTTGGACTTATTTTCTGGTTACTGTCTACAAAAAGCATTAGTGAGGATACCATCACGATCGGCTGGTTTAAGGAACCCGATCTATCCTTCCTTAAGCAGCTCTCCATGCCTAAAGTTTTCATCCTCAACAATCTCATCCTTCATGATGGCCTTACGATCAATCAGCTATCACAGGTCATGCGGATGGGCACCAGCACCGTGCAGGCCCTGGTGATCAATCTGGAGGATGACGGGGTGCTGATCGCCCGAGAAGATCAGTATTTGGTCAACCCTTTTGTATTCCGACAGATCGTCAATCACCTGAAACTCAAAAATCTGATCCACTGATGCGCCACTTTCTACATATCGCATTAATGCTGGTCGGCTCTTACGCATCGAATGGACAAGACTCTACACTGCAGTCGACTGCCGACAGTATGGAGACGGTGGTCATCAATAGCGTGGATAGCCTGATCGCCACGCCTCAGAGTGCCATCTCCAAGACCAAAGATGCGCTCAATTCATCCAAGATCAATGCCCCGTCGCTCGAAGATATCTTCTCACTTTCTAAAGTGTTGTGGTCACTGATTTTTATCCTTGGAGGATATTTTGTGCTACAGTTTTTGACCCGCTTGCTCTATCTCCTAGCGGAAAAAAGCACCAAGTACCGTATCACCATCAAAGGCTTTGTGCCGGTCCTCAGGATACTTGGATGGGTGATGGTTATCTTCATTGTGATCGTCGGTGTGATCCAGCCGCCGATAGCGACAGTGCTGGCGCTCTCTGCGTCCATCGGTGTGGCAGTGGGCTTTGCCTCTCAGGACATCCTCAAAAACATCTTTGGCGGGATCACTATTCTTTTCGATAGGCCATTCAAGGTAGGGGATAAGATACAGGCCGGAAATCACTACGGTGAGGTAGTCGAGATTGGCTTGCGCTCTACCCGCATCGTGACGCCTGACGACTCATTGGTCTCCATCCCCAACGGTGAGCTGATGAACCAGTCTGTCTCCAATGCCAATGCTGGTGAGACCAACTGCCAGGTAGTCGCCGAGATCTACCTACCGGAAAATGTGGACATGCCGAAGGTCCGAAAGCTAGCCACCGAGGCAGCACAGGTATCCAAGTACATCTACCTCAACAAGCCTATCGCTGTACTCTTTGCTCATGGAATGAACGAAGAACAGCGGTATGTTAAAATGAAGATCAAAGCTTATGTGATGGATGTACGCAATGAGTTTGCCTTCAAAAGCGATATGACCGAGATCGTTATAGCCGAGCTGATCAAGGAAGGGATATTGGGGTAGAATCTGGTTAGTGGACGACTATTATTGGCAGATCGGAGAAATGTAAAGACCTATTTTGCTATTGGTTTGAAAAGTCGTCAGACCACTTTTAAATTTACTTTCCTCAACCTTTCCGACTCCTCATAATTTTCACAATCCGGTTGATGACAATTTCAGAGACATTCCACAGATATAGTTGAGAATCAGTGGTACTTGTAAACTGAATCACGACAGTATCTATATCCTTGTGATATTCCGCTAGGCTCTGATATCCAGGAACCCAACCTCCATGCTCGTGCTCGTAAATGGAAGCGTATATCTCTGCCTCATCTCCTTCGAAAATGGAGCCATCGTTGAGTGCCCTCAAGAATATACCTACGTCCTCCGCGGTAGCCAACATGCCGTGTTCGTCAGTCTTTAGGTCGTAGGGATGCCCGACATGATAGCCACTCATTACATCATCCATATTCACATGCTCGAGCGATGCGTAAGTATTTTTTAGACCAAGAGGAGTCAGTATTTCCTGTTTGATATATTGGAACTTGCTGTAGCCCACCGTCTTCTCTATGAGCTCAGAGAGCAGTAGATAGTTGGTATTACTATACTCATAGCCTTCACCCGGCGCAAAGCTTGCAGGTGAATCTAGTATTAGGTCAAGTGCCGCTTGGGTGCTTTCTGTTGGGTGTTCCCAGAAACCAGGACTATTGGTGAAATTGGGAATGCCACTTCGATGCTTTACCATTAGTCGCAAAGTGATTTTATCAGCATTTTCAATTCTGCCTTCAAGCTCGGGAAAGTAGTCGGCCAGGGTCTTGTCCAATGACAGTTGCTTCCCATTGACCAATTTGGTGATCGCCACAGCAGTATACAGCTTGCTGATACTTGCAATTTTGAACAGTGCATGTGGATCAGCTGGGATCTTGAGCTCGCGATCTTTCCAACCTGCCGCATAGAAGGCGGGCGGTTGACCTTCTTCATCCACATAAACCACAATGCCCTCAAATCCATGATCTAGAGCTTCTATGGCTTGCTCTTGTACTGTATCAGGTAGCGGTAATATCCAGGCCCATACTAGTAACCAGGGTACGAAGAACATCGAGATGGCGGTCCCAACTGCTAGTATGACTCTAATGACTATTTGAGTTTTTTTGGTCATTCCGAATGATAAAGGCCAGGTTCAATTGGTTGATGCTATAAGTACGGATAGAGTATTGGTAATCTCTGCTATCAGACGACCCATACACGATTTCGATAGTGGTGTACGATTCTCACAATTCTTTGTTCACATTAGCAGCAACCTCTATTTGCTTTGAGTATTTCTCAAAATCTTCTCGATCTTCCTTCCTTTGGCCAATTCGTCCACCAACTTGTCTAGATACCTAACTTCCTTTGTCAATGGGCTCTCAATTTCTTCAATTCTATATCCACATATGACACCCATAATTAGATGAGCGTTTGGGTTCAATTTTGCCTTTGAAAAGAATGTTTCAAAGGTTACTTTCTCGTCAATGAGTTCTTTCAGTTTTTTGTCATCAAAACCCATCAGCCAAGCAATTACTTGATGCAATTCTTCTTTGGTACGGCCTTTTCCCTGGACCTTGTTGATGTAATGTGGATATACGGATGAGAATGTCATACTAGCAATTCTCGCGTCATGCTCAGGGGTCGTTTTCATGATATTTCGATTCTTTTAGCTCCTATCGGAAAGTCACTCCACCTCCTTTTTGTCTTGTTAAAAGTTACTAATTCCGTAGGTGGAGGAAATAGAAAATCAATAATATCTCAGTTTGGCTGCTGATCTGCCCTAAGGTTACAACCGCGTGATTGTTCGCCCTTGGGCTGCCAAGTTGATCCTTGATATCCAAATGGATCGAAAAGATTAATCACCTAAAGAATTTAATCAGTTAGCGACTGCAAAATAGTTGGGTGCTACCACGGCCACTTTGGTCCCAGTGCGAACTATCGCTCCAAGTACGAGAAACAAAGCAACTTTTATGAGCACCAAAGGCGGAGTAAAGGGCAAATTTATAGCTCACAATAGGTACCTTGACCAGCAAGAATCTCATATACAATTAATGATTTATCAATGATGAATAAAACTACAACTGTAGTAGCTACCGCAATGTTAGTCGTCTGTATTGGCTTTGCCGCGAGTGCTCAGCAGACTATCGAGAAGATTAGAAAGTCTGGGATGATCAAAGTCGGGATGACGGGTAGTCAACCCCCCTATAATATGGAGGCCAAAGATGGTTCTTTGATGGGGTTTGAAGTAGATCTTGCGGAACTCCTCGCGGAATCAATGAACATCAAACTTGAGATTGTGAGACTGCCATTTAAAGACCTGATGCCTTCCTTGGAGAAGGGTAATATTGATGCTATCATGTCAGGCATGACCATTACGATGAACAGGAATGCAAGAGCCGCTTTTATAGGCCCCTACATGCTTTCTGGTAAGTCAATATTGACCAAAGCTGATGTACTGGCTAAAATTGACGAGAAGGAAGAGCTTAATCAGGCTGACTTAAAGCTTACTGCGCTTGCTGGCTCTACCAGTGAGAAATTCATTGAGCTATTCTTACCAGAAGCAAATTACCTACCAGTTGATGACTATGATATTGCCTTACAGCTACTCCGCAATGATGAAGCACATGCTTTGGTGGCTGACTATGCCGTCTGCATGCTTGATGCTATCAGATATGGCGATGAGGGCTTTGTGACCCTTTCTGATCCACTCAATATAGAACCCATCGGCATGGCACTCCCACCTTCAGACCCATTGTTGATGAACTTTATGGAAAACTACATCAAGGCACTTGAGATGTCAGGCATACTCGCTGAGCTAGAAAGCTATTGGTTTGAGAATGGTGACTGGCTGGTCGATATGAAGTAATTCATGCTAAATGTATTCACAGACCAAGGTTTGTGTGATGTACTCTCCTGAAATTCAAATTCAGGACAGACTTGTTCAGTATCGTTAAAGTACTGTTAGGGGATACGTATCACCAATCAGGTGGATTTTCAGTTCTGCTTTTCAAACCAGACATTCCTGGCTCGACCGTTGGAAATCCGGATGCCATTGATTTCCTGGGCTTCATCGCGGCTAATTTTGATGACGGCATAGTTTGGGGTCATTATTTGATGACTAGCAATCTGCATCGCATTCCAAATATAGCAGATGATGAGATTCCATTAAAAGTAATACTGTAGGCCAAGCTCAAAAGTGCGTAATGAGATATCTATACCGTAGTTGGTATTAATATTTTTTATCGCGTCATCTGTGTCGGATTCCTCAAATGTCTGTGTTTGGCGAGAGTAACCGAGCCTTCCAAAAGTTGCTTCCAATCCAAATTTCTCGCTGACCATAAAGACAAAACCAGGTGATACACCTATACCGTAACCAAGAACATCAGCTTCGAGCGGATCATCTGTTCCAACTAAAGAACTTCCGAAACTCCCTGTTGCAGTAGGCTGAATAAAAAAGGAAAAGTCGTCGCTGATGGATTTGTGAAATCTTGAGAAAAAAACAACTTGCAGTGTGCTAGTTACCGATTTGGTATCAAAAGTCTGCTCGTTGACCGCAACCTGGGTGCTGCTGCTAGAAATTCGAGAGTAGCCGAGACCAAAACCTACACTGATATTATCGTTCACAAAAAAGCCAAGCCTCGGCAATATTTGTATCTCGGTCACTGTGGATTCCGTGGATCTTATAAAACCATCACTTGTCGTAAAACCATTCTTGGATTGATTTTGAAAAGCACTCAAGACACCCCCGACTTGCTTGCCGCCTTTTTCGAACTGCGCATATGAGCTGATAGATAGTGAAAGAAGAAAAATAATTGTAAATGAATGTTTCATAACGTTCTATTATAGTGAAAGGTCAATAAAACTCTATAAAGGAACATTATTACTAAGTATGTCCTGTATTTATTGAGTTAATATTTGATTATACTTAATTAACTATCTATTAACAAGTGCTTTCGAGGATTGCAGAATAAGTAAATAGGCATTATCTGATGGCGTAGGTCAATTCCACCATGCCGTCGTTGTAGGCAGTGCTGTCCTTGAGATGCAGAGATATTTCCTTGCCTATGCAATCAAAGAATGACAACCCTTGACCCAGGAGTATGGGTAATATCGAGATGACAATCTCATCTGCCAGTCCCATCTTGAGGAAGTCTTTCGTCAGTGCAGATCCACCCACCATCCAGATATTGTGATAGGATTTCAGCTCTGTGTCGAAAAGGTGCTTTAGCTCACCATTGAAGAAACTGACACTGGACCTATCTGATTCTAGTTCCCTGGTAGTCAGGACGATTACCGGCTTGTTGCCATATGGCCAGCCTAGTTCCAGCGCATGCTCGTAGGTCTTCGAACCCATGACATAGCAGTCAATCGAATCAAGAAACTCAGTGATGTATTGTTCAGTTAGCACCTTCCCACCTTCATGGACATCCATCGACCGCATCCAGGATACATCACCATCTTCTTTGGCAATGAAGCCGTCGAGACTAGAGACCATGTGGATTGTGATGTTAGCTATTACTTTACCCTTTTAAAACCGAAACTAATATCCTTGCCGTTCCCGTTGATGATGGCATCAAAGCGATTGCCTTTATTCCGATATGAGATACCCTTGGGGAAGTCGTGCTTGGTGTTTTCACTGTCAAATCCTTTGTTGTCCCAGAGGGTCATCTTGAAAGGAACCGCACCGTCATTCTCCTGCACTACCGGTATGTAATGAGGGACATCTTCTATCATCTGGATGGAAAGGTCTTCAAAGACCAGTGTGTCGCCCACTACGATACGATAGCCTCGACCTTCATAGTGGCCTTTGTCCTCATTCCACCACCACTCTTCAAAGGCAGCTTCTTGGTCGGTGTTTTGCCAAGTACCGATGAGCCATTCAAAGTCTTCCTTGAGGTCTGGAATAGGGAAGAATGAAAAAATGAGAATGAGTAAAGCCATGGCTAAAGATAGTTGGTTTAGGCTAATCACGTAAACGAGGATGGTGCGTATTTGCAATAGGTACAGCTGTCGGACAACAAAAGTGTTTAGTAGCGGAGAAGTCCATATCAAGCAATTGATGGGTATAAGAGTAGTTCGATAATCTCTCAATTAGGCGCATTCACCGTGGTGGTGGATTAGGGCATCTCTAGATGGTCATTGACCAGATCGATCAAGTCACTACCGTGAACATTCTTGGCTACCACTTTGCCCTCACCATCGAGTATGAAGTTGGCAGGGATAGTCTGTATGCGGAGTTGAGCTAAAAACGGCGCATCATCTCCCTGTAAGTCTGAGCCATGCAGCCAGCGATCAGCTCCATCACGCTCTACTGCTGTGCGCCATTGTGTGGCGTCACTTTCCAGGCCATAGGCGATGATCTGCAACCCCTGAAGGTGGTATTGATCCCAGAGAGGAGCCAGCACCGTGCGGTTTTCTTTTCGACAAGGGGCACACCAGCTTGCCCATAGGTCTATAATGGTGAGTTTTTCGCCCAATTGATCTTGTGTAGCTAGTGTATCCCCATTCAGAGTAGGAAAAGTCAGATTGGGAAAAATATCTCCAACCAGGACTGGCAGCTTCGCCGGATCTCCTGCTTGACAGAGCTCATCTACCCAGGGATGGTTGAGCTGTTCTTTCTTCCATTTGCTACATTGACGGACCAAAAACTCAGGCACGCGCTCGTAATAATGCTCAGGGCTTACCCACCTCAGGGCGACTATAGCAGGTAGTAGATAAGCCGAGTTGTCTGCGTACTCAATCAACTCTGACTGATACCTTGAGGTAGCCTGCTCTTTTTCTATAAGCCCACTGCCATCTTCTATATCCCATTGCTGCCCAGCGATGTGGTTTTGGTACGCTTTGAGGTGGACATCCCTTAAGTCTATTAATGCTCTGTTGACAGCCGACGGTTGCGAGATGGAAAAGCTTTTTTGAAAATGATCCTTATGAGCGCTAATGACCATCGACTCACCGGCTTGCCATATAATAGGCATGTAGTTGGAGAGGCTGGGATCATCAGTCTGCAAATAATTGGGTGCTTTGCCAGCCTGTTTTATTGCTATTTCTAGCAGTTGAGGTGCTTCGTAAGTGGGTAGATGGTTAAATGCGAAATGACCATTCGTATCGACTACCGCCGAGTCTATGACCTTACCAAAATAGGCCGCTGCTACTCCCCGCAAGGATTGGGGCTCGATAATATAAATGGTCGATGCTTCCTGTTCTGTGCCATCTATTCGCCCTGAAATATCCACAGGTTCCTGGCAGGCAACTATCAATGACGATACCACTATCCATGTGGTGATGATTTTCAGAGGCACGTTGATCATTTTTTCATTCCATTACTCACTAGATGCAAAGACGAATAAGTCAAGAGTACGGCAAGGGCATTTCATTCTAATCAGGGGTGAATATAGTCAATGCCCATAGCGTCTTCAAAGCCACACCACTGACTTTCGCCAATTGAAATAATGGAACTACTATGTGCTGATGAGCTTAGGTAGCCAGCCTTTTTGTTCCGCTGCGTTATAAGCGTTTGGGGCCTGCCGTTTGAATGATTCTACATCGGTAAAATAATGGGCCGCTACTGCGCATCTCTTTTTTATCCAGGGTCGCTCGCATCTTTTTTTCTGCATCATATGATTATGCTTTGTGGTGAGACTTAGCACAAAGGACGTCATTGATCTGGAGCATATTTAGACAATCATGTACAGCAAGGCAGCCGCATTTATATGGGGTAATTATATCAGATATCGGATGACTATTTTACCCAAGTGAACTGCTAGTCTTGGTTATTATATTGACTGCCCAAGAAAGTGGTTAGGCGATATGGTCGATGAATAGCAGAAAAGGCTGGTAAAAACCAGCCTTCCCATTCCATCTATATACAGTAACTTGAATTCTCTATCGAAACATGACAAAATCCATGCCGGGCAATTCTACGATAGTCAACACTGCCGGCCGGACTGCTTCTCCCAACTTCACGATCATATAAGAGAAATCGATATCACCGGCGAGACTGGAGCTAACCAGTACAGCCAAGATGGCGATGACGATTCCTAATATGGTGATCCACTTCTTCATTTACTCTTTATAGATGCATTAACACCCCAAAAGGTTTAAACCCTGATGAAGTTTTTTTAAACTAATGCTGATTAAGGGGTAATGGATGCCTTGCCGCTATGTATTAAGAGCTACTTAATTAGGTCTCTGGTCCTTCAAGTGCTTCCAGATTATCTCCAGTCAGATGCTGGACGTTTTGAGTGATTTTCTCTATTGGCCAATCCCACCATTTCAGTTTGAGTAGTTCCTCAATTTTAACTTCCGCGAAGCGCTTCCTTATTTCTTTGGCTGGATTGCCTCCTACTATGGTGTAAGGAGGGACGTCTCTAGTCACGGTGGCATTGCTCGCTATGATCGCTCCATCGCCGATCTTGACTCCAGGCATGATAGTCGCGTTATAGCCAATCCATACATCATTACCCACGATGGTGTCACCCTTACTCGGGTAACTTTTACCTTCCATGGCATGCTCCCATCCACTTCCGAATACAGCGAAAGGATAAGAGGAGATCGCCTTAGAGAGATGGTTGGCGCCATTCATAATGAAGGTGACATCCGAAGCAATCATGCAAAACTTGCCAATGACCAGCTTGTCTCCGACAAAGTCAAAAAGGTACTTGACGTTTTTCTCAAAGTTTTTGACATCCTCAAAATCATCATAGTAGGTATAGTCCCCAATAATGATATGAGGATTATCAACCATATTTTTAAGGAAACAAAGGCGATCATATTCTGGAAGGGGAAAGGTGGTATGCTTATCTGGTCCTGTCATGGAGTCAGGTTGATTGGATGATTATGAATACAAAGATGAATAATACGGAAGCATCGGCCATCCGGATGTATAATTTCCACAAATTCAATTGTTCCCTCTTGGGTATTACCAAGTTGAAAGGTGCTACGAACCCCTGTACTCCTCGACTAATGTACATCCATCCCCAGCATCAAAACTCCTGATGGTCAATACATCCCCGATGATCTCATATGTCGAAGATAGCCCACCTGCTGAGAAGCGATCATTTCCGGTAAGGGTATAAGGTATGTTAAAGCCGTAGTTTACACCATTTTCGAAATCTGTATACCGGGCAGTTCCATCGTCAAAGAGTATACTCTGACAGTTTTGATCGGTGCATTCCAATGAAGCACCACCATTACTATCTTCAAAATCACAGTCCACATACTCATAGCTGGTCTGTATCCAGACAATTCCTTCTATCGACGAAGATGGTTCTTCGTTATCATCGTCGTTATTGCAACTCGCTAAAGTCAAGAGAGCGATTAACAGAATTATCGAATGAAGAGCTAGCTTTCTGCAGTTGACAAATATTGCATTAGAGAGTGGGTTGCTGGATGTCATGCTATAACGGGTTTTCTTGGGAACAAGCCTATCGGGATAATCCCTTAATTATGTGTTTGACCAACGTATTTTTTGTTTCAAAAATGTGATATACATCAGTATTGTCTTGCGCTGATCTAAATAAATTGAAGGCGCAGTTGAGTAGAGGGAATAGTAGTAAAAATAAGATCGAGACATGAAAAAAGCATTAGTACTCACCGGCGGAGGTGATTGTCCGGGGCTCAATGCGGTGATCCGCGGAATCGTGAAGCGAGCAGAGCAAACAGGGGAATGGGAAGTTTACGGTAGTAAAGAGGCATACAACGGTGTGTTGAGAGATCCACAGGAGATCGTGAAACTCGACAATGCGGCCATTGCAGGCATACATGCCAAAGGTGGAACGATCCTCAAGACCACCACCAAAGGTGGGCCTTTCAACTGGCCTGTCCAGGAGGATGATGGTGGCTGTACCTCTGTGGATCGGTCTGATGAGATGGTCGAGATGCTCCAGCAGCAGGGGTTTGAGGCAGTCATCAGCATAGGGGGAGATGGTTCACAGCGCATTAGCCAGGCGCTGTTCGAGAAGGGTCTCAATATCATTGGGGTACCAAAGACCATAGATAATGACCTATCGGCAACCGACTACACTTTCGGCTTTCAGACTGCTGTAGAGATCGCTTCCGATGCAGTGGACAAGCTGGTGACTACTGCTGAGAGCCATCATCGATTGATGATCATGGAGGTGATGGGTCGGAGTGCAGGCTGGATTGCGCTCCATGCTGCGGTGGCCGGCGGTGCGGAGATATGTCTCATACCTGAAATCCCCTACGACATCAATGTGATCATGGAACAAATAGAAAGGAGATACTATCATGGTCAGGGATTTGCCAATATTGTGATCGCAGAGGGTGCTAAACCCAAGGATGGAACCATAGTGGCGCATGAAAGTGAGGAGGTAGGATATGAAAACATGCGGCTAGGTGGGGTAGCTTATCAATTGAGTGCTCAATTAAAGGAAGCCGGATGTTCGCATGATATTCGTGAGATGGTGCTAGGTCACCTACAGCGAGGAGGATCGCCAACCGCCTTTGACCGGATACTTGCAACACAGTTTGGCGTGAAGTCTATGGAGCTCGCACTAGAAGGTAAGTTTGGTCAGATGGTCGCCTTCCGCAATAATGACATCATCGATGTATCCCTCAAAGAGGCTACCGATGCTTACAACTTTGTGCCACTGGACAGCTATCTGATGAAAACGGCTAGGGGAGTAGGGATTTGTTTTGGGGACTGAAAAATAGTGGAAAGTTGGTTATGAGAAAAGGAGTCAACTTATTTCAGGACGATATAATTTCTAATATCCTGATTTTCATTGACATATCCGATGTTAAGTGTTTGTAATCACCTGCCTCCGGCTAGGCAAGTGTATAACGTGGACTCATCAATCTGATACAATTTAGCAATTAGATCAAGCCCAAACAATCTCTGAATACTTGAGAATTAAGCGCGTATCAATTGATAATACGGAGTTTAAGCAACTTTTCGACAAAAACCTGTCTACCTATTCTACTTCGTTAGATTGTAGTCTCTTATGAGTAATGCAGCGGATAAGTGAAGTTTTGAAGCAAGGTTTCTAATCATATCCAAAGTCAGTTTTCTTTTCCTGTTCAAAATTTCCGAAACCCTGCTTTTACCTCCGATTTCGTGAATGAGGTCGACTTGTTTGAGGTGCATTTCTTCCATCCGTATTTTAATGGCCTCAATTGGATCTGGAGCTTCGATTGGATAGTGCTTCTTTTCAAACTCATCAATCAAAAGCCCTAAAATATCAGCTTCATCACTTTCTGATGTTCCGATTTGCGCATCAAATATTACCTCAAGCCTCCCTAGAGCTTGTTGATAGTCTGTTTCTGTTCTGATTGGTTTAATTTCCATCGCCGTTATTATTAAATATTGTTAGCATCGATCTTGTCATATTCTGCATGTGTTCCGATGAACCGAATGAATATCCACTGCTTATCAAAATTAAATTTTGTAACCAGTCTGTATGAGTTCCCCTTGATATTGAAAACCACACGACTGTTTTTCAGTATTGACGCATTGGAGTAAGTATTTTTCTATCAAAGGGCTCTTGGATTTGCCCCAGTTGATAAAGTATTCAGCATTCCATCCAATTGCGTATTGGTGGGTACTGGGCATATGGGACTTTTGGGTAGTGTATCCACCAATGATCTTGCTACGGGCATGGCTGGCAATCCTTTCCTGTTTGTAATAC